>CAZTJO010000021.1:0-35018 GCA_964614095.1 uncultured Acidimicrobiia bacterium
GCATCGATCGGCTCAGGGTGGCGCTGCCTCAGGTGGAGGTTCTGGGGCCGTAGGGTCGCGATGCCGGTGGCGGGACGGCAGCACGGCGGCCGGCCTGCTCTCGGGTGGAGGTCTGCTCTATTCCCTGGCACCGTTCTTGCTGCGGAGGGGGAGCGGTCTGCACCACTGTGGGCGCGGGGAGACAGTCAATGGAATCTGTCGAGACGTCATGTGCACGTTTCACGTTGCGCGACGATGGCATTCTCACGATGGAACGGCTGCCCGATGCCGAGTTCACGGCGGACTTGATTCCAGATCAGATCGCCGCAGTACATCGACTGATTGGTGAGAAACGACACCCGGTGCTCGTCGACCCCAGAAAGAGGCCGACGGCTGATCCCGGCGTGTGGGCACTGTGGCTTCCTGAGACGCTCAAGATGGCCTCCGGCTGCGCAGTCCTTCACGATGAAGGACGCGGCGGGCCCCTTCCGCCGTTTGCGCGGGTGCTCGACACCATGCTTTGCCTGATGAAGGTGTTTCCCGCTGAGGCGGAAGCGATCGAGTGGCTCTTGGGCTTTGTGCAGCCTTCCGATTGATCCGTCGGCGACGGCGCCACCGACCAGGGCCGGCCGCAGGCCTGACGGCAGGCAGGAGCATTGAGCAATGGGGGGGGTGCTGCTAGGCGCCTGGAGACTTCGCCTTCTTGCGGCGCCTCCACTTGAGCGCCGGCTCTGCGCTGTTGGTTTCCCAGTGATCGTCGTTCTTGTAGGCCCAGAACTCGAAAGGATTGTCGTAGTAGGCGGCGGTCTCCACCAGCCGGCCCAGCTTGGTCTTCTCAGCCCGGCGGCGCGGGGATAGGACCCAGTAGACGGTGGCTACGAGAAGGCCGACGACCGCCCAGATCAAGTAGCCGAGCGGGTAGAAGGGACCAAACCAACGCTGCTGCCACACGTGCAAGCCTTCATGCTTCTCGATGAGACTCCGCCGGTTCTCCAGCGGCTCGTCCCTGCCCAGGCCGGCGTTGCTGATAACACAGCCCTGGGTGTTAGCGAAGCCCCGCTTCAGGGCGAACCCGCCCCGGAACACGTGCCGGTCTTTCCGCCTGCTGAATTCGGGATGGTATTCCGAGTCACGCCAGAACAGGTTGACGAGGTTGAGGATGTTGCCGAGGGTGGTGGTGATCAGGGCCCAGGACGAGTCGGCGGCAAAGGCCAGGCAGCCGGGCGCCGATCTCCACTTGTAGGTCTGGCGGAAACCGCCGAAGAGGCCGTTGATCCCCGCCGACACCGCCAGGGCGATGGTGGTGATCGTGTCGCCGATGTTCAGTGCTTCGAGCCCCAGCCCGGTGAGGTAACCGATGGCCGAACCTGCAGCCGTCGTCAACACGGTTTCGATTGCCTGTACCACCCGCGGCGGCATGAGCCACAACCTCCCTATCGCCGGGAATCCACTGCCGTGTGCAATCTAGGCGAGCGGGTGGGCAGCTTGCCGGGCCCGTGGATCAGTGTGGCGCCGGGCTCGAGCCGGTTGCCTAGTGGAAGGGGGGAGCGGGTGGGGGGCTTTGATCCTGCTTTTCTGCACGTCCGCTGTACAGCGGACGCAGCAGCATGACACCCGATCGGGTCACGCGCCAGGCCACGAGGGTGAGAATCACTGCAGCCAGCGAGAACAAGCTGACCACGACAAAGGTCCGGACGGAGTCGGTGAGCGTTCCTACCAGAGTATCGACGGACGCTTCGATACCGGACAGATCGAGCAGCTCTACGTCGGGTGCCACTTCGCCCTCTTCCCTGCCGCCATCGGGCATAAACAGGTGACCGTCGGTACGGCTGATGAGGCCGTCCTCGTCCTCCACCTCCAGCTTGATGCGGTAGTCGCCGGGCGAGTCGTACTCGTGCTGCAGGTAGGGGCCACCGGCCACGGTTCCGTCACCCAGATCCCAGTTCCAGCGGACGATTGCGGTGTCACCTTCCGCGGAGTTGTCTTCGAACCGGGCGGTGTACACCGGCTGGCTTGCCCCGGCCTCGCCGCCGCCTTCGGGTTCGCCGTCCCCTTCGCCCTGGATTTGCACTGATTCCTCAATACGCGCCTCGGCAACCCAGTTGAAGCCGGCGGCGGGCCCGGCGGGCTCGTCCTCCTCTTCCACCACGGGCTCCTCCGCATCTTGGGGGAACCAGCGGTCGTGGGCGGCGATCGGATCACGCAGAACGGGGAACAGGGTGAAGATCACCACCAAAAAGACCGTCATTCCGATGAGGACCAGAACGGTGCCGGTGATGCGAGCATATGGGTCGTCGGCCCGAAAGCGCGCCCGCAACGAATCGAACATGGTTCGTTTCCTTTCGCAGGTGGGCGCCATTTGTGAGCGCTGTCTCATTGGTCGTCGGCCCGTGTCTGCGCTCCTTGAGGTGGATTCCAGTCTCTGGGCAGGATGAAATCAACTCTGGGGTGGCACAGAGGCGGCCTGGGATGCCTCTGTGCCACCTGGTGTTGGCGGAAGAGGCGGGCCTTTTCGTCGCGGAAACCGCCTGCGGCGAGGTACAGAAGCAGGCAAGGAGAGGGGCCGGTCCCGTGAACCGGCCCCCTCCGATCATCAGACGAGGTGTAGCGCCCCGCCGTCTATTTGTTCTTCTTGGTATCCGGCGTGGGGACCAATGGCTCCGGTTGCTCCGGCGTTTCGTCGTCCTGGCGCTTCTCGACTCGGCGTCGTCTCGACCTCAGCACGAGCCACACCGCCAGCGCCACTGCCGCCACGGCGAGAAATGGGGCCAGCGCCGACAAGGTGACCAGAATCACGCCAAACGCTTCAATCAGAGCATTGCGGGAGTTGGTCAATATCTGCGAGAGCTTCCCCGGCTCCGGCTCGGGTTCGGGTTCGACCTCGTCGGCGGGTCTCTCTGTGATCGACACGGTGATGGTGGAGAAGGAGGTCCGATCCTCCAGGTATTGCAGGTGTCCAGTGATTCGTTCGATATCGAGCTGGACCTGCTGCAACTCTTGATGCACCTGCAACGCCTCGCCTACGGTGGTCGCCTCATCGAGCAGTCCCAGGTAGAACTCCTCCATGGCCTCGGTGTGGCGCAGCTGCGCTTCCCAATCGCTGTATTCCTGGGTGACGTCCTGGCTGGTGACGTCGAGCGAGATACGTTCGCCGATACCTTCCAGATCGTCGAGTGCGGCGTCGAAGCTGCCCACCGGCACTCGGATGGACACCGTGCCCTCGGAGTACTGCTCCTCGGTCTCGGTTTCCACGACGCTGAGGGATGCGTTGCTCATGTAACCGCCGTTGTCATTGGCAATCACCTGGAGGCGATTCCATGCAGCATCAAAGGCACCGACCTCCACCCGCATGGATAGAAAGGCCTCACGGATGATCTTGAGATCAACCGGGATGGCACTGGTCACGTTGCCGACGGAGGCCTCAAAAGCCCCGGCGTCGTCGTCGCCCTCTCCCGGAGCTTCTTCAGGCGGTGGTGCGATCGCGGCGTCGTACGAGAGTATCTCCTGTTCGGAGCCCGACACGGCTGAGGTGTCATCATCGCCGCACCCGGCCACAAGCAGGGCAACGACGCTGAGCGCTAGGAGGACATTCTGGATACGTTTCATCAAGCCCCCTTGAGGGTTCTTGAGTAAGGACGCTAATACCCGATCGAAGGGTTCCCTCCGCCACCGGCCGGCCGCGGAGCCCTACTGGGGTGCAAGACCGTCCAGCGCTTCGGCCAGTGTCACCCAGGGCAAGTCGGCGCACTTGATGCGCACCGGGAAACGGCGCACGCCCTGCAGGGCCTCCAGGTCTCCCAGGACGGCTCCCGGCCGCTCGGGATCGATGCCGGCGTCGCCCTCCTCGATCTCCAGCATCACCTTGAAGCGGTGGGCCAGCTCCCGAATCTCACCGATGGACTTGCCCACCACCGCCTCGGCCATCATCGAGGCCGAGGCCTGGCTGATGGAGCATCCCTTGCCGATGATGCGGATGTCGCCGACGACGTCGCCGTCAACGGCCACGTCGAGGCTGATCTCATCGCCACAAAGGGGATTGTCTCCCTCGGCATGAGCGTCGGGGTGTTCGAGTCGTCCCGAATGCCTGGGGTTGCGGTAGTGGTCCAGAATGACCTGGCGGTACATTTCCTCAAGCGACACCAAACAACCTCCGGGCCTCCTGGAGGGCATCGACGAGAGTATCGACCTCCTCGCGGATGTTGTAGATGTAGAAGGATGCCCGCGCCGTGGCCGGGATATCGAGGACACGATGGAGAGGCCGGGCGCAGTGGTGTCCGGCTCGTACCGCAATCCCGTGGTCGTCGAGGATCGTGGCCAGGTCGTGCGGGTGAATGTCGGCGAGGGTGAAGCTGATCACGCCGCCGCGCTGCTTCAGGTCGATGGGACCGTAGACGGTGAGGTCGGGGATCTCGGAGAGACGCTCGAGGGCGTAGCCGGCAACATCCATCTCGTGCTGGCGCACGGTCTCCATGCCGACGGCACTCAGGTAGTCGACGGCGGCGCCGAAGCCGATGGCCTCGGCGATGGGCGGAGTGCCCGCCTCGAACTTCTGGGGCACTTCGGCCCAGGTCGACTCATACAGATGGACATCGCGGATCATCTCGCCGCCGCCTTCGGCAGGCTCCATCTCCTCGAGGCGCTCGGGGCGACCCCAGAGGGCGCCGACGCCGGTGGGGCCGAGCATCTTGTGGGCTCCAAAGGCCAGGAAATCGATGTCCATCTTCTGCACGTCGGTGGGGATGTGGGGAACGCGCTGGGCGGCGTCAACGACGACCAGCGCGCCCACGGTGCGGGCCGCGGCTGCCACCTCGGTCACGGGGCCGATGGTCCCGAGCACGTTCGACATCCCGGAGATGGCGACGATCTTCACCCGCTCGTCGAGCACTTCGTCCAGCCGGGAGGTATCGACGAGGTACCCATCGGTGAAGGGGAGATAGACCAGCTCGGCGCCGGTGTGTCTGGTGACGAGCTGCCAGGGCACCATGTTGGCGTGGTGCTCCATCGAGGTGAGGAGGATACGATCGCCCTCGCCGAGCCGGTACAGCGCCCAGCCGTAGGCGATGGTGTTGATGCCGTTGGTGGTGCCCCGGGTGAACACCACCTCACCCGGCGAAGCGGCATTGATGAACTTGGCGATCTTCGCCCGGGCGCCCTCGTACAAGTCGGTGGCCTCCACGGCGAGAGAGTGGCCACCTCGGTGCACGTTGGAGTTGTGCTGCCGATAGAAGGTGTCCATGGCATCGAGCACCTGCACCGGCTTCTGCGTTGTGGCCGCCGAATCCAGGTAGATGAGAGGTTTCCCGTTCACCTTGCGGGCCAGCACCGGGAAGTCGCTCCTGAGGCGGGAGAGATCGGTCATGCCACCGGCTCCGGGCGGAAGGCCTCGTAGCCCTCGGCCTCGATGCGCCTGGCCAAAGAAGCATCGCCGCTCTCCACAACCCGGCCGTCGACAAAAACGTGCACCACGTCGGGGGTGATGTAGTCCAGCATGCGCTGGTAGTGGGTGATGATGAGGAATCCCCGGTCCGGCCCGGCCAGCTTCTGTACTCCCTCGGCCACGATGCGGAGAGCATCGATATCGAGGCCGGAATCGGTCTCATCGAGAACGGCCAGCTCGGGCTGGAGCACTGCCATCTGAAGGATCTCGTTCCGCTTGCGCTCACCGCCGGAGAAGCCTTCGTTGAGATAACGATCGGCGAACGAGGCATCCATGCCCAGCTCCTCCATGGTGTCGCGCACCTTGAGGCGCAGCTCGAGCAGCGTGTAGTCGATGCCGGTGCGGTTGGAGAGGGCGGCCCTGAGGAAGTTCACCACCGAGACGCCGGGTATCTCCTCGGGATACTGGAAGGCGAGGAACATGCCGGCCCGCCCCCGCTGGTCCGGGGTCATCCCGGCCATGTCCTCACCGTTCAGGAGCAGGTGGCCTGCGGTCACCCTGTAGTCGGGGTGACCCATCAGCACATTGGCCAACGTCGATTTGCCGGACCCGTTGGGGCCCATGAGGGCATGAACCTCGCCTCGATCGACGGCGAGGGATACCCCTTTCAGGATCTCGGTACCTTCTACCGACGCGTACAAATCGTCGATGACCAGCAGGGGATGGTCGCTCATCGAGTGGAGGATATTCGGTCGGTGGCCGCTACCGCAATGGTGGTCAGCCGGCCAGTTCCAAGTACTGCGTCATGTCGATGCTGGCGGTCATGTCCATGTCGCCGGCGTCGGGGACGTTCGACATGGTGATCTCCATCTCCATGGGCATGTCGTAGAAGAGGCGGAGCACGGTGCCGGTCTCGAGATCGAACCACGTCGTCATGAACAGAGTGCTCTCCTGCATCACCACGATCATGTCGATGTTGTACTGCCCCATCATCTGCACCAGCGCTTCCATCTCTGCCGGATCCTGGCCGGAGAGAGCGACGCCCTCGACGGCCATGTCCATGAGCTGGTCCCAACCCAGCGTCATCCGGCCGGTCGTGATCCGGCTCTCGATGCGCATCACGGTGCGGTCGTCGATCTCCCCCGCGGCGACGATCTCGTGCCGCCCATGCTGCGAGATCTCCATCCCGAACACGGAATTCGAGATATCCGTGGTCCACACGCTCCCGACGGCCACGGCATAGTCGGGGAGCTGAGGGCCGACGGGCTGGCTGCTCATGGCGTTGCCGCCACCAAACATCGAATCGCTGAATAGACCGACGGGAACGGTTTGGCCCCCGACCGATGTTTCGAGCACCGTGCCCTGGGCATCGACCAGGAAACTCATGGGCACCTCCAGGTCGCCGGATACCTCCTCAATCGGGAGGTATTCGGTGGTGCCCATCATCTCCATGGTGGTCTCGCCGTCGAGCACCTCGGTGTAGATGACTACCTCCACGGTGTCGGGTGTGGGGCCCTCGGAGTGCGAGTAGGTGATGCGTTCCGTGGCCGTCATTGCCATGTCGACGTCGGCGGCGATGCCGGCCTGTGACATGACCATGTCCATGGTCATCTCGATGTCGGCGTCGTACACGAACACGTCGCCGGGCAGGAAGCCGTAGCGCAGCATCGTTCCGCCCTCCATCGGGCCGGTGGAGGAGGCCTCACCGCAGGCGGCGGCAAGGAGAACAAAGACGGCCAGGGCGAGGAGTGAGCGCGTATTCATGGCTAGGCCCGATATCGGCGGGTCTTACGCCGGATTCAATAGGCACTTAGGGATTCAGGGTGGTGAACAGCTCCTCGAGCAGCCGGAAATCGAGTTGGCCCATGTGCTGCAGGTAGAAGAGCTGCACGCCGGCGGCGGCGAGCCGTTCGAGTATGTCCCGGGCCTGGGGACCGGCTCCGACCGGCAAACCGTGGTTCGCCAGCTGTTCCACGATGACATCGCCGGAGCGGCCGAAGGGGTCGGAGGCTGCCGTTGCCTCCACATTACGGCGGAAGGCCGCTTCGTCGGGCCCGGTGATGGCGGGCCCCATCAAGGAGATGAGCAGTGACTCGGGATCGCGTCCGGCCTCTTCAGCAGCCTGCCGGGCCTTCTCGACCCGGGCCGGTATGCCGCCGGCTGGAACAAAGGTGATGTTGTACTCGTCGGCAAGGCGGCCGGCCAGCCGGGGAGTGCGGACGGCTCCGGAGCCACCCACAACGATAGGAAGGCGGCCGGTCGGTGCCGGGCGTGCGGGGCCCTGTGCCGAGTAGTAAGTGCCGGAGAAGCCGGTCTTTTCCTTGCCAAAGACGGCTCGCAGGTAGATAAGGGTCTCTTCGAGGCGCAGGAAGCGCTCTTGCCACGGGGGGAAGGGCAGTCCATAGGCAGTGTGCTCGTGCTCCATCCAGCCGGTGCCGAGGCCCAGCCTGAGGCGGCCTCCCGACATCTCGTCGATGGTGGCGGCGTTCTTCGCCATGACCGCCGGATGGCGGAAGGTGATGGGGCTCACCAGCACGCACAGCTCGATGCGCTCGGTGTCGCGGGCCAGCCCGGCCAGTGTTGCCAGAGCGTCGGTGGCGTGAGGCGCGTCGAGGCCCATGAACCCGTAATGGTCGGAGCGGGCGAATACGTCGAGGCCGATGGATTCGGCGAAGCGGGCCGCCCGCAGCAGCTCGTCGTAGGTCATGCCCAGCTGGGGCTCCGTCATCAGGCCAAAACGCATGGGGCTCCTTCCTACCAGCCGCGCTGCTCCCACTCCGCCAAATGGGGCCGTTCTGCGCCGATTGTTGTCTGCGGGCCGTGGCCCGGAAACACGACGGTATCGTCGCTCAAGGTGAACAGGCGCTCGCGCAACGATCGCATGATCGTGGTGAAGTCGCCGGGCTTGCCGGTGGCACCGGGCCCGTCCGGGAACAACGTGTCGCCGGAGAAGAGCAGGCCGTGGCCGAAGAAGCAAGTCGAGCCCGGGGTGTGGCCGGGCGTGTGGATGGCCTGGAGCGCGACGTCGCCGAAGGCGATCACCTCACCGTCGACGGCATCGTTGGCATGTATGCGGAATGGCACAGCGAGCGTTTGCCGGACGGCTTCGGCCGCACCGTGATGGTCTCCGTGGCGGTGGGTAGTGAGGATGGCCTGGACGTCGAGCCCGTCGGCGGCAGTGAGAACCCGCTTCGGCTCGTCGGCGGCGTCGATGATGACGGCCTTGCGAGTGCGGTTGCAGGCGACCACGTAGACGTTGTTGTCCAGGGTTCCGACGCAGATCGTGTGCACCGCGACGGTGCCGTCATAGATGTGCCAGTCTACGGAGCCTTCCACGCGGCCGGCAGGCTAGCGATCCAATCGATAGACCGCGTACCAGCCGCTACTCGGGGCCTTCAGACAAGGTGAGGGCGATCTCATCGAGGGCTTCGGCACTGAGCTGTCCGCCCCCACGCTGGTAGAGGGTGCCGTCGGTATACACCAGCGCCCAGAAGGGGACGCCGCTGACGCCAATGGCGTCGGCCACCGTCTGCTGCACATCGTCGACGATCACCGGGATGCTCCAGTTCTCCGACTCGAGCCACGGCGACGGTGGGAAATTGGCCCCGTCCGGGTTGGTCCAGATGATGATCGAATAGACGTCGACGTTGTCGGGCAGCTCGGCCGTTGTATACCAATCGAGTAGTACGGGCATCGTTTCCTGGCAGTAGGGGCACCAGTGAGCGGCGAGAAGGATGATCTTGGCCCGCCCGTCGTTGGTGATGGCAACCGCGTTGCCGGAAAAATCGTGACCGGTGATCTCGGGCACGGGGGTGCCGACGATCTCCTGCTCGTCGGCGGTGCCCCAGATCGGGAATGGGTCGCCGCTCACCTCAACGGTGCCGAAGATGATGTCGTCGTCTGCGGTGGAGCTGTTGGTGGTGGGACTCGCCGGCGCCGAGGTGGCCGGCTCGGCCGGATCGTTAGCGGAGGCGCCTCTGCCGAGGCTCCATCCAATGATGAGCCCGATGGCAACACCGGCAACGAGGGTCAGGGCAAGGGTGGGGAACACCCAGCGGGCTGCCGGCGTCGCCTGCGATCGCACCGCAATCTCGGCGGGCGTGGGAGAGACCCCGCTTTCTCCGGGTGCCCCATCTGCGGATACCGGTGTTTCCCGCAGGTCTTCGCTCACAGGTCCGCCAGGTTGGCGACGATCGCCTCGATTTCCTCAGGGTAGAGGCCACCAGTCAAGCGGCCTACCACAATGCCTTCGGCGTTGATGAACACTCAGCCGGGAGTGCCGTCGATGCCGAAGTAGTCGGCGATGGTGTTTGCCTCATTGTCCAGGATCACCGGGGCGGTCCACTCCTCCTGAGCCAGCCATTCGCTGGGAGGGTAACTGTCTTTGCTGGGTGAGACGAATATCGAGATTGTTTACAGATCGACGTTGTCGGGGAGTGGGTCGCTTTTCAGCCACTCGACCACCAGCGGCACCTCAGCCCGACAGCCGGGGCACCAGTGGGCGAGGAACAGCACAATCTTGGCCCTGCCGTCGGCCGCAATGGTCACGGCATCTCCGGCAGAATCGGCGCCGGTCACCGCGGGGGCGGGCAGTCCGAGGGCAGTGTCGGCGACCGTCTCATCCACAAAACGGGGCAATGAGTCCCCGGTCACCGTTGGGGCCCCAACCTCGAGGGGCTCATCATGGGCGCTTCCCACGGTTAGAAGCACGGTGACCGCCAGAGCAACGGTGGCGAGCCCGCCCGCGACCGAAATCACCGGGGACCGGCGCCGGTGTTCTGAAGGAGAGTTGTTACGACGCGTTTGCGGTTTGTAGCTCATCGGCCTCCAGAGTCCGGTGCAGGCTGCGGATACTCGGGTGCTACCGGGAGGCGCCTGAAGGCGATGTGGTAGATGAGGGCGACGATGATGGCGGAGAAGAGCACCAGAGCCATCAGGGGTATGGACACAAACCCGAAATCCCACACGCAGGCGCCGGTGCACGGGCTGAGGACCGAGCAGGAGGCGGCATCAAGATTCGGGTAGTGCTGGATCAGGTAGTGGTACCCGGACACCAAGGCCCCGGTGCCGGCCAGGGGCAGCGCGTACCTGGCGACCTTCTGGTCCCTGGTGAACGCGGCCACTTCCAGGATCACGGCCAGCGGGTACATGGCGATTCGCTGGAACCAGCACAGTTTGCACGGTTCGAAGCCGGCAATCTCCGAGTAGTACAGGCTGCCCAACCTCCCAGCAGGGCGGCCAGCCAGGCAAGCCAGAGCGCTTGATCCCCGATTGCTTCGGCAACAGCGCGTTGCCAACCGGCCACCCTCTCGGACCCCAGCGAAGTCGCACCGAGGGCGATGGCGGCAACAACCAAAACGCCGATCATCAGGGTGCCTACTGAAGAGAAGATAGAGATTGTCTCGACGTCCACAATGGTGGCTCCGTCCCGGGACATGACCTCGAGAAGCCGCTGGGGACGCCCGATTACCGCGTCGGAAGGTGACGAATGGCCGTGATCATGAACGGACGGCTCTCACCCGTGCCGGGGTGGTACGCGGATCGGCACGGCCATCGGGTGTTTCTGCGGAAGGGCGAACCGGCTTCCATCTTGTCCCGCTCTGGGCCCGGTGCCCGCCGTGTGGAGGCTGGTGCGCTCTCTTGCTCCGCTCCCACGGCGGTAACGCGGCACGGCTTCTCCCCACGTGATCAGCGCCGGGTACCATCGTGCCCGAGCCAGCATCCAGAGCCGGGATTTGAGCCCGGCCTGTGGTCAGCGAGGAGGCGGCATGATCGTGCGTTGCGGCCGGTGCCGTTCACAGTTTGATGCTCCGGATCAGGGGCGGTTCGCCTGCCCGGTTTGTGGCACCCCAAACGAGGTACGGCGCTCGGAGGATCAGGGGCTGGCCACACCGCCGGCTCCGCCACCCGAACCCGCACAGCCATCGCCACGGGTCTCCTGCCCGAGCTGCGAATTCAGCTTCATCGTCGGCGACGTGCCAATGGCGCTATGTCCCAACTGTGGCGCCGAGGTTGAGATCGGCGGTGGGGAATCCTGATGGGGCGGCGCCGATGGCAGAAGGAGTACGAGCAGGCACACAAGCGGCGTGATGAGTTCCTGAGCCTCTCGTTCGAGGGGGTGCCGCCCCTGGGGCTTCCCGAGGAAGGGGATCCACCCGAGAAGATCGGCTATCCCGGAGCCTTCCCGTTCACGCGCGGCGTTCACGCCAGCGGCTACCGGGGCAGGCCGTGGACCATACGCCAATTCGCCGGGTTCGCCGGAGTCGACGAAACCAACCAGCGCTTCCGCCACTTGCTCGAGGAGGGCCAGCACGGCCTGTCGGTGGCCTTCGACATGCCGACGCTCATGGGCCTCGATTCGGACGACGAAATGGCCGGGGGCGAGGTGGGCAATTGCGGGGTGGCCGTCGACAGCGCCGACGACATGGTGAAGCTCTTTGCCGGCATTCCCCTGGATGAAGTGTCGGTCTCGATGACGATCAACGGGCCGGCGCAGGTGCTCTTCGCTTTCCTGCTTGTGGCCGCGGAGGAACAGGGGGTCTCTTGGGAGGACCTGCGAGGCACGCTGCAAAACGACATCTTCAAGGAGTACATCGCTCAGAAGGAGTGGCTGTTCCCGCCGGAGCCCCACGTCAGGCTCATCACCGACATGATGAGGTTTTGCATCGAGAAGGTGCCGCAGTGGAACACCATTTCGATCAGCGGATACCATATACGGGAGGCAGGGGCGACGGCGATCCAGGAGGCTGCCTTCACCCTCGCCGACGGCTTTGCCTACGTCGAGGCGGGAGTGCACGCCGGCCTCGACGTTGATGCCTTTGCCCCGAGGCTGTCCTTCTTCTTCGACTCCCACATCGATTTTTTCGAGGAGATCGCCAAGTTCCGGGCGGTCCGCCGCATCTGGGCACGATGGATGCGTGACCGCTACGGCGCCGCCGATGAACGTTCGCTGAAGCTGCGCTTCCATACGCAGACCGCCGGGGTGTCGCTGACCGCACAGCAACCCGAAAACAACGTGGTCCGCACTACGGTCGAGGCACTGGCCGCCGTGCTCGGCGGCACCCAGAGCCTGCACGCAAACGCCCTCGACGAGGTATATGCCCTGCCCACGCAGCGAGCCGCCGAGATCGCCCTTCGCACCCAGCAGGTGCTTGCCGAGGAAACCGGCGTCGCCGATACCATCGACCCTCTCGGGGGCTCGTGGTTTGTCGAGGAGATGACCGATCGTATGGAGGACGCCATCTCCAAGCTGCTCGACGAGGTCGATCGTATGGGTGGGGGTTCTATGCTCGATGGGGTGCTGAAGGGCATCGAAGAAGGCTGGTTCCAGTTGGCCCTGGCCGACTCGGCCTACCGTTTCGAGAAGGCGGTGGGCTCGGGAGAGCGGGTGGTTGTCGGGGTCAATCGCTACACCAGAGACGACGACCACGACCTCGACATCCTGCGCATCTCCGCCGAATTCGAGCAGGAGCAGTGCCGGCGCCTCGACTCGGTGCGGTCCACCCGCGACGCCGGCTCCGTGGAGGAAGCGCTCACTCTGGTCACCGAGGCGGCGCGGGGGACGGGGAATCTGATGGAACCGATTGTGGCCGCCGCCCGAGCCCGGGCCACCGAAGGGGAGATCGTCAGGACGCTCAGCGCCGTGTTCGGGGGATACCGTGAGCCGCCCCGGGTGTGAACGCGTGCGACGCGCCGCGGCCCAGTCGCTGCTGAGCTGGCTGCTGACGTTTGCGCCGGCTCTCTTGCCGGCCTGGCGGTACGAACCGCGGGTGATGGTGGCTGCTGTGCTCCCGATCGGAGAGCCCACGCCGTGTTTGGCCGCCCGGGCCGCGGCGCTTCGCCGATAATGTCGGTCCGGAGGTGCATTTGTTGCAGCTGATCCGAGTGCTGAAGCCTGTCTGTGGTCTGCTGGTGCTTCTGCTGCTGCTTGTTTCCTGCGGCGGGGAGACCGGCGAGGGATCGGGCCGGGTGCCCGACCCCGTGCCCGATGAGTTTCCCATCTATTCCCCAGCCGAGATTGGGGACTCCTACGTGGACCACGAGGCGAATCGGACTCGGTTCGAGATGCAGATCGACGACGATGCAGAGTCGGTTGTTCGCTTCTACACGGTCGAGCTTGTCAATGTGGGGTATTTGGTGCCGCGTATCGAGGAAGTCACACCGGGGAGCTGGGTGATCGATTTTCGCGCCGGGGAGCTTCTCGGGTCCATTGAGATTCAGGACGGCGATGGGGGCTCCTCCATCGCCGTCGTCGAGGTGAATCGCTCCTGAGTCTTGCGCCGCTAGGGTCGATGGTGGAGGAAGGGAGTGCCGTGCCTCGTCTACCACGGTTCCCAGATCATCGCTACATCGGGCTGCGTGACGAGATGCAGGTTTATGACTGTGACGACGAAGTGCAGTTCCGGATGGTCCGGGAGCGGATCGACCAAGACGATCTTCTCGGCCGCCTTCGGGTCGCCTCCTTTGGCCCCGACACGGTGGCCGAAGCGCAAAACCGGGGCTTCCGGCAGCGGTGACGCGGTTCATCGACGTCCATGTGCACCCTCCTCTCGAGGAGTTCTACCGGGGAGCCTTCGCTCCCTTCCTGGCAGGACTCACCGACTACCTGGGCCGGGAGTTGCCGACACTGACGGTCGAAGAGCTGGCCGATGAGTACCGGTCCCGCCAGGGCATGGCCGTGCTGTGGGCCTGGGACGCAGAGGCGGCCACCGGGCAGATCGCCTTCAGCAACGCTCGCGTCGCCGAGATCGTCGCCGCCCACTCCGATGTATTCATCGGCGTCGGATCGGTTGACCCGCACCGGGGCGCTGCCGCGGTGGCCGGGGTGCACGATGCCCGCCGTCTCGGCCTGAAGGGCATTGCCTTCCACCCGCCTGCTCAGCGCTTCTCGCCCTCCGACCGGCAGGCCTATCCCATCTGGGAGGTGGCCGAAGAGGAACAGCTACCCGTATTCTTCCATACCGGCTTCACCGCGCTTGGTGCCGGGACACCGGGTGGATCGGGGATCCGGCTGGCGGGTTCCAATCCCATCACGGTCGATGGGCTGGCCACGGACTTCCCCGGTCTGAGGATCGTGCTGACCCATCCGGGCCTGCCCTGGCTTGATGAAGCGGTGGCGCTGGTCCGGCACAAAGCCAACGTTCACATGGAGCTATCCGGGTGGTCGCCGCAGAATCTGCCGTTGGTGCTGGCCGAGGCCCTTGACGGCCCGACCATCAAGAGGTTTCTGCTCGGAAGCGATTTCCCGACATACCCCCTGGAAGGCGCCGTTGAGGCCTGGGAGAAATCGAAGCTGCCGCAAGAGGCCCGCCGTCGCATCCTGCTGGACAACGCCGCCGAGCTTCTCGGCATTGAGGTCTGAGCGCGCCCCAATGAGCCTGGGGCCGGTCACAGGCCCGCAGCGGCCCATCCGGGGCGGATCAAGGGCTCCAGGGGCGGCGGGAGGTGCTGCGCTAACCTCACCGCGGTAGCGCCGATCTGGGAGTTCTCTTGTACGATCTGGCGATAATCGGCGGGGGGCCCGGCGGATACGCGGCGGCGTTGTATGCCGGCAACTTCGGCCTCTCGGTGGCACTGGTCGAGGAGGATCTCATCGGTGGGACCTGTCTTCACCGCGGGTGTACTCCGGCAAAATCCTGGCTCCGCACCGCCGAGGTGTTCACCGAGGTGGCCCGCAGCGGTGAGTTCGGCGTCCTCTCGTCCGAACCCGTGGTGGATTGGGGGAATGCGCTCGAACGCAAGAAGCGTGTGGTCGGTCAGCTTCACCGTGGTCTCAGTGGGCTGCTGAGGAATCGTAAGGTCGATGTTTTCGCCGGCCGGGGCAGATTGCGTGTGCCCAATACGGTTCGGGTGACGAGCATCGACGGCTCCGCGGACCGGATCGAGGCCAAGAAGATCATCCTCGCCACCGGCTCGGCCCCGCGCAGCATCCCCGGCTATGTCTTCGACGGCGAGCGGATCGTCTCGTCCGATCATGCCTTGGATTGGAGGTCCCAGCCGGAGCGGGTGGCCATTGTGGGGGCCGGTGCCATCGGCTGTGAGTTCGCCTCTTTCCTCTCAGATCTGGGAACGAGCGTTCACCTGTTTGAGATGCTCGATCAGATCCTTCCCGGGGTCGAGCCTGCGGCGGTGAGTGTGCTGCGCCGTGAACTGTCGGGCCGGGGGGCCCAGATCCACACCGGGATCGGCGTGGGCCTGCCTACCTTCACCGATGACGGCGTCGTTGTTCCCTACGGCGATGAATCCGAAGTTGTCGACGTTGTGCTCGTGGCGGTGGGGCGGGCCCCGGTGACTGATGACATCGGGATAGAGGGCACCGAGGTGCAGGTGGAGCGTGGCTTTGTCAAGGTCGATCCCGTCACCATGGAGACGGCCGTGCCCGGGGTCTACGCCGTCGGCGACATCGTGGCTGATTCTCCGCAACTGGCCCACGCCGGCTTTGCCGAAGCGATCGCCGCGGTGACCCACATCGCCACCGGCTCACCGGCGCCGGTCAACTACCGGGCCGTACCGGTGATCGTCTACACCCGGCCCGAGGTGGCTGCGGTCGGTCTCACCGAGGCTCAAGCCCGCCAGGCCGGGTATGAGGTCGAGACCTATACCCATGGATTCCAGGGTGTGGCCCGGGCACTCATCCACGGAGACACGGCAGGTACGGTCAAGCTGGTTACCCAGACGGATGGACCGGTGCTGGGAGCCACGGTGGCCGGTCCGCAGGCCGGCGAGCTAATTCACGAGCTCATGTTCGCGGTGGGTTGGGAAGCACTGCCGGCGGAGGCGGCGTCGTTTATCCACGCTCATCCCACGCTGGCGGAGGCGATAGGAGAGACGCTACTGACTGCCTCGGGACGCAGTCTCCATTGACGAGAGGGGCACATTGATCGAGGCCAAAGGGCACGCCGCAGAGTTGAGTGAAGCCCAGCTGCTGGCCCTGTACCGGGCCATGGTCCTTGGCCGTGTGCTCGAGGAGAGTCTCCTTCTGATGCACGAGGAGGGGAAGCTGCGCGGGAGGTTCTACCCGGCGATAGGCCAGGAAGCTGCCCAGGTGGGGCTTGCGTTCGCCCTCGAGCCCGGTGACGTCTACGGAGGCACCCATCGCGACCTCATGTCGCTGCTGGTGCGGGGGCTCACTCTCGAAGAGGCTCTGCTCAGCATGTTTGGCAAGGCGGCGGGGCCGGCCGAGGGTCGAGACGGCGGAGTGTGCGTCGGCGTTCCGGAGAAGGGAGCCCTGATGGTGGCGGCGGCGCTTCCCGATGCCTATCCGGTGGCGGTCGGCTGGGCCCTGGCCTTTGCGCAGCGTGCCGAGGACAAGGTGGCGATGGCCAATTGTGGTGAGGGGGCAACGGCGGCGGGGACCTGGCACGAAGCCGTCAACTTTGCTGCGGTCAAGCAACTGCCGGTGGTATTCACCGTGCAGAACAACCAGTTTGCCTACTCGACCCCCAATGAGGGCGAATTCCGGCTCGGAAACATCGCCGACCGGGCTGGCGGCTATGGGATCCCGGGTGTGGTCGTCGACGGCAACGATGCTCTGGACTGCTACGCCACGGCTCGGCAGGCGGTGGAGCGAGCCCGTTCGGGAGCCGGCCCCACTCTTATCGAGGCGGTCACGTTCCGCCAGCGCGGCCACCATGCCGGTGACCCGGCCGATTACGTCGACAACAAGGAGAGGGAGTCCTGGCTGGCCCGGGATCCGATCGGCCGGATGGAGGAGTTCTTGAGGAGTCGCGGCATGCTCGACGACACGGCCCGGGCCGATATCGGTGAATCCACCGCCGCGGACATAGGCAAGACGTTGCGCTGGGCCGAACAGCAGCCCGAGCCCGTTCCACACCCGGTGAGCGTTTTTGCCGTGCGCGCCGACACGCGGGCACCGCCCCCGATCGGGGGCGGGCCCCGGCTCACCTACGGCGAGGCACTGCGCCGGGCACTCGACGAGGAGATGGGGCGTGACGAACGGGTATTCATCATGGGGCAGGACGTTCGTATGGGCGGCCCTTTTGGGGTGACGAAGAATCTTGTCGACACGTACGGCGCCACCCGGGTCGTCGACGTGCCGATAGCCGAGGCGGCCATGGTCGGAGCGGCGACAGGGGCGGCGCTGGCCGGAAGGCGTCCCATCGTCGAGGTGCAGCATGCCGAGTTCCTCTTTGCGGCTCTCGGGCAGCTCATAGGCCAGGCGGGTCGCCGCTTTTTTGCCACCGGCGAGAGTGTCCCCCTTGTTGTCAGGGTCCCGGCGGGAGCCGTCCCCGGATCGGGGCCGCACCTTTCGCTGAGCCCCGAGGCGATGCTCCTGCCGCACCCGGGATTGATGGTGGTGGCGCCTTCGACCCCGGCGGCGGCGAAGGGCCTGCTCGCCGCCGCGGCGCGTGAACCCAATCCGGTGATTGTCGTGGAGCCGGTGAGCCTGTACGAGACTGAAGGAACGGTGCCCGAGGAGGCCTATGAGATGGCCATCGGCGGGGCTCGCATCGCTCGTCCGGGCAGCGACGTTACCGTGGTTGCGTGGGGTGGCGCGGTACCGTTTTGCCTTGAAGCGGCGGAAGAGGCGTCCGGCCGGGATGTCTCGGTGGAGGTGATCGATCTGTTGACTCTGGCGCCCATCGACTGGGGGACTGTTGCGGCGTCGGTGAAGAAGACGGCGCGCCTCGCCGTCGTTGACGAAACTGCACCTTTTGCCGGCCTCGGGGCCGAGGTGGTGGCCCGCGTTGCCGACGAGTCCTTCTGGGATCTCGATGCTCCGCTGGTCAGGGTTGTTCCACCCTTCACCCCGGTTCCCTATGCACCCAAACTCGAGCAGGCGTATCAGCCAAGGGCCGCCGGCGTCCTCAAGGCCGTTCTGTCGCTCGCGAGTACTTAGGAGGCGCCCGATGTCGGTCACGGTCAGCATGCCCCAGCTGGGGGAGACGGTCACGGAGGGGACCATCTTGCGCTGGGCGAAGCAGCCGGGAGACACGGTCGCTGTAGATGAGGTTCTTTTTGAGGTCTCGACGGACAAAGTCGACACCGAAGTTCCCTCGCCGGTGGCCGGGGTCATCCTCGAGATCCTCGTGCCGGAGGGGCAAACCGTCGTTGTGGGGACGCCACTTGCCGTAATTGGCGCAGCCGGCGAAGCTGCGGCCGTTCCCACGGCACCCGCGGAGGTTCCGGCGCCGGTCGCGGAACCACCGGCGGTCGGACCTGCTCCGATCTTCACTACCGCTCCCGACCCCTCTACTCCGATTCCGGAGCCATTCGCAGAGGTCCCTGAGCCCGGGGTGCCGGCACCTGCGCCCGAGCCTCATACCGTGCCAGCTGCACCTGTACCCGAGCCTCCTCCCGCGCCGGCCGCACCGGTGGGGGAGCCGCTCGAGATCAGCGTCGAGGTCGAACCGGCAGCGGCAGCCGAGCCGAGGCCGGCCGTTCCAGTCGATGCCGGGTTCTTGTCGCCGGTGGTGCGGAAGCTCGCCTCCGAGCACGATATCGACCTGAGCAGGATTGAGGGAACGGGCCGAAACGGCCGCATCACCCGCAAGGACGTGCAGACGTTCATCGACGCCAAGGCCCGTGGCGGAGAGCCGATGGTGCCCGAGCCCTTCACCGCGGTGCCGGAGCCGCGGCCGGCGGCCGCACCCGCCAAGGTTCCGGCGGCGCCGGGGCCGGCCGTGCCTCACCCGCCGGGCCCGGAGAAGATCGAGGTGCCTGCCGAGCTGATAGAGGCCGTCGCCGAGGTCGAAGAGCCGGCCCCGAAGCCCGGGCTGGTTCTAGAGCCCATCGAGATCCCGCCCGAATTGCCCGGACCCGCTGAGGAACCGGAGGTGGAACCGGAAGCACCTGCGGAACCGGAAGCGCCTGTGGAGCCGATGGCGCCTGTGGAGCCGATGGCGCCTGTGGAACCGGAAGCACCTGTGGAACCGGTGGCACCCGTGGAACCTCCAGCGCCACAACGGCGCGCCGGCCTGGGCAAAGGGCTTAGCGCTCTTATTCCCACCGAGGTGCCGATGCCTCCCCGGCCCCACCCGGTGCCACCGGTGGAGATCCCGCCGGGGATACCGCTACGGCCCGGGGACAGCGTGAAAGATCCGACTCGGCTGCGGATGCGAATCGCCGAGCACATGATCAGGAACCGCCGCACCGCGGCACACGTTTGGACCTCCGTGGAGGTGGACTTCGAGGCGGTGGAACAGGTGCGCAAGCGCCACGGTGCGGAGTTCAAGGCCCGGGAGGGCTTCTCTCTCACCTATGTGCCCTTCATAGCCAGGGCCACCATCGATGCACTCGGCGTGTTCCCGGTGGTGAATTCGTCTTTCTACCTCGAGGAGCGCAAGATCGTCGAGCACGGTCGGGTGAACCTGGGCATCGCCGTCGACCTCACCCAGGAAGGACTCGTGGTGATGAACATCCCGGGGGCCGACGACATGCGCATGCGGGAACTGGCCCGGCGCGTTCGAGCCGTGGCCGAAAAGGCCCGTTCGGGTGATCTCACCCCTGATGATGTGTCCGGCAGCACGTTCACCATCACCAACCCGGGTCCGTTCGGCACATTCATGTCGGCGCCCATCATCAACGTTCCCGAGGTGGCGATCCTGTCCACCGACACGGTGACCAAACGCCCGGTGGCGGTGGTCGACGGCACCGGTAACTCCGCCATCGCAGTGCACCATGTGGGCTATCTGGGGCTGACCTGGGATCACCGGGCCTTTGACGGATCAACGGCGGCACTGTTTGTGCGCCGCATCAAGGAGAATCTCGAGACCTGGGATTGGGAGCACGAGCTGGCATGAGCCGCCTGCGGGCGCGCTGGCTGGGCCGGCTGCCCTACGAAGAGGCATGGGATCTGCAGCGAGCCCTACACCAGGGGAGGGTGGAGGAGCGGGCCGACGACTATCTGCTGCTGCTCGAGCACCCTCCCACCTACACGCTCGGCCGTAATGCCGACGGCAGGAATCTCCTCGTGGCGCCGGAGGCTCTCAACGCCATAGGTGCCGAGCTCCACGACGTCGATCGGGGCGGTGACATCACCTATCACGGGCCCGGCCAGTTGGTCGGGTACCCGATTCGCCACCTCGGTTTCCGCCCCGACGTTGTTGCCTACGTCCGCTCTCTGGAGCGGGCCATGATCTCCGCCCTCTCCGATCTTGGGGTCGAGGCCTGGGCCGAGGAGGGCCTCACCGGGGTGTGGACGGCGCGGGGCAAGGTTGCGGCCATCGGTGTCCGGGTTTCCCGCAAGGTGACCATGCACGGCTTTGCCCTCAATGTCGCCACCGATCTCGGCTACTACCGGCACATCGTGCCCTGCGGCATCGTGAACCGCCCAGTTACGTCGGTTACCCAGGTATTAGGCCGGCCCGTTGCCCTTCGGGAGATGATCGAGGTGATGGTGCCGCGTTTTGCCGAGGAGTTCGGCTACGACGAAGTGGAGACCCAGCTGGGGGCGTATTCCCGGGGGGCCGGCCCGGCCGAGTACGAAGTCGACCGGCTCGTCGCCGCGGGCGCCTTCTCGCCCGGGGGGCGCCGCAGCATCCCCGTCACCATCAGGGGACGCCTGCCCGGTGAACCGGAGCGACCCGAGTGGATGAGGGTGAAGGCTGATCTTGGTGCCGCCTATCGCGAGGTGAAGAGTCTCTTGCGGGGCCACGACCTCCACACCGTGTGTGAGGAGGCGGGGTGCCCGAACATCTTCGAGTGCTGGTCCTCCGGCACCGCCACCTTCATGCTGCTGGGCGATGTATGCACCAGGGCCTGCAGCTTCTGCAATGTGACCACCGGACGGCCCGGCCACGTGGACTGGGAGGAGCCGAAACGGGTCGCCGAAGCGGTCGAGGAGATGAGCCTGGCTCATGCCGTGCTCACTTCGGTGAATCGTGACGACCTCGACGATGGGGGCGCCGGCGTGTTTGCCGAGACGACACGCCGCATCAGGGAACGTATGCCGACCTGCTCCGTCGAGGTTCTCATACCCGATCTCAAAGGCAATCGGGCCGCGCTCGAAAAGGTGATGGCAACAAGGCCCGAGGTGCTGAACCACAACACGGAGACCGTGCTCCGCCTGCAGCGGGATGTCCGCACCGCGGCCAGCTACGGCCGATCGCTGGCGCTACTGGCCCGGGCCCGGCAGCTCAACCCCGACGGCAGGGTGAAATCGGGGCTCATCGTCGGTATGGGGGAGACCCGGGAGGAGGTGCTCGGCACGCTTGCCGATCTGAGGGCGGTCGGGGTCGACATCGTCACCATCGGGCAGTATCTGCGTCCCACGGCGCGGCATCGTGCGATCGATCGATACGTGGCTCCCGACGAATTTGCCGAGTACAAGGTTTTTGGGGAGCGGCTGGGAATCCCCTATGTGGAGTCGGGGCCGCTGGTGAGATCGTCCTACCACGCCAAGGAGGCGCGAGAGGCGGCGGGGAGGTAGACCGGGCGGCGTGTCGCGCTACATCGTCGGCCTGCGCCGCGGCACGGTATAGCCTGGTGGGCAAGCGGAACGATCAGAGAGACGGCGACCAAAGGGACGAGGTATGACCACCGAGCAGCTTGCGGTCAACACCATCAAGGCACTGACGATGGATGCCGTGCAGCGGGCCAATTCGGGCCATCCGGGTATGCCGATGGGCATGGCCGATGTAGGAGTCGTGTTGTGGACCAAGTTCCTTCGGGTGGACCCCACCGATCCCACTTGGCCCAATCGTGATCGTTTTGTGCTGTCGAACGGCCACGGATCGATGCTGCTCTACTCGCTGCTGCACCTGGCCGGATTTGGCCTGACTATGGACGATCTGCGCCGCTTCAGGCAGTGGGGGTCGCCGACGCCGGGGCATCCGGAGCGCCTGCCCGAACTGGGAATCGAGATGACGACGGGACCGCTGGGTCAGGGTTTCGGCACCGCGGTGGGCATGGCCATCGCCGAAGCACACCTGCGGGCGGTGTTCGGGTCGGATCTTGTCAGCCACCACACGTATGCCTTTGTGAGCGATGGTGATCTGATGGAGGGCATCGCCTCGGAGGCGGCTTCCCTGGCCGGTCATCTCGGTCTGGGCCGTATCGTTTACGTCTACGACGACAACAACATCTCCATCGAGGGGCCCACCGATATCGCGTTCACCGAGGACGTGCTCGCACGGGTTGCCGCCATGGGTTGGCACACCGTCGATGTGGACGGGCACGACCGCGGTGCGTTGGAGGAGGCCATCATCGAGGCGAGAGCGGTGGCGGATCGCCCGTCTCTGATCGCGGCGCACACCCATATCGCCCATGGGGCGCCGAACCTGCAGGACACCGCCCAATCGCACGGCAGTCCACTGGGTGATGACGAGATTGCTCTCGCCAAGGAGGCGATGGGGTGGCCGGTGGACTCCAGTTTTGAGGTCGCCGACGAGGTGTATGCCCTGTTTGCCGAAGCCATGGCCCGGGGCACTGAGGCTCGTCATGCCTGGGAGCGGCGGCGGGACGATGTTTTCGTCGCCGACACTGATGTCGCCGCAAAGTGGACGTCTTATTGGATTCCGGATCCGATCGTGGTGGGCTCACTCGGCTACGAGGTCGGGGCATCCGTGGCAACGCGCCAGGCGTCGGGCAAGGCGCTCAACGCCATCGCCGAGAATGCTCCCTACCTGCTCGGCGGCTCGGCAGACCTGGCGCCGTCGACGAACACGCTGCTCGACGGGGCGGGTGATCTGCAGGCCGGCTCACCTGAGGGCCGCAACCTCCATTTTGGAGTCCGTGAGCATGCCATGGCTGCCGCGGTGAACGGCATGGTCGCCCACGGCGGGCTGCGGGCCTACGGGGCCACCTTTTTGGTGTTCAGCGACTACATGCGCCCGGCGGTTCGGCTTGCCGCGCTCATGGAGGTGCCAAGCATCTTCGTGTGGACTCACGACTCCATCTTCCTCGGAGAGGACGGGCCCACCCATCAGCCGATCGAGCATCTCGCCAGCCTGAGGGCGATCCCCAACCTCTGGGTGGTGCGCCCCGCCGATGCCGGGGAGACGGCGGAAGCGTGGGAGCTGGCGCTGCGCCGCACCGAGGGGCCCACGGCCCTTGTGCTCAGCCGGCAGGGCCTGCCGGTGCTGGATCGAAGCGGCAAGGAGGGCCTTGTGCATCGAGGCGGCTACGTGTTGCGCGACGGCAAGGATGCCGTGGTCGTCGCCACGGGCTCGGAGGTTACGGTGGCGCTGGAGGCGGCCGAGATTTTGGCCCGCGACGGCCGTTCGGTGCGAGTAGTCAGCCTGCCCTGCTGGGAGGCTTTCCAGGCCCAGGATGAGGAGTACCGCAGCGGAGTGCTGGGCATCGGCCTGCCCGCCGCTTCTCTCGAGGCGGGCTCAACTCTGGGATGGGAGCGGTTTGTCGGGACCGGGGGCCTCACCCTTGGCATCGACCGATTCGGCGCTTCGGCCCCGCTGAAGCGACTCGCCGAAGAATGGGGTTTCACCGCGGAGCTGGTCGCCGAGCGAATCGAGTCCTGGCTCGAGGGCCAGAGCGCAACTTGACTCGAGCATTAGTCCCGCTTGGGCTCAATGAACCCTTCGTGCTCCAGTTGGAGGATGATCTGGTTTGCCGCCTCGTCCGGGCTGATGTCGGTGGTGTCAATGACCAGATCGGCATCGTCGGGATCCTCGTAGGGGTCGGAGATGCCGGTGAACTCCTTGAGGAGGCCGGCGCGCGCCTTGGCATACAGCCCCTTACGGTCACGCTGCTCGCAGACCTCCAGCGGGGTGGAGATGTGGATGAGGGCAAACCCGCCCAAAGGCCCGATCATGCCGCGCACCGCTTTGCGCACCTCGTCGTAGGGGGCGATGGGAGCGCAGATGGCGATCCCGCCGTTTTTGGTGATCTCGGACGCGACAAAACCGATACGTTTGATGTTCAGGTCGCGATGCTCCTTGGAGAAACCCAGCTCCGATGAGAGATTCTTGCGCACCAGATCACCGTCGAGAAGGGTGACCGGGCGGCCGCCCATCTCCAGGAGTTTGACCTGGAGCACGTTGGCCACCGTCGATTTGCCCGATCCGGAGAGGCCGGTGAAGAACACGGTGAATCCCTGCCGGCTGCGCGGCGGATGGGTGCGGCGCAGCTCCTCGGCCACCCGCGAGAAGGTGAACCACTCGGGGATATCTCTGCCGTCGGCAAGGCGCTCCCGCAGCTCGGTTCCCGAGATGCTGAGCGTCTTTTCGCCCTCTGTGATCTCGTCGACGGGAACGTAGCGATCGTCGTCGGGCAGGTACACGACCATCTTGAAGGGCACCATGGCGACCCCGAGCTCCTTTTCGTGCTCGGCGAGCAGCTCCTGAGCGTCGTAGGGCCCGTAGAAGGGTTTGCCCGAGGAGTCGCTTCCGGGGCCGGCGTGATCGCGGCCCACAATCAGGTGGGTGCAGCCGTGGTTCTTGCGGATGATGGCGTGCCAGATGGCCTCGCGCGGTCCGGCGAGCCGCATGGCCAAAGGCAGGAGGGCCAGCTCGGCGGTGTTGCGCGGGTAGCGGTCCATGATCGCCTGGTAGGCGCGCACCCGGGTGTAGTGGTCGACATCACCGGGTTTGGTCATGCCGACGACGGGATTCACCAAGAGGTTGGCTTCCACCTCCTTGGCGGCCCGCACCGTCAATTCGAGGTGAGCCCGGTGCATGGGATTGCGCGTCTGGAAAGCGACCACACGACGCCAGCCGCGTTTGGCAAAACGGCTCCTGAGCTCGGCCGGCGTCATTCGCAGCGTCTTGAAGTCGTAGTGGGAGGGGAGCTGGAGGCCTTCGAGGCGTCCACCGATGTACCAGGGCGCTGTGTTCTCCAGAAGGTGGGCCACTCCGGGGTGTTCGTGGTTGGTGGTCCCGAACACCTTCTTCGCCTCGGCCTGGTGATCGGCCTGCCAGATGCTCTCGACGTGCAGGGCGGCGAGCATCACTCCCTCCGTGTCACGCAGGGCGATTTTGGCACCGGGCTCGAGGGTCTGGGCCAGCTCCTCGCCGATGTCGAGAGTGATGGGGATGGGCCACAAGGTGCCGCCGGTTAGGCGCATGCCCGACACGACGCCGTCGTAGTCGTCCTGGTTCATGAACCCGGTCAGCGGCGAGAAGCCGCCGTTGAGCAGCAGCTCGAGGTCGCAGAGATGGCGCGGTGCAAGATCGATCGACGGCCAGTCACGAGACTCCATCTTGATCTGCTGAGCGCGTTGCTCATCGACGACAAGGTCGACGAGGGTTCCTCCATGCGGGGGAATGAGGTTCTGGGGCACGTTCGATCCTTCTTCGCGTACGTTGTGGTCGCGGCCGAGCCGGACGGACGGGGCGGCGGGGACCGCATCAATTCTACCGAGTCCCCGCTTGGCGCCGCATCGCGGCGCCAAGCACACCTGGGGGGAACCCGCGCCTGGGGCATACAGCCGATCGCCGTACAATCGGCTGGTGCAGATCTACACCGGTAGGGGCGACGACGGCACCACCGGGCTTTTTGGCGGGGGCCGTGTAGCCAAGGACGGGACCGGCCCGGAGGCGTACGGTGCGATCGACGAGGCCGTCAGCGCGCTCGGGGTGGCGCGCGCCGCAGCCGACGGTGAGCCGGCTGTGGCCATTCTCGAGATTCAGCGCGATCTTTTTGTTGTTGCCGCCGAGTTGGCCGCGGCTCCGAGCCGGCGAGCCACGCTGGAGCCGGGCACGAGCCTGGTTACCAGGGCAATGGTCACGGGCATTGAGCAGCGGATCGATGCCGTTGTCGCTGAGGCGGGTGTGCCCTCCGAGTTTGTGTTGCCCGGCGGCACCCCGTTGGCTGCCGCTCTTGATGCAGCCCGCACCGTGTTGCGACGCGCCGAGCGAAGGGCGGTGACGCACCTTCGTGAAGAGGGGATCAAGGACAGCGAGGTGGTGCCTTTCATCAACCGCGTCGGTGATTACGTCTACGTGCTTGCTCGGCTCACCGAAGGCGAATGGATGCCGAGTCGCCACAAGGAGGATTGAGGTGATCGAGTTCGGTTCAACGAGATCTATTGAGGAAAGTGGTGCCGATGCTCTGCTGGTGCCGGTGCGCGCCGAGAGAGTCTGGGATGAAAGTGGTGACTGGGTCGCCGAGCGTCTCGGCGGAGATCTATCGGCCTTCCTCGACGCTGCCGATTTCACCGGCAAGCTGGGCCAGGTGGTCATGGTTCCCGGTGCCGGCCGCGTTCCCATCCTTTCAGTGCTGGTCGGGCTCGGGGAGGCACCGGATGCCGAGGCCGTCCGCTGCGCTGCCGGCGCCGCGGGTCGGGCCCTGCACCGGGTGCGCTCCGTGGCCACGACGCTGCACACTGCCGTGGTCGGTGGCGGCGCGGCGGCGGCACTCGGGTTGATTCTCGGCCAGTACTCCTTCGAGCGGCATCGGAGCGAGCCAAAACCCGCCACAACCGAATTGGTGCAATTCATCAGAGCCGACGACGAAGTTCTGGCCTCGGCCGAGAAGGCTCGGGTGGTGGCGGAAGCCGTAGTGCTGGCTCGAGATCTCATCAACGAGGCGCCGATCCACAAGGCGCCTGAGGTCCTGGCGCAGGCGGCGCGCGACATCGGTGAACGGACCGGAGTGAGGGTTCGGGTATATGGGGAGGACGAGATGGCGGCGGAGAGGTTCGGCTGCCTCATCGGGGTAAACGCCGGAGCCGCCAACCCGCCGCGTATGGTCGAGATGTGGTACGAGCCTGAGAATCCCAAGGCTTTTCTTGCGTTTGTGGGAAAGGGCATCGTGTTCGATTCCGGAGGGCTCTCCATCAAGCCGGCGGCCGCCATGGAGACCATGAAGACCGATATGTCGGGCGCGGCGGCCGTTTTTGGGGCCGTGCAGGCGATCGCCACCCTGGGTCTCCCGGTCAAGGTGCTCGGCATAACGCCGCTGACCGAGAACATGCCGGGTGGCTCGGCGCTGCGGCCCGGAGACGTGCTCCGGGCACGAAACGGCAAGACCATCGAGGTGCTCAACACCGATGCCGAGGGCAGGCTCGTGCTGGCCGACGGGCTGAGTCTGGCTGCGGAGGCGAAGCCCGATCTCATTGTGGATGTGGCGACCCTGACGGGCGCCTGCATGATTGCGCTTGGCGAGGAGATCGCCGGAATCTTCGGCACGGGCAGCGGGACGGACCGGGTGCAGCAGGCCGCCGAGGCAGCCGGTGAGCGGGTTTGGCCCTTGCCCCTTCCGGACGACTACCGCAAGAAGATCGATTCCGACGTGGCCGATATGAGGAACACGGGCAACAACCGCTACGGCGGTGCCATCAGTGCCGCTCTGCTGCTCCGGGAGTTTGTCGACGATATTCCCTGGGCGCATCTCGACATCGCCGGGCCGGCCCGGGCATCGGAAGCCGGATGCTACAAGGCCAAGGGGGGCACCGGATTCGGCGTGCGAACTCTGGTGGCGCTGGCCGAGCTGGCCGCAACACCCTGACCACGGCCCGGCAAACCGGCAGCCTCTCTCCGGCCTTTCACCAGGTGCTACTACTCTCCGTGCGTGATGGCTCGTCGAATCATTGGTATCTCTATTGCGCTCGATCTGGCGTCGCTGGCGATAGCCCAAGCCGTCGCTTCGTTGGCGGTCTTTGGCACCGTGTTTGCCTGGCACTACCGCAGCGATGTGTGGATCATGGTGGGCGGCATCACCGGCGGCGGCATCATCGGATTGTGGGTGGCCACCAGAACTCAGCGCAGCGGTG
Source organism: uncultured Acidimicrobiia bacterium (assembly GCA_964614095.1). GTDB lineage: Bacteria > Actinomycetota > Acidimicrobiia > Spongiisociales > UBA11373 > CAZWKX01. The sequence continues at coordinate 27,987 of CAZTJO010000021.1, forward strand.
TGCCCCGGCCTTCATACGGCCGCGCTTTCTCGATGATCGCCGTGGCCACGGCGATCACCTCCATGGTGATCCTTTTTGGCCGCCCCTTCTGGTCACGCGGATACGTTGCGGTGTCTGCTCTCACCTGGCTCGGGCTGGCCCTGGCCCACCGCTGGGTCCGGCGCCGCCGGCCCTGGGCGGAGCGGATGGTCCTCGTTACCAATGAGAAGACGCTTGTGCAGGACATCAGCAACGCACCTCATGCCGAGGTGCTCGAGGTGCTCGACCCGGCGGGCGTCATGCCGGACCAGCCGCTGCCTCCCGGCGTCAGCTTGGCCGTCGACCTGCGGGCAGTTCTTTCCGACGAGATGGCTCGTTTTGTGTCATCGTGCAACCTGGCCGGCTACCCGATGCGCTCCCTCGTATCGACATATGAGGAGCACACCGGCCGGCTCGCCATTGTGCACCTCTTCGAGGGGTGGGAGTTGACGGTGCCGCTCTCCGACCGGGGGCACTACGTTCGGACCAAACGGGTCCTCGACAGCTTTCTCGTTCTTGTGGTGGCGCCGATCGCCGCGGTGCTGTCGCTGCTGGTGGCCCTTCTCATCAAGCTCGAGTCGAGGGGGCCGGTCATCTTCAAGCAGCGTCGAATCGGGCGCGATGGCCATCCATTCACGCTTTACAAGTTCCGGACCATGAAGGTGCGGGGATCCGACGACGGGCCCAGTTTTGCCCGGCTCGGCGACGACCGGCTTACCCGGCTCGGCAAAGTCCTCCGGCCCATCCGACTGGACGAGCTGCCTCAGCTGTGGAACATCGTGCGAGGCGATCTGAGCATTGTCGGGCCCCGGCCGGAGCAGGGTCCCTTTGTGGATCGATTCTCCGAGACGATCCCCTTCTACACCCACCGGCACCTGGTGCGGCCCGGCCTGACCGGCTGGGCGCAAGTGAACTTCGGGTACGCCGATTCCGAGGCCGACACGGTGGAGAAACTGTCCTACGACCTGTACTACGTGAAGCACGTCTCACCGTGGCTGGACCTGGAGATCCTGGGCCGCAGCGTGTGGACGGTTATCTCGGGGTTTGGCGCTCGTTAGCCGGACGGCCGCCGCCGGCAAGTGTGGCGGCCACCAGCAGCACGAACGCGGTGGCTTCACCGGCGAAGAAGGCCCATCCCACCTGCATCGAGGCCGAGCCGGATGCAGCGGCGATGGTGACGGCCGCGGCGGCGAGCCCCACGAGCCAGGCGGCGGCCAGGCGGCCGGTGGCCCGCATTGCCACCAGGATCTGCTGCACGAATAGGGCAAAGGTGGCGAGGACCACGCCGGAAGCGGCGAGGGCGGCCAGCCGTGCCGGAGGCCGGAACTCTGCCCCGAGCAGCAACTGGACGAGCTGCGGCCCGGCGAAGTAGCCGAATGCATATCCGGCGGCTGCCGTGGCCGCCGCTCCAGCCAGGGAGGAAATGGCGAGCAGACGCAGCGTCTGTTCTCGTCCCTGTTCGACAAAACGAGTCAACGGGGGGAGCACTCGGGATATCAGGTTGTAGGCAACGGTCAGCGGGGCCCGAAAAAGCAGGAACGTCTCGAAGAAGATGCTGACCTCGGTACTGCCTGCTCCCAGGCCGGCTACCACCAGAGGGCCGGCGGCGAGGATCGTCTGGGAGGCGGCATTTGCGGTCACGAACGTGGCGAGAGATCCGGCAACATCCCGCTCGCGCGGGGCGGTCTGAACCCGCCGCTCTCCCCGCATGGGATGCCACAGCCACACGACAAGCGCTCCAGCGACAAGGGTCCATGAGACACCGAGGGCGCCGACTCCGGCAATGACCAAGGCGGAGGCAAGGGCGAGGCGGAGGGCCGACTCGGCGAAGGTGCATATCCCGTACTCCTTGAAGCGTCGCCGTCCCGCCAGGTAGCCGCGACCCAGGGCAAAGGCACCGTAGGCGGCGATGACGGCGGCGACGACGGGCAGGAAGGCCCAGTCGTCGGCAAGGAGGCGTTCCAGGGTCAGCGCGGCAAAAAGAACTGAACCGACCAGGACGGCAGCGATGGTGGCCAGGAACAGGGCCCAGGGAGCTGCGAGCTGAGTGGAGTAGCTGAGGCGACGGACGGTGAGCTGCTCCATGGGAAGGAACACCGTGGTGAAGACGAGGAACTGGATGGTCCAGATGACGCCGACGGGGGCAAATCCGTCGGGGCCGAGGGCACGCCCGACGATCAACTGGAATAGATAGGCGCCGACCGCGGCGATGAAGGTCGCGACCACCATGTAGGTAGTTCCGGAGAGCTCGCCGGGCGATCGCGGGCTGATGTCTGCCATGGTGGAATCGGCGGGACGGGTGCGGCGCCGGAGAGGCATGGTAATCGCCGGCTGCTACGGGATAAGGAACGACCCGGCGGAGGCTCCGCTGCCGACTTCGCGCAAGGAGATGCTGAGCTTCTCACCGGCGGCGGATCCAAGAGAGCCGACGATGCCTGGAGCGAATGACAGCTCAAGGGCACCAGCATTTGCCGAGAGCGGAGATGGGTGCACCACGACGCCGGCGATCGGGTCGATGAGCACGATTCGGGGCCTCCCGCTGGTTCGATCGCCAAGCACGCCGATCAGCGGGCCGGAGCTGCCGCCGGCCAGGACGTCCATGTCGCCGACCGTAATGAGCCCGGGAGTGCGCACGCTGCTGATGAGGCTGCCGTCGTCCGATCGTTTTGTGATCACTCTGACTTTGCCGCCCGCGCTCTCGCCGGCCACGGCCAACCCGTGGGATCCGTTGCCCTGGGCCACAACCGCGAGGTCGGTCACGGTGAAGCGCGACACGGCTCCGAAGCGCACCGAGCCGGTGAATTCCTGGGAGACGGCATCCCACATGACGACACGGTTCTTTTTGCTTCCGCGCTCGAGCAGGGCGAGAACCGGACCGGGAAGCACTTCAAGATCTACCGCCTCGGCGGGATCGACGTCGAAGCGGCCGACAAGTGTCTTCGAGGCGGCGTCTCGCAGGAACACCCGTGCCGTGCCGTCAGCGCCCTGGGCCAGCAGGGCAAGCTCGGGTGCTGCCGAGCCTCCCACCGACGGCACCGCTTCGATGTCCAGGAAGGTGCTGCTGCCGCGCAGACGGATGACCGTGAGCCTCTCCCCGGTGAGCGCGTCGGCTACCACGACGCGGGCGGCACCATCTGAGGCCAACAGTACCGCCACCTCATCGGCGCCTGAGCCGGCGAAATTGGGGACGGTGGTGATGTCGACCGGACGGAAACCGCTGCTCCCGATGCGCGTTTTGAAGACGCGTCCGGCGGCATCTTTGACGTAGAGATAGACGGCGCCTCCGCGACTGTATGCGACGGCAGCTTCGGTGCGGTCGTTGCCGTTTACGTCGTCGAGGAGAACAAAACTCCCCGCCGCCTCATAGGCGCGGCACGAGACGGGGAAGGGCACCGGGACGATCCAGGGGCCTGCATTGTGGGCGGCAACCTCGAGGGTGAGCTCGGCCACGTGGCCGTGTGGCGTGGATGCAGAAACGGCGAGATCCCAATCTGCGTTGTTGGCGGCGGTGGCATCTCGGGCCAGATTCGGGTAGGTGGAGGTGGTGTTCCACACGATCGACACGTAGGGGTCGGCGGACCGCAGTGTGGCGGTCACACCGGTGAGGGGCAGGCCTTCGTTGCGCAAGACTGTGCGGGCCTCGGTGATCTCGCCGCACTCGGCGATGCCGTCGCCGTCGCCCCTGCTGTCTTCGGCGTTGTCATCGTCGATCACCAGACGGGCGAGGGTGACGGCTCCGTTGCCGGTGGTGGCCGGCCCGGGGCAGGCGGGAGTATCGGGGGGCGGCGCGCCCACGTTTGTGACCTGTATCGAGCGCAGCCCCAGCCGCTGGCGGAGATCGCGAGTGGAGAATGCCACCGGACCGCCGTCTCCCGTGAAGGTGATCTCCAGGGCTGCGCCGGTTTCCGAGCAAGCGGTGACCTCGGCTCCGGTGACCGTGGTGAGGCCGGGCAGCTTGGAGGCAAGCTCGGACGCGGTGAAACTGGCGCTCCAGTGGCCGTAGGGATTGCCCGCTTCGGGCATAAGGCCCCAGTGATCGTCTACGGCGCGCAGGTAGGGGACGTATGTGGTGAAGCCGTTCTCCGAGTCCTCGGTCCAGCCGAAGGTGCTCGAGGAGTAGAAGGTCTCGATGGGGATCTGCTCGCCTCTCCAGGTGTCGTTGGGGTGGTAGAGCACCTTGCCTTCGGTGGCGGCCACCGCCTCGATCCACTCGGTGCGGCCGTGGCCCCAGCCGACATAGAACTGGTCGCTGGTGGTGTCGTAGAGGTTGCACCAGCACCAGGGCCGGGCCGAGGGATCGCCGCGCACGATCGCCCGATGCAGAGCGTAGGAGCGGGCGGCGACGGCCTGGGCCTTGAGCGCCTCCATGCCTCCGCTAGATCCCCAGTAGTACGGGCTCTCGGAGATGCCGAGCACATAGTCCTCGATGTCGATCTCCACGGATAGGTGGAAGGCCTGGCTGGTGTCGTCGGGTCGGAGGTGCAGGGTGCCGCGGGCGTAGCGGCAGGGGCGCCACACCGTGCCGCCGGGGGAGTTCCAGTCGGGCAAGCTGCAGCCGCCTACCTGGATTGCAGTCGAGGGCCAGGCATCCCAGCCGTCCCAGTCGATGTCGATGGAGCAGGGTCCTTGAATGGTGCCTTGCGGCCCGGTGGCCCTGCAGGCGTTGTTGCCGAGGTGCTCGATCAGGACGGTTTGTCCGGCGCTGGCCTCGAGACTCTGGGTCCCGAGGGTGAAGACGGCTGGCTCCGCGCCACCCGATCCCGTGGCCATCACGGTGAGTTCGAGGTCGGTCTGGTCCTGCAGCAAGTTTACCCACACGGGCTGCTCGGCGAGGTCGGCGTCGACGTTGCCGACTGAGGCATCCGTGTAGTAGTGGGTGACAATCTGTTCCCAGGAGTAGCCGTCGAGAGCCATGCCGTAGGCGCCGAACTGGCTCATGCCCACAGAGTGGCCGTATCCACCGCCTTCAAAGGTGAAGACGGTATCGGTGTCGGCGGCGATGACTAGGGCCGAGGGCAGGGCGACTACAGCGAGCATCACCGTGAGGGTGACCACGACGAGACGCCGCCGTCGGGCGCGGCGACGGCGCAGCCGCTTTGAATAGCCGAGCCACATAGGGAGTGGATCGGCATCGAGATGCAGGTCTTGAGGGCACCGGAGACCAAGGGCCGGTGGCCCGGCTGAGGGGTCTTCTCAGGAGAGGGCTGAGACCAGGGCCGGGAGCATTCTGCCCGCCGGGCCCTCCAGGCGCGCCGCGGCGAGGTCGTCGAAGGCGGTGCGGCCCATGTTGAGGATGACGAGAGGATGGCCCGCTCGGGCGACCTCAAAGGGGACCTGCGCTGCGGGGAACACCGAAAGCGTCGAACCCACGGCGATGACCGCATCGGCCTGGGAGGCGAGGTCGAAGGCAAGATCGGTGGCCGCCGGGGGCAGCATCTCTCCAAAAAACACGATGTCGATTTTGAGAATTCCGCCGCACAGTAGGCACGAGGGATCCTCTTCGCCTGCCTGGACCCGGGCCACGACATCCACGGTGGGCTGGCGGTCGCCGCAACCGATGCAGCGAGCCTCGCCGGCATTGCCGTGAAGCTCGACCAGTGCCTTACTGGGGAGTCCGGCTCTTTGATGCAGGCCATCAATGTTCTGGGTCACACAGCTCAGCATGCGCCCGGTGCGCCACAGCTTGGTCACGGCACGATGGGCCTTGTTCGGCTTGGCGGTCAGCGCTCCTGATTCCAGACGCATTTGCCACGAACGTTTGCGGGTGTCGGGGTTCCTCAGGTACTTGTCGATGGTGAACTCGGCGGGGTCAACCCGCGTCCAGACCCCATTGGGCCCGCGAAAGTCGGGGATCCCCGATTCGGTGGATATGCCGGCTCCGGTAAACACGAGGATGCGTCTTTTGCCGCTGAGGACGGCGGCGGCGAATTCGATCGAGTGCACCCCTTGATGGTAGGGCGTCCGCCACTTCGAACCGCCGGAGTTCCTTGACCTCGCCCCCGGCGCGGCGCGCAGTATCGGTGTGATGATCACACTGGTCTCCGGTCCTTCTTGCGTGGGCAAAAAGCACGTTTCTAGCGCGCAACGGCCTGGGTAATCGTGTCGCCTTTGCCGCGTCTCTGAACCGGAGACCGCTGCCCGGCGACGACTTTGTGGTTCATCACTGCCTGGTCTGTGTGACCGGCGAGAGCCCGATCGTTTTCCTTGTCGAGAGGCAACAAATCGAGCGGGCCTTCGTCCTCGTGGCCCCACTGCGGGTGCTGCTGCACCGGGCGCGGCAGAGGCGCCGATTGGTACCGGTGTTGCGGCCCGAGCGAAGGGTTGCGTACGACCGTGATCTGTGGAGGCGCAGGTTGGCCGAGGCCGATCTCTCCGGCGTGTATGCCTGGTGGGTTGAGCTGCTGGAACTTGGCGCCATCCACTTTGAGGTCCTCGACAGTTCCGCTGGGCACTACCGCAGGCTCACGGATCGGCAGATTCCTCGGCTGCTCGCCTCATAACGGCCTCAGGACCGGCGACTCGCCGGTGGCTCATCGTTTTCCAGCAGACTGCGGTATTCGGCACGCAGGCGAGGGGAGAGGCGGCTCTGCTGGCCGTCGGAGAGAGCCGGCACCCGGCGTTCGACCAGCAATGAGCCGGCGCCTGCCTGGACGAGGCCTTCGCGCAGCAAGACCTGCAGATGCAGGGGCCTCCTCAGGGCCCGGCCGGCGACGGCCGCTGAGATGAGCCGCAGCAGATCGGCAACGGCACCCGGACCGATGATGGCGCTCCAGTAGCGGCGCACCGCGGGGTCATCGGCGGCGTGATCGGCGCGCCGATCTCTGCTGGCGATGAGCAGCGGTTTGATCCAGGGCCGGGGGATGGCGGTGGGGCGCAGGGAATCCACAGGGCCCGGGGCTGGCGCGGCGTCCATCTCGATGGGAGGACGAGCATCTAGACGGAGGGTCCCGGGCACTGCGGATTCCACAGCATTTACATACAGTTATCAGCAACTAGATGCAATAGAAGCGTATG
>CAZTJO010000022.1:0-28949 GCA_964614095.1 uncultured Acidimicrobiia bacterium
TCGATCCCGGCGGCGGCAGCGAGCTCGTCGATGAACGATTCCGTTGCCCAGGCCGCGGGATTGTCGCTCACCGAACGCCTGGATCCGGTGGGAACCGGAGATGAGGCCGAGACGCGAAACGGGGAAGGCCGCCTCCGGCGAGTGTGGAGACCTTGATGAATTCGCGGCGGGTGAATTCACTGGTCATGTGGCCTCGGCTGCTCTGGTGATGGCGGCGCGAATGCGCTGGTAGGTGTCGCAGCGGCACAGCACCCTGGACATGGTCCTGTCGATGTCACCATCGGTGGGTTGGGGATTGGCGGCGAGCAAAGCTGCTGCGGTCATGATCTGCCCGGCCTGGCAGTAGCCGCATTGGGGGACGTTCTCCTGCAGCCAGGCGCGTTGCCGCGGATGGTCGCCGACGGGGGAGAGGCCTTCGATGGTGGTGATGGCACCGGGGACGGCGGAAAGGGTGGTGACACAGGAGCGCACCGCGTTGCCGCCGACGTGTACGGTGCATGCGCCGCACAATCCGATGCCGCAGCCGTACTTGGTGCCGGTGAGGCCGAGCAGGTCCCGCAGCAGGGGCATCGATGGTGTGCTCCGCACTGTTCACGCTCAGGGTGAATCCAACCATCACGTGTCCCCTGATTCTCGTCCATGCTGCCAGGAGCGCAGCCGGGGCGACAAACCATTTCCGCGCTCAGGCTGCCGCCCCGGCCCCGCCGGCGGCAGGTTCGAGCCGGAAACGTTCCGGTCGGCGGCGCCCCACCGTACGATGGCCAAGATGCAGTGGCACGCCCTACCCGCCGGTGAGGTGGTCGAGACCCTCGGCTCGGATGCTGCCCGGGGTCTTGGCAGTGAGGGAGCGGCCCTTCGTCTGGCGGAGTACGGGCCCAACCAGCTGAGCGACGATAGTGGCTCCAGTCGGCTGGCCATTCTCGTCGATCAGTTCCGCGATGTGATGATCTGGATCCTCATCGCCGCGGCGGCAGTCAGCGGCCTGTTGCTCGGGGAGTGGATCGATACCGGGGTGATCCTCGCCATCGTCGTGCTCAACTCGGTGTTGGGCTACGTGCAGGAGGCGCGGGCCGAGGACGCCCTGGCCCGCCTCAAGGAGCTGTCGGCCCCCGAGGCGGTTGTCGTGCGTGACGGCGAGGAGCACCGATTGCTCAGCTCCGAGGTGGTGCCCGGTGACATCATCGTTATCGAGGTAGGTGACAGGGTGCCCGCTGATGCTCGACTGCTTGAGGTTTCTCACTTGGAGGCGGAGGAGTCGGCGCTGACCGGAGAGTCGTTTCCCGCCCCAAAGGGCATAGAACCGGCTGTCGAGGGGGCCTCTCTGGGTGACCGGAGATCGATGGTCTTCTCCGGTACCTCGGTGGCGGCGGGGCGGGGCCGTGCCGTGGTCACCGCCACCGGCCGCAACACCGAGGTGGGACACATCGCCGATGTGCTTGCCCAAGAGGAGCCACCGACCCCGCTGCAGATTGAGCTCGATCGGGTGGGAAAGCGCCTTGCCCTGCTTGCCGTGGGAACGGCCGGCCTGGTATTCCTCACCGGTCTGGTGCGGGGCAATGCGGCGGAGGCCATGTTCCTCACCGCCGTTGCCCTGGCGGTGGCTGCCATTCCCGAAGGGCTCCCGGCGGTGGTCACCATCACCCTCTCCAGGGGTGTGCAGCGGATGGCCGACCGCAACGCCATCGTGCGGCGTCTGCCCGCGGTCGAAGCCCTCGGCGCTGCGAGCGTTGTGTGCACCGACAAGACAGGGACCCTCACCCGCAATGAGATTCGGCTGCAGCACGTTCTGCTCTTGGGCCTGGAGGGCAGGGCCGCAGACATGCCCCGGACCGACACCAGAGCGCTTCGTTTTGTTGAGGTCGCTGCATTGTGCAACGATGCGCGCTCTTCGCCCGGCGGCTACCTCGGCGATCCCACCGAGGTAGCTCTGCTTCTGGCGGTCGAGGAGATGGGAGTGGATCCCGAAGTGCTGCGTCGAGAGATGCCGCGCATCGACGAGATAGCCTTCGATTCGCGGCGCAAACGGATGACGACCATACACGCTCTCTCCGGGCACCGGCTGGTGGCGGTGAAGGGAGCTCCGGAGGTTGTTGTCAGCCGCTGCTCCCGGATTCAGGACGCCGGTGGCGCTGTGGACCTCGGTGACGAGCAGCGGCAGCGACTGCTCCGTGAGGCGGCCGGGCTGGCCGCAACCGGCCTGCGCACCCTCGCCCTCGCCTATCGGCAAGAGGGCGATCTTCCCGTCGATGCCGCCGGCATTGAAACCGAGTTGACTCTGGTCGCGATCGTCGGCATGAGTGACGCGGTCAGGGACGAGGCGGCCCTGTCGGTGGCCGAGGCGCAACGCGCCGGAATCACCGTCGTTATGGTCACCGGCGACCACGAGGTGACCGCCCGTGCCGTGGCCGGCGAGACCGGGATCCTCGGTCCCGACCACGAGGTGATGCCGGGCGATCGGTTGCGCCATATGTCGGTTGATGAGTTGGCCGAGCAGGTGGAGCGCTACCGGGTGTATGCACGCATCGATCCTCTCGACAAGGTGAAGATTGTTGAGGCCTGGCAGCGTCGGGGCCAGATCGTCGCCATGACCGGTGACGGGGTCAACGACGCCCCCGCGTTGCGGGCCGCCGATATCGGAGTGGCCATGGGTAGCGGCACCGATGTGGCCAAGGATGCCTCCGACATGGTGCTCGCCGACGACAACTTTGCGTCGATAGTGGCCGCGGTTCGAGAAGGCCGGGGGATCTTCGCCAATCTCAAGACCGTCGTGCACTTCCTGCTTTCGTGCAACGCCAGCGAGGTTCTCGTCATGTTTCTCGGTTTCCTGGTGTTCGGAGCGCTCGGCGATCCGCTCTTGGCGGTTCAGTTGCTTTGGGTCAATCTCATCACCGATGGGCTGCCTGCATTGGCTCTGGGCATGGATCCGCCGGCGCGGGACGTCATGCTTCGGCCTCCCGATCTGCGGCGGGACATCCTGAGTGGGAGCAGGCAGCTCACGCTGCTCCGCCATGGCTCCGTGCTCGGGGCCGCCACCCTGGCCGTCCTCATCGTCGGCCACTACGGCTTGGGGTACGAGTGGCCGGTGGTGCGCACGATGATCTTCACCGCTCTTGTTGTGGTACAGCTGGCGCACGCTTTCTCGATGCGCTCGCGGGAGACGGGCGGCTGGCGCGGCGGCCCCGGCCGCAACCCATTGTTGGTGCTCGGAGTTTTTGGATCGCTGTTGCTGCAGCTGGCGGTGATCTACCTGCCGCTCGGCAACACGCTTTTTGACACCGCGCAGCTGCCTTGGCAGGTCTGGCCGATTATCTTCGGGCTCACCGGGCTGTCCTTCACCATGGTGAATACGCTCAACCGGCTGGCCGCGGAACGTCAATCGTGAGGATGCCATCGGCGAGGTCGGCAAAGATGTCGTCTGCCAGCGGATCGAGGAAGACCACTGAGGCGCTGCCGGAAACGCCTATCGAACCCGGGAGAACCACATTCCTCAGCGTATCCGCATCAACCTCGTACGCCCCGGCCGCCAGCGTCAGCATGTCCTCGGCGGAGAGGTTGCTCCAGGTGTATGAGGTGAGCATCTGCAGCAGAGCCGGCAGTTCCAGGATGGGGCGGCTCTGTGCTCCGTAGAGTCCGCCGATGATGACCAGACCCTGGTGGTAGGAGCGGGTGAAGTCGAGCCCGGGGAGCGCACGGTTGCGCGAAAAGGCAAGTGCGTTGGCGCCCCACAGCCGCTGAAGACCGGAACTGAGATACGCCCCCGATCTCGGCTCGGCCATGGAGAAGGGAACGGTGATCTCGACGCCGCCGAACTCGTTGACGAGCTGCTCGAAGCCGAGGAATCCGGTTATCAGGTATCCCTCGAGGTCCAGTCCCGACAGCTCGCCGACAACATCGACCATGGCATCGGTTCCGGCCAGCGCGTTGATGTGGGTCAGCTTGTCGGAGCCGCCGTAGGGCGCCTCGACGAGGCTGTCGCGAGGAATACCCACCACCGCGCCGGTCTTCTCGGCGATTGCCGAAGTGAGGATGTGCGCGCTGTCGGCGCGGAAGACGGGCTGAGATTGGCCGGGCCGGGCATCGGTGCCCAAGACCAGCACCGTGCGTACCGGCTCTCCGTACCAGGCCTCCGCGCCTAACACCTCGAGCTTGGCGCCGACGATGCGCCATCCATCACCGTCGTCGACGGCAAGCACAACGTCGGCGCCGACGACGGCCACTCCCACGTCGGCGGTGGCGATATTGATCTCGTCGGAATGCTCGTCGAGCACGGCTTCGGCTATCTCGATGGTGGCCTGGGCGGCCTCACCGCGCATGAACAGGTCTTCTGTCGGGTCGATATCGGCGACGTAGGCAGCGATGCCGTCGCTCATTGAGGGGGGCTCGACCTCATTACGATTGCCGAGCCAGGAGTAGAAGGCGGCCACGGCGGTCTCCAGGTCGCCTGAGGTGTCGAATCGCACCGTGATGTCGTAGGTGGGCTCGGTGGTGGTTGTGGAATCGGCAGTTGTTGTTGTTGGCGGCGGTGTTTCCTCGGACGTTGTTGTGGCTGCGGTCGTGCCCGGTGAGGCCGATCTGTCAAAAAAAAGGAGAGTGCCGACGACGAGTCCGGCGGCCACAGCCGCGGTTGCCACCGCGATGACCACGGAACGTCTCGGCACGGCCGGAGACTCTAGCCCGATGCGAGGCCCTGATGCCGCGACGAGGCGGCCGGCCGGTGATCGGAATCCGGCGCTGAGGGCCGCGCCTTGGTGCCTATCGTGCGTAGCAGGGTGTAGCCAATAATGCCGGCGAGCGTGGAGCCCATGAATATGCCGGTCTTGGCCCTATCGGTGAGTTCGGGGTGCTCAAAAGCGAGGCCGGTGACAAAAAGAGACACCGTGAAGCCAATCCCGGCGATGGCGGCGAGACCGATCACGTGTTTCCAGCTGGTGAAGCGAGGCAGCTTGCCTATACGCAGGCGTACCGCCGCCCAGGTGAAGGTGGAGATACCGGCCATCTTGCCGACGACCAGCCCGATTGCCACTCCGAGAGCCACCGGGTGGGTGGCCGCTTCAACGAGGTTGATGCCGACGAAGCGCACCCCGGCGTTGGCCAGGGCAAAGATGGGGACCACGACAAAAGAGGACCAGGGCAGAAGGGCGTCCTCGAACCGACGCAATGGGGAGACCGACTCTCTCGCCACCATGGAGAGGGTGATGGCATGCTCATCGATACGTTCCTCGGCGTGTGATGCTGCAGCATCGTGTTCGTAGCGGGTCAGCACGCGGTCGGCGCGGTTCCGGAACTGGGTGTCCGAGTACAGGGGTCGAGCCGGGGTGAGCATGGCCAGGGCTACTCCGGCCAGGGTGGCGTGCACTCCTGATTCCAGGAGGAAGAACCAAGTAACGAGGGCAAGCGGCACGTAGACGGTGAGAGACCGAATGCCCACACGTGAGGCGATCAGCACCAGGGCGAGCCCTGCCAGCGACAGGACCAGGAAACCCAGCTCGAGGTTGTCGGTGTAGAAGATGGCGATGACGACGATGGCTCCGATGTCGTCAACGATGGCCAGCGCCAGTAGGAAGAGCTTGGCCCCAACCGGAACACGCTTGCCCAGCAAAGAGAGCACTCCCACGGAGAAGGCGATGTCGGTGGCCATGGGGATTCCCCAACCCCTGGTGGCCTCGCCGATTTCGCTGGGCACTTCGCTGCTGACGACGAGGGCGACGTAGATGAGGGCAGGAACGAGCATCCCACCCACCGCGGCCACCACCGGCAGCGCGGCCGCTTTCGGATCGCTCAGGTCACCCAGTACCAGCTCACGTTTGATCTCAAGGCCTACCACAAAAAAGAAGATGGTCATGAGGCCGTCGTTGACGATCTCATGGAGCGTCAAATCGAGGTGAAAGAAGCCGAAGGTCAGGTCGAGATGCGTCTCCCAGAACTTTGTGTAGGTGTGGCCGAAGGGAGCGTTGGCCCATGCGAGAGCGGCGGCGGCTGCGAGGAGGAGCACGATGCCGCCGGATGTCTCGATCCTGGTGAACCGCAGCAGAGGGCGAGCAAACCGCTTCGCCACCAGACGATCGGAGTGCAGCCAGGTCTTGTGGAGGCGCTCTTCGGTCACGGACGGCAAGGGTAGTGAAGGGTGGGAGTGTTCCGGCTGCACTCCGGAGAACGGATCGGCGGGCGCAGCAACCTACAATCGCCTGGTGCGGGTCGTGATCACAGGATGCGGGCGCGTTGGGCGCGAGGTGGCTCTGGCACTGAGCGCTGCCGGTGACGATGTGTCGGTTGTGGACGATAACGAGGAGGCCTTCGAACTCCTCGGGAAGAGCTTTGACGGCACGTTCCACTTGGGCCGGGCCTACGACGTCGATGTCCTCCGCGAAGCCGGTGCCGGTGAGGCCGATGTCGTTCTGGCGGTGACGGACTCGGACAACGCCAACCTCATGACCGTACAGGTGGCCGAGCGGGTGTTTGGCGCACCCAAGGCGATTGCCCTGCTGGCCGACCCGGCACGTGAGGAGGCCTACCGAGCCCTCGACGTGGCCTTTGTTGCCGGGGCCCGGTTGGTGGCGCAGGTGCTCGTGGAGCGGGTGCACGAGCCCGATTTCGCCTTCCACCTCAGTTTTCCCACCGGTGAGGTACAGGTTGTCGAGATGGAATTGGGTGCCGCAGCCGAGGAGATCACCGTCAGCAGGCTCGAGATCGAGGGGCTGCTGCGAGTCGCCGCGGTGCAGCGTGACGGCCGGGTATTCATCCCGGCCGACGAGGAGCACCTCAGGAGTGGCGACCTCGTTGTGGCCTCGGTGCGCCGGGGAGTGGCCGGCAGGATTGCCAAGTACCTCGCCGAGGAGCACCCATGAGGGTCCTCGTCGTCGGCGGCGGCAAGATCGGCAGCTACCTGGCGAATGAGCTGGCCGAAGCCGGACATGCAGTGACCGTCACCGAGATGCATCCCGAAGTGGCTCGTGAGCTGAGCGAGACGATGTCGGTACTGGTGCTCGAAGGCGACGGCACGGGCGTGAGCGTTCTCAAGGCGGCTGAGGCGGGCCGCGCCGACTGGCTGCTGGCGGTGACTGGGCTGGATGAGGTGAACCTGGTTGCCTGCGAGATCGGCTTGACGTTGGGCGCCAAGCAGGTGCTGGCCAGGCTCAACGATCCCCGCAACCGATCGACGTTTGATGCTCTGAAGATCCCCGTCGTCGCCGTTACCGACCTCATCGTTCAGCTCATCTCCCGGGAGATCGATTTTCTCGAGTTGGATCGTATTGCCCTACTCGGCCGGGGCGGCGTCAGTCTGGTAGAGGTCGAAGTGCACGCCGATGCATTTCCCAGGCTGGTGCACGATCTTGAGCTTCCCGAGCAGACCGTGCTCGTTGGTGTCCTGCGTGAGACTGATGGATCCGAACTGGTGGTTCCCACCGGCGACACCGTCATCGGGCCTGGTGATCGTGTTCTTGCTGTAACCGCAGTGGAACAGGAGCCCGAAGTGCGTGCTGCTCTCCGTCAGGAGGGGGCCGCCGATGGCTGAGATCCGTCGTGAGCGGAGCAGATGGACCTACCTGGCCGGAGGACTGTGGGTCTTCATCTCTGAGGCGGTGATCGTCGGTGTTGCCATTGCGCTGGCCCTGGCTGCCGCCGTACTCGTGCTCTGGATCGTGTGATGCTCATCAGGCCGAGCGGTGAGGATCTCCGCATCATCGGCTTCTACCTGGGGCGCATCTTCTATGTAGTGGCCGCCTTCACCGGTCTGCCGCTTCTCTGGGCGCTCGGCGGGAGGGAATGGGCGCCGGCTTCTTCCTTTGTCCTGACCATCGGTGCCTTTGCCCTGATTGCCGCGGCGGCAACAGCCCGGCCCCCTCGGGAGAAGGCCCTGGACTGGAGCCACGGCATGGTGGTGGTGGCCCTTACTTGGCTGGTGGTGCCGGCGGTGGGCTCACTGCCTTTGGCCCTCTCCGGCCACCTTGCCAATCCGCTGGATGCCTACTTCGACGCTATGAGCGGTCTGACCACCACGGGATTGTCGCTGGTGCAGGATCTCGATCATCTTGCCCCCTCGCTGAATTTCTGGCGTCACCTGCTCCATTTTTTGGGCGGGCAGGGCATCATCATCGCCGCTCTGTCGCTGTTCGCCGGAGGTGCCGGCCTTACCCTCTACTACGGCGAGGCGAGGGAAGAGAGAATCCTGCCGTCGGTGACCTCGACGGCTCGATTCATCTGGGGAGTGAGCCTCGTTCACCTCATCTTCGGTGTCGCCGCCCTGGGGGCTATTGCCCACTACGTTCTCGGCTTCTCTCCGATTCGGTCGCTGTTTCACGGTCTGATGATCTTTTTTGCCGGATTCGACACCGGAGGTTTTGCTCCGCAGAGCACAAGCGTCGGTTACTACCACTCGGCGGTCTTTGAAGCCGGTGCCGCCGTGCTGATGGTCGCCGGGGCGATGTCGTTTGGTCTGCACTTCGCCTTGTGGCGCGGGCCGCGTCGCGCCGACACCCTCCGCAACCTGGAGACCCGGACGATCATCTCGACGTTCTCCTTCTGTCTCATCGTGGTGTTCATCGGGCTGGCCACGCTCGGCCTCTACGATGGAGTACTGGGCCTCACCCGCAAGGGCCTCTTCCATGTGCTGTCGGCCCATACCGGCACCGGTTTCTCCACCGTGCCTTCGTCCGAGCTGGCGGCATGGGGCGGCCTCTCATTTGTCGGTATCGCCTTGGCCATGGCGCTCGGGGGCATGGCCTCGTCGACGGCGGGCGGGGTGAAATCGCTTCGGGTGGGTCTCACCCTCAAGTTCCTCAAGGATCAGATCAAAGAGGTTCTGCTGCCCGAGAACGCCGTGGTGTCCCAGGCGTATCACCAAAGCGGGCGCAAGCGGCTCACTCCGAAGGTTTCGCAAGCCGTGATGCTGGTCTCGCTGCTGTATGTGGCCATGTTCCTTATCGGCGGCGCCGTCGGCATGGCCTACGGCTACCCGCTGCAAGATGCCCTCTTTGAATCGGTCAGCGCCGGGGCCAACGTCGGGCTCTCCGTGGGCATCACCGATCCCGGAATGCCCGCGCTCCTCGAAGTGACATACCTGCTGGAGATGTGGCTGGGGCGCCTCGAGTTTGTGGCCGTCTTCTCTCTGGTCGGATTCCTGCTCTCATGGATGAGGGGGCGCTGATGAAGCGGCTGCTTGTCGTCGCCTCCTGTGCGGCTCTTTTGCTCGGCGTGGCCCTGCCCGCCGGCGCTCAGGAGATCGTGGTTACCGTTGAGGACCTCTTGGACAGCCCTGAGGAGTACTCCGTCTCGCGTGTGCCCGAGATCGTTGTGCACGGCGAGCTAATCGGTGATTTCGGGCAGCGGCCCGACGGCGTCGTCTGGGCCCAGTTGAACGGTGATGCCTATGCCATGGCGCCACTTCTCGCCGGTGGGGAGCTCGCCGGGCCCAACCTGGGCATCGGTGTTCGGATACCTGCCGATTTGTGGCCCGAGCTTGCCGATCTTGCCGAGGCCGGCGGGTACCGGCTGCGAGGTCCCCTCGTTCGCCTCACCGGAGCGTGGCGCTACCACGATCCGGCGCGGGGCGGTGAGTCGTACCTCGATGTGACCGGTATCGAGGTCTACGGTGAACCGGCTCTGCTGGAGGACAGGGCCGGCTGGCTTCCGTTTGCACTTGGGGTCTTCCTTCTGTGCGCCGCGGCGGCGCTCGCTCTTGCCACGCGGCGCCGGGAACAGGAACACTGAGGGCGTCTCTATGCTTTCTCCCGCTCTATCGGCGGCTCGGGAGTAGCGCGTGGATCTGATCAGCTGGGTCTACATTGCGGCGGGCACCGGCCTCGTCGCTCTTCTGCTCGCCCTCTTCTTCGCGACGAGGGTGCTGGCGGCCCCCGCCGGAAGCGACCGCATGCAGGAGTTGTCCGGCGCGATCCGTGAAGGCTCCCTGGCGTTCCTGCGTCGGGAGTACACCTGGGCTGCCGGCTTCGTGGCGATCATGGCGGTGCTCATTTTCACCCTGCTCGATTGGGGACGGCCCTGGGGCACCGTCGCCTACATATTTGGTGCCGCCCTTTCGGCGCTTGCTGGGTACGTCGGCCTGCGGGTAGCCACGGCGGCAAACGTCCGCATCACCGAGGCGGTTCGACAGGGAGGAGTTCACGAAGCGCTGCCGCTCGCCTTGCGCGGTGGAGCGGTGGCGGGCTTTTCGGTTGCCGGGCTCGGCCTGGCCGGGCTCGCCCTGGCCTACCTGCTGTTCCATGTATGGCTCGAGGTGAACGACGCCTTCCAAATCATCAGCGCGATCGGCCTCGGCGTATCCTCAGTAGCCCTCTTCGCTTGTGTCGGGGGCGGCATATTCGCCAAGGCGGCCGATGTCGGCGCCGACCTCGCCGGTAGGCGGGAGGGCGGCCTCTCCGAGGACGATCGGCGCAACCCGGCGGTCATCGCCGACAATGTTGGCGACAACGTCGGAGGCGTAGCCGGCGCCGGCGCCGATCTACTCGAGTCGTATCTGGGCTCGCTGGTGGCGTCCGTCGCCTACGCAGCAGTTGTTTTCGGCACCACCGGCCTCGGTGCCCGAGCGATTGTTTTCCCCCTTGTGGTGGCCGCCGTGGGCACGGCAGCGGCGGTCATCGGGTCGCTCCTGGTACGCCCGCGCCGCGCCGTGATCGCCGCGGCCCTGTATCGCGGCACCTATGCCGCGGCGGTGATTGCCGTACTCGGTGTGCTCGGCCCGTGCTACTGGATCTTCAGTGACGTGGAGGGTGTGGACCATACGCTCGGGCTCTTTTTTGCGGTAGTCGCAGGCATTGTGATCGGGCTTCTGATCGGTCGGATATCGGCGATCTTCACCAGCGACCGTTACCGGCCGGTGAAGGAGATCGCCCGGCAATCGGGCACGGGCCCGACGCTGGTGGTGCTGGCGGGGCTTTCTGACGGTATGCGCTCGGCAGCTTTTTCCGTTCTTGTGGTCGCCGGCGGCATTGCCGGTTCCTACTGGGCCGGGGACTGGGCTATTCCGGGAGACGGTGGCCTCTACGGCGTCACCGTTGCCGCCATCGGGGCGACGAGCATCTTTGCCGTGGTTGCTTCCACAGGTGCCTTTGCCCCCATCGCCGACAGCGCCGGCGGCATTGCCCAGATGTCGCACCAGCCGGCGGAGGTGATTGAGGCCACCGACTCGCTGGCCGCGCTCGGCTCGACGACGGCGGCCGCCGCTCGGGGTGTTGCCGCTGGTTCCGCGGCCGTAACCACGCTCGCTCTGCTCCTCGCCTGGCGCGGGGCGACAAACGCGGCTTCGCTTGCAGCCGGCAAGGGAGCCGTGCTAGACGCCATCGACATCTTGGAGCCGGCGACGTTCATCGGGCTGCTGCTCGGCGGCGTGCTTCCGTTTCTGGTGGCCGCTCTGAGCACAAAGGCGGTGAGCAGAGCGGCCGGCCAGGTGATCGATGAGGTGCGCAGCCAATTCGGCCGCATCCCTGGGTTGCGGGAGGGCCGCGTCGAGGCACGGCCCGAGTACACCCGTGGAGTGCAGATCGCCACCGGGGCGGCACTGCGGGGCATGCTGCTGCCCGCGGTCCTGGCCGTTGCGTTTCCGTTGGCCATCGGTTTTGTCGATGTGCGTGCGCTCGGCGGGTTTCTCGCCGGTGCCCTGGTCTCCGGATTGCTGCTTGGCATGTCCCTGGTGAATTCCGGGGGTGCCTGGAGCAATGCCAAGAAGCTGGTGGAAGTCGGCGCCTACGGGGGCAAAGGCTCGGACTCGCACGAAGCTGCTGTGATCGGCGACACCATTGGTGATCCGTTCAAGGACAGCTCGGGGCCTGCGCTGAGTGTGCTCATCAAGGTGATGGCGATGGTGAGTCTGGTTTTTGCCGGCGCGTTTGTTGGGTAGAGAGAATTCAGAATTCGGAACGCAGAGTCGCTCCGTACCGATTCTGAACTCTGAATTCTGAAATCCTCGCTCGGCCCACGCCGGTATCGCTGCTCATCGAGCGTCGTCGCTCCTGTCCGCGCTAGGGTGTCGGCCGTTGTCCTTTGTGGTGCCGGCACCACAAAGGGCCGGGGCGGCGACGTCCCGGTGATATGAGACGGCGGGCGTCCCCGCCGGCAGGATCCAGGAAGGCAGGTAGGTGTGACAGACACGACGTCGCTCATCACCATCGTCATCACCATCAGTGTTCTCGGGCTTCTCTTCGCCGGCTGGCTGGCCAGATGGGTGCTCAAACACAGCACCGGCAGCGAGGCGATGCAGAAGATCTCAAACGCCGTCAAGCAGGGCGCCGAGGCGTTCCTGCGGCGCCAGAACCGCACGATCATGATTCTTGCCGCGCTCTTCGCCGTGCTCATCTTCCTCGGCTACGGCGTGCTGCGCCAGCACCGCAGCTTCGACCCGGTGAGCTCCTCGCTCGAGCTTGCCGGCTGGGTGACGATCTCGTTCCTCTTTGGCGCCGCCTGTTCGGTGTTCGCCGGCTACGTGGGTATGTGGATCTCCATCCGCAGCAACGTGCGCACGGCCCACGCCGCCACCACCAGCCTGAATCGTGCCATGCGCATCGCTCTGCGAGGTGGAGCCGTCTCCGGCCTGCTTGTTGTGGGAATGAGCTTGCTCGGAGTGGCCGGACTCTACGCCCTCGTCAACGGCTTCAGCTCCATCAAGGAATCCGGCGACATTCCCTTGCTGATCGTCGGCTACGGGTTCGGTGCTTCGTTTGTGGCTCTGTTCGCCCAGCTCGGCGGCGGCATCTACACCAAAGCTGCGGACGTGGGCGCCGACCTCGTCGGCAAGGTGGAGGCGGGTATTCCCGAGGACGATCCGCGCAACCCCGCCGTGATCGCCGATCTCGTCGGCGACAACGTTGGCGACTGCGCCGGCCGCGGCGCCGACCTCTTCGAATCGACCGCCGCCGAGAACATAGGCGCCATGATCCTCGGCGCCTCGCTTGCCCTCACCGCCGACGCGAGCGGCGTCCCGTTCTCCGCCGGGGTGGTGGGCGTGATGATGTTCCCACTGATGGCTCGAGCTTTCGGGATCATCGCCTCGATCATCGGGATCGTCTACGTGCACATGGACCAGGATGAGAAGATGGACCCGATGACGGCCCTCAACCGCGGTTACTACGTTGCCGTGGTGCTGGCCATGGCCGCTTTTGGAGGCGCCACCTACTGGCTGCTCAACAGTGAGCAGGCCCCGAACGCCTGGTGGCACTTCTACCTGTGCGGCATCATCGGGGTGCTCACCTCGGTGGCGTTTGTCTACATCACCCAGTACTACACCGAGTACAAGTACCGACCGGTGAAGTCGATCGCGGAGGCATCGGAGACGGGACCGGCCACAAACATCATCGCCGGGGTCAGCGTGGGCATGGAGACCACTGCCCTCCCGGTGCTGGTCATGGGCGTCGCCATCCTTGGTGCCTACTACATCGGGGACGCCGCGTTTGCCGGGACCGCGGGGGTCAACGGAGGACTCTTCGGCACCGCGGTGGCCACGATGGGCATGCTCGCCACCGCCGCGTTCATTCTGGCGATGGACACGTTCGGGCCCATCACGGACAACGCCGGGGGCATCGTCGAGATGTCGCAGCAGCCCGAAGAGGTGCGGGCCAAGACCGACCGGCTCGATGCCGTCGGAAACACCACCAAGGCCCTCACCAAGGGTTACGCCATCGGCTCGGCCGCTCTGGCCGCCTTCCTGCTCTTCCAGGCCTACATCGATGAGGTGCTCCAGTACGCCGGCGGGGAGGAAGCGGGGTTCGTCAGTCTGCCGGTGAATCTGGCCAAACCCGTGGTGTTTGTGGGCGCGCTCGTCGGAGCCATGCTGGTCTTCTTGTTCTCGTCGCTGGCCATTCGAGCGGTGGGCAAGGCGGCCCAGTCGGTCATCGCCGAGGTACGACGCCAGTACGCCGATCTGCCTCGGGAGCACGACATCATCCAATTCCCCGACGATTTCGAGCCCGAGTACGGCACCTGTGTGGATCTGGTGACAAAATCGGCGCTGCGGCGCATGATCGTTCCCGGCCTGCTCGCCGTGCTCGGCCCGGTGTCGGTGGGATTGCTGTTCCGGATCTTCATCACCAAGGGTGAGCCGCTCATCGCCGCCGAGGGGGTGGCGGCCCTGCTCATGGTGGGCACCATCGCCGGAATCCTGATGGCGCTGTTCCTCAACAACGGAGGCGGGGCCTGGGACAACGCCAAGAAGTACATCGAGGCGGGAGCCCACGGCGGCAAGATGATCACCGCCGCCGACGGCACGCAGATGAAGAACCCGGTCCACGCCGCCGCAGTCGTCGGTGACACCGTTGGCGATCCGTTCAAGGACACCGCCGGACCGTCGCTGCACGTGCTGGTCAAGCTGCTGTCGACGATCACGCTGGTGCTGGCGCCGCTGTTCCTATAGAGGGCGTCGAAGGCGGGGTTCCTCCGGGATCGTTGGCTCTATGCCAATGCCTTCTCGTGGGCTCGTCGCATTCCAGTGACTGCTTGCTTCGATCGGGAACAGGCCTGGTTGGTGCTTTTCCAGACGGGTGAGGTAGCACCAGTCCAGGAAGTGCTCGAATCATTCGATCGGCGGTTGCGATTGCGGCGATATCTCGGGCGAGTTCATCGTGCCGGGCGACACGGGGCAGTCCACCTCATTCAGGCGAAAGGCGGGTGTCCCCGCGAGGTCGAGTGGCAGGACAAGCACGGCAACTGTCTCAGGGGGCAAAGCCTGCCCTACGGAGCGGGGCAGAAGTCGACGCCGATGTGGGGATCCATGGGCGGCGATGGATCAATCCGACGCAGAGGCAGCAGCGGACGGGCCGGTTATTTGACTTTGTTCCACTTGGTCTCAGCAGCGTCCTTTTTCGCCTTCTTGTCGAGACGTTTCTGCTTGAGATCCTTGGCAGCCACCTTTTTGATGTTTCTGCCACCTTTGTTTTTAGTCGCCATCACTGCCTCCAGGCCGGCCACCCAAACGGCAGCCATGCCGCATTCTCCCACGCTGGGCTCCATGACCAGTCCCATTCGGCAAAAAAGGCTGCGGATCATCCCACCGCCGGAGCCCGTCCCCGGGGCTTCCATCGAAACAGGGCCGCGCCGGCAGCTCTGCTCGAGATTCGAGTTCCTTCGTCGGCCAAGATGTGACACTTTCCCGGAACCCAACGTTGCCGGCTGTCAGAATCGTGGTGATGCCCGATGTAGTGGATCGGCTCCGCTCGAGCCCTGATCCCACCATTGCCTACCGCACCCGGGTCGAGGTGTTGGGAGAGGATCCCGGCGGTCCCGAACTGGTGGCGTTGCGCCAATCGATCGGCTCAACTCACCGGTCACTTCGTTTGCTGCACCACCGCAGGTCGGACGGCACCATCGCTCCCCACCCCTATCGCAAGTGGCAGGGCCCCCATTGGACCTTGGTCCAGCTTGCTCTCACCGCCTATCCGAAGGGAGACGAGAGCCTCACCATCCTCCGCGACCAAATGGTCGAATGGCTCCTGGCTCCGGACCACCTCGAGTTTCCCCGCAGCGTGCTGTATCCCGAGCAGCCGGAGCGATTCCGCCGCTGCGCTTCACAGGAGGGCAACGCCGTCTGGTACTCGGTGGTGTTGGGCATCGAGGACGGCCGCACCCCTCTATTGGTGAACAGGCTCGTCGGCTGGACCTGGCCCGATGGGGGATGGAACTGCGACAAACGACGAGAAGCCAGGGGATCGTCGTTCATGGAGACGCTCATCCCCATTCGCGGACTTGGTCTCTGGGGAAGAACCCATGGGGACCAACGAGCTCTCGGTGCTGCGGCGCGGGCGGCGGAGTTTCTGCTGCAGCGGCGCCTGCTGTGGCGGGTCCGGGACGGCGAAGCCGCTGACCCTCGATTCCTTCGCATCCATCATCCAATCCGGTTCTACGACCTCCTGTTCGCCCTCCAGGTGATGGCTGAGATCGGCAAGATCGGCGATGTTCGCTGCCGAGATGCCTTGGGGCTTCTCGAGAGCAAGCGTCTGCCCGACGGCGGGTTCCCGGCCGAGGTGATCACGGCACGGACCGCAGATGAAATCACCACCAGGGGGTCTTTTGCAGAGTGGGGACCGGGGGGAAAGCGCCGAAGCAACGATCTTGTCACCGTCGACGCGCTGGCCGTCCTCCGCGCCGCCGGGGCGGCCTGAACCAAGTCTGCCGGGAGACTGCGACGTTGATTGAGCCTTTGGTCTGCTTCATCGTGTCCGGACCGGTGCTCAGAGAGGCTGGACTCCGTTCGAGTTTCCCTGCTGCCGGACCGTGTTGGGCCTGGAAGAGCCTCTTGAGCCCAATCCCGTTCCCCCAAACGTTGATCACCACCGCCGAGGAGGATCCTCTCGGGACCCCTGTCGAAAGCTGACCGACCTTACCTTCAGGCTGGGAGCGCCTATCGAGGGTCACCCGCGCAGATGGCCGGCTACCGGCTGCCGACTATCGCCGTCAGCTCGATCCCGGTGCCGAGGGCAAGGGAGGTGCGATTGTCAAGGAGGGCGACCTGGCGGGTAGTTTTAGCCGTGCGACACCATGAGGAGGCAGACCGTGGTCACACCGCCCGAGCCCTATGCAGCCCGTCTCGACATCGACTACCCCGAGAACCTTGATCGGTTCACGACGTTCTTCCGGGTGATCTGGATCATCCCGATCGCCATCATCCTGGCCCTGCTCAGCGGGGGCGAGGGGCTCTGGCTGGCGGTGGCCCTGATGATCGTGTTCCGGGTGCGGTACCCACGCTGGTGGTTCGACTTCACCCGAGAACTAATGCGCTTCGGGGCGCGGGGCTGTGCCTACCTCTGTCTGCTCACTGATGAGTACCCGTCGACTACTGATGAGCAGTCGGTGCATCTAGAGATCGATTACCCCGACGTCGAACGGGATCTCAATCGCTGGCTGCCGTTGGTGAAGTGGCTGCTGGCAATCCCGCACTACGTCGTGCTCGTCGTGCTTTGGGTCATCGCGATCTTCGCGGTCTTTTTTGCCTGGTTCGCCATCCTCTTCACCGGGCGCTATCCGCGCGGACTCTTCGATCTTGTGGTTGGAGTTGGCCGATGGAGCCTCCGAGTGGACGCTTACGCGTTCTTGCTGGTCACCGACCGATACCCGCCGTTCAGTCTCAAGTGAGCTGCTAGGCAGCTCTGTGAAGTGACTGACGGGCAGGAAACGATGATGAAGGCGATTGTCCAGCACAAGTACGGCTCACCTGAAGTTCTTGAACTCCAGGACATCGATTTGCCGGTCGTGAAGGACAATGAGGTGCTGGTACGCGTCCACGCCGCGGCTGTGTACTCAGGTGACTGGGCCGTCATGAGAGGCCTGCCGTACATCATCCGCATGGGGTCCGGGCTGCTCAGGCCAAAGAACGGTGTTCGCGGAATGGATGTCGCAGGGCGTGTTGAGGCGGTCGGCAAGAACGTGAAGCAGCTTCAGCCAGGTGACGAGGTGTTCGGCGTGTGCCAGGGCGCCCTGGCCGAGTATGCGTGTGCTCGGGAGGACGGACTTGTCACCAAGCCGGCGGGCCGCACCTTTGAGCAGGCTGCGGCCATACCCATCGCTGCTTTGACCGCCCTCCACGCTCTTCGCGACAAAGGAAAGGTACAGCCGGGGCAGAAGGTTTTGGTCAACGGTGCGTCGGGAGGCGTGGGCCACTTCGCCGTGCAGATCGCCAAATCGTTCGGAGCAGAAGTGACCGGCGTATGCAGCACGAGGAACCTGGACATGGTCCGATCGATCGGCGCCGACCGTGTCATCGACTACACCCAAGAGGACTTCACCCAGGGTGGGCCGCGCTACGACTTGATCCTCGACAATGTGGCGAATCATTCGTTTTCGGACTGCCGACGTGCCCTCACCTCCCAGGGGATTCTTGTACCCAACAACGGAACCTCGGGCGGTCGCTGGATCGGACGGTTCGTGGGTCGCGCTGTCAAGGCGCTTGTGATGTCACCGTTTGTGCGCCAGAGGCTGCGCCCGTTTGTTTCGACGGAGAAACAGAGCGGACCTGGTGGTCCTCAAGGAGCTCATCGAAGCTGGCGAGGTCACACGGGTCATCGACAGGTTGTACCCGCTGAGCGAGACCCCTGAGGCAATCGGCTATGTCGGAAAGGGTCACGCTCGAGGAAAAGTCGTCATCGCCGTGTGATGCACGGGCCACCGCTCAGATCACACGATCTCGCTGCAATACGCTCACAACGCCACATTGCCGCAGCTACCCACGCCCAACCGCAGCAGATCAATCAGCGGGCCTTGATCGTCCGCCGCATCGACGAACTCGACCTCGAAGAACAGATTTACAGTCTCAGCACTCCTGTCAACACTTCGCCAGGCTGGGGGCTCTGGTTGGAGCATCCGGCGTCGGGGTGAACCAGCTCACTGTTCACTTCATACGCTCTCTGCGGCGTACCCTGGCGGCAACTGGGGAGGACAGGCTGTGGACCATCCTCATGCGCTGCTCGGCGCCGCCGTCGGCCTGTTGGTTGCTCTCGCCGTCGCCTGCTCTGGCGACGGGCCGGCCGCAGCCCCCTCCACGGCGGTGCCCACCACTACCTTCACGCCGCGGCTGGGTGACCTGACGTCTTTCCCCTCCGACCTGCTGCCCGCCGGGTGCGCCGCAGAGACGACCCGTGGCCTGGCCGTTTTCGAAGCCGCCCTGGAGGCCGAGCCGACGCTGGAGGAACTCTGCGCCGTCATCGGTCCACCCGACTGGGTTACGGGCAGCGGCTTGTTGATCGCCGTCTACGACCTAGACGATGGTGGGCAGATCTTTGCTGCCTATGGAGGCGGGGGGCCCCTGGTTTACGCCCGTTGGCTGGGACCCGACGGTGAGGTGCGGTGGCTGGTCGGCGGGTGAGCACCCCTTCGACTTCCTGTGGCGCCGGCCGGCCGCCCAGCAATCGGGGCCGGCATTGTTGTACGCAGCATCTCAACCCACGGCGCCCTCGATCCCCAAGAATCCGCTGACCAACTTTCTACAGAGGTCCTTCAGCACTTCTGACCTCGTCACCACCGCCGACACGTTGCCGTGTCGGCGGTGGCCTTGGCGTCGGTTAGTAGTCAACGCCGGCACTATCTCATCTACCCTTCTCGCTCCAACGGTCGGGAAGACGCATGAAGGAGATCCATTTCGTTCGCCACGGGCAGACGGCGGCCAACGCGGCCGGCGTGTGGCAGGGCCAGAGCGACGATCCCCTCAGCGAATCAGGGCTTCTCGAGGTGGAAGCCCTGGGGCGGCGGCTCGACGGCCACTCATACGACGTTGTGGTGGCGTCGGATCTGCGCCGTGCCATGGCGACGGCGGCGGGCGCGGGTTTCAACGCCAAGGCTGACGCGGCGTGGAGCGAGATCGACGTGGGCCAGTGGGAGGGCCTCTCCCGGGAGGAAGTGGCGAGACACCACCCCGAAGACATGGCGGGCCTGATGCGGGGAGACGAGGTGCGGCTCGGAGGGGGCGAGACTTGGCAGGAGTTCTGTGCCCGTGTCGACAGGGCGCTGGCCGCGCTGCTCGCCCGGCTGGAGGACGGCGGGCGCG
Organism: uncultured Acidimicrobiia bacterium; assembly: GCA_964614095.1. Lineage (GTDB taxonomy): Bacteria > Actinomycetota > Acidimicrobiia > Spongiisociales > UBA11373 > CAZWKX01. Next base: position 19,475 of record CAZTJO010000022.1, read on the forward strand.
CCCTGGTCGTCACCCACGGCGGCGTGGTGTACGCCATCGTTTCCAAGCTGCTCGGCTTTCGCGAACAGGGACGTCCTTGGCCCATCAACCACCCCCGTAACGCCTCGGTGACGGTTGTCACCTTTGGCGAATCGCTGCAGCTCCAGGTGCTCAACGATGCCACCCATGTGGCGGCGGCTCCTCCGGCGGCCGAGGGCGACACCGTGGTCGCATTGGTGCGGCATGGGGAATCGCAGGCCAATTTGGAACAGCGGTGGCAGGGTCTGGCGGACGGGCCTCTCACCGACAGGGGCCTGTGCCAGGGCGCCGATCTGGCTGATTGGTACGGCCCGGTCGATCATGTGTACAGCTCCCATCTGCAGCGGGCGCGGCTGACCGCAGAAGCGTTTGCTGCCAAGCTTGGCCTTGGGGTGACGGTGAGGCACGACCTTCACGAGATCGCTTTTGGCACCTGGGAGAACCTCACCCCGGACGAGATCGCGGCTCGCGATCCACAGGGTTGGGCAGCATTCCGCGATGAGGGCAAGGACGTGCCCCGTGGCCACAGCGGTGAGACCTTTGCCGCGGCGGTGCAGCGCCTGGCTTCTGCCGTGGCCGACATTGCCGCAGCTCATGTCGGCGAGCGGGTGGCCGTTGTGTCGCACGGAGGCGTCATCCGCGGCTTTGTGGGCCGGGTTGTAGGCCTCGATCACCACACTCGCCTGCGCTTCGGCAACCCGGGGAACACCTCGGTGGCCCACTTACGCGTTTACCCGGAACGGCCGGTGCTCGTGGACTACAACCTCGGCGTAGCCTGAGGGCGCCGTGCGCCTCCTTCTCGTTACCAACGACTATCCGCCGAAGCCGGGCGGGATCCAGCAGTACCTAGGCAGTCTCATGGTCGCGTTCACCGGCGAGACTCGGGTGCTGGCGCCCGTCGACGATGGTGACGATCTTGGTGTGGTGCGCGCCGAGCGGTCGTTTCTCTGGCCGACCCGGCGGGTACGACGCTGGGTGGAGGGGCACATCGCCGAATACCGGCCCGATGTGGTGTTGTTCGGGGCGCCGCACCCGCTGGCTGTGATGGGCCCGGCCCTGCGTCGGACGACGGGCGTTCCCTACGGGGTGGTCTGCTACGGCGCCGAAGTCACCATCCCCGCCGCCTTCCCGGTGACCCGTCAGCTGCTGCGTTTTGCGCTGCGGAGAGCAGATGTCGTTTTTGGGCTGTCGCGATTCACCTGCGCCCGAGTGGAGCGGCTGGCACAGCGGCCGGTCCTGTACCTGGGCGGGGCCGTCGAATCCACGTTCTCTCCCGGGCCGTCTTTGCCCGACGATCCGGTGGTGGGCTGTGTCAGTCGGTTTGTGCCCCGCAAAGGGCAGCGGCGGGTGTTGCAGGCGGCGGCACGTCTGCGCGCCGAGGGGCACCGCGTCTCGGTGCTGCTCGTGGGGAAGGGCCGCGACGAGAGGAACCTGCGGCGGTTCGCCGAGAAGCTGGAGGTGCCTACCCGATTTGAGGTAGCCGTGCCCTGGGAGAGGCTGCCTTCGCTGTACCGGGAGATGACGCTGTTCGCCATGCCCTGCCGCTCACGCTGGTTTGGGCTCGAGGTGGAGGGTCTGGGTCTCGTTTTCCTCGAGGCGTCGGCGACGGGCCTGCCCGTCCTGGCCGGCGGCTCCGGAGGCGCGCCGGAGACGGTGCTGCCGGGTGTGAGCGGTTTCATCGTTGCCGACGACGAAGCGCTCGAGGAGGGTTTGCGTCTGCTGCTGCATGATCCGGCCCGGGCCGGCGAGATGGGTCGTGCCGGTCGGGAACGTGTGCTGGCGGAACACACCTGGCAGGCGGTCGCCGAGCGGCTGCAGAAAGGTCTCTTGGAGGCCTGCGATGGGCGCCGATCCCGGCCCGGTGCCGGAAAAACGTCTTGACATAGCGCCTCCGGACACGTAAATGTCTGTGGCGTTCCCCACCTCGACCCCGGCGGTCGGCTGCCGCCAGAGGCCACCATGAAGCTCGTGATCGTCGAATCTCCGGCCAAGGCACGGACCATTTCCGGGTTCTTGGGCGATGAATACGTCGTTGAGTCGTCCGTCGGGCATGTGCGTGATTTGCCGCGCAACGCCGGTGACGTCCCGGCGACCCACAAGGATGAGGAGTGGGCCCGTCTTGGGGTCGATACCGCCAACGATTTCAGGACGCTCTATGTGGTGCCCAAGGAGAAGAAGGGCCAGATCACCAAGCTGCGCAAGCTGCTGGCCGAGGCCGATGAGCTGTTCCTGGCGACGGATGAGGACCGTGAGGGGGAGTCGATCGCCTGGCACCTGACCGAGGTGCTGAACCCCAGGATCCCGGTGCAGCGTATGGTGTTCCACGAGATTACCCGGCAGGCCATCGAGGAGGCGCTCCGGGAGCCGAGAGAGCTGGACCGGCGCCTCGTCGACGCCCAAGAGACGCGGCGAGTTCTCGACCGGCTCTTCGGCTATGAGGTGTCGCCGGTGTTGTGGAAGATCGTGCGGCGCGGCCTTTCTGCAGGGCGGGTGCAGAGTCCGGCCATCCGTATCGTCGTCGACAGGGAGCGGGAGCGGATCCGCTTCCGCCCGGCCTCGTTCTGGGACATCGAAGGCCGGTTTGCCACGACCGCGGGCGAGCGGGGGAGCTTCCGCGCCGCCCTGGTTGCGCTTGACGGCGCCCGTATTGCCAGCGGCAAGGACTTCGGTGCCACCGGGGAGTTGAAGAATGGGTCGGCCGCCGTGCTCGACCAGGCCGAGGCCGGCGCGCTGGTTGACGATCTTGCCGGAGCCGACTTCACCGTTCGCTCGGTGGAGCGCAAGCCTTACCGGCGTTCTCCCTACGAACCCTTCCGCACCTCGACGCTGCAACAGGAGGCGGGGCGCCAGTTGCGCTTCACCTCGCAGCGCACCATGCAAGTGGCGCAGCGCCTCTACGAGAACGGGTACATCACCTACATGCGCACCGATTCCATCTCGCTCTCGGAGACGGCAGTGGCGGCTGCACGCTCGGTGGTGACCCGGCTGTTCGGCTCCGACTACCTGCCGAAATCGCCGCGCAGCTATCGGAGCAAGGTGAAGAATGCCCAAGAGGCTCACGAGGCCATCCGGCCCGCCGGTGACAGCTTCCGCAGCCCGGAGTCGGTGGCGGGCGGCTTGGGCGCCGACGAGGCCCGGCTCTATGAGCTGATCTGGAAGCGCACGGTGGCTTCACAAATGGCAGACGCCATCGGAGAGAGTGTCCAGGTGCGACTGGGCGCTCGATCGGCATCGGGACGTGATGCCGAATTCGGCACCTCCGGCAAGGTGATCACCTTCCCGGGTTTCCTCCGTGTCTACGTGGAGCGTTCCGACGACCCCGACGCCGAGATGGAGGATCAGGAGAGACGCCTGCCCGCCATGGTCGAGGGCGATGCTCTGGCGGTGGAATCACTCGAGGCAAAGGGCCACGAGACCAAGCCTCCGTATCGTTACACCGAGGCGTCACTGGTACGACGCCTGGAGGAGCTGGGCATCGGGAGGCCTTCCACCTACGCCTCCATCATTGGCACCATCCAAGAACGCGGCTATGTCTGGAAGAAGGGCTCGGCGCTGATCCCGACGTTTACCGCCTTTGCCACCGTGCGCCTGCTGGAGAAGCAGTTCGATGAGCTGGTCGACTACGCCTTCACCGCACGGATGGAGGACGATCTCGACCTGATCGCCTCGGGTGAGGCGGAGATGGTGCCCTATCTCTCGGACTTCTACTTCGGCGACGGCCATGCCGGCCTCGTCGATCTTGTGGCCCGGGCTCTGGAGCAAGCCGATCCTCGGGAGGTGAACGCGATACCCATCGGTGGGCCCGAGGGCGAGATCACGGTGAGGGTGGGCCGCTACGGGCCCTTCCTGGAGCGGGAAGAGGGCCGGGTGAGCATCCCCGACGACTTGCCGCCCGACGAGTTGACCGTCGAGAAGGCGGAGGAGCTGCTCGAAGAGCCCAACGGAGACCGCGTGCTCGGCGTCGATCCCGAAACCGGGCACGAGATCTTCGCCCGCACCGGACGTTTTGGGCCCTACGTTCAGCTGGGCAAGGCAGACGAAACCGCCGGCAAACCCAAGACGGCATCTCTTTTTGCGTCGATGTCGCTGGATACGGTGACGCTGGAGGAGGCACTGAGCCTGTTGGAGCTGCCTCGTGTGGTGGGCAACGATCCCGAGGGCGAGGAGATCACCGCCCACAACGGCCGCTACGGCCCGTATCTCAGGAAGAGTGGTGAGACCCGCAGCCTCAGTTCGGAGGAACGAATTTTCACCATCAGCCTCCCCGAGGCGCTCGCTTTGTTCGCCCAGCCGAAACCCCGGCGCGGGGCACAATCGACGCCCCCGCTGCGTGAGCTGGGTGTCGATCCCGATACCGGCTGCACCGTTGTGGTCAAGGACGGGCGGTTTGGCCCTTATGTCACCGATGGCTCGGTGAACGCCTCCCTACGGCGCCAGGATTCTGTGGACAGCATCACCCTGGAGCGTGCCGGCGAGTTGCTTCGGGCCCGGCGCGAGAAGCTCGAGTCCGAGGGCAAAGAGGTCAAGCCCTGTTCCAAGGCCTAGATCCCTGCCCCTCTGATACGCTCTCGGGGTGACCGAGCCGCCTCCACGCTCCACTTGGGCCCTGATGAAGTCGGGCCCGTTTTCTCGTCTGTGGCAGGCCGGTCTGGTGAGCAGCACCGGCGACTGGATTGGGATCCTCGCCACCCTGTCGCTCGCCGAAGAGCTGGCCGGTGGCAGCGGCATCGTGCTGGCGCTGGTGTCGCGCATCCTGCCCGGGCTTTTCTTCGCCGCTGTCGGCGGAGTCATCGCCGATCGAGTCAATCGCAAGTACGCCATGATCACGGTCGAGGTTGGCCGGGCCGCGCTCGTGTTCAGTCTCGTGTGGGCTCAGTCCATCCAGTACCTCGTGATGGTGAATCTGGCCCTGGAAGGGCTGACACTCGTCTTCCAACCGGCGAAGGAGGCCAGCGTGCCCACACTCGTTCAGAAGAACGAGCTGGTGCAGGCCAACAGTCTCTCCCTGAGCGCCGCCTACGGCACCTTCCCGCTGGGCGCCGCCCTCTTTCTGCTCGTCGCCCCGTTTGGCCCTCACTTCACCATGTGGGGATCGATCTCCGGCGACCACGGCCACGAGGCGCTTGCCTTCCTGGTCGACTCCTTCACCTACTTGGCGTCGGCGGCATTCATCTTCACTCTGCCCATGGGGCGCCGGCACCTTCCGGAGGAGCGCAGGCGCCGAGGCCGGATGAACCTGATGGCGCCGCTGCGGGACCTGCGAGACGGAATCGTGTTCATCGCCACCCACCGCCGGCTACGGCCGGTGGTGTTAGCTTTCACCGCAGCCCTTGCCGGCGGCGGCATCGTCGTTGTGTTGGGCAAGCCCTACTCCAAGGACGTGCTCGATGCGGGCAGCGCTGGTTTCCCCGCCCTGCTCACCGCCTTTGGGCTGGGTGCCGGTCTGGGCATCGTGCTCGTCACCATCTTTGGCCCCCGGCTGCAGCACAAAGACGTCTCTTTCTCGTTTGCCCTGCTCATCACCGGCTTCGCTCTCGGCGCCGCCGGACTCGTCAAGACCATCTTTGGCGGCGTGGGCTGGATCTCGGTGATGGGGCTGGGGGCCGGCTCCGCCTACGTACTCGGCTTCGCTCATCTGCACGAACAAGCGGTCGACGAAGTACGCGGGCGGACCTTCGCCGCCCTCTTCTCCCTCATGCGCATCGGTCTGCTCACCTCGATGGCGGTGGCTCTTCCGCTTGCCGTCGTCCTCGGCAACCGGCTGCCGGGCATACTTTCCGAAGGAATGCGGATGGTGCTCCTGGTCGGCGGCAGCGTCATCTTCTTCAGTGGGACCTTGGCGCTGTGGAGGGTGCGCAAGCTGCTTGCAGAGCTGGGGCACATCGAGCGCCGCACCGCCCTCGAGGCGGTGACCGGTGCCTTTCGGGACTACCGGCGGTCGGCGGCCGGCGAACAGGTGAACAACGATGATGAGACCGTCGAGACTGCCGACGATCGGGTCGAGGCAGCAGATGGGACCGGTGCGGAGATCGGCGAGGAGGAGGACATAGAGGAATGACTCGACGCTATGTCGCCTTTGAGGGCATCGACGGTGCCGGCAAGACGACGGTGGCGCGTGCCGTTGCCGACCGCCTCGAAGACCACGGCTTTGATGTCCTCTGGGTGCGAGAACCGGGGGGCACTCCCACCGGCGAGGCTATTCGGCGGATCCTGCTGGGCCGCGACGGCGTTCTCAGCGATTGGACCGAGGCCCTTCTTTTTGCCGCGGCCCGGGCCCAGCTCGCCGCAGAGGTGGTGGGGCCGGCTCTTGAGGCGGGCCGGCCCGTGGTCAGCGATCGCAGCGTGTACTCGTCGCTTGCCTACCAGGGCGGGGCCCGCGGATTGGGCATCGATGAGGTTCGCCGGGTCAACGAAGAGGGTCTCGGTGGCGTCTGGCCCGAGCTGGTGGTGCTGCTACGGATCGAGCCCGCCGCCGGGCTGGCCCGCGAGGATGGAACAGATCGCATCAGCGTGGAGGGGGTCGATCTCCAGGCACGTGTCGCCGCCGCCTACGACGCTCTTGTTGCGGCAGAACCGGAGCGGTTTGCCGTTGTTGATGCGGCCCACGGTTTCGACGAGGTGGTTGATGCAGCGGTGGAGGAGGTTCTGGCGAGGTGGTGAAGGATCTTGACGGCATCATTGGGCATGGTCAGATAACCGCCCTGCTCGCCGGTGAGGTGGATGGGCCGGCCCAGGCTTATCTGTTTGTGGGCCCGGCCGGGGTGGGTAAGGCGACCGTGGCGCGCCAGTTTGCCGCTCTGCTCCTGTGCCCCGATCCGGATGAGGACTGTTTCCGGCGTGCCCTTCGGGGCGTTCATCCCGATCTGGTGCAGGTGGAGCCCGACGGGCACACCGCTCTCACCATCGACCGGGCTCGAGAGACTGTGGCCCGGGCAGTTCTGACCCCCGTTGAATCGAAACGTAAGGTTTTCCTCTTTGAGGAGGCCGGGCTCATGACCGACGGGGCGGCAAACACGCTTCTGAAGACGCTCGAAGAGCCGACGTCGTCGACGGTGTTTGTGCTTGTTGCCGAGTCCGAAGATGATTTCCCCACCACCATCGCCAGCCGCTGCCGCACCGTCGTTTTTGGCCGAGTCCCCGACGAGGTTGTTAGTGCCGCCTTGTGCGACCGCGGCATCGAGCCGGAGCAGGCAGGTCGGGCGACGGTGACTTCGGGAGGCCGGCCCGGGCTGGCCCTGATGCTGGCTACCCGGCCTGAGGTTGCCAACTACAGGAGATTGTGGCTCTCGGTTCCGGAGCGTCTCACCGAGCAAACGGGGACCGCGTTCCGCCTTGCATCCGAGCTGGTCGGCGCCGCCATCCCCCTGCTCGGCGGGTTGGAAGAGCGGCAGCAGGGAGAAAAGGACCGTTCCGGGGGCGATCGCTCGCTTGCCGACCGTCACGAAAGGGAGCGCAAGCGGGCTACTGCCGCACTTCACGTCACCGGTCTCGAGATCCTCGCCTCCTGGTACCGGGACGCCGCCGCCGCCCAGTACGGTGCCCCGGTGAGGAACCAGGACGTGCCCGGCACCGCCTTTGCCGCAGTGACTCCGTCCGTTGCCGTCGAGCGGGCGCAACGTGTGCTCGACACCGTCGAAGCCCTGGAAGCCAACCAGCGCGCCGAACTCGCCTTTGCCGCGCTCTTTGCCGAACTTGGAACCCCGTCGTAGGCCCGGCTTCCCGTTTGCCGCCCACCGCTCGTGGGCGTGGAGCATTCGTCCCGGCCGCCGCCTGTTCCGGTGGTACTTCCCCTTCTCTTTCGAGGGCGGCGAGCGTGTGCCCACAGGGCCATTGGTGGTCGCCGCCAATCACTTCTCTCATCTGGATCCGGTCATCGTGAGCCTCGCCGTGGGCCGGCCCATCCGCTATCTCGCCGTCGACGAGCTGTACGGAAACTCGTGGTTCTTCGATTGGCTGACCCTCTGGCTGGGGGCGATTCCCATGACTCGCACCGGGGTGGCGCTGAGCGCTCTGCGCCTTGCCATCGACGAACTCGAGTCTGGTGGCACCGTCGGCCTCTATCCGGAGGGGGTGCGGGTGTGGAACTGGGGCGAGGTGGAACCCAAGGCGGGGGCCGCCTGGCTCGCCCACCGTGTTGGTGTGCCACTGTTGCCGGTGGCCGTTGTCGGCTCCGACCAGGCGATGGGCCGGGGCACAAAAGTGATCCGCCGGCGGCTCATACACATCACGGTTTGTGAGCCCATCGACCCGGGTTCCTACGACGGCACCGCCCGTCCTCACCAGCAGATGATGGAGGAGTGGGGGCGCCGCATCGATGCTGCAGTGTCGGCTCAATACCAGAAACTCGCTTTGTAGCCGGGGAGGGTGTCATGCACGTTGTCGTCGCCGGCTCGAGCGGGATGATCGGTGCCGCTCTGGTGGCCGCTTTCGGCGAGGCCGGCCATAGGGTGAGCCGGCTGGTGCGGCCCGGCGGCGTGACCGGGCCCGGGGAGGTGGGCATCGGCTGGGACCCTGCCGCAAGCTCCATCGATGCCGACTCTCTCGAAGGAGCAGACGCAGTGATCAATCTGGCCGGGCACGCCATCGGGGCCCGCCGCTGGACGAAGAGCGAGAAGGCCCTCATCTACAGCAGCCGGGTTGCGACCACTTCGTTGCTCGCCGAGACGCTTGCCGGCTTGCGGCATCCACCCCGGGTGCTACTCAATGCGTCGGCGGTTGGCTACTACGGCGATCGGGGCCGGGAGGAGTTGCCGGAATGTAGTGGCCCGGGGACCGGTTTTTTAGCCGGCGTCTGTGTCGATTGGGAACAGGCTGCGTCTGCCGCCGCCGCGGCCGGCGTTCGTGTTGTCCTCCTGCGAAGTGGAATGGTGCTGGGACGCGGCGGGGCCCTGGCTCGTCTGCTGGCTCCCCTCGGGCCGGCCTGGATCAGCCCGTATCGCTGGGGACTGGGAGGTTGGGTGAGCCCGGGAACTCAGCTCTGGCCCTGGATCTCGCTCAAGGATGAGGTGCGGGCCATCGTTCACCTCATGGACTCCGAGATCTCAGGGGCGGTGAATCTTGTGGCTCCACATCCGGTGCCGAGCAAGGCGTTCACGAAAGCGGTAGGGCGGGTGCTGGGCCGGCCCGTCTGGCTGCGGTATCCAAAGTGGGTGTTCCGTGTCGTTCTCGGGAGCGAGCTGGCACGGACGACCCTCTTCTCCGGGCAGGCCGTTAGCCCGGGTCGTCTCCTGGCTGATGGCTTCTCCTTTGTCCACGAGGATGTGGAATCGGCCCTGGAGGTGGCTTTTTGCCGCTAGGCGCGGTGGCGGCGGGCCGATGAGGGCACCGTTTGCCGGATCCGCTAGGTGCCGTTTGGCCCTAGAGCTAGGTAGCACGGCTGCTCTACGGTCGGTTCGACCAATTGGGACACTGTATTTTCAGCCGTGATGGGCACGAAGTCGGCGGGCAGAAGAGACGC
>CAZTJO010000023.1:0-27342 GCA_964614095.1 uncultured Acidimicrobiia bacterium
GGCGGACCGCTGGAGTGACGGCGTTGATGCTGGCGGGTGCACTCTTCGGTGGCTTCTTGCTGTCGAGATTGCCACGGCTGCCGGTGGCGGCATTCGATCCATGCTGGGAGCGGTGGGCGAGCTGCGCCGCCAGGGCAGCGAGACCGGCCGTGTGGTGTCGGACCTGGTCGGATCGGCACGCTTCCTCAATCCCTTCTACCTGGGTCTGGTGGCGCTGGCGCTGCTGGGGGTTGTTGTGGTCGCCGTCGCCGCCGGCCACCCATCCCGCAACACCCGATCCACCACCAACCGGCGTCCCACCGGTGTCAACGCCGCCATACCATGAGCCATGAGAGCCTCCCTCTCGGTTCGGAGTATTTGTCACCCCAAACCGAAGCCGGGAGGCTCTCACCCTGTCAACAACCTATGTAAGGACTACATCTAGTCGCCCTGGTTCTCTAGCGCCGTTGCCCGCGCTCGCTGATGAACCTCGGCTCTCTCTGTGGCCTCGGTATCCTCGATTCCGCACTATGACCGGAGCCGCATGATTATCGACGGGTTCCACCACCAGCTTCCCGATATCGATCCCGAGGAGACCCAGGAGTGGGTTGATGCCCTCGACCAGATACTCGAGGACGGCGGACAGGCTCGAGCTCGGTTCTTGATGGCGACGCTCATCGAGCGCGCCCACAGCCGCAACGTGGGTGTGCCGGCAGCGGTGAGCACGCAATACATCAACACCATTCCCCCTGAGCAGGAGGCGTGGTTCCCTGGTGACGAACAGCTAGAGAAGCGCATCCGGCGGTTCATCCGCTGGAACGCGGCCGTGATGGTGGTGAAGGCGAACAAGAAGGCCGACGCCATCGGAGGGCACCTCTCAACATTCGCCTCCTCGGCGGCCCTGTACGAGGTTGGGTTCAACCACTTTTTCCGGGGCAAGGCCGACGGCGAGCCCGGCGACCACATCTATATCCAGGGTCACGCCGCGCCCGGCATCTACGCCAGGGCCTTTGTCGAGCACCGGCTCGATGAAGGCGATCTGGATGGTTTCCGGCGTGAGATGGGCGGAGGGCTCTCCTCCTATCCCCACCCGCGCCTCATGCCTGACTTCTGGGAGTACCCCACCGTCTCGATGGGGCTTGGGCCGATCAACTCCATCTATCAGGCCCGTTTCAACAAGTACCTGCACAACCGTCACATCGATGACACGTCAGAGTCCCGGGTGTGGTGTTTTGTTGGAGACGGAGAGATGGACGAGCCCGAGACCGTGGGATCGATCTCACTGGCGGCGCGGGAGAAGCTGGACAATCTAATCTGGGTGGTGAACTGCAATCTGCAGCGCCTCGATGGCCCGGTCCGGGGGAACGGAAAGATCATCCAAGAGCTCGAGGCGATGTTCCGCGGCGCCGGCTGGAACGTCATCAAGGTGGTCTGGGGCGCCAACTGGGATCCGCTGCTGGCCCGAGACATCGACGGTGTGCTCGTCAACAAGATGAACACGTCCGTCGACGGGGAGTACCAGCGCTACAAGGCCGAGAACGGCGCCTACGTGCGGGAGCACTTTTTTGGTCCCGATCCCCGCCTGCGCGAGATGGTCGAGCACATGAGCGACGACGAGATCTGGGCACTACGCCGCGGCGGCCACGACTATCAGAAGCTCTATGCCGCCTACAAGCACGCCATTGAGCTGCGCGGATCCCCCACCGTTATCCTGGCCAAGACGGTAAAGGGCTGGACGCTGGGGCCCGATGTGGAGGGACGCAACGCCACCCACCAGATCAAAAAGCTGACCAACGAGCAGCTCCTCCTGTTGCGCGATCGGCTGCAGCTCCAGGAGGAGATCCCCGACGGTGCGCTCATCGAGGGCCTCGAACCGCCGTACTGCCGACCGCCGGAGGACTCCCCCGAGTTTCAATACTTGGCCCAGCGCCGCAAGGCGCTGAATGGGCCACTGCCCAGCCGCGTGGTGAACGTGCGCCGTCCCCTCGGGCTGCCCGATCATGAGCCGTTCGCCGAATTCGATGCCGGCTCCGGCACCACCGAGGTGTCAACGACCATGGCGTTCACCCGCCTCCTGCGCAATCTGGCCCGTTACTCCGGTTTTGGGGATCGAGTGGTGCCCATCATTCCCGACGAGGGACGCACCTTCGGCATGGACGCCTTGTTCAAGGAGCTTGAGATCTACGCCTCACAGGGTCAGCTCTACGAGCCCGTCGATCACCACCTGCTCCTGTCCTACAAGGAGTCACAGGCGGGGCAGATCCTGGAGGAGGGCATCACGGAGGCCGGCTCGATGGCGTCTTGGATTGCCGCGGCGACCTCGTACGCCACCAGGGGCGTGCCCATGGTTCCCTTTTTCACCTTCTACTCGATGTTCGGCTTCCAGCGTGTCGGCGATCTGATGTGGCTCGCCGGAGACGCCAGAGCCCGCGGGTTCCTGCTTGGGGCGACTGCAGGCCGCACCACGCTGCTGGGAGAGGGCCTGCAGCACCAGGACGGCCACAGCCACGTGCTCGCCTCGACGGTGCCGGTGTGTCAGGCGTACGACCCCGCCTTTGCCTATGAGATGAGCACGATCATCGAGCACGGCCTACACCGTATGTACGGTCCGGAAGGTTGGGACGTCTTCTATTACCTCACCCTGTACAACGAGAACTACGCCATGCCCGCGAAACCGAAGGGGGTCGACGACGGGATCATCGCCGGTCTGTACCGCTGGAGTGAGGTTCCCACCGGAACGGCGCGCCGCGCCGCCATCTTGTTCTCGGGCAGCACTCATGGGGCGGCCCGACGTGCGCAAGCCGAACTGGCTGAGCACTACGGGATCGGTGCCGAGCTGTGGAGCGTCACTTCCTACAAGCGCCTGCGCGAAGAGGCGCTGAGCGCCGAGCGCTGGAATCGGCTGCATCCCGGAGAGACGCCGCGCCTGCCCTATGTCACCCGATCGCTCGACCACGTGAAGGGCCCGGTGGTGGCGGTCACCGATTACATGAAGATGGTGCCCGACCAGATCGCCCGCTGGGTGCCGGGGCCCTTCACTCCTCTGGGCACCGACGGCTACGGCCGCAGCGACACTCGTGAGGCGCTACGCCGGTTCTTTGAGATAGATGCAGGTCACGTGGTTGTGGCGGTGCTGGCGGCGCTGGCCCAGGCAGGCAGCCTGGAGCCGTCGGTTGTCGGCGACGCCATCGCCCGCTATCAGATCGACCCCGAGGAAGCCGATCCCCGGGTCCGCTGAGCGGCCGCGGCGGCTGCGTTTTGGGGTGACCGTCTAGATTCGCGAGCATGCTTCTCTTCGACCTGGTGACGGCTTCCGAAGCGGTGCGCGCCACGAGGGCGTGCCGGCATCACCCTGGTGCCCGGGCGGGGTAACCCTGCGGTTTGCCCAGGTCAAGGGATACCGGCACGACAAGACGCCCGACAAGGCCGACAGCATCGACTCGATACAGGGCATCTTCGCCGGATCCTGAGAGCGCGGCTTCTTTTCCAGTGCGCATTCCCTCGTTGCTGGATGTGGTCAATTGAGGGACGGGTGCGGAGGAAAGTCGGCGAAGAAGGCCAGGTGTCCCTGCTGGCGTCTCAGCACGGCGCGCCACAGGGCCAGCGGCTCGTCGCAGAAGGCGTCTTCGGAACTGGAGTCGAGTACAAACCAGTCGCCGGATGCTACTTCGAAGTCGAGCTGGCCGTCGGTCCATCCGGCGTAGCCGGCGAAGACCCGCAGCGACTCGATCATCCCGACCTCATCTCCCGGGGTCACTGAAAGATCGAGAAGGCCGAGTTGTTTGTCGATCGGCGTCCAGGTGTCGGACTCAGGTCGATCGGCATGTGCGGGAAGCAGGCGAGCCAGCGCCACTGCCATTTCGGGCTCGACGGGGCCACCAAAAAAAACAACCCCGGGAGGTGAAAGTGGCTCGACCCATCCGGGAAGCGGCTCGCCGACGAAGAGATCAGAGGGACGGTTGAGGATGAGCCCGAGGGCCCCTTCGTCGTCATGACGGCACACCAACACGACCGTGCGCCAGAAATTCGGATCGATGAGGCGGGGCCCGGCCAACAGCAGCTTGCCGGTCAGAGAGACGACCATAAGACAATCATGCCACCGCAGGCGGGCCGAGCGCTAAGGCCAGCGGGTAGGGTCGCGCCCATGGAGATCTCTGAGGCCGCCGGAGCCGCACCCTCCAGTCGACGACGGCGTGCCATGCGTGTGCTCAGGGCGGTGGTTCCCCTCGGTATCGTGGCGACACTTTTTGCGATCGTGCTGCCGAAGTTGGCCGCGTATGGCGATGTGTGGCGCCAAGTGCAGACCCTGCGATGGTATGAGGTTGCAGTACTGATCGTGTTCGCCACGTGGAACATCCTCACCTACCAATTCGTCATGATGGCGGCTCTGCCCGGCCTGAGTCTGAGCCAGGCCTTCCACACCGGGCAGATCTCCACCGCGGTGACCAACACCCTGCCCGCCGGCAGCATCGTTGGTGTTGGCGTCATGTACGCGGTGCTGGCGTCGTTTGGCCATGGTGCTGCCGCCATCGCGCTGGCTGCGGTGCTGACCGGCTGGTGGAACACGCTGGCCAAGTTTGCGCTGCCCTCGGCCGCCCTGCTGATCCTCGCCTTCCGTGGAGGCACCCACACAGGGCTGCTGTCGGCGGCCTTGACCGGGCTGGCCTTGCTCCTGGCCGCCGTTGTGGTACTGGTCTTTGTGACGGCAAACGATCGTCTTGCCCGCCTCGCCGGCCGGACCTTGGCCCGCTGGTACTCGAAGCTGCGGGACTGGTTCGGGAGACCGCCGGTGGAGGGTTGGGAAGAGCGGTTCAGCCGGTTCCGGGAACGGAGTGCCGGGCTGCTGCGAAAGCGCTGGCATCTGCTCACCGTGGCCACCATCGTGAGCCACCTCTCGCTGTTTTGGGTGCTCCTCAGCGCGCTGCGGGTTTTTGGAGTGAAGTCGGAGATCATTTCTTGGCCCGAAGCGCTGGGAGCGTTTGCCGTCGTCACCCTGGCGACGGCCGTGCCGGTGACTCCGGGAAGCCTCGGTGTTGTCGAGGTGGGGATGTCCTGGGGACTGCAGTGGGCCGCCGGCGATGCAAAATACGACGCCCAGATCGTTGCCGCCGTCCTGCTCTACCGGGCCCTCACCTATTTCTTGCAGGTGATCCTCGGCGTTCTTTCCTACTTCCTGTGGAGATGGCAGATGGGCCGCACCGAAGAAGAGACTGCCGGTACCAGCATCCCGGGCCTCTAGCCAAACCGCTTCTCGTAGTACTGCTGGTGGTAATCCTCGGCCGCGTAGAACTCCGGCGCCTTCACGATCTGGGTGGCGATGCGGCGATCGAAACGCCCAGAGCTATCGAGCCTTTCGACGGAGCGGCGCGCCACTGCTTCCTGCTCGGCGTTGTGCACAAAAACCACAGAGCGATACTGGGTGCCCATGTCGGGACCCTGGCGATCTACCTGGGTGGGATCGTGCACACCCCAGAGGATCTCGAGCAACTCCTCGTAGCTGATGACCTCGGGGTCGTAGGTGATCTCCACGGTTTCGGCGTGGCCGGTGTCGTTGCGGCAGACGGCCTCGTAGGTGGGATTCTCGGTCTCACCACCGGCATAGCCGACGCGGGTGTCGACGACGCCGTCGACGCGGCGAAACGCATCTTCGACTCCCCAGAAGCAGCCGGCGGCGAATGTGGCCTTCTCCATGCTCGCTCCTCCATGTGCAGCATCGGACTGTATCGGGCGCCCCGACCTACAGCCCTGTGTTTTCCCAGGTCGGGGGCTCTTGACACGGGCGATACCTTGGGGGTGTCACCCAAGGAGACGGCCGTGGCCTGGCTGTGGACCGATACCCTCGCCTGCCTGCTCATGGAGCACGATTCTGTGGCTCCGGAGCTGCTGCGCGGCTGGATCCGGCGCCCGATAGGCGTGCGGATTGCCGAAGGGAATGATCCGCTGGAACTGGCGCGAGCTCTGCTCGCGGAACGACGGGCCGGGGCCGCCCGTTTCGATGGAGCCGCGGTACCGACGGCCCCGTCGATGTGACGCTCAGATGAAGAGAACCTGGGCACTCTCGCTGAGCTCCAGGAACCGGGTGACGTTGATCGTCTCTTCCACCTCGTCGATGAAATCGTCGTCGCTGAGGCCCATCATGTCGACCGACATCTTGCAGGCCCACAGGTGGGCACCGGCGTCGGCAACGTGAGTGATGAAATCGCGCACCGCGGGAACGTCGATGCCGGCGATCTTCCGTTTCATCATCCACGAGGCCATGCTCGACATGCCGGGAAGAGCTCCCAGCAGCTGCGGCATGGCCAGCGAGGTGCCACCGATACGCATGGCGGTGTTGCCCACCGGGGTGACGGTCAGCTTGTCGACCGTCTTCTTGCGGATGATGTCGAGGCCCCAGAAGGTGAAGAAGAGGTGCACCT
The DNA here is from genome assembly GCA_964614095.1 of uncultured Acidimicrobiia bacterium. Taxonomy (GTDB): domain Bacteria; phylum Actinomycetota; class Acidimicrobiia; order Spongiisociales; family UBA11373; genus CAZWKX01. The sequence goes on from CAZTJO010000023.1 coordinate 6,396, forward strand.
CCATGCCTTCCTCCAGGGCGCCGTTGGCCAAGATCAGGCCCGGGTACGCCATGTCGAGCGTGCCTTTGGAACAGATGAGGCAGAGTTTCCGATCGCTGTCGTCGTCGAAATCGGGGGCGACGAACCCCTCAGGTGTTGTGGTCATTCGGTTTGGCTCCTTTGCTGCCTTGTGCCCTACACGCAGCCTTTGGGCTTGGGAAGCCCGGACACGTATGCCATCTTGCGCGCCGGCTTTTTGGGGAACAGTTCGTAGAGCTGTTTGGTCGGCACGCCGGCCGATGTCGACACCCGTCGCAGGGTGGCCGTCTCCCCCTGTTCGGCATAATCCTCACGAAGGAACCGGATCACCTTCCAGTGCTCCTCCGTGAGCGCATCGATGCCGATCTGACCGGCGAGGAAGCCGGCGATATCCTCGTTCCACTCGCTGGGATCGGTCATGAAGCCTTCTTCGTTGATCTGGACCTCATGTCCCGCGATGTTCACACTGGCCATTTCTTCTCTCCTTGCCTATCCACCGCTTGTCTCGCCGCCCTGGGGCAGCGCGTCGAGTGCCGCCGGCTCGGCGAGCGACTCCAGAACCTTCAGTACCCGGCTCATTCCGCGACGCACCTGGGGGCTGCGCAAGCGCCACATCAGCCGCAGAAGCCCGATTTCCTCCCCTTCGGTCTGCCGCATCTCCTGGGCGGCCCGCTGCAGCAGCTGCATCATCTCGGGCTGCGTCATCTCCTTGACCGTGTTGAGAATGAGGACGACGTTGTCACCAAGCTGGCTGAGATCGTCCTCGCTGAAGGAGGTGACCACTCGGTCGAGCACATTCCACACGCCTTCGGCAAAGGTGAAATAGCCCCTGCGCTCCAGCTCGTCGAGGCGCGCCATAAGGGCGATCACAACCTCACCGGCCAGCGGGGCCAGATCGGCGCCGAGCTGCTGGAGGCTTTCCACCTGATTCAGCAGCGCCTCCAGATAGGGAAGATCGCGCAACATTCGTTTGGTGAGCCGAAGCAGGTCGGTTGGCTCTACAAAATCGCGGATCTCGTCGAGTTCACGGCTCACGTACTCAAACGCCTCGCCGGCGATAGGAGCCAGGTCGGCGCGCAGCTCATCCCACTGCCGGCGCCGCTGTGCTTGACCTTCGAGGAAGGAGCCGAGCGAGCCGATCCGCCCTGCCAGCGCATCGATCTTGGTTTCGATGGCGTCGAGACGATCGGCGGTGGCAGTGGCAGCCATCGTTCTCACCTCACCTTTCCGTACATCATCATCTCCGCCGGAAGTGGAATCTGCCGCCCCCGCAGCAGGAGGTTCCAATAGATCCAGCGGAACATCATCTTTCCCCAGTGGTTCGTCACCGTCTCCTCGAGCAGCGAGAAGGGGCCGATGCCGGGAAGCGGAAACTTCCCCGGAAGCGGTTCGGTGTCGTAGTTGAAGTCGATGAGCAGGCCCTTGCCGTGCCCGGACTCGATGAAACAGTTGGAATGCCCGTCAAAACGTTCCAGCATCTCGAGCCCTTCCGCGTAACGTGGGAAGTTGTCGGCGAAAACCTCCACCGAGAAGTGGGCTACAGAACCGGCCTTGGATGTGGGAAGGTCGGCGGCGTCGCCGATGGCAAAGACGTTGCCGTGGGCCTTGGACAGAAAGGTCTCCTTGTCGACCGGGACGTGGTTCAGTTCATCGCCGAGGCCGGAGCGCCCGATGACCTCGGCGCCCATGTTCACCGGGACGGTGACGAGAAGGTCGTAGGGAACCTCACGTTCGTCGTAGGAGATGAGTTTGCTGCCGTCGGTGTCGACCCGTTCGACGTAGAAGTCTGTTTCCACCTCGACCCGCTTCTCCTCGAGGATGTGGGACAGGTAGGACGCGGCGATCGGTTTGGTGAAGACCTCGCCGAGGGGGGTGGCGAAGATGAGATCGACCCGATCCCGGAGCCCTTTCTCGGCAAACCACCAATCGGCCAGGAAGGTGAATTCGAGGGGCGCCACCGGGCATTTGAAAGGCGTTTCCATGATGTTGACCACCAGGCGCCCTCCTTCCCACGTCTTGAGACGCTCGGCCAGGGCGACCGCGCCCTCCCGGCTGTAGAACTCGTGCACGGTGTCGCGCCAGGCATCACCTTCGAGGCCGGCGGTTTCCGCGGGCCGGGGATGGGTACCGGTGGCGATGACCAGGTAGTCGTACTCCAGATTGGACCCATTGGCGAGTTCCACGCGCTGCTTGTCGGGATCGATGACCTCGATGGTGGAGCAGACCGCCTCGATGCCGCTGGGGATGAAGTCCTTGCGGGGACGGACGACGTCGTTTTCCCCGTAGATCCCAAAGGGCACAAACAGGAACCCAGGCTGATAGTGGTGGGTCTCATCCTGGTCGACGATGGTGATCTGCCACTCCGAATCCAGCTTGGGCCGCAGCTTGTTGACGACGATGGTCCCAGCCGTGCCGGCTCCAAGGACGAGCAGCTTCTTCACGTTTGACTCCTTTGTTCACCAGCCAGCACGGCTATGGCCTCGAGGCGGCCCATGAGCCGGCCCCGCTCACTCGCCAGGTGCGAGAGGAGCATTCCGATGCGGGGCAGCAGCTGCAATGCCCGCTTGCGCTCCTGTGGGTTGAGGTGGTGGACCTCTCCTATGTGGGGAGCGATTGCCTCCACGGGTGCTCCGGTCTCTTCCGCAATGGCCGCGATCCCGTCGGCATCGGGCGGCCACTGGTCGGGAGCGACACCGGCGGCAATGACCACACCTTTGAGCTCGTCGCCGACCCTTATCAGGCTGCGGGCACACAAGAAGCCGAGATGGGTCGGCTGCCAACGCGGCTCGAGATCGAGCTGGGAGGCAAGTGTCTTCCAGCCGGCGGTGCAGCGCTCCATGACGCCGGGGAGATGGTGCACCGCGGCAAAGAGCCCGCAGGCGTTGCTGACCTCGGTTATGGCCTCGCCCTCCATGTCGGCCAGGATCACCATGGTTCCCAGGCTGTCGGCAAGGAGGTCGGCAAGCGCCTGAATCGAGGCCTGAGGAAGCATGCCGAGAAGATCGTCCGGCGGAGCGGCCACTGGGGCGGCTCCGGTAATCCCGGAACTCAGCCACTCGAGGACAAGGTCTTCGCGGAAGCGCCACTGCCGGCCCACCTTGATGGCGGGGAGGCGGCCGTCCTCGGCCATGCGGTAGATCGTCGACTTGTCGACGTTGATGAGCTCCTGTAGGTCACGTGTGGTGAGCAGACGCACTGGCATGGGATCTCCTGCGTCGCATATTGTTTTATGCACCATATACACCTTACAGTCGCTAACGCAGGGACATTGGGGGCATAAGACCCCAGAGAAGGCCACTGTGGCAAGCGCGTCGGCACCGCGGTGAAGCGGGGGTCAGTTGCAGCGATCGGGAGGGGCGGCCCCTACTCCCCCGCCGGCGCGGATCGAGTAAGCAGCCGTGCCTGCTCAATCCACCCGTCACGCCAAATACGATCCCCGAACGCCTGGAGCTGGCCGGAGATCAGCTCGGCCTCCATTTCGGTGAGATCCGCAATCTGCTGCATGGAGCTGATTCCCAGCTCGTGAAGCAGCTTCTCGATGGCAGGCCCGATGCCCTTGATCCGTTTGAGATCGTCGGGTGCCTGTTCAGGCTCGGCCGAGAGCCGAGCCAACAGATCTGCAATCAGCGTTTCCTTCTCGACAAGAACTTCGTGTTGATGACGGGCTGTGGCCTCGAGACGGGCGAGGCGAGCGTCTGAGCGCTCATCGAGTCGATCGCGGAACCACTGTTCCCAATCCGCATAGTGGCCCGCGCCGGATACATCCGACGCCGTGCGCTCTGCCGGGCCCGCCGCAGGCGCGGCCCGAGTGGCGGCACGGAGGACGGCCTCCTCTGCAGCCGCGTCGAGCTGCTCTTCCAGTGAGGCGATCCGTTCGTCCCGTTCCAGCAATCCCGGGTAGAGCTGTTCGAGCTGCTCGATGCGGGCCTGGAGATGCCGCACCTCTGCCTCGCGGGCGCGCTGCAGGGCAGTCAGCTCGGCTTCGACTGTGGCCAGGCGCGCCTCACGCGCCACCAGGCGATCGCGTACGCCCTCCAGTTCGGCGATCTGACGGGCTCTCTCCAGCAGAAGACGCTCTGCCGTGTGCAAATCAAGAGGTGTCACGGCGGCATCCGGCGCGACGGATTCGGCCGCGCCCGGCACGCCGTGCCCCTCGTTTTCCACAATTCCTCCCCCAGCGGCGACTGCGCTCAGTGTAGGGAAAGGGCCTTCGCCGCGAGAACGAAACGCGGTGTAGGTTGGAGAGCGATGCAGGTGAGGAGGGCGACCCGGGACGATCTGTTGGCCATCGGCCGGGTCGCCGACGCCGCTCATTGGGAGGCCTACGACGGACTGCTGCCCCCTGAGACGATCTCTGGATTGCTGCGGCGTGACTTCTCGCCGTCTTCCCTGAAGCGCCGTCTGCTCAGTGGATGCGTGCTGGTGGCTGAGAGCGGCGGCCGAGTCGTCGGGTTTGCCGACGCCGAGGCCGCGGCCGGCCGAATCCTGCTCAGGAGCATCGCCGTCGAATCGGAGAGTGAAGGGGACGCGGCGGCGCTTTCGCTTCTGGGGGCAGCCCAGGCTCTTGCTCCCGGATTCCCGGTGTGCGCCGACGTGGTGCTGGGCAACGTCGAGGACGAGCGGTTCTATGAGAACCAGGGTTTTGTCCCCGGAGAGACCCTGCACGAGACGGTGCTCGACGAGCCGCTTATCGAACGGCGCTGGTGGCTGTCCGCCTGAGTGGCGCTAGCCTCGGCGCATGGAGGTTCTCAATCTGCGCCCGCTCCCCAAAGTTGTGCTCCACGACCATCTCGACGGCGGGCTGCGCCCCCAGACGGTGCTGGATCTGGCCGGCGAGGCTGAGTACAACGGGCTTCCCGCGTCCGATGCCGATTCCCTGGGCCGCTGGTTCCACCAGGAGGGTGCCACCAACCTGAAGGCCTACCTGGACGCGTTTCGGCACACGCTCGCCGTGCTACAAACGGCCACCGCTCTGGAGCGGGTGGCGCATGAGGCCGTTCTGGATCTGGCCGCCGATGGCGCCGTCTACGCCGAGATCCGGTTTGCCCCCTTGCTGCACTGCGAACGGGGATTGACACCGGATGCGGTACTGGATTCCGTTCTCTGCGGACTGGTGTCGGCCACCGAGGTCACCGGGACACCTGCATTCATCATCGTCGATGCGATGCGTCAGGACCACAACTCTCTGGAGGTGGCTCGCCTTGCAGCTTCGTTCCGGGATCGTGGAGTCGCCGGCTTTGATCTCGCCGGTCCGGAAGCCGGCTATCCCGCTTCGGGCCACGCCGCGGCGTGTCGAGCTGCCATCGACGCCGGTCTGCATCTGACCATTCATGCCGGAGAGGGCGCCGGCGTCGACAGTGTGGCCGACGCTCTCGGGTGCGGAGCTGAACGCCTCGGGCACGGTGTCCGCATCATCGAGGACACCGAAGTGGCCGGCGGCGAAATCCACCACCTGGGACCGGTCGCCGCTGCGGTGAAGGCTCAGCACATCACCCTCGAGGTATGTCCCACATCGAACGTGCAGACCGGCGCCGTCGCTTCGCTGGAAGCCCATCCGATCGGTCGGCTGCTGCGGGCCGGTTTTGCGGTCACGGTCAACACCGACAACCGGCTCATGAGCGGGACTTCGATGAGCAATGAGTTCAAACTTCTGGTGCAGCACCAAGGGTTCACCGTCGACGACCTGCTGGCGGTTACCCGCAACGCCGCGGCGGCCGCCTTCTGTGACGAGGAGACCCGCCGAGAAGTCCAGCAGAGGGTTGAAGCCGGGTACCGCGCCTCCTAGCCACCTGCCCCATCCCGCGGTGGGGTCTCGACGGCAGCGGGGCCCCGCGGCCGGTGTTCGGCCGCCCGTCTACCCGAACTTTCTGGATGCGGCCAGGGCGGCCCCAACGATGCCTGCGTTGTTTTGGAGCTGCGCCGGGGCAATGTCGGCCCGCGCCCGCAGCAGCGGAACAAATACTTCGTGCCGCCGGCTGACGCCGCCGCCGACGATGATGAGATCTGGCGAGATCAGGTCCTCCAGCTTGCCAAGGTATTCGCTGATGAGCTCGGCCCAGTCGCTCCACGACAGACCGGCCGCCAGTCGGGCCTTGGCCGAAACGCGGTCCTCCGCATCCCCTCCCCACATCTCCAGGTGGCCAAGCTCCGTGTTGGGGAGCAGCACGCCGTCGATAAAAAGAGCGCTGCCGATGCCGGTGCCGAACGTCAGCAGAAGCACGGTTCCCCCGCAGCCCTGACCCGCTCCAAAACTCATTTCGGCGAATCCGGCTGCATCGGCATCGTTGAGCGTGATGACCGGCAGACCGAGCGTTTCGGACAGCAGGTCGATGCTGTTGATGCCCAGCCAGGACTCATCGAGATGCGGCGCGACCGACACCACACTGGAACGAACGACTCCGGGAAGCCCGCAGCCGACGGGCCCCTCCCAGCCGCAGTTGTGCACCACTTCGGCCACGACCTGGGCCACGGCCTCCGGGGTCGCCGGCTGAGGCGTCGGCAGCTTCACCCGCTTTGTGGCCAGGTCACCGGTGCCGAGGTCGACAACGGCGCCCTTGATGCCTGTGCCTCCTACATCAATGCCCATTCCCTGGCTCATCAGCCCTCCATGAACCAGGTGAGCAGCGGACGGCGGGCCGCGGCGACATCGTCGGTTCTCCGCACCGGGGTGAACACGGGATGGCGACTCACATTCTCGGGCTCGGAGCGGGCCATCTGGGCAATGGAGCGGAAGGCCGCGGCAAGACCTTCTATGGTCTCGCGACTCTCGGTTTCCGTCGGCTCCACCATCAGGGCCTCCTGCACTATGAGAGGAAAATACATGGTCGGCGCGTGGTATCCGTAGTCAAGGATTGCCTTGGCGACGTCCACCGCCCGCAACCCGGTATCACGCTTGAGCGCCGCCACCGAGAGGACAAACTCGTGCATACATGGTTCGTCATACGGTATTTCATACTCGTCACCAAGCAGTGCAGCCAGGTAACGGGCATTGAGCACCGATCGTTCGGCGACGCGGCGCAGGCCGCTGCCGCCGAGTGCCCTCATATAGGCAAGGGCCCGAATCACCACTCCGAAGTTCCCGTGGTGCCCGTGGACCCGGCCGATGGAGGCCTCAGGCTGGAACCAGCCGAGTGAACCGTCGCTCCGCGCTTCGGGCAGCGGGCCCGGCAGGTAGCGCACCAGGCGCTCCACCACTGCGACGGGCCCCGCCCCAGGACCGCCGCCGCCGTGGGGTGTGGCAAAGGTCTTGTGCAGATTGGAGTGCACGATGTCGAACCCCATGTCGCCGGGCCGGGCGATGCCGAGGATCGCATTGAGATTGGCGCCGTCGTAGTAGACGAGCCCGTCAACGGCGTGAATGACCTCGGCAATGGCGCGGATGTCCTGCTCAAAGAGGCCAATGGTGTTCGGGTTCGTCAGCATGAGGCCGGCGACGCCGTCATCAACGAGGTGGCGTAGAGCATCGAGGTCGACCATCCCCCGCCGATTCGTGGGCACATGCACCGCCTCGTACCCGGCCGATGCCACTGATGCCGGGTTGGTGCCGTGCGCCGAGTCCGGGATCACAACCCGGGAACGGGGGCTGTCGTTCTCACCGTGATAGGCCCGCATAACGAGCAGGCCGGTCAGTTCGCCGGCGGCTCCCGCCGGCGACTGGAATGTGGCCCGCTGCATGCCGGTGAGCTCGCAAAGGATCCGCTCGGCTTCCAGCAGCAGCGCCAGCGCACCCGAAGTGAGCGTGCCGGGAGTGGCAGGGTGCAGATCGCGGAAGCCGGGCTGCTCGGCGGCCCAGTCACACACCTTCGGGTTGTACTTCATGGTGCACGACCCGAGTGGGTACGCCCCGAGATCGACCCCAAAACTGCGATGGGCGAGGCGATTGAAGTGTGCCACCAGGTCGCGCTCGGCGACCTCGGGAAGCAACGGCGGCTGCTCCGCCATCTCAGGGAGGGCCACGTCGGACACGGGGACGTCGAGTCTCGGCAGGGACCAGGCCCGGCGGCCCGGCGACGAAAACTGTGCGAGCGTGGGCTCGGTGGCGCCGCCCATCAGAGGGGTGCTGGCGGCATTGCCTCCCGGCTCAGGCACCGGCGATCACCTCCTCCAACGAGTCCACATAGCCGTCGATCTCCTTCCGGCTGCGCCGCTCGGTGACGGCAACCAGCATGCCGTTGCTCACCTGGGGAAAGGCGTCCAGCGCGATGCCGGCCAGGTACCCACGCTCGGCCATGGCCGCAACCGCCTGATGCGGGTTGATGGGTAGCGACACCGGGAACTCGCGGGCGAACGCCTCGACCGCGATGGAGACTCCGGGAAGCTCGGCGAGCCGCTTCGCCAGGTAATGGGCCTTTTGTATTGATTGGCGGCCGACCTCGGCCAGCCCCCAGGGGCCCAGCCAGGCGAGATGAACCGCGGCAGCTACGGCATTTAACCCTTGGTTCGTGCAGATGTTTGATGTCGCCTTTTCACGCCTTATGTCTTGTTCCCTGGTGCGGAGTGTGAGCGTGTAGGCGGTGGCGCCGTTCTCATCCACGGTGCGCCCGACCAGCCGCCCCGGGATTCGGCGGAGCAGGTCGAGCGCAACGGCAAAGATACCGAGCCCGGGCCCGCCAAAAGACATCGGGCTTCCCAGCGGCTGCCCTTCCCCAAACACCACGTCGCAGCCGGCATGCCCCGGTGTGCGCAACACACCCAGGAGCATGGGATCAACCTGAACCACAGCGAGCGCTCCACGGTCGTGGGCCAGGCGAACCGCGGCCTCGTAGTCCTCGATGACGCCCAGGTAATTGGGTTGGGCAAACAGCACCGCGGCGGGCTGACCGGCACACGTTTCGTCCCAGCTGGTGCGCCCCGCCGCGATGGGATGGTCCACAACCTCGATGCCCCGGGCCTGGGCAAAAGTGTCGATCACCTGGCGCGTCGGCGGCGGAAGAGCCGCAGAAACCCAGATCGTGGCGCGGCCGGTGGCGACGGCGGCCAGGTTCACCGCTTCCAGCCCCGCGCTGGCCCCGTCGTACAGCGAGGCGTTGGCCACAGGGAGCCCGGTGATGGCGGCCACCATGGACTGGTACTCGAACAGGGCCTGCAGGACACCCTGGGAGACCTCACTCTGATACGGAGTGTAAGAGGTGACAAACTCGGGCCTCATGGCGAGGGACCGCACCACGGGGGGCAGGTAGTGGTCGTAGATACCGCCCCCGGCAAAACAGATCAGGCCTTGCCGATTGCCCCGGGCGAGGTGCTCCATATGCGCCATGACCTCGGCCTCAGCGAGGGGCTCGGGCAGGTCGAGCGCTCCCTGGAGGATGACTTCGGCGGGCAAGTGAGAAAAGAGCTCGGAGACGTCCGTCATGCCCAGTGCCTCGAGCATGACCTCGACATCGGCGGCGGTATGGGGAGTGAAGTCCATCAGCGCTCGATGAACGGCGGAGAAACCCGCCGAGCCCCCACAAGTCTCTCTCGGATCTCGACGCCGACCTCTGTCTCATCCCCGGGATCCGGTGCCACATAACCCATACCGATGCCGATGCCGAGCGTCGGACTGTAGTTTCCGCTGCTGACCGTTCCCGCCGAATCTCCGCAGCGCAGCGGGTAGCCGTGTCGCGGAATGGAACGATCCTCGACGACGAAACCGATGAGGCGTTGGCGCAACCCGGCCTCCCGCTGTGTTTCGAGAGCCGGCCGGCCGATGAACTCGTGGCTCCACGAGACCACCCAGTCGAGGCCGGCCTCCAGCGGTGTGGTCTCTTCGTCGAGATCCTGCCCCCACAGTGGATAACCCATCTCGAGTCTCAGTGTGTCCCGGGCGCCGAGTCCACACGGATCGGCCCCGGCTTCCAGCAAAGCATCGAACAGAGACTCGGCGCCGTCATTGGGCACAATGACCTCTCCGCCGGCCTCTCCGGTGTATCCGGTGCCGGCAGCGACCAACTGCGCCCCGCCGAACTCGATCTCGTCAACACGAAAGCGCCGCGGACGCCAGCCGAGCACATCTTCGAGCACCGCGGGTGCATTCGGTCCTTGCACGGCAATGAGCGCAGTCGTCTCACGGCGTTTCACCACCGTGAGCTGCGGGGCGTCGGCAAGGATGGCGGCGAACACCCGGCTGTAGTTGGCCGCGTTCGGAAGCACCCAGTACTCCTCGGCGGCGCAACGCCACACGATGATGTCGTCGATCACTCCCCCGCCGGAGTTCAGCATGAGTGTGTACTGGGCGCGGCCGGGCTCGATGAGCGCAACATCGTTGCAGAAGTGGCTCTGCAGGGTTTCGGTCGCCCCGGTGCCGCTGATCCAGAAACGTCCGAGGTGGGAAACATCAAAGACACCGCAGGACTCGCGTACGGCGCGGTGCTCAGTCAGTGTGCCCTCGTAGCAAAGCGGCAGCAGCCAATCGGAATAAGTGACGAAACGCCCCCCCAGCCGCTCGTGGGTGTTGTGCAACGGCGAGCGGGCCGCTGCAACGGGGGTGCCGTTCACCTGCCGAAGCCTAGCGGTCGGCCGGACTCAGCCGGTCTCGACTTCTCCGAGGTTTTTCACCTGAGGCGGGCCCGGGATCCGGGTCGGCGCCGGCACCTGGGTCGTGTTCTCGGCCTCGAGGCCGTACTTGACCAGGAGGTGCAGGTAATCCCTCTGGTAGAAGATCTTGCACCGAACCTCCGGATAGAGCCGGCGCATCCGCTTGATCTTGCGGTTCTTTTTGGTGACGAGCTTCTGGTTCATCGTGGTGATCTCGATGTACAGGTTCTCATCGGGCAGGTAGAAGTCGGGAGTGAAGTAGCTGACGGGTTCGCCGTTGCCGTTGAACGAGATGGCAAAAGACCTTGGCTCGTACTCCCAGTCGATGCCGTAGAAGTCCAGCAGCCGGGCGAACTGCTCTTCGCTCTGGTGGGCGAACTCAATCGTGTCCGCAGGAAACTGGAAATCGTGGCTCACGACCAGGGTCTCACGCCTCCATGGTGGCTGTGTCGGCAGCGGCCACCGGACGCTGAGGGAAGAGCCTGAGGATCTCGCCTTCGAGTTCCGCCTGCACCGGCCCGACGGCGATGCCGAACACCCCCTGCCCTCTTCGGAACACATCAACCAATTCGTCGGCGCTATGCGCCGCGTAGATCGTTATCCCGTCCGACAGCAGGGTGACATCGGCCAACGGCGTGGCGCTGTCGAGCTCACCCCGAAGGATCTCCATGGCCTGCCGGATCTTCTTGAGGCTCATTCCCGCATCCAGGAGGCGTTTGACCACCCGCAGCTGGACAATGTCGGAGAAGGAGTAGAGCCGTTGCGAACCCGAACCATGGGCCGTCTGGAGAGACGGAGTGAGCAGCCTGGTCCGTGCCCAGTAGTCGAGTTGTCGGTACGTGATACCGACAACATTGCACACCTGTGGTGCCCGATAACCCTTATCGTCCGTCACAGCCTTGCTCACCTCCCCCAAGAGCTTACACGACCGTAATTCCGAGACGTGGAACTACCTGCGTGAAACTAGATGCGCACACGGCAGTTGTCAACAACCCCTGTGGATAAACCTGGATGAGCTCGGCGATCGCTCAACCGGCGGTGCCGAAATCCTCGGGCGTGACCGACTCAAGAAAGGAGCGAAACTGCTCGACCTCATGCTCCTCCTCCTCATCGCGCATCTCCACGCCGGCCTCCTCGAACACGGTGGGAAACACAAAGATGGGAGAACCGGTACGAGCGGCGAGAGCTATGGCGTCCGAGGGCCGCGAGGAGACCACCACCTCGGCGCCGTTGCTGCGCAGCACGAGGTCGGCGTAAAAGATGCCGTCGCGTAGCTCCGTCACCATGACCCGGTCGACGTTGGCGTTCAGAGCTTCAACAGAATCCCGCAGCAGGTCGTGGGTGAGAGGGCGCTGGGGCTGGATACCTTCCATGGCAAAGGCGATGGCGGTGGCTTCGCTGGCCCCTATCCAGATGGGCAAGTAGCGCGCCCCGCCGATCTCGCGAAGGAGGACGATGGGCTGGTTGGTGGGCAATTCCACGCGGACACCCACCAGCTCGACTGGGATGCCTTCGCTCATACATCAACCTTATCACCGGCGATTCCGAATACCCTGCGGGCAAGAACGCCGGGATCCTCCTTGAATGCAGCCAGATCGAGAACGGCCCAGAGCCCGGGGACATTGCGGAATCGACCCTCCCAATCGAGGCCGTAGCCGAGAAGGAACTCATCACCGACTTCAAACCCTCTGTACTCGAGAGGAACATCGACGATGCGCCGGGTGCGCTTGTCGAGGAACGTAACGGTGGCCAGCGAAGCCGGATCTCGTGTACCCAGCAGACCGAGTAGATACGAGAGAGTAAGACCCGTATCGACAATGTCTTCCACTATCAGCACATGGCGGCCGTTGATTGAGGTGGCACTGTCCATGGAGATGCTGACCCGGCCCTCCGACCCGAAACGCGTCAGGCTGAGGAAATCGATGTCGATCTGGGGCGACATGAAGCGGGTGAGATCGGCCAGAAAAGGAACCGCCCCTTTCAGCACGCCCAGCAGCACGGGCTGCTTGCCCTCGTAGTCGGCACGAATCTGCGCGCCCAACTCGGCAACGCGAGCCGAGATCGTTGCCTGGTCGACGACCTCGGCTAGCAGGCTCATCGTGCTGCATCACCTCCGAGAACCCCGGGCAGCAGGTCTCGCAGCTGCCCAATGAGGGCCCGCTCGGCCGGGGTCGGTGGATGCTGAGCCGGGGGGCCACCGCCGTCGTCCAGCGGACCGGCTGCGGCGGCGCGGGCCTGAAACCATTCGGGCATCTGCGCCAACGAATCGCTGCCGCTGGCGCCTGAGAAAAAGTGATCCTTGGGACCCAGGGTGTCGAGGGCATAGGCCAAGAGTTCGCGTGTCGCCGTTATGTGGTTGTCGGCGCCCATCACCACGGCGACATACTCCTCATGCGGACCATCGAGGTAGGACAGCAGCACCAGGCCGGCGGAGGTCGTGTCTCCGGTTTTGAGGCCGAGCACTCCGGGAAAACTGCCCAGCAGCTTGTTGGTGTTCTCCGCCTCGATGACCTCGCCGCTGCTGAGCTCAAAGATCACGTACTTGGTGCTGGAAAGATCGACGATGCGCGGCTCCCTGATAGCGGCGAGGCCCAGGCGGATCAGATCGCGCGCCGTGGTCAGGTGGCCTACGGCGTCAAGGCCGTTGGGATTCTTGAAGGTGGTCGAATCCATGGCGAGCTCGACCGCCTGCTCGTTCATCAGCACAACGAACTCCTCCTCACTTCCCGCCACGTGCTCGGCGAGGGCGACGGCGGCATCGTTGCCCGAGATAACGAGGATGTAGGCGAGCAGATCCTCGACGGCCCAGACCTGCCCCTCTCTCACCTCGGCTTGGCCGACAAAGCCGACCGGCGTGGCCGCGGCCGTGGCACTGATGGTGACGAGCTCATTGGGGTCGGTGTTGGCGACGACTACCAGCGCAGTCATCACCTTGGTGACCGAAGCCGGAGCCCGGAGGAGGTCGGCGTTGGTGGCAAGGAGGATGGCACCCTCGTCGACGGAGTACAGCACCCAGGCGGCGGCACTGATCGCCGGAGGCTCGTGGTCGGGAAAGGCAGCTATCGGCGGTGGCGGGACGTCGGGGGGCCTGATGTTGAATTGCGGCATCATGCCGAGCGTCAACACGAGTGCGGCGAGAGCCTTCACGGTCCTGTAACCAGGCTGCGTAGCTGAAGCCGCACCATCGCATCCTGCATCTCTCGCGCCGCCTGAGCACAGTCGGCCAGGATCTCCGAGGCGCGTTGACGGTTGGACGGGCTCGGGTGCCGCAGGAGGGGCCCGGCGAGTTGAGTCAACAGGTCCGTCTCGCGGTTAGCGGCAAGATGAAGCGAACGCAGGTGCCTGGGCTCCAGCCCGTAGGACACGAGCCGGTGGGCCGATCGGGCAATGATGGCTTCGTCGTCGCCGAACTCAGGGCCCTTTTCCCCCTTCTGCGGATCGATCACCCCATGCTCTACCAGGCTCGCGATGAGTTCGACCGACACTCCGGCGGTGCGGGCGAGTTCGCTGGCGGTCATGCGCGACCTGCTCACCGCAAAGTAGGCGTCCGGTGGGGGCCCGTCGGGTAGCGGCAACAGGGGCACTTCACCCCGCTCCCAGGTGCCCAGCTTCTTTTTGATGACCTTGAGAGGAAGGAAGTGATCCCGCTGCTGGCGCAGGATGTAGCGCACACGCTCGATATCCGTCTTGCGATATTGGCGGTACCCGGAGCGGCTCCGTGCTGGGTGGACCAGCCCTTCGGCCTCGAGAAAACGAAGCTTCGAGACCGTCATATCGGGAAACTCGTCCTGGAGGCGATCGATGACCTCGCCGATGTTGAGGGTCCTGCCGTCGCTCATGCGCCGAGGGCGACAACAAGATGAAAACGGCCGACGATGACCTCGTCGCCCGGGCCGAGTGTGGCGAGAGCGACACGTTCCCCGTTCACATAGGTGCCGTTGGTCGAGCCAAGATCCTGCACGGTGAGGGAGCCCTCGCTGACGATAAAGGCAGCGTGGTGCCGTGACACGGTGATGTCGTCTAGGAACAGTGCCGAGCGGGAACTGCGGCCGGCCTCACTGGTTCCCTCGGCCAGATCCCAGTGCATGCCGCGTTGCGGCCCGTCGGTCGCGACCAGCGCGAATCCGGCCAATCCCGGAATACCGGCTGCGGCCTCTCGAGCCCTTATCCGGCGAACCTCAATAACCGGATCAAAGATGAGGGTCGGTTCCGGCTCGTCGTCGACGGGGCCTTTGCGGGGCTGTTCAGTGTCCGCCATCTCCGGCCATGGTAGTGCCTGAACCCTGCACCTGGGCTTGAGGCCTGTTCCGCGGGTCTCTGCGCCTCGGCGCGGCGGTTCAGCCGGCAGCAGGGAGGATGACGTTGACCTCCACGTCGGCTCCCGCAGGGGCCATCGGGGCGACGTTGCCGTCGATCGGTTCGCCGTCGACCGTCATCGTGGGTGCAGCTACCTCACCTCGGGAAACGGTGATGTTGTAGCTGGCACCACGGAAGCGCCGGGAGGCGGAAAAGCCGTCCCATGCCCCAGTGATGCATGGTGCCACCCTGAGGCCGGCGTAGTCAGCTCTGATGCCGAGGATCCACTGGGTGGCCGCCTGATAGCACCATGACGCCGTTCCCGAAAGCCACGAGTTCCGTCCCAGACCGGCCTCGGGATGTTCGTCGGACAGCACGTTTTGGGCATACACATACGGCTCGATCTCGTACTCGTCGGCCCGGTCGTTCTTGGCCGCGGGATTGATCTGGGAGTAGTACTCGTAGGCCCGGTCGCCGCGGCCGAGGAGCGTTTCTGCGATGACGGCCCAGGGGTTGGTGTGCAGGAAGATGCCACCGTTCTCCTTCGCCCCGGGCGGGTAGGTGGTGATGCCGCCGTAGTGCGGGTTGTACCCATCGAAGCCCGGTGTCGACACCTTGAGGCCAAAGTGGGTGTTCAGCCGGGCGTTGGCCTGGTCCATGGCGCGCCTGGCCCGATCCGGCGAGGCGAACCCGGAAAGCACCGCCCACGTCTGGGCGTTCAGGTATATCTGTCCGTAAACGTTCTCCGTGGAACCGAGTGGCTCGCCCGCATCATCGAAGTAGCGCAAGTACCAGTCGCCGTCCCAAGCGTGCTCTTCGACACATTGGCGCATCTCATCATGCGCAGCACGAAGAGATGCCGCCTCGGCCTCTTCTCCCAGGTGCTCGTACATCTCTATCAGCTCGAGTACGGCTCTTCCCCACAGGTGCGCAGCAAACAGCGACTCGGCGCCTTCGGGAAGGTTGACGGCGTCGTTCCAATCGGCAAACCCCAGCAAAGGAAGCCCGTGCGCGCCAACGTTGGTACTGGTGAAAGCCACGCCTCGCCTGAGGTGCTCCAACACCGTGCCGCTCTCGAGCGGCGCTCCGGCCTTGTCCTTTTCGTAAAAGGGCACGACGTTGTCGAGGAAGCCGAGGTCCCCGGTCTCCTTCAAGTAGGTGATGACTCCCAGGATGGGCCAGAGGTGATCGTCGCAGTAGTAGTGAGGACGATCCTTCATCTCCTGGGAGTCGCCCTCGGACCCTTCCATGGTCAGCGGATTGAACTGGTGCATCGCCGAGCCGTCCCGCCTCTGGAACGACAGCAGCGTGCGCAGCACCTCACCGGCCTCTTCTGGAAGGGCGGGCACCACGGCGAGCACATCTTGTGACGTGTCCCGCATCCCGATGCCGCGTGAGCCCAGACCCAGCTGGTAGTAGGACAGGTAGCGTGACCATTGCCGGGCCACGTAGCACTGGTGCGGAATGTGGATGTTGACCGTGCTGTTGAACGCGGCGTCGGGAGTCTGCACCTGCAGTGTGGCCAGGTAGGTACTCCAGAAGGCTCTGATCTCGGCCAGGGCCTCATCAACAATCTCCGGAGAGCGGTACTTGTCGATGCCGGGCCGGGCGGCGTCGAGACTCGACTCCTGGCCGAGTTGGGTTATGAGCCGTTTCGTTTCGCCGGGCTCCATAGACCCCAGATGATGGAGCAGCGCGCCGATGGTGTCCCCCCGCTCCGCGTCCCGGCTGCTGAGTTCCGCTTCAGCGAGGCTCAAGGGTGCCGCCCACGTGCCGTACTCGTTGCCGCCCAGGAATCGTTTCCGGTCGGCCTCGAAGGAAGACACCGGGAAGTTCGACGTCAGGTAGTTGATCTTGGTCTCCCGGTACATGAAGGGGTACTGGATGAGAGTCCCCAAAACGCCGTCCCTGCAGAAGCGGCACTGCATGGTCTGCGGCACCCAGTCGGCGTTGGTGTACTGCTTGAGAGCATCCGGATGGGTGAACTCGACCACGGGAACCGCATCGACCTCTACGGCCCTCTCTCTCATGTTGGTGATGCGGATGTCACGCACCTCGCGTGCTTCGTCGAGTGGGACGAAGATGGTGGCTTCGGTGCGAATGCCGTACATCTCGCTCACGATCGTGCTGTAGCCCAGGCCGACCCGGCACTCGAACAGATCCGGCAAGTGAAGGCCGGGCACGTAGAACGGCGAGATGACCCGGAGCCCATCTTCCTCGTGAATACGCAGATACAGAGTCGTGCCCTTGAAGTCCGACGAGGGCATCTGCTGCATGTACTTGGTGATACGGTTGTAGGTCGGATCGCCCTTACAGAGCAGTGCGCCACCGGTGTGGTCCACAAACCCGCCAAACGCCATTGTGCCGATGTAGTTGATCCACTTGGTGGGTGTATGCGGGTCGGTAATGACGTACTCGCGGCTGCTGTCGTCGAAGTAACCGAACCTCATCTCGCTCTCCGTGGCATTCTGCAATAGACATCGGGCCGCGCCGACGCCAATCCGCCGGCGGCCCGGCCATCGTCAGGCTACCTCGCGCCGCGACGGGCTCATTCCGACCCACTTCGCCGCGGTCTGTCGCCGGCCCTTGAACCGAGAGGAGCGTCTAATCGAGCAGTGCCCCGTAGGCAGAAGCGTCGAGCAACTCGTTGATGGCCTCGGGATCGGCCGGGACGATAGCAGCAAACCAGCCGGTGCCATACGGATCCTCATTCACCATTTCAGGGTGGTCCAAAAGCTCCGTGTTGGTTTCATCGATGGTGCCGGCAACCGGGGCGTACACCTCGGCAACGGATTTTGTGGATTCGATCTCAGCGATCATCTGGCCGGCCTCGACGGGTCCTGAGGCGACGGTGAAGCCGACATACACAACATCGCCGAGGGCCTCTTGAGCGTAGTCGGTGATGCCGACCCGCACCTTGCCGTCGCCGAAGCGGGCCCACTCGTGCTGCTCGGTGTATCTCCGGTCGTCGGGAACGTTCACTCAACTCTCCTGCGGCTTAGGGCGAAGCCTAACGAGCGTCATGCATCATGCGCCGCACGTCACCGGCGTAGAGCACGGCAACCAGGTAGTAGAGCACGAGGGAAGGGATCACGAGGACCCAGGCCGTCCAGAAGAAGAAGCTGTGGTCAGTGCCGGCGTAGACGTAGAAGGCGCCGATTGCGGCGTAGAGGCCCAACGTCGCCGCTTTTCCCATGGGCCGCACGTCGATCTTGGCCTTGACCTTCCAGGCAAGCACGATGGCTCCCACGCTGACCACCGATTCTCGAACGACAAGAACGAGTGCGATCGGCCAGGGAAGCACCCCCGCCACCCAGCCCCCAATCACGGCGGCCCCGATGGCGAGCCGGTCGGCGAGGGGATCAAGTATCTTGCCCAGCTCTGAGACCTGGTCGAGCCGCCGAGCGAGCTGGCCGTCGATCCAGTCGGTCGCCCCGATAATGCCGAGGAGGACGCCGGACCAGACGGGGTCATCGCGCCCGAACAGCAGCCAGAGGAAAACCGGCACCATCGCCACTCGGAGCAACGAAACGAGGTTCGGCAGTGTGAGAACGCGCCGGTTCACCGAGTCTCCCGGACCCGGAAAGGTATGCGGGCCAGCTCCTGGTCCTCGTGCTCGATGATGAACACGTAGCCGCCGGCGTGGGGAAATCGAATTCCGAGGAAATTGCCCACCAGTGGGATCAGGCTGGTGGCTCCGGCCGGAAGCGAAGAAGGGGCGCCGACCCGCATCACCCCCTTCGATTCGACGCCGATCTCGTTGCCGTCTTCGTCCAGGAGCTTCATCGAAAGCTCCAGGTCCCGGTTACGGTCGCCCGGGCCTATCTCGGCGACGAGCACAATGGCAAGCCCGCGGTGGAGGGCGGGAAACGAGCGAGCCCCGATGACGTCAAAAGCGCCGCCCATCACAAAAAGCCTGCCACCGACCACCTGGGCGGCATCGGCGAGCATGGCACTGGTGAGCCTCATTCGATGCCTCCCTTGCCGGGGTGATCCTGTCTCGAGGCTGGACCCGAGCTGTGGGTGAACCCAACCCGGCGTCTACGAGGCTAGCCGACCCGCTCCGACCCCGGTCGGCCCGTTCCGCAACATCAACTAGCCTGGCCGCGTTCGCCATGCTTCCCAATTACCTCATTGTGGGTGCCCAGAAGGCGGGCACCACGGTTCTGGCCGCGATGCTGGAACAGCATCCCGAGGTGTGTTTCTCGGAGCCGCGCGAGACCAGGTTCTTCTACGAGGACACGCTGTTCACTCAGGGGCCGGCCTATTACGAGAGGAACTTTTTCGGGGCCTGGGACGGACATGCCGCCACCGGGGAGAAAACGCCCGAGTACCTCTACCTCCCCGAAGTACCCGGTCGTATCGCAGTGACCTTGGGCCGCGAGGTGCGCATTGTGATCACATTGCGCAGCCCCGCGGCACGTGCGTTCTCTCACTATCGCCACGGATTCCAGATGCTGCGCGAGAGCCTGCCCTTCGAACAGGCGCTCGCCGCCGAGCCGGAGCGCATTGAGCGGGACCGGTTCCATCGCCTGGCATTCAGCTACCTGGACCGCGGGCGCTACGCCGCACAAGTGCGGCGGTACCTGGATGTGTTTGGTCCCGGTCGTGTGCTCTTTCTCATTTTTGAGCAGGACATCGTGGATTATCAAGAACAGGCGGCCCGGCGTCTTTTCGAGTTTGTCGGTGTGGATCCCTCCATTCCCCTCGAGATGCCCATCGCCCTGGGACAGCCGCGTATCCCCCACATCGAATTCATCGACGTCGATACCGAGCTTCGTTCCCGCTCCGGCCCGGTGGCAGTGCCGGCCGGGTCGGTGGTGTACCGGTTCGCAGGGGGCCGTATCGAGGTGGTGCGACGCCCCTCTCCTGCCCAGGCCGCCTACGCCGAGGCTTTCCTGCGCAACGTTCCGAAGGAGACCGTGCTGCCGACATGCCAGGAGCGTGAGATCAACCGCGAGCTTGCCGCCGACATCGAAGAGACGGCCCAGCTCACCGGACGGGAGCTCCCCTGGCCGAGGTGACGCAGATAGTGTCCCTCCTCCGCTCGGTGCGAATCACCCGACGATGATGACGAATCCCGCACCCACCGGCAGGGAGTCGTCGCCGTAGGCATCAGCGAACATGGCGATGGCCCGCTCGCCGGTGCAGTGGCTTGGGGCCACCTGCTGGACTCCGAGATCCCAGAACTCGGAGATGAGGCTCTCGATCTCGCCCGGCGCGGTGTTGAAGAGGTGAAATCCGCCCATAACCAGGGCGATGTCCTCGCCCGCGACCTCCTGTGCCTGGCGCACCATGCCGGCGATACCAGGGTGTGAGCAGCCGGCGATCACGATGTTCCCCTGATCGGTTCGTACCACCAGCGCCTGCTCGATGATGTCCGAGCCCAGCTCGCCGGTGGTGAAGATGCCGGGCACTATCTCGATCGGATCGGTCACATCGACCACGGTGGTGAGCGCCGCCACCGGATCCCTGATCGCCCCGCTGAAAGACGCCGGCATGTACACCGTCGGCGTTATGCCGGTTTCCCGGAGCAGACCCAGCAGCCCGCCGACGTGGTCGCGGTGATGGTGGGACAAGACGACCGCCTCGATGCCTTCGACGTCGACACCCAGCAGCGCCATATTGTGCATGAGGATGGCGGCGTCGGCTCCGGTATCGAAAAGCACCCGGTGCTCGCCGCGCTCGACGTAGGCGGCATAACCCCAATCCGTGGTGAGCCGCTCGTCGTAGCCGACGTTGTCGTAGACGATGGTGATTCGCACGCTGCGTTCCTCGGACGGCTCCGTTGGTGCAGTACTCGAAGTCGTGGTGTCGGCCTGGGTGCTGGTAGGAGGGACCGTGGTCGTCGGCGTTGAGTCAGCGAACGACGTTGTGGATGCTGCCGTATCAGTGCCGCCACACGCGGTCACGAAGAGAACGATCAGCGTGGCAGCCGGGCCGACACGAAGCGACGCAGAGCACTTGGTGCTCATGAAGCTGGAGCCTAGAAGGCTCCCCGCGAATGATCATCTTGGTGGAACGGCCGCTCACAGGGGCCCTTGGTTTGCCGGGGCTCCGATGGTCGGGCTGGCCGGATTTGAACCGGCGACCTCTTGACCCCCAGTCAAGCGCGCTA
>CAZTJO010000024.1:0-26505 GCA_964614095.1 uncultured Acidimicrobiia bacterium
GTAGCGGGGGCAGGATTTGAACCTGCGACCTTCGGGTTATGAGCCCGACGAGCTACCAGACTGCTCCACCCCGCGTCGTAGGTATTCGAGTGTACCCCTGCCTCGGTGGAAGACCAAGACCTCAGGAGTTGGCATCGATGAGCGCAACTGCCTCTTCGATAAGGCGCTGCGCCTCGGCGACCTCCTCGGCGTAGGTGGCCAGGTCGCCATTGCGCAGGGAAAGGTCGGCGCGGGCAAAGGCCTGGTCAGCCTGAGTGAGCAAATCGAGCACCTGGGCATCCACGGAAACCGGCTCGCCGCCGTCGGGGACCTCGCCGTCATCAGGCTCTACCACCGCCGGCGCCCCGCCAAAGACATCGCTCAGCGCCTCCGCCAGCGTCTCCCGCATGACGATGTTGTCGCCAAAGACCACAACCACACGCTTGAACTCGGGCAGGGCGATGCCCGAAGTACGGTTTGCCCTGATGTAGATGGGCTGCACGTAGAGGATCGATTCCTCAATGGGCACCACGAGCATGTTGCCCTGGATGACCTCGGATCCCTGCTGGCCCAGCAGGGTGAACTCGCGTGAAATATCCGGATCCTGGTTGATTCGGGCACCCACTTGTCCAGGACCGTCGATGAATGAGTCGCGTGGCAGCTCAAAATCGATGAGCTCGCCGTACGAATCGGCGTCGCTCTTGGCCACGATGAACGACACCATGTTGGGCCGCTCGGCAGAGGTGAACGGCTGCAGTACTAGGTAGGAAACCTCTTCTTCACCGGGCAGGCTCATAAGCAGGTAGTACGGCACCATGGGACGGGGGTTGTCGTTGCCACCACGGAATCCCCCCGCCTCGAGGGTGGTCGAAGGGTCACGAGCAATTTCCCAGGGATCGCTCTGGTTGTAGAAGATCCGAGGGTCGGTCACGTGGTACAGCGTGTACATCTCCGACTGCACCCGGAACAGATCCTCCGGATAGCGCATGTGATCGCGCAATCCGTCCGGCATCTGGTCCATCGGAGTGAACAGATCAGGGAAGATGTTGCGATAGGTCCGCAGCACCGGGTCCTCCTCATCAACAACGTAGAAGGTGACGGTGCCGTCGTAAGCATCGACGGTGGCCTTCACCGAGTTGCGGACGTAGTTGAGGTCTGAGGGAAGAGTCGACCTTTCCGCATTGAGCCTGCCGGTGTCTGCCCGTTGCGAGTAGGGGTAGCGGTTGGTGACCGTGTACATGTCCTGCACCCAGAGGAGGCGGCCGTCGAGCAGGACAAGGTAGGGATCGGCATCCGGGTACAGGAAGGGTGCTGCCTTGGTGACCCGGTCACCCAGATTGCGCACCATGAGCACCCGGCTGTCGCCGGTGATCTGCCCTGAGATCAGAGTGTTGATGTCGGCGAAACGGAGCGAAAAAGCCATCCTGCGGAAGAAGCTTCCCATCTCGACACCGCCGGCCCCATCGTACGAGTTGAAGGCGACCCTCTCCTCACCTCCGGTCTCCACCGGGAAGTCGACCTCCTGCTCCTTGGTGCCCACGATCTTGTAGTTGCCCGATCGCACCGCCTCGCCAAAGTAGATGCGGGCCTGATCGATCTCGAGGCTGGCAGGTACCGAATCACCCAGAGTGATGTCCTTCACCAGGAAATCGGGCTGGCCCTCGGGAGTGACGGTGTTGGCCGGGCTCACCACCGCCCCGTAGCCGTGGGTGAACACGAGATGATCGTTGACCCATCCTTCGATGACTTCACTTTCCTCGTCGAGCTCGCGGGCAGCGAGCATCACCTGGGTCAGATCTCCATCGATCACATATCGATCAACGTCTACGTCGCTGAACTGGTAGAAGGGGCGCAGTGCCTGGAGCTGCTGGTAGGTGGTGATGAGCTCCGACGGATCCCAGAGGCGAATGTTGTCGATGATGGCCGGGTTGTTGGCGAGGTCATCGGCGGTCAGGTCCTCGGAGGCCAAGAAGTCGCGTACTTCTACCTGGTCCAAGCCGAATGCGGCACGCGTCGCGTCGATGTTCCGCTCCACATAGGGCAGCTCTTTGTTGATCTCATCGGGCTGCACCGAAAACCGTTGCACCAGCGCCGGCCAGGCCCATCCGAGCGCCAGCGAGGTGACAAACCACAGCCCCACGGCGGCCGTGGGCAGGATCCAGCCGCGGATGCGGATGTTCACCAGCAGCAGAACGGCGGCGGCGATCGAGATGAAGAAGAGCAGCTGCAGAGCCGGGATCTGCGCCTTGACGTCGGTGTACGAAGCTCCATAGACAAAACCCCGCTCGCTGTAGAGCAAATCAAACCGATCGAGCCAGTACCCGGCCGCCTTGAGCAACGCCAGCGCGGCAAGCAGCACAGACAGATGGATTTTCACCCCCGAAGCGACCCTCACCCGGCGGGGCTGGACCTGGATGCCTCCGTTGAAGTAGTGCACCGCCGCCATGACGATGGTCGTCATAAGGACGAACTGGAACCCCCAGGCAAACAGATCACGGTAGAAGGGCACCTGGAACACGTAGAAGCCGTTGTCCTTGCCGAACACCGGATCGACGATCCCGAACGGCTCAGCATTGGTGAACCGGAGCCAGTCTTCCCACCACCCCCCCACGCCGACACCGAGCAGCAAGCCGAAAACGCCGGCTACCAACAGCCGTACCTTCCATACCCTGGACTCACGCCAACGTTGGAAACGTCCAACTATCTCGGCGTCGGGTCCCTCGCCGGGGATCAGCTTCGGCGGCGAGAGCCGATCGGCGAGCCACAGATTGCCCAGCATGAGCCCGAACGCCGCAGCAACGCCGATGGCGGCAAGCACGACCATGGTGAACACGCGTGTGGTCCACACGCTGCCAAAACTGAGAGAATCGAACCAGAGGTAGTCGGTCCAGAACGTAGCCAACGCGCGCAAGCTGAACAGGAGAACAACCAGCGCGACCAGAGAGAAGATGAGAATGCGCCGGCCGATGGACATCCGCCGCACCGGTATGGGAGTGGGTTCTGTGGGATCACGATTGATCATCGAGCAACCATTCTAAGGAGCCTCCGGTTGTGAGCCGTTCCGATCAAAGCCGCGGCACCACACTGCAGGTGCAATCGAGGTGAGCCGGAGGTGGCGCCGTGCCGGCCGGCGGATCTCCCGCCGGGTCCCACGGCTCTCCCCCCGCCGCCGGGCACTCCTCACAAAGCCGGCCGTGAGCCAACCCCTCCACCAGCTCTATTCCACTGAACGAGAGGCCGGCGAGAAGGCTGTCGTGGTAGGCGGCGTATGTCACGGTGCGAACCCAGCGTTCCGCCTCGTCCGAACGCCAGGCACGGAATACGCGCGATAGTGTGGATGACGCTTCCACCGGACCGGCCCGGTCGATCTCGGCAAGAGCGGTATCAAGCTGGGCGCAGAGGTCTTCGGCCATGAGCGCCGCCATCACCGAGGTGCGGGCGGTGATCACCGCCGAAGGACGAGCCTTGCCGCTCAGCTCGTTGACCGCGTCGGCTCCCGCTTCGGCGGCACTACCGACCGCGCTCTCGAGGGCGGAGCCCAGTCCATCGCCGACCGTGTCGACGTTCGGATGCCACGCTCCCGAAACCCGCAGGGTGTCGAGCGCTTCGTTCTGCAGGTCGAGCAGAGAACGTTTCACCTCACGCAGAGCCGAGTTCTGCACCGGCAGCAGGAGCCGCTCCCGCAGCTCCAACGGCTCGGTAAGAACTGCGCTTGTCTCCTCCTTCTCGGCGGCCACGACGACTGCGACCTCCGTGTCGGTGTCCTCCGGGAGCCGTGTCTCGACGTCGGCCGCTGCCTCCGCCTCCGCCGAGTCGCCGCGCAGTCGCGAGAAGAGGGCACCCAAGGCGTCTTCGACCTGCTCCTCCGCCGGTGTTTCCTGGGCCTCCTCCGCAACAGGCATCTCCGGCTGCTCTATCTCGACCCGCTCGGCGGGGGCCTCCACCTCGGGCACGGATGGCGCCGCTTCGGGCTCCGGCACAGACGGTGGCACAACTTCGTGCTCGCCGATCTCGTGGAGCGCCTCCACCTCGGCGGCCAGGGCATCCCCGTACGAGCCGGGATCCGGACTTCGGGGGGGACCGGTGCCCGGACGGCGGCGCTTCCTGGGCTCTCTCTGTATCACCCGCACCCCTGCCGGCGCAGAGGGTGCCTGGGCATCGGCTCCTCCGGAGTCTTCAGGGGCAGACTCCGGTGCCTCCACCGATCGCGACTCGGGCTCATCCATTGCCGAAGCGACAAGGCGGTCGACCATCGAGTGCGCCTCCGATACCAGACGGTCCGCCTCAAAACGAGACGTTCGCACGATTTCCTGCGCCTGGCGTTTGGCCGATTGCACCAGACGGTGCGCCTCTTGTTCCGCCTCGGCCCGATCGACCAACACGTCGGCCTCGGTGTTTGCGATGATCGTCGACGCCGCGGCCATGGCCTGATCCAGAAGCTCGGCTGCCGTCTCCCACGCATCCTTGCGTAGATGGAATGCCTGCTGATCCGCCTCGGCCAGGAGCTGCTCGGCCGAGGCCACCGCCTCCCCAAGGCGGGCCACCGAGTCGGTGCGCGCCCGCGATCTGAGGCCCTGGGCCGTCTCCTGAGCGTCGGCAAGGATTTGGCCCACGTCGGCGCCGACCGCTCCCAGATCGCGTGCCAGCCACTCCAGGCCACCCACTTTCTCGATCTCGGCAATGATCTTCTCATGCTCGGCGGCCAGCTGAGACCACGCCTGCGCGGTGGATTCCAGGAGTCGCTCGACTTCTCTCTTCTTGTAGCCGCGACGAGCCGTCGGCAGGCCTTTGGCAGTAAGACGCTCCGGGCTCAGGTCATCCTCGGACATCGCCCGCACCATACCGCTAGGAGGCTCGGCTGCACGGGATCGTCGGTGCGCTCAGTTGGCGGCGACGCTGACCGCAACGGGCTCCAGCGTGTCGAGAAAGTCGAGGGCATCCTGCAGCGTGCTCACTGCCACCACCTCGATGTCGTCGCCGGCGGCGGAGACGGCATCCTCATAGTTGGCCTCGGGGACAAGAACGTACTCGGCACCGACCGATCGCGCTCCGTACACCTTCTGACGAACTCCACCAATGGCGGCGACGGTCTCATCAAAACGAATCACCCCGGTGCCGGCGATGACGTGACCCTTGAGCAGGTCCTCCTCGGTGAGGAGGTCTATCACGGTCAGGGCGTACATCATGCCGGCAGAGGGCCCGCCGATTCCGCCGGCCTCTATCACCACGTCGATCGGCAGATCGAGGGCGACCACATTCGTCTCATAGCCGACACCTACAAAGGGCGCCCCCTGCAGATCGGGGTGGGTCCCCAGCGTCAATTCGACACTCAGCGGCTCACCACTCCGGGTGCCGGAAAGGATGATGGTGTCCCCGGCGCTGTTCTCCTGCACCGCAAACAGGAAGGCCTCGCCGTCGGTCACAACAACACCATCCACCTCTGTGATCAAATCGCCCACCTGGAGCAGCCCGTCGGCGGGACTCCCCTCCACCACACCGGTGATGACGGCTCCCTCAACGACGAACCCGACGTCGTAGCCAAGCCGCTCCAGAGCAACGTAGATGGCGGTATCGATGGAATCCTCCATGGCGATGATGTTCTGCTGGTTCACCTCATCTTGAGTCACTCCGGGAGGTCGCAGGTCTTCACGGGGATACAGGTCGACCGTGCCATCAAATTGAGCCTCGACGAACTCGAACACATTCACCTCACGCAGCCCG
Source organism: uncultured Acidimicrobiia bacterium (assembly GCA_964614095.1). Classification (GTDB taxonomy): domain Bacteria; phylum Actinomycetota; class Acidimicrobiia; order Spongiisociales; family UBA11373; genus CAZWKX01. The sequence goes on from CAZTJO010000024.1 coordinate 5,701, forward strand.
ATGGTGAGCAGGTAGAACCCGCCGTTCGTCTCGTAGATCTCAACGTCCTCGATGGTGATGAGACTGGAAACCTCCTCCACCGGGCCCGGTGACATGGCGAAAAAGGGCATCTTGATGGGCCAGAGAACGGCGATGGTGGCACCGATGAAGATGAACACGGCGACCAGCACAAATGGCCACCTGGGGGCCCGCCGACGCGGCTCGGTCGGCTCCGGCAGATCAGTGAAGTGCATCGGACAGCGATGGTACCGGCCACAAACCCATATTCAGATGCATCCGCTTCATACACTTGTGGTATGGGACGTATAGCCAGAACCATGAGCCTGGCCCGGGCCTCCTGGGAGGTACTCAAGGCCGACAAAGAACTTCTTGCCCTGCCGCTGCTCTCTTTCCTGGCATCACTGGCGGTGGCTGCATCGTTTGTGGTGCCCATCGTGCTGTCGGGAAACGTGACCAACATCGAGCAGCAATCTGAGACGACCATTGCAGTGCTTGGGATCGTCTTCTACCTGGTCACCGCCTTCATCACCATCTTCTTCAATGCGGCTTTAGTGCATGCCGCCAATGACCGGCTCGACGGCGGCGACCCCACGGTGGGCAGTGCCATCGCCGGCGCCTCCAGGCGTATCGGCCGCATCTTTGTGTGGTCGCTGGTGTCGGCAACGGTGTCGATCATCCTGCGCTCGATACAGGAGCGCTCCGGCTGGCTGGGAAGAATCGTCGCCGGGATCGCCGGCGTTGCGTGGGCCCTGGTGACATTCCTCGTGCTGCCGGTGCTGGTCATCGAGGGAGTGGGTGTGGGCGAGGCGATCAAACGATCCGGCAGATTGTTCAAGAAGACCTGGGGCGAAAACGTGGCCGCCCAGGTGGGCTTCGGCCTGCTCGGCTTCCTGCTCGTTCTTCCCGCCATCCTCCTTGCTACAGGCGCCTTCGCCGTGGGTGAGGCGGTCGGTTTTGGAGTGCTTGGCCTGGCGGTTTTGTGGATTCTCGTCGTGGCGTTGGTGCTCAGTGCCCTCAACGGCATCTTCCAGACGGCGCTGTATCGCTACGCCGTTGGGGCCGAGGGCAAGGGCTACTTCACCGAGGCCGACATGCAGCGGGCCTTCGCCGGCAAGGGTGGCCGATCCTTTATGCCTCCCTCCGCTTTCTCAGGTGGAATCGGAAGGCAGAGTCCCGATGACCACTGGGAGGCTCCCCCGGGATCGTGGAACACTCCGGCCGGCTCGTGGGACAGGCCCGAGGATCCGCCCCGGCCCGCCGATCCGCCCCAGCCTGACGACCCTTGGGAAGGCGCCAGGTAGCAGCCGGAAGCGAAGGCCTCCTAGACGCGGCGGTCGGCGAGCCGCCACGCTGCCGGCAGCGCCAGCCCGGCCAAAACGATCTTGATCAGGTCGCCGAGAATGAATGGCATCATGCCCAAGCGCACCGCTTCACTGCCCGACACGCCCAGCGAGACGGCCAACCACGGCACTCCGCAGGCGTAGATGACCAGACTGCCGAGTAGGAAAGCCGGAACCGCGGTGCGTACCACACGATCCTGCTGCCGCTCGGCCAGGTACCCAACGACCGCAGCAGCCACGAGGAATCCGATCAGATAGCCACCGGTGGGCCCGGTGACGATCTCCCACCCTCCGGCGCCGCCGCGGAAGAAGGGCAGTCCCACCGCCCCCAGCAGCAGATAGAACCCCTGACTGGCCGCACCGGCACGCCAGCCCAGAGCGGCGCCGCTGAGCAGAACGGCGAAGGTCTGCCCCGTGATCGGCACCGGCGTGAACCACAGCGGGATCTGCACCTGTGCCCCAGCCGCGGTGAGCAGGGCAAACCCGGCCACTACGCCGGTGCTGGTGACTCGAGTCTGGGGCAGGAGCCGGGTTGTGATTACGGCTGGAGCAGTCACGACGGGCGCCTCTTCCTTGTCGCCGAGGAGCCTAGCTGCGCTCTCCTACTCGTCGGCCGGAAGCGTGCAGGCCTCATTGAACACGTAGTCGCTGGCCGTCGGGCCGGTGTACAGCGAAGTCCTCTGCTTGAGGCCGTCGGGCTCGATGGCGTCGATCTCGTGGATGATGATGTCCCGTTCCACCACGTCGTTGGGCTCACCGACATACGAGCGTTCCGGCAGCATGCCCTCAAAATCGACTGCTTCCACTTCTTCGAGCGCGGCCAGCAGACCCCCGTCGTCCCTGGTGACGTCCCGATTCTCGATGGCCTGCTCCAGCACGGCCTTCACCGCGTACTGCGAGATCCATCCAGCCGTGTAGCCCGGATTCGGATCTCGTCCGGCGGCCGCCGCCACATCACGCATCGTGGCGTGGCCCGCACTGTCGTAGTTCCAGCCCCCCCAGGGCGTCGTGTTGTAGTAGTAAGCCTCAATGATGGGCAGCAGAGCCTCCTGCGACAGCACCTGGGGGTGCCAGGAGGGTCCCGCTCCAACGTAGATCGCGGTCTCGTGGCCGCCGTCGTAGGTGCCGCCGATGATCTGCTCGGCCTCCTCATAGCCGGTGGCAAGGAAGATGACATCGGGCTCGGTGTCCAGGAGGATCTCCACCACGGCGGTGACGTCTCCTCCCGTGGCCACCGGCTCCTGCTGCAGATCAGCCACCAGCTGCTCGTTGGTCAGACCGTTGCTGGCCGCGGCGATGCGCACACCGGCCGCGTAATCGGCGCCGTAGGGATCGGGATACGCCACGATGGCATAGGTGAAGTCGGGCAATCCCACCTCGCCGTCATCACCCTCTTCCCCGGGGAAGACCTCAGTGGCGATGAAGTCAAATCCGGTCATCGCCTCCAGGCAATAAGGTGCACCGACCTCGAGAATGAGACCGCCGTCTATCTCCTCGAATGCCCAACCCGACCACCGTGACATGGGCGAGGCCACGGTCTCGTCCTCCAGGTAGTCGGGCAAGGCGGCAAGTGTCTGTGCTGTTCCCAGCGACTGCGCCAGCATGGCGATGTTGGGAGAGATGGCGGCGTAGCCGGCCACATGGGCGTCGGAGCTGTAGTGGGCATCCACCGTCGACTCTGCGGTGATGGCAATGTCGAACCCGCCGATGCCTCCTTCCTCGTTGATGGTGCGCCAGAAGTCCTCTTGTGCCTGGGTATAGGGAATGGCGAGCCCGCGCAAGGGGCCATCGCTCAGGTCGGAGATGATGCCCAAGAAGATGCAGCCATTCTCAGGATTGTGGCCCTCGCCGGGACACGCCTCCATAGTGACACCAACATCAAAGAAGACCTCCGGGACCGCTCTTGTCGTCGTCGTGACCAGCATCAGAGTTGTTGAGGACTCGGCGGTGATGGTTGTATCTCCCCCGGTTCCGTCGTTGCTGCACCCCACCGCAGCGAGTGCAATCAAGAGAACGCCGATCACGAGGCGGTATCGCCGTGGCTTCATTTCCCATTCCCTCCGTGCTGGGGAACCCCAATGGCAAGCGTCAATGTAACCAGACGGCGCCGGAAGCGGGCAACATCCGGTCAACGGCCCTCGGGCTGCTCTGTTACCCACTCCGAGCCACCCGGCCAGTGTTCCTTCTTCCAGATGGGTGTTTTGGCCTTCACCTCGTCGATCAGGAACCGAGCCGCGGCAAAAGCCTCATCACGGTGCGGAGCGCTCACCGCCACACCCACTGAGATCTCCCCCACCGGCACTCGGCCGAGACGATGGGCCAGTGCCGCCCGGCACAGAGGCCATCTGCGGCGGGCCTCGTCCACCAGCTCACGTATCTTTTCCTCAATCGTCTCGCTGTAGGCCTCAAACTCCAGGTGAGTAACACCTTCACGGCCCTGGGAGTACTCCCGCACCGTCCCCAAGAACAGGCAGGTGGCGCCGGATCTGGGATGAGCAACAGAGGCAAGGAGGGGCGCGGCTCCAATCGGAGTCTTCGACACTTCGATGTGGTCGTCACCAGCTTGCAGGAATGGACCCATAGAATCCTCCACATGGCGGACAATACCCGGGACCCCGGTTCGACCCCGGAATATGGCGACACAAGACCGATGGGCGAAATGGAGCAGAGGGCCGATCCATTTGCCGCTGAAAAGCCCCCCTCCCCACCGGAGTCACATCGGCCGGCCCTTTCCGGTCACTTCGTGCCAAGGTCGGCGGCATCCAGAACACATCACTCAAGCCTTTGGCGATATGCCGCGGTCTGTGTGATCTCAGGAGTGCTGGGCGCCGCCCTCGCCGCAGGAGCGGTCCTCTGGCTCACCGCCGACGAAGATCCATCACCCACCACACTGGCCACGGCCACTACGCAGCCGCAATCCCAGATCGTCTCCGCCGAGAACTCGGCGGCAGCAGCAGCCGCACAGCAGGTGCTGCCCTCGATCGTGACCGTGGAGGTGGCGACGACCGACACCGATGAGTTCTACCCGGAGAGCTCCGGATCGGGCGTCGTGATCGACGAGTCCGGCCTGCTGGTCACCAATCGACACGTGGTGGACGGTGCCGTACGGGTGCGGGTGATCTTTGCCGACGGCCGCATCTACCCGGCCGAAACCGTGGGCGAGGACAGCCTCACCGACTTGGCGGTGCTCAGCATCGAAGCCGACAACCTTGTCGCCATCGAGCTGGGCTCCACCGCCGCCATGTCCATCGGCGACACCGCAATTGCCGTCGGCAGCCCTCTCGGGCTCGGCGGCGGTCCCTCGGTGACCGTGGGCGTGGTGTCGGCGTTCAATCGCCGGGTGCAGACCGACATCGATTCCGAGCTGTTCGGCATGCTGCAGACCGATGCCCCCATTACCAGGGGATCCAGCGGTGGCGCCCTGGTCGACAGCCAAGGCAGGCTTATCGGCATCACCGCCGCCATCGGCGTCAGCGACGTAGGAGCAGAGGGCCTCGGCTTTGCCATCCCGGTGGAGCTCGTCACCCGCATTGCCGAGGAGATCATCAGCAATGGCGAGGCCAGCCATCCATTCCTCGGAATCACCGGCATGACCCACTTCGAAGCAGCTGCCGATGGCGCCACCGTGCCGGCAGGTGTCGAAGTTGCCGAGATAGTCGCCGGGAGCGCCGCCGAGGCCGGCGGCCTCGCCGTGGACGACATCCTCCTGTCCTTCGATGGAACCCCGCTGACCACCATGGAGCAGCTCGTCGTGCTGCTCCGCTTCTATCACGTCGGAGACACTGCGGAGGTGCAGCTCGATCGCGACGGGGATGTCTCGGTGCTGAGCGTCACCCTGATAGAACGTCCGGAGGGAGTGTGACCGACAACATCTTTGACCGGCTCCGGGATCTCCTTCAGTCCTCCGGATCGATCAATTGGCGGCTCGCCGCCGAGATTGCCGCCAGCATCGCCGGCGCACCCGAACCCATCGAGCCCTGGATCGCCGAGGAGTTTGAGGAGCTGAGCCACACCGCGGCCATTCGTATCGATGCCGCCTCACCCCTCGAGGCCAAACCGGGGCCGGCACGCTCGGTGGACGGCCGCACCTGGGCCTCCGAAAACGTCCAGGGCTTCTCGTACCTAGCCGAGCCGCTCGCCGCCAGGCTGTCGGCGAGTCCCATGATCGCCGATGAGCCCGCTCTCCAGCCGCTGGCACCGGCGCTGCTTGGCATGCAGATGGGAAGCATGGCCGGCACCATGAGCCAGCGGGTGCTGGGCCAGTTCGACGTAGGCCTGCCCGTGTTTGGTGGAGAGATCTCCTACGTGGTGCCCAATATCGATTCTTTCATCGCCGATCACGAACTCGATGTCCGGCAGACACGCTTGTGGATCGCCCTTCACGAGGCGGCCCACCACGCTGAGCTTTCGGTCTCCTGGGTAGAAAGTCACCTATGCGAGCTCGTTGCCGACTACGTCAATAGCCTGCGCCTCGACCCCGAAGCCCTCGGCGATCGTATCGATGCTCTCCAGGATCCCGCCGACCTGCAGCGTCTCCTCGAAGATCCGGGAGCCGTCGGAGGCCTGGTCGTTGGAGACGACAGTCCACACATCCTGGCTCGTGTTCAGGCCTTCATGGCCCTCATGGAGGGCTACGCGGAATGGCTCGTAGACCGTGCCGCCCCCGGCCTCATTCCCGAAGCACCAAGGCTGCGTGAGGCGATCGACCGGCGCCGTGCCGAACCTTCTCCAGGCGAGCAGATGCTGCAACGTATGCTCGGTCTCGACCTGGAGCACCATCGCTACCGCCTTGGGACCACCTTCTGCAACGATGTGGCGAGCCGCTGGGGCGAGGATGCCCTGGCCCGTCTCTGGCGGGATCGCAGCACGCTTCCCACTGCCGAGGAGCTCGAGGATGTGGTGGGGTGGGCGGCGAGGGTGCTGATCTGAGAGAGCCAGCGCCGGCTCAGAATGCAGAATGCGCGATGACCTCACACGCGACTCTGAACTCTGCCATCTGCATCCTGAATTCAGGATTCTCTTCCTCCCCCATATGGGTGAGATATCCACCCCAAAGAATCCCTCCCCCGTAGTAGTCGCCGTTCACCCCTCCGGGTGGAGACAACAGGCCCGGTTTCTCATACGTTTTCCCCCAAGACCAGTCACCCACAACGGGGGAGAAGACCATGAGCAGACTCGGATTCACCGGACGACTCGCCAAACGGGCATCAAGGCGGCCCTGGCTCACGCTGGGCATTTGGGCCATCGTGCTGGTTGGGGCCTACTTCGGAATCGGAAAGCTCGGCGATGTGGTCAAGAACGATGGTGGTCTCACCATCGACACCGAATCGCAGATCGCCGACGATCTCATTGCGGAGCGGCTCAGCCAACCCTCCGACAGCGAGGGAAATGCTGCCACCGGCGCCCAGGAGTTTGTGCTCGTCGAATCGGCGGATCTCACCATCGAGGACGCCGCCTTTGCCGCATACATTGAAGACCTCGCCGCCGAGCTTCGGGACACCGAGACGGTGCTGGCGGTGACGACGGCGCTGGACGGTGCTCCCGGACTCGTCTCGGAAGATGGTCACACCGCCCTCCTCGTCACCACCCTCGCTCCGGGCGAAGAAGAGGACACGGCCGAGCCGGTCGTCGCCGTCGTCGCGGCCGCCGACGAAAACCCGGCCTACCGGGTGGCCACCATCGGAGACGGAAGCGTCGGCATCGAGTTCATGGAGCTGGCCGACGAGACCCTGGCCCGAGGCGAGATCTTCGGCGTGAGCATCGCCCTCATCGTGCTGGTGCTCGTGTTCGGCGCCGCCATCGCCGCCGGCATCCCCTTGGTGCTGGCAATGGTGTCGATCTTCATCTCCTTGGCGCTCGCCGCCGCCGTGGGCACCGCATATGATCTTTCGTTTTTTGTCATCAACATGATCACGATGATCGGGTTGGCGGTCGGCATCGACTACACGCTGTTCATCGTGCAGCGTTTCCGAGAGGAGCGGGCCAAGGGCAATTCCATCACCGACGCCGTAATCCTCGCCGCCGATTCGGCGTCGCGTGCCGTGTTCTTCTCCGGCTTGACGGTGGTGATCGCCCTCACCGGCCTGCTGGTGTTGCCCGACATCATCATGCGCAGCCTGGGCATCGGCGCCATCCTCGTGGTTTTGGTCTCCATGATTGCGGCGCTGACGCTGCTGCCGGCGGTGCTTCGCCTGCTCGGCGACAAGGTCAACCGGCTCAAGGTGCCTTTTGCCGCGCGCAGTCACTACCGAGAGGGAGGAGGGCGTTTCTGGCACCGAGTCACCCGAGCCGTCACCGCCCGTCCCGTGCTGTCGGTGATCCTCGCCGGCGGCATCCTGCTGGCGGCGGCCGTGCCCTTCCTGACCATGACGACCGGACAGAACTTCATGTCGTCGCTGCCCGAGGACAGCAACTCGTTGCATGCCTTCACCGTCCTCAACGAGGACTTCAACACCGGGGCAATCACCACACCGATCGTCGTTGAAGCACCCGATATCTCGACACCCGAGATCAAAGCGGCAGCCTCCGCACTCGCCTCGATCCTCGCCGCAGACCCCGTCTACGGCGACATCGAGGTGTCGGTGCCGCCCAGCGGCGATCTTCTCCTGCTCGATGCGGTGACAAAGCTCGACCCGGCCACCGCCGAGGCCCGAGAAGAGCTCATCACGCTGCGGGACGAGCTGATTCCGAGCACGTTCGCCGGCACCGGCGCAGACGTGTACGTCGGCGGCGAGACCGCCCGCATCGCCGACTACGCCGAAGAGCTCGGTGTGCGGACCCCGTACATCCTGGCCTTTGTGCTGGCGCTGAGCTTCGTCCTGCTCATGATGGTGTTCCGCTCGATCGTGGTGCCGCTGAAGGCGATCATCATGAACTTGCTCTCGGTTGGTGCCGCCTACGGCCTTCTCGTTCTTGTCTTCCAGCACGGGGTGGGCGCCAGCCTGTTCGGCTTCAAGCAGGTGGACAACATCGAAGCCTGGTTGCCCATGTTCCTGTTTGCGGTTCTGTTCGGGCTCTCGATGGACTACCACATCTTCCTGCTGAGCCGCATCCGCGAGCGCTACGACGCCACCGGGGACAACCTGGATTCGGTGGGCTTCGGCCTGGGATCGACTGGGCCCATCATCACCGGAGCGGCGTTGATCATGGTGGCAGTGTTCGGTGGATTCGCCGCCGGTGACCTCGTCATGTTCCAGCAGATGGGCTTCGGCCTAGCGGTGGCCATAATCCTCGACGCCACCATCGTGCGGTCGGTGCTGGTGCCGGCGACCATGGCCCTCCTCGGCGACTGGAACTGGTACCTGCCACGCTGGCTGAGATGGCTTCCCAAGATCGATATCGAGGGACAAAAGCGGCTCGTTGTCCCTACCCCCTTGCCCGAGGAAGGGGCCGCGTAGGAAGACGATTGGGTTCTGGGCCCGGCTCTTCCCGGCGGGGCCCAGAACCCGATCACGCTATTGCCAGCGCATCGAGAAACCGCTGCAGGCGTTCCCGAGTGATGAAGCGCAGCCTTCGGTCGCGCCGTTCCCACTCGTAGACCTCAAAGAGGGCGTATTTCTCGGTGACCAGCAGCCCCACGTCAACGCCCGCGGCCATCACATCCACCACAAAACGCCGCAGCTCCGCCTCTTCGAGTTCGGGATGCTCCCCGGCATGGTGTTCGACCAAACGGATGAGAGCGGTGCGCCCAAGGCGCCGCACCCGGAATGTGTCTTCGTCGATGGGCACCGAGGTGTACCCCGCCATCTGCATCACACCGAGCACCAGGGCACCGGCACCGGCCGTATCGGGATCGATGCCTTGGGCCCGAAGGCGCCCCGTGACCTGGGCCGGCAGACGCAGCTCGTCGCGCAGCGGGGGCAGCCCGTCTTCCCGTCGGGCCACCTCGAGCCGGGGCGGCCAGCCCGGGTAGTCGTCCAGATGTTCCAGGGGATCAAAACCCCGGCCCGGCCGCCGGGCGGCACGCCGGTCTCCCGGCAGCGGAGGCAACTCGCCGGGAGCGGCCAAAACGACGGCGCCAACCTCGGACCAACCGTCACCGTCGCGAGCAAAAGCAGCGATGCTCCTCACCTGAGGCATAGGAATACCCTCGCTCTTTTCCCGCACCACCTCGACGGCGCGGTTCACAAGCGCGGCGTTGATAGCGCTGTTGCTCTCGCTCTCCGTTACGGCCACCTCGAAGTAGACCTGGGCTTCCGGCCCGGCGATGGTGAAATCCACCACCGGCGCGGCAACGTGATCGGGCGAAAGGGCCTCCGGTCTTGCTGCAGGCTTGCGGCGAAACTGCAACCAGACGAGTGCGCCAATCGCTATGACAGTTGCTGCGATAACGACGACCCAAATCACGAGGCCCCTCCACGGGTCGACTGGAATCGATTCTACGGCGGCCGACCGGCCTGCAGCTAGGAGGCTGCCTTCCGAGATACGACGATCTGGCGCTCGCGGCGAACACGGCGGCGTTCGCGCTCGGACATGCCGCCCCAGATGCCGAACTTTTCACCGGTGCGGATGGCGAACTCGAGACAATCCTCACGGACCTGGCACTCACGGCAAATGCCCTTCGCCGTTCTGGTGGATGCCCCTCGTTCCGGAAAGAAGAGGTCGGCATTGGCGCCTTTGCAGTTGGCCTTGTCCTGCCAGGCAAGCTCGTCGAGAGCCAGAACCTTCTTGAGATCCTCCAGCATGTCGCCCCCGAACAACACTGCCGTAATTATCTGAGTGTCATTATCTCGCGCGGAGCGCGCGCATGTCAAAGAGAAATACCCTTGAATCACAAGAATGTGATTCCTAATACCTGGCATTTTGCGCGCGAAGCGCGCGAATTCCGGTGTGACCGACAGCCGAAAACCCGATCCGGGAGGGCATCGTTGGGACGGGAATCTATCTAGCGCTTCTGCCCGGCGAGTTTGCGATTCTTCCACTTGGCCCGCACAAAATCCCGGTTGAGCATGGCGATGAAGTCGATGCTGATGCTCTTTGGGCAGGCTGATTCACACTCGCCGTGATTGGTGCACGACCCGAAGAACCGCTCCATGGTCTCCACCATGGACTCGGCCCGGGACCACCGCTCGGCCTGGCCCTGAGGCAGCAGCCCCAGGTGCGACACCTTCGCCGCGGTGAACAGCTGCGCCGCGCTGTTGGGACAAGCAGCCACACATGCGCCGCAACCGATGCAGGCGGCGGCATCCATAGCTGTCTCCGCCGCCTGCTTCGGCACCTGGATCGCATTGGCCTCCGGCGCACTGCCTGCAGTGACCGTGATGTAGCCACCGGCCTCCATGATGCGGTCGAGAGGACTGCGGTCCACAACGAGATCCTTGATCACGGGAAAGGCCCGGGCCCGAAACGGCTCCACGACGACGACGTCGCCATCGGAGAACTCCCTCATGTGGAGCTGGCAAGTGGACGTGCCGCGTTGCGGACCGTGGACCCGACCGTTGATCACCACCCCGCAGCTGCCGCAGATACCCTCCCGGCAGTCGTGCTCGAAAGCGATCGGCTCCTCGCCTGCGAGGGCGAGCCGATCGCTGAGAACGTCGAGCATCTCCAGAAACGAAATCTCGGGATTCACATCGGGCACGTCGTAGTCCTCGAACCGGCCCCGGCGGTCTGGACCGTCCTGCCGCCACACGCGCAAGGTCAGACGCATCAGCGGTAGCTCCTCTGCGTCGGCTCGACATAGGAAAATTCGAGAGGCTCCTTGGCCAGTGACGGCTCGGACGCACCTTCCTCATGGCCCCAGGCAGCGACGTAGGAGAAACCATCGTCATTGCGCAGCGCCTCGCCGTCCTCGGTCTGGTGCTCCTGGCGGAAATGAGCGCCGCACGACTCCTCCCGGTGCAGAGCATCACGACACATGAGCTCGGCCAGCTCGAAGAAGTCGCTCACCCGGCCCGCCTTCTCGAGGGACTGATTGAGCGACTCACCGTCGCCGGGCACCAGCACGTCTTCGTGGAACTCCTCTCGCAGTGCCTGGATCTTTGCGATGCCTTGGCGGAGGCCTTCAGCGTGCCGGGTCATGCCGCAGCAATCAATCATCGTCCTGCCGAGCTCGCGGTGAAACCACTCGACGGTACGGCTCCCCTTCGTAACCAGGAGGCGCCGTACCCGCTCTCGCGCCGCCTTCTCCGTCGCGCCGAAAGCCGGGTGGTTGCTCGGTACTGCTTCCGTCCCGAGCAGAGGAGCAAGGCACGAGGTGATGGTGCGGGGCAGCACGAAGTACCCGTCGGTAAGGCCCTGCAGCAGCGAGTTGGCACCGAGACGGTTGGCTCCGTGATCAGAGAAGTTGGCCTCGCCGATCGCAAAGAGGCCCGGCACCGTCGTTTCCAGGTTGTAGTCGACCCAGAGGCCTCCCATGGAGAAATGGGGTGTCGGGGCAATACGCATCGGCCCCTCGTAGGGGTTCTCGCCGGTGATGCGCTGATACATGTCGAACACGTTTCCGTAGCGTTCCTCGATGGTCTTACGCCCGAGGCGCTCGATGGCATCGGCGAAATCTAGATAGACGCTGTTGGCCAGCGGGCCCACCCCGTAGCCCTCGTCGATCATCTTCTTCGCCGCCCTCGAGGCCACATCGCGGGGTACCAGGTTGCCGAACGCCGGATAGCGTCGCTCCAGGTAGTAGTCGCGCTCGCCGGCGGGAATCTCGCCGGGGGCCCTGTCGTCGCCCGACCGTACCGGCACCCAGATACGGCCGTCGTTCCGCAGCGACTCCGACATGAGCGTCATCTTCGAGCGGAACTCGTGATCAGCGGGAACGCTCGTCGGATGAATCTGCGTGAAGCAGGGGTTGGCCAGCCGGGCGCCATTGCGGTGCGCTCGCCAGATGGCCGAGGCGTTGTTCGCCTTGGCGTTGGTGGAGAGGTAATACACGTTGCAGTACCCGCCGGTGGCCAGCACCACGGCGTGAGCCGAGTGCGAGGAGATCTCCCCGCTGAGGAGGTCCCTCACCACGATGCCGGCGGCTCTGCCGTCGACGGTCACCAAATCGAGCATCTCAGTACGGGTGAACAGCTCTACCGTGCCCGCGGCAACCTGCCGCGCCAGAGCCTGATAGGACCCCAGCAACAGCTGCTGCCCGGTGGCACTGCGAGCGTAGAAAGTGCGCGATACCTGCACCCCGCCAAAGGAACGATTGGCCAGCAGACCGCCGTACTCGCGGGCGAACGGAACCCCCTGCGCCACACACTGGTCGATTATCTCAACGCTCACCTGGGCCAGCCGATACACGTCGGCCTCACGAGAGCGGAAATCGCCTCCCTTCACCGTGTCATAGAACAGGCGAAAGATGCTGTCCCCGTCCCCTCGGTAGTTCTTCGCCGCGTTGATCCCGCCCTGGGCGGCAACGCTATGAGCCCGCCGGCAGCTGTCGTGGTAGGTGAACACCTTCACTCGGTAGCCGAGCTCGCCCAGCGTGGCGGCAAGCGAGGCGCCGGCGACACCGGTTCCCACCACGATGACCTCAAAACGGGATCGGTTGGCGGGCGAGATGAGCGGAAGACTGAAACGATGCTCGTCCCAGGTGTCTTCGATAGGAGCGCTGGGGATCTTGGCATCAAGGCGGGTCATCACGGCATCACCCCACCAACCCCGCCTGCACGGCTATGGGGAAACTCAGATTGCCGCCGATCACAACAACGGTGAAGGCGATAGCGGCGTAACGCCGCCAATCGTCGAATCGCGGGTGACTCCACCCAAGGCTCTGGAACAGGCTCCAGGTGCCGTGGTAGACGTGCAACCCCAGCAGCAGATTGGCCACCACATAGAAGATCGCCACCGGAAGCCGTTGGAAGCTGGCCACCAGATTGTTGTACACGCTGCCGCGTACAAACTCACCCACTGCGGCCGGCTCGGCTCCCCAGGTGAGATCGGCGAGGTGAAACACGATGAACAGTGCGACGATCACCCCGCTCCAGCGCATGGTGCGCGACGCATAGCTGGCCACCATATAGTCGCGTTGGGCGTAGCGGCCCGCTCGAGCCTTCCAATTAGTGCAGGTCAACACGTAGGCGGCGTGGAGGTGGAGAGCAAACGAGACGACCAGCACGCTCCGCACCGCCCACAGGACATGCGTGCGTGGAGCAAGGTTGCCGCCGAGCTCCCGCAGCGCCTCGCCGTAGTGGTCGATCGCCTCAGGCCCGATGTAGAGCTTCAGGTTCCCGATCATGTGCACCAGCAGGTAGCCGAGCAGCACGACGCCGGTGACGGCCATGACCCATTTCTTCCCCACCGACGATCGATAGAACTCGAGCGGCCACGGGAGCCTGCGACGTCCGGCCGCCGGCTTCTCTGAGGTCGTCACCTGGCCTCCGCTGGTGCGTTCATCGTCATTATGGCGAGTCGGGCCGCGCTCGGCCCGGAGAGTGATTACCACAGGCCGAGAAGACCACACCCGTTGCTAGGCTCGGCCGTGGAAGCCGAAAGGAGCCGAGTTGGCCAAATTCCTCACCAAAGAGTGGCTCGAAGCCCTCATCGTCACGGTGAACGCTCATGAGGGATTCATGAGCAAGATCGCTGACATCGATCTGACCCTCCAGTTCGAGATTCCCGACGCGCCCGAGGGCACGGAATCCACCTACCACATGCAGATCGTCGACGGTCGGCTGGCAGCGGCGGCGGGACCCGCAGAAGCACCCGATGCCACCATCACCAACGACTACGACACCGCGGCGGCCATCTCCAAGGGAGATCTCAACACCCAGATGGCATTCATGACCGGGAAGCTCAAGGTAAGCGGCAACATGGCAAAGCTCATGATGAATCAGGCCATGCTCGGCGAGTACGCCAAGGCAGCCGCTGGAGTCGAGGTCGAGTACTAGGACATCATCACGGGCCGCCGGAAGACCGGCGGCTCGTGAGATGCAGGCGAGGGCGCACCAATGAGGTGCGCCCTCCGATCAGATGACTTCGTCTTTGAGGCCCTTGCCTGCCTTGAACTTCGGGGCATAGTGGGCCGGCTTGATCGTGCTCTGGGAACGATCGCGTGGGTTGAAGACCTGGCGTGCCTTGACGAAACGCGCCTCAAAGCTTCCGAACCCGCTGATGGCGATCTTGTCACGCCGCTTCAGCGCATCGGTGATCGCGTCGAAGACAGCGTCCACAGCAACAGCGACGTCGGCCTTCGCAGCGCCGGTCCGAGCCGCTACGTCGTCGACGAGATCCTTCTTGTTCATGCTTCACTCTCCTCCCTCTTGTGAGTGAATCACAATCGTGTAACTGTAACAGTGAATCCGGCCAAAAGTGGCCATTTTGTGGGGAATCCGGCGACTGAGAGGCAATCAAGGAAGCCGCCGGCCCAGCTTCTATCGGGTCCGAGGAGGAGCGGGTCAGAGAGCGAGATCGTGGAGCTCGGCGGTTTTCAGACGCACCGCATCCGCGGCAGCTCGGAGCGCCGCCAGCTCATCGCTGGTCAGCGGGAGTTCTACGATCTCTTGTACCCCCCCGGCGCCGAGACGGGCCGGAACCCCCAAGTAGATGTCCGAGATGCCGTACTGGCCGGTCGTCCACGCACACACCGGCTGCAGATCACCGGAATCCTCGACGATGGCCCGTACCATCTTGGCCGCCGCCGCCGAGGGGGCATAGAAGGCGCTGCCCGTCTTGAGGAGGCCGACGATCTCGGCTCCCGCCCCTCGAGTGCGCTCCACCAGCCGGTCGATGGTGGCCCGGTCCAGCACCTCGGTCAGCGGCCGCCCCGCCACCGTGCACTGTGACGGCACCGGCACCATGGTCTCGCCGTGGCTCCCCAAGGTGAGCGCCTCAACATCGAGGATGTCCGTGCCGACGGCACCGGCAATCACACAAGAGAAACGGGCGCTGTCGAGATTGCCGGCCTGGCCCATCACCCGCCCCCTGGGAAGACCGGAGATCTCGGCGGCCAGCGTCGTCATGTGGTCGAGCGGATTGGTGACCACAACAATCACCGTCTCCGGCGAGCGGGACATAATCTCTCGCGTCACCTCAGACACGATGCGGGCATTGGCCTCCAGCAGATCCATGCGGCTCATGCCGGGCCTGCGCGGCACCCCGGCAGTGATCACGACAACTTCGCTGTCGGCGGTGTCGTTGTAGTCGTTGGTGCCGACCACCTTGGTGCCGAAACGCTCCAGGCACCGGGCCTGATTCATGTCGAGGGCCAGGCCCTGTGGCCTTCCCTCGACGATGTCCGTCAACACGATCTCGTCGACCAGACCCATCTCCGCCAGGCGCTGTGCCGTTGTCGACCCGTAGTTGCCGGCGCCCACAATCGTGATACGTCGCATGGGATCTCCGTCTAGGCCGGAGAGCAAGCGTAGTGAGAACGCGCCGGCTAGGGCCGGCCCATACGTTCGATGACGGCACCGGCGAACTCCGAGGTCCTCACCTCGGTTGCCCCATCCAAAAGCCGGGCCAAGTCGTAGGTGACGATGCCCTCCCCGACCGCCGCTTCCAGGCCGTCTTCGATGAGATCGGCGGCCTCACTCCAGCCCAGGTAGCGGAGTAGAAACACCCCCGAGAGCATCAGCGAGCCTGGGTTCACTTTGTCCTGTCCGGCGTACTTGGGTGCGGTGCCATGCGTGGCCTCAAACACGGCGTGACCCGTGTCGTAGTTGATGTTGCCGCCGGGGGCAATGCCGATGCCCCCCACCTGGGCGGCCAGGGCATCGGAGATGTAGTCGCCGTTGAGGTTGAGGGTGGCGATGACGTCGTACTCGTCGGCTCGGGTGAGGATCTGCTGCAGGAAGGAATCGGCGATGGCGTCTTTGATGAGCAGTCGATCGCCGGGGTCACCGCCGCACTCTTCCCAGGACACGGTCTGGTCACCGAACTCGGCGGCGGCCACTTCATAGCCCCAAGAGCGGAAGGCGCCCTCGGTGTACTTCATGATGTTGCCCTTGTGCACCAGCGTCACCGAGCGCCTGTCCTCCTTCAAAGCGAAGCGGACCGCAGCACGCACCAATCGTTTGGTGCCCGTCTCAGAAACGGGCTTGATGCCCACGCCGCTGTCGGTGCGGATCTCCCAGCCGAACTCCGAACGCAGGAAATCGAGAAGGCGCCGCACCTCGGAGGTGCCGGCCTCGAGTTCTTTGCCGGCGTAGACGTCCTCCGTGTTCTCCCGGAATATCACCATGTCGACCTTCTCCGGGCTTCTGACCGGTGACGGCACCCCTCGGTACCACCGCACCGGCCGCACGCAGGCGTATAGATCGAGAATCTGACGCAGAGCCACATTGAGGCTGCGGATACCGCCGCCCACCGGTGTCGTCAGCGGTCCTTTGATGCCGATGAGCTGCGCACGGAACGCCGCCACCGTCTCTTCGGGGAGCCAGTCGCCGGTCTCGTCGTAGGCCTTCTGCCCGGCCAGAACCTCGGTCCAGGCGATGGAGCGTGCACCCTCGTAGGCCTTCTCGACGGCTGCGTCAAACACCCGCCGAGCCGCCGACCAGATGTCGGGCCCGATGCCGTCGCCTTCGATGAAGGGAATGATCGGCTCATCGGGAACCTGGAGGCCGGAGGCACCCATGATGATGGACTCGGGCATGACGCTCCTTGCTGCTCGGAGAGGATTATCGCGGCTCCCGACGCCCAGACGCTTCGGAACCTGCACGTGTGCCGGGCCGGCATCACCATGCCGCCGCCGCCTTCGGCCACGGTGAGGCTCCGGATCCGCCGGCATCGGGCGGCAGCGTCGGCCCTTCAAGCCTCCAGCCGGGACGTGGTGTAGATCTCGACGACGTAGCCGGCTTCCACGGTGCCGGAACCTGCCGCGTGTTCGCTGAACAGAGCGCCGGCCCTTCCGGCGACGACGTCCTGTTCGGCAGCCGGAAGCGCGGCGATGAAGCTGATGGAGAGCACCGCAGCAACAAAGGCAGAGCGTTCGAAGCGCCAGGAGTGCGGCAACTCCACTGCTTGCAGAGGCCCGAAGCCATCGAAGCTGTGCAACTCTCCTTGCCACGCCTTCGACCGGTGCGAAGGGGCGTCACCTCTGTAGCCGTCGACGAGCGCCGACAGCGCCAGATGCAGCGGGTCGCTCTGGTCCCTCCGGTTCCACATCAGGCCGAGCCTGCCCCCGCGGAGCAGCACCCGATACGCCTCGGCCAAGGCTCGGGGGCCATCAAACCAGTGGAATGCCTGGGCCGCGGTCACGGCGTCGGCAATGCCGTTGCCCAGCGGCAAGGCCTCAGCGGTGCCCGCCAGGACCTCGGCGCCGGGCGCCCGCCGCACCAGCAGGTCGCGCATCGCTCGCACCGGCTCGACGGCAACCACCCTGCCCACCCGACCCACCAGCTCGGCGGTGAGCCTTCCGGTGCCGGCGCCCACATCCACAACCACCGATCGTTCTCCGGCGCCGAGATCACGGAGCAGACGCTCCACAGCCTCCTTGGGGTAGCCGGGGCGTCCCCGTTCGTACTCGTCGCTCACGCCCTCATAGGCCCGGACCGCCGGGTACAGATCCTCTTCGGTCACTCCCCCGCCCCCGCCTCCGCCGCTGCCACCGTGTTGGCCAGCAGGCTGGCGATGGTCATAGGCCCTACCCCACCGGGCACCGGGGTTATGGCCCCGGCGACTTCGACCACGCGGTCAAAATCGACGTCGCCGACGAGCCGGTCGTCGATCCGATTCGTACCCACATCGATGACCGTGGCGCCCGGTTTCACCTGTTCGGCACCGATAAGCCCGGCGCGACCTGCCGCCACCACAAGCAGATCGGCCCGGCGAGTCAGCTCGGACAGGTGACGCGTCCTGGTGTGGGCCAGGGTGACCGTGGCATCTCTTCCCTTGAGCCCAAGCATGATGGCAAGGGGCCGCCCCACCAGGAACGAGCGCCCCACGATCACCACAGAGGCCCCCTCGGTCACCACGCCGTAGTAGTCGAGGATGCGCAGGATTCCGCTCGGTGTGGCCGGCAGCAGCGCCGGTTTTCCCAACACGAGTCTTCCCAGGTTCACCGGGTGTAAACCATCGGCATCCTTGGCCGGGTCGATGGCATCGAGCACCGGCTCGGGGTCGAGACCCTCCGGTAGCGGAAGCTGCACGATGTAGCCGTCCACCTCATCGGCCTCGTTGAGTTCCTCCACCTGTGCCAGGACATCAGCCGGAGAGGCGTCGGCCGGGAGCTGTCGATCGAACGAGACCATCCCGGCCGCTGCCGCGGCCCGGTGCTTGTTGCGCACGTAGACCTGTGACGCGGCGTCGTCGCCCACCAGAACCGTGGCCAAACCCACCGATTTCCCCCGATTCGCCAGCGCGGCAACGCGCTCGGCCACCTCAGACCGCAGCTCGGCTGCCACTTCTTTGCCGGAGAGGATTCGAGCGCTCAATGTTTGAAGTGCCTCCTGCCGGTGAACATGAGGGTGACGCCGCGTTCGTCGGCAGCGTCCATAACCTCCTTATCCCGCTTCGATCCACCCGGTTCAACAACGGCAATTACTCCTGCATCGGCAAGGGTGTCGAGGCCGTCGCGAAAGGGGAAGAAGGCGTCACTGGCGGCCACTCCGCCCTTGGCTCGATCACCGGCCCGAGCCACAGCCCGCTCCGCCGCACCCACCCGGCTCTGGTCGCCGGCACCGACACCAACCGCGGCCCGGTGGCGAGCTACGACTATGGCGTTCGATTTGGTGTGTGCCGCCACCACCCAGGCAAAGCGGAGATCGGCGAGCGTCTCCTCAGCGGGGGGCGGACCACCAGTGTGTGTCCATGCCCCAACATCGTCGTCGGGGCGGTCCCGTTCCTGCACCAGCAGGCCGCCCTCCACACGGCGCAGGTCGAGGTCGGCGGTTCCCGGGGGAGGTGCCTCCAAGGCTCTCAGGGCTGGACGAGAACTCAGAGCCTCGGCTGCTCCCTCCTCAAACCGGGGGGCAACCACCACCTCGATGAAACGCTCGGCCAAGGCCGCCGCCGTCTCGGCATCCAGCGGCACATTCACCGCCACCACCCCGCCGAACGCCGAAAGCGGGTCGCAGTCCCAGGCGGCGGAGAAAGCCTCACTCAGCGTGGCCCTCTCGGCGGCGCCGCATGCGTTGGTGTGTTTCAACACCACCGCCGCCGGAGTCCCCAGATCGTTGACGAGGCGGCACGCCGCCTCGGCGTCTACCAGATTATTGAAGGAAAGGGCCTTGCCCTGTACAAAGCGGGCCTGGGTCCACCAGCCGGTCCCGTCGGTGTAGGCGGCCGCCTCCTGGTGGGGGTTCTCACCGTATCGAAGGGTGCCTACGCGCTCCAAGGGCAGCACCAGGTAGTCGGGAAACCCATCACCGCCCAAGTAGTCGACGATGGCAGCATCGTAGGCGGCGGTGCGAAACAGAGCACGGCGGGCCAGGGCGGCGCGAAGATCATCGTCCAGGCCGCCCGCCTCCACTGCCGCAGCCACCTCTTCGTACTGGTCGGGCGAGACGACCACACCGACCGAGCCGAAGTTTTTGGCCGCAGCGCGGACCATGGCCGGGCCTCCGATATCGATATGCTCGACGGCCTCAGCCAAAGTCGGATCACCGGCCACGGTCGCCTCAAAGGGATACAGGTTCACCACCACCAGCTGGAAGGGCTCGATGCCGTGGGTCTCCAGATCGAGGGTGTGGCTCGGGTTTGCCGGATCGGCCAGAATACCGCCGTGGATTCTGGGGTGGAGCGTCTTCACCCGCCCGCCGAGAATCTCCGGAGCCCCGGTCACATCCGAAACCGGCGTCACCGGCAGATGAGCCTCCCTGAGCATCAGCGCCGTGCCGCCGGACGAAACGATCTCGGCGCCGGCGGCGACGAGGCGGCGCACGAACGGGACCAACTCGGTCTTGTCCGAGACCGAGACGAGAGCGCGCTTCACCGGGATGCGGGTCATGGTTCTCTCCATTCAACGCGGCGGCCTTCCACATGCAGTCGACCATGGGCAAATGCCTTCACCACCTCGGGAAAGAGCACGTGCTCCTGCTCGTGAATACGGGCATGAAGGTCCTTTTCGGTGTCGCCGGGCAGCACAGGCACGGCCCGCTGGGCGATGATCGGCCCGTGGTCGACTTGCTCATCGACAAAGTGCACCGTGACGCCGGATACCTTCACTCCGTGTTCCAGAGCCTCGGACACGCCGTGAGCTCCGGGAAACGATGGCAGCAGGGCGGGGTGGATGTTGAGCAGACGATTGGGGAAACGGCGGATGGCCTCGGCGTCCAGAACGCGCATGTAGCCGGCCAGCACCATGGCCTCGGCCCCATACCCTTCGGCGGCATCGCAGACCGCCTTGGTGTGAGCGGCCCGATCTCCGTTCCAGGGCACCACCACGGTAGGGACGCCGGCCTTCTCAGCGCGCTCCAAGGCGAGCACCCCGGAGCGGTCGGAGATGACGACGGCCACCTCGGCGCCGAAGTCGGGGTCGGCGGCGGCAGAGTCGAGTAGCGCCTGCAGATTGGTCCCCGAGCCGGAGACCAGAACGGCCAGCTTCTTCATTGCCCTCCCTCGGGCCGCAGCATAGAAGGTGGCGCCGCCGTCTCCACCC
>CAZTJO010000025.1:0-26460 GCA_964614095.1 uncultured Acidimicrobiia bacterium
CGGTGGTGCCGTCCTCGCCTTCACGCATGTCCAAGGTGCCACCCTGCTCCTCGCAGTACACCGAGGCCGGGTTGGCCAAGCCGGCATCCTCCAGCGAGTCGCCGGGGGCGCACTCACCGTTGAAGAAGGCCCACTCCTCACACTCGGAGCCGTCGTCGAACACGCAATAGCCGGTGGTGCCGTCCTCGCCTTCACGCATGTCCAAGGTGCCACCCTGCTCCTCGCAATACGCGGAGGCAGGATTCGGCAGCCCCGTCTCGTCGTCGTCACCGCAAGCGGCCATCACCAACACAAGGGCCAACAGGCCCACAAGAAGCCTGAAATGGCGCATGGGATTCCTCCTGTGACACTTCTCTTGATCTGTCGCCGATACGACGTTTGAGGCGGCGGCGCCGGTTCCTGCGACTACGAGCTTCTTGCTGCCGCAGCCAGGTACAGCGCGGCAACCTCGGCGGCGGGCCACACCAGGCTCTCCCGCACCGTCGCCGCCTGCTCCTGCGCGGCCTGCCGAAGCTCACCCGCGGCGGCATCGAGCGCCAATGCCGCCGCCTCCGTGTCATCCGGAGCCACCAAAGCCACCGCCTCCATTCCCGTAACGGCGGCCCGTGTGCCCGGTAGATCCGAAGCCACCACCGGCACACCTAGAGCCAAATACTCGACGACCTTTGTTGGCAGCGAATCCCGATAGTTGGGCAGATCTCGCAGCAGCGATATGCCGGCCGACGCCGATGCCGCCTCCGCCATCGCCTCGGCATGAGACAAGAGCCCGGTGAGGGTGAGGTGTACTCCCCATTCCGCGGCGACGGCCTCCAGCTCCCGGGCCAGCCGCGGCCGGCAGCGGCCCACCAGGCGCAGCGGCAACGGGTGCTCCATGGCCCCCACCGCCTCCACCATCTCCACGGCACCCCGCGGCTCGGTGATGTCGCCCACATAGACCAGATAGCCGCGGTCCGGCGCCGGATCGGGTAGCGACCTCGCCGCCGGATAATTGGGGAACACCGGGTGATCGCGGCGGAATATGCGGCGATAGCCGGGCTCAGCAAGTGTCATCACACAGAACCGCTCGGCCAGACGAAGGAAGAACCGGGCCACCCAGGCGGCGGGAGGCCGCAGGAACCACAGCCGCCATTGCTTGTGACGGACCTGCGCCGGCACATCCTCGTGCACATCCACCACCACCGGCACCCGCCGGATCAACCGTGCCAGCAACGCAGCCGGAATCAGCTCCGGGTCGTGCAGCGACACCAGGTCCACGTCGCGCCGTAGCATCTGGCGCAGCGCCCCCCACCAGCGCCGGATGCGGCCCCCCTTCAATTCGACCCATTCGTGGTCGCCGCGGCGACTCGGGCCCGGAGCGCGGCTCGCGTAGCGCACTTCAAACTCGCCGGCGAGTGCGGTCAGGGTGCGCTCGCGAATGCGGGGATCGTCGGATTGGTGCACCGAGGTGACGAGCAGCGCCCTCACAAGGCCTCTACGTTGTCGGCGTTCAGGCCGCGCCGGGCATACGCCCCCCTGGCATCGAAGACGACCGGCACAGATGCAGCAATC
The DNA here is from genome assembly GCA_964614095.1 of uncultured Acidimicrobiia bacterium. GTDB lineage: Bacteria > Actinomycetota > Acidimicrobiia > Spongiisociales > UBA11373 > CAZWKX01. The sequence continues at coordinate 1,549 of CAZTJO010000025.1, forward strand.
GCCTCATAGTCGAAAACATCGTGATCGGTGAGGATCACCGCCACATCGCACTCCCCATCCACACCATCCACCGATTCGAATCCGCGGGCCTCGATTCCGGCCACATCGACCAGCGGATCCCACACCGACACGGCAGCCCCCCGATCGACCAGCACCCTGAGCACATCCGCTGCAGGCGACTCCCGATCGTCGGCGATGTTGGCCTTGAAAGAGAGGCCGATCCCGAGAATCCTGGCTCCCAACAGTGACCGGCCGCGCCCGCTGAGGACGGCGGCGACACGGTCCGCCACGTAGGCCGGCATCTGCCGGTTTGCGTCTTCGGCGAGATCGATGAAACGTGTGATGAAGCCCCTCTCCTTGGCCCGCCAGGCCAGATACTGCGGGTCCAGCGGGATGCAGTGCCCGCCCACTCCCGGACCCGGGTAGAACACCTCGAACCCGAACGGCTTGGTGGCCGCAGCGGCGACAACCTCCCAAATATCGATGTCCAGGCGGTGGGCAAGCTGCGCCATCTCATTGATCAGGCCGATGTTCACCGCCCGGTAGGTGTTCTCGAGCAGCTTGGTCATCTCGGCCGTGGCCGGTGACGAGACCACATGAACCTGGTCAACCAGACGCCCGTACGCGGCGGCGGCCACCTCGCTGGAAGCCTCGCCGACCCCGCCGACCACCTTGGGAATCGAAGCCAGCGGCCGCCCCTTGCCCGGATCGACTCGTTCCGGCGAGTAACACACAAAAACGTCGGAGCCCACCTCGAACCCGCCCGAGGCCGCCGCCGGCGCGATTAGTTCCTCCGTGGTACCCGGATACGTGGTCGATTCCAGCGAAACCAGCATGCCGGGGTGCACCACCCGGGAAACGGTCGCCGCCGCCGCCTCGATGTAGCTCATGTCCGGCTCGCGGTGCCGGGTCAAGGGACTGGGAACACAGATAAAGAGGGCATCGGCCTCGCCGAGCCGCGTCTCGTCACTAGTTGTCTCGAGCCCGCCGCCGAGAGCCGCCTGCAGAGCCTCATCGGGAACGTCCTCCACGCCCGAGGTTCCCCTGCCGAGCCGGCTCACGGCGTCTGCCGATGTGTCGAATCCGATGACCCGCAACCCCCGCTGCACTGCGTTGACGCCCAAGGGCAGGCCGACGTAGCCAAGGCCGATGACCCCGGCCGTCCAGGTCTCCTGCTCGAAGAAGCGGGCTCGTTGGTGCATAAGGATAAGGGCGATCGCCCGCCGTGGATTCTATTCCCCTCCCTCCGTCGCAAAGGTACAGCCAGACAAAAAGACGCCCAAAACCCCGAAGCGGCCCCACATGCGACAATGATGCGCCGATGCCGCGATTTGTCGCCGCCGAGAACGATTACCGCGCCCTTGCCGATGCTTATCACGGCGAGACGCGGCTAAGTGTCGCGGTGGTCATACCCGTCTACAACCGCGTCGAACTGCTGCGCCGCACTCTGGCCGGCGTGGCCGCCCAGCGCGGCTACCCCCCACACCTCATCTCGGTGGTGGTTGCCGATGACGGCTCCGAAGACGATATGACGGCGGCAGTCGAAGAGGCTCAAGCCCATCTGGACATCACCTACGTGCGACAGGAGAGGGACGGCTACGGCGCCGGCAGAGCCCGCAACCTCGGCGCCCGCAGCGCCGGTGCCGACATAGTGCTATTTGTCGATTCCGATTGCCTCCCCGACCCCGAACTTGTCGCCGGCCACATGACCTGGCACCACCGCGCCGACAACCTCGTCGTCGTCGGTTCCCGCCAGCACATTGACTCGACCGCGATCGACCCTGCTGCTCTGGCCTCGGGCGATGTCGACGTACGCCGCCTGGTCAAGGGGGACTCGCCCGCCGACGACGCCTTCGAGCCGGAGGATTGGCGGCGCACCTTCTATCGCCGCACCGCCGCACTCCGCCACGGCAACGAGGCCTTCCGCAGCCTGCTCACCGGCAATTGCTCGATGCGCCGCTACGACTTCATCAGATGCGGCGGCTTCTCGACCGATTTCTCTCGCTGGGGAGGCGAAGACACCGAGCTGGGCTGGCGTCTCTTTTCGTCCGGGTTCTTTTTTGTCCCGGTGAACCAGGCCGCCATCTACCACCAAGATCAGGAGGAGTCCCATCCCGACGACGGCTGGCGTGAACGCGACCGGGCCGCCAACGCCGACCTCATCGCCACACTGATTCCACACCGCTTCTACCGCAAGGAGGACGGCCGTTTCCGGGTGCCCAAGGTCTCAATGATCGTCGCCCCAAACACCGGAGGCCGTACCGTCGAACTCCTCTCGCAGATGCAGGCGCAGCGTATGAACGACTGGGAAGCGCTGCTCCCCCTCTCCCCCGGCGCTCCATTGGCAGAAGAGCGAGTGCGGACATTGCCCGATGCCACCGGGTCACCCCAGCAACGATTCCTACGGGCCGTCGCCGCCGCCTCCGGCGAGTACGTGGCCGTGATCTCAGGCGCCGCCGGACTGCACCCCCGCCTGCTGGACCGCTCCGTCCGTCTACTCGACTCCGCCCCGCGGGCCTCCATCGCCACCGTCGCCTACCACGACCTCGACAACACCTCGGGGGACGCGGCTTGGGGAGCCTGGGATTTCCCCGCGTTTGTCCTCACCAGGCGACGCGAATGGACAAAAGTACTGACCGAGACCGCCTCCACAGCCGAGGCCTGGCACCGAGTTCGCTCCATCTCGTGGGCGGTCCACCTCGACGAGCCGCTGGTCACTCTGCCGCCCCCCGCGGGGGTGGTACCGCTCAGAGTGCCGCCCCACATGTCAATGCGCGACCGGGCCGCGGCGACCGAGCATGCCGGCCGCGGTCCGGCGGCGTGGACCATGCGCAAGCTGCGCAGCCGCCAGCGCCCCGACGACCACCCCGACGACGACCGCCCTGTGGTGATGTACTTCGGCGACGAGGCCGCCATCGAAGCGGTACGGGAGCTGGCTCCCTGGGCGCGGATCGAGCCTTCCGGAAGAGGCAACGCCCTCGTCCTCGGAGCCGGAGCCGTGCTCGATGAGGCCGCCTATGAACGGGTTCGGGCTCTCGATTCGCCCCGAGTGGAACGTTTGGTAGCCGGTGCTGGAGTTGGTGCTGCACCGGCGCAGAAGTGGCTCGATTTCCTCAGCACCTGTCTGGCCGTCGGTGTTGCCTCCGAAGACGATCGCTCCCGCCTCGCCGGCGTGCCGAACGTAGGCGTTGTCGCCCATCCCGCCGCCGACCCCGAAGGGACCGCACGGCTTTTCGACCTGCTCCGTGAGGAGATCTCGTGAACGTCTGCATGTTCGTGAAGAACTCCTTTGAGTACGACGCCCGGGTGACCAAAGAGGCCAAGTCATTGGTGCAAGCCGGCCACGATGTCACCGTCGTCGCCATCCACGTTCCCGGCGTCACCGCGGAGCGGGAGACCAGACCCGACGGCATCAAGGTGGTGCGGGTGAGCCGCCTCTCCTTTGGCATGCACGCCGCCCAGCAAGCACACGCCCGTTTTGTCATCGGTGTGGAGGACCGCCACTCCCGCCTCACCGGTGAAGACATCAACGACGAGCGTATACGCAAGTACAGCCAGGTGCTCCCCGCATCGACGGCGACTCCCGGCCAGAACCGGGCCATCGAGATCCCGACCCGCCGCCTGGCCACCCCCGGCGACGGCACCGGCCAGAACCGCATCTGGGTCCGCGCCTCCACTGCGGTGCTGCGCGGATTGTCAATGGCCGCTCGTTTTGTGTTTCGAGCGGTGAAAGTTGTTCTCGGCCGCCCCATGCGGGCCACCCGCACCTTCGCCATCAACCGGCGCTTCACCAAGGCCGGGCTCGCCACCAACGCCGATGTCTGGCACTGCCACGACCTCAACACCCTCGTCGTCGGATGCCGCTGCAAGAGGAGGCGCCCCGGCACCAGACTCGTCTACGATTCGCACGAGCTGGCCACCGAACGCTCCCGTATGACCCGCTGGCAGCGGTTCCGCGCCACCAGGGCCGAACGCCGCGGCCTCCGCCATATCGACGCGGCCATCTGGACCACCCGCAGCCGGGCCCAGCATGTGGTCGACCGCTACGGCATCGCCTTTCCCACCTTGCTGCGCAACGTCCCGGAGATCATCGAGATCGAAGCGGGCTGGGACCTGCACGAGAAGCTGCACATCCCCCGGGACCAGCGCATCCTCATCTACCAGGGCTCCATCCAGGAGTACCGAGGCATCGAGGAGAGCATCGAGGCGGTCACCCTGCTGAACGACTGCGTGCTGGTCGTCGTCGGCTACGGCTATCACCGGCCCGCCCTCGAAGAGATGGTGCGGAAGCGCGAGCTCACCGAGAAGGTGAAGTTCTTCGGGCCCATTCCCAACGACGAGCTGCTCTTCTACACCGCCAGCGCCGACGTGGGCCTGTGTGTAATCCGGGGCAACTCGCTGTCGTACCGCTGGTCGCTGCCCAACAAACTCTTCGAGTACATGATGGCCGGCATCCCCGTGGTCGCCTCCGACTACGAGGAAATGGGCCGAGTGGTCGAGGAGACCGGCGTGGGGGCGGTGTGCAACCCCGACGACCCCGAGAACATCGCCGCCGCGGTGCGGGCCATCGTCGACGACCCAGACGCCAATGCCCGCTTCCGGGCCGCCACCCGCGACGCCATCCGCACCTACAACTGGGGCGAAGAACAGAAGGTGCTGCTGGAGTTTTACGAGCGGCTGGCGGGGTAGACGGACGATTCGCTAGCTGCGACTAAACACCCACACCGCGGCGTCAGAGCCCGAATCATCAAGGGAATGATCACTCCCGACAGCGACCAAACCGGGACCACCTGTGACGATTGCCGCCAATCTCTCGATGCTGTCGCGTCCACCAAATACCATGTTCTCATTCGGGACCCGGGTCCAGATGAGCCCATCGGGAGACGTCCACACTGCCGCATCAACGTAGCCGCCTGATTCGTCCTCCCCAATCGCAACCACTCCCTCACCGAAAGAAACCGCCGCCATCATCTCCTGTGCGTATTCGCCTCCAAAGACAGCCTCATTGTGAGACACCCGGGCCCAGGTGATTCCATCCGAGGATGCCCACACCGCCGCATCGCGGAGCGACGCGGTAGACGCAGCAATCCCTTCGGATTCCTCGGGAAACACGTCGGCACTTCCGACAGCAATCAGCCCCGGGCCGCCGGAGGTCACCGAGAAGATCCGCGTTCCCCAATCACCACCGAATACCTCATCATCGTGAGGAATCCGAGTCCAAGTGAGCCCGTCCGGCGAGATCCACACCGCCGCCAGGCCAACCGAGCTGTCGTATCCGACGGCGACCAGCCCCGGCCCGCCAGCAACCACCGAGAACATGATCTGTTTGCGGTCGCCACCGAAAACGGTCTCGTCGTGCGGCACCCGGCTCCAGGTCACCCCGTCAGATGAGGTCCACACCGCCGCACCCCCGCCGTACAAGTCGTTCCCGACGGCAACTAATCCTGGGCCGCCGACCGTCACTGACCTCATCAAACCGCCAGAGAGCGCCTCGTCGTGAGGCACCCGGGACCAGGTGAGCCCATCAGGCGACGCCCACACCGCCGCACTATGGTCGTCGCCTCCGACAGCGATTAGGCCCGGACCACCAGCAGTCACCCCAAACATCCGCTGGTCACCATCGCCGCCAAGACCCGCTCCGTAATGCAGCACCCTGGTCCAAACGAGCCCGTCGGCAGAGGTCCACACCGCCGCATCCGAGTCACCGTCGACCAATTCATACCCAACCGCCACCAGGCCCGGACCGCCGGCGGTCACCGCCTCCATCGACTGATCGCCGTAACCCCCGAAGACCAGCTCATCCCGGTCAACCCGAATCCACACCCCGCTCTTGAACAGACCCACCGTCGTTGTCGTTGAATCTGCAGCCGCATCGTCGTCCGTCGCGCAGCCGGCCAATAGCACCGCCATCACCGCCGCCATCGCCGCTATTCGGGCCTTCAGGCTTCCAAGAGCGCCCCGGCTGGTGTGGCCGACCATGCCTCCCCTTCCACCCGACTCTGCAGAGAACCGGTGCATCCCAATCGGGCGCACCCTACCAACGCATAGCGATACCAGGACCGGTGCCTGAACTTACGACTTCGCCACTCTGCCGGCAGACCACCTACCACCTCTATGGCGCGTCTACGGATCCCCCACAAACGCCGCCCGGAACGGGTGCAGTGCCGCCCGGAACAGACCCTCCCTTACAAACGGGTCATTCTCCATGAAACTGCGTGCCTCTTCTTCCGAGACGGCACGGAAGATGACGATGGCGGGCCCCACCCCATCCTGGCTGCGCCCGGCCAGCAGGACCGTGCCCGCTGCCGTCGCCCGCTCTAGATAGGCATGGTGCCTCTCAATGACCACCTCGTCCGCTTTGGTCCAGGCGTCGGGATCGTTGGCCAGTTCGGGACGATTGTTGGGAAAAAACCCGTAGAGGTATTGCGATGCGGCGGGCTCATCCGCCGCGGTCATGTGCCCCCAACCCCGTCACGTTTGCCATCCACACCAGCCTTGGCGTCCTCCACCGCCATGCCCACCAACTCCTCAAAACGGTCCAGCCACTGCGGCGCCCGCTCGGTGACCCGGCGGCGCCACGAACCCACAAACGCCTGCACGTCGGCCACCAGGTCGTCGAAGGGCACCTCGGTGTGGCGTTTCCCAAAAAGGAGGCGGTTGCGCACGAAGTAGTAGATCAGGGTCTCAGTGGGCAGGCCGCCCGCTGGGCTGAACCGGTGCTCGATCTCGGCACCGGGCTCCACCGCCACCTTCCATCCGGCAGCGGTGGCACGCACACAGAATTCGGTTTCCTCGAAGTACATGAAGAAGTCCTCAGGCAGCAGCCCAATGTCGCCAAACACCTCGGAGCGCACCAGCATGGCCGCCCCGGGCACAAAATCGACATAGCGCAGCGCAGCCCGCCGGGCCGGCGCCTCACCACGACCGATAAGCTCGCTGCGCCCGCCGACATCCCAGTCGATTCTTCCCCCCTCCGATTGCACCTTCGGCGCTGACGCATCGGCTTCAAGGATACGGCCCCCGACGATGCCCACCTTCGGATGGCGCCGCAACACCTCGACCAGGCGCCGCAGGCTTCGAGGGTGCGGCAAGGTGTCGGGGTTCAGCACCCAGACCGCATCGGCTCCCCCATCGAGCGCGGATTGGATTCCCAGGTTGTTGCCGGCTGCGTAGCCCTGATTGCTGCCCGACTCCAGAACCTCGGCTCCCACCGAGCGAAGCCAGGCCACTTCACCCGGTCCGGAATTGTTGTCGACCACAACAATCCGCAGGGGCCGGTAGCGCACACGCCCCAGAGCACGGTGACAGCGGATGGTGTCCATGGCATCACGATGGTTGAGCAGCACCGCCCACACCGAGAGCCGACTCATCGGGTCAATCCCTCCACCACTGCGGGCAGCGATTCTCGCCAGGCCGGCAGCTCTTTGATGCCGAGCGCCGCCCGGCGTTCCGATCCCAGCACCGAGTAGGCCGGGCGCCTCGCCGGCGTCGGGTACTCGTCTGTGCTGCAAGGCACGATGCGATCGGGATCGATCCCGGCGAGGGACACCGCCTCCCGGGCGAACTCGTACCAGGTGGTGATCCCACCGTTGGTGAGATGCAGAATGCCGCCGGCACCTGCATGCAGGCTCTCCAGAGTTGCCGCCGCCAGGTCGTCCGCCAACGTCGGGCAGCCCTGCTGGTCGTCGACCACCCGCACTTCCCGATCCCGCGCCAAGCGCAGCATGGTGGCGACAAAGTTGGGGTGGGTGCCCGACACCAGCCAGGAGGTGCGGATGACCAGGGCGTCCGGGTTTGTTTCCAGTGCAGCCCGCTCGCCAACCAGTTTCGATCGCCCGTAGGCGCTCATCGGGTTTGGCGGCGACGACTCCAGGTACGGCTCGTCGGCATCGCCCGAAAAGACGTAGTCGGTGGAGAAGGTGACAAACGAGATCCCGGCGTTGGCGGCATAGGCGGCCATCACGCCCACTGCGGCCCCGTTGATCAATGTGGCCAGATCCTCCTCGTCCTCGGCCCGATCCACCGCGGTGTAGGCGGCGCAATTGATGATGCCTTCGGGCTGCAGAGTCTCCAGAGCCCGCTGCAGAGTGGCGGGATCCCTCAGATCGATCTCCTCCACATCAACAAAGGTGGCGTCGATCAGCTTGCGGAACGCGGTCCCCAACTGGCCGGCGGCCCCGGTGACCAGCATCACTCGCCCACGATCTCGGACCGCTCGCCGAGTGTCATCTCCACGTAGCCCGCCGGCGCCAACCCGCGGAGCCGGGCCTCCCGGCCCACCAGCGAATTACGGATCTTCCATCCGTGCACCTCGGCGCCGGCCATGACGATGGATCCTTCGACGGCGGCATCCGAGAGCCGGCACTTGTCGCCGATAGAGGTCTGCGGGCCCACCAGCACCCGACTCATGTGCACCTCGGCGCCGATGACCACCGGCCCGACTATCTCGCAGCCGGTGAGTTTTGAGCCTTCGCCGATATGCACCGGCCCCCCGACGGTGCAGTCGACCAGCTCGCCGTGCACGTTGTGGGCCACCTCGGCGATGACCAGCTTCTGAGCGGCAAGGAGATCCTCTTTGGTGCCGGTGTCCTTCCACCAATCACGCACGACGGAGGAACGTACCGTCCGGCCGTCGTCGATCAGGCGCTGGATAGCGTCGGTGATCTCGTACTCTCCGCGCCCCGACGGCTCGATGGCATCAATGGCCTCGCCAATGCTGTCGTCGAAAAGATAGACCCCGACCAGAGCCAGATTTGACGGCGGCACCCTCGGCTTCTCGACCAGCCGCACCACCTCGCCGTTGTCACCGAGCTCGGCGACACCAAACGAAGATGGGTTCTCCACCGGTGACAACATGATCTGGCAATTGGGCCGGTGTTCGCGGAAACCGTCGACAACATCGTGTACCCCGTCCTTGACCAGATTGTCGCCCAAGTACATGAGGCAATCGTCGCCGTCCACAAAAGGCAGCGCCGTCTTCAGGGCGTGGGCAATGCCGAGCGGCTCCTCCTGAAGGATGAAAGTGACATCGAGCCCAAACCGTGAGCCATCGCCGACGGCCTCCTTCACCTCGCCGCCGGTCTCGGGAGCGATGACAACACCCACCTCGGTTATGCCGGCCTCGGCCAAGTCCTCGAGGCCGTATTCGATGATGGGTTTGTTGGCGATCGGCACCAGCTGCTTGGCCATGGAGAAGGTAATAGGGCGCAGCCGGCTCCCCGTCCCGCCGGCGAGCACTATGCCTTTCATGGACCGGCCCTCTCCTTGAGCGGCCGCCACCAGTCCTCGCGGTCTCGGTACCACTCGACGGTTGTCTCCAAGTGCTCCTCGAAGCTGTGCGCCGGAGCCCATCCCAGGGCCCGGACCTTCGATGAGTCGACGGCATAGCGAGAATCGTGACCCGGGCGGTCGGGCACTTGCTCGATATTCGACTCGTCGGCGTCGAGGGCAGCCAGGATGCGCCGGGTCAGCTCGAGGTTGGAGATCTGGGCGCCGGCGCCCACGTTGTAGATCTCACCCGGCGCGCCCTTTTCCAGCACCAGGCACACGGCGGCACAGTGATCATCGACGTGCAGCCAGTCCCGTTCGTTGCCGCCCTCTCCGTAGAGGGGCACTTTCTTTCCCTCCAGCAGGTTGGTGACAAACAGGGGAATCACCTTCTCGGGAAACTGATAGGGCCCATAGTTGTTGGTGCAGCGGGTGATGGTGGCGTGATAGCCGTAGGTGATGCCGTACGACTTGACCAGGAGGTCGGCGGCGGCTTTTGACGCCGAGTAGGGGGACGATGGCGCCAGCGGGGCTTCTTCGGAAACACTGCCTTCGTCGACCGAGCCGTACACCTCGTCGGTGGAGATGTGCACGAACCTCTCCACGCGGTGACGCCGCGCCGCCTCGAGCAGCACGCCGGTGCCCAGGACATTCGTCTTCAGGAAGGTGGAAGGATCGGTGATGGAGCGATCGACGTGGGTTTCGGCGGCAAAGTTGACGATGACATCGTGCCCGGGCACCAAGCCGTCGACCAGATCGGTGTCGCCGATGTCACCGTGCACAAAGGTGTGCCCCTCGCAGCCATCGAGTTCGTCGACCGTCGCCTGTACCCCGGCATAGGTGAGCAGGTCCAGGTTGGTGACGGTTGCCCCCGGCTCGCGCTCCAGCAGGTAACGCACAAAGTTGGAGCCGATGAACCCGGCACCGCCGGTGATCAGGTACTTGGACGCCATTTATGCCTCCACGGCAAAGTACGCCGGAATATCGGCCAACACCGGATGCCCCCGGTCGCGATCACTGACCACCGCCTCTTCGGGGCCGATCGGCCAGTCGATTCCGACCGCGGGGTCGTTCCAGAGCAGCCCCTTGTCGTGCTCGGGCGAGTAGTAGGCAGACACCTTGTACAGCACCTCGGTATTTGCCTCCAGGGTGCAGAAGCCATGGGCGAAGCCCTCCGGCACAAATAGCTCGTTCCAGTCTTCTTCGCTCAGCTCGACCGCCATGTGCCCCCCGAACGTCGGTGATCCCACCCGGATGTCGACCACCACATCGAGAGCCCGGCCCCGGCTCACCCTCACCAGCTTTGCCTGCGCACGAGGCGGCGCCTGAAAATGGAGGCCGCGCACCGTTCCCTTCTCTGCAGAGAACGTGTGGTTGTCCTGGACGAACTCGATGCCCAGACCAGCCTCGTCAAACCAGGCCTTGCGGTAGGTCTCGGAGAAGAACCCTCGATCATCACCGTGCCGATCGACACGCATGATCATCACGCCGGGCATCTCGGTGGCTACAAACTCCATGGGCCCTCGTTCACTGCTCCCGGAGCATAGAGGGCCTCACCGTTTGCTTCCTCGGCACCGCCCCGTCACACCGCTTTCTCGATGATCTCCACCAGCGGCCGCACCGCCGTAGCCGGGTCGAGGCGCGAGCCGGCCAGGCGCGTCGCACCTTCAGCTTTGCTTCGCGCCGATACCGGGTCGGCACGCAGCAACACCGCCAGATCATCGAGCGCGCCCGCATCGTCGAGGAGCCACCCGGCGTCGTATTCGGCGATGGCAGGGGCCATCTCGCCGAACGGCGAATACGCCACCGGCAACCCCGACGTCACCGCCACCGCCGCATCGGCCGCGGCGGAATACTGAGCCGCCAGACCGTGTGCCTGGACATCCACGGCCACATCACTTTCGGCCAGCACCCCCCGCAGCTCCTCGAACGGCAACGGTGGCAACACCTTCACACCGCGGTGAGCCGACAGCTCCTCGACTCCGGTCAAGCCGCCCGCGGCACCGCCCCGCCGCAGCGAAGGCACCAGGACGATGGTCATGCCCTGGTCCAGGTGGCCAAGCAGCACTTCTGCAGCCACCGGCAGGCCCTTGTCCGCATCGACAAAGATCACAAGACGCAGTGACCCTTGACCCTCGCGGTGCTCCCGCGCCGCCGCCGGCAGGCAGAACTCGACGAGCCGAATGGGCATCTTCAGCACATTGCGCCCGGTTTGAAATGCCCAGGCCAGATAGTGGGGAACCTTTAGAGCGCCGCTCACGATGAGCCCATCCGCGGACCCAATCGCTTCGATCAGACGCGATCGTTCTCGAGCCCAGGCATCGTCGCCGCCGCTCCCGGCCAACCCCAGCAACCCGGGTCCGCAGAAGTCGAGCACACGGGTGACACCGTCCGTCCGGGGAAGCTGCGGCAGCTGCAGGGGATCGATGGCCACCACCGCAGCCGGCCTCGCCGAGGCCACCCGCCCGGCCAAGGCCCCCGGCTTGATGGTCTCCACCCCGGCCGCGGCGACCCCCTTGTGGGGCCGAACTCCGACGCCGACCGCAAGCACCGTCACCAAGAACCCGTGCGCCTGCAGCCCTTCGGCCAGGCCATAAGCACGCAGGCCCGAGACCGTTGCCGGCAGACCTTGGCCCGGCACGGCGCCGGAGCAGATGACAACAACCCGCGGTCGTTTTCCTAGATCGCCGCCGTTCATCTCAGTCGTCGTCCTCGATATCCGGCTTGGCGACCCCGACGTGGTTCCGGTACATGTCGATGATCTCCTCCGGATCCCCAACCTCCATGAACCGGCCCTGGTCCATCCAGGCCAGGCGATCACAGAACGCCTGCAGGCGTCCGAGACCATGAGACACCATCACAATGGTTCCCGCCCCCTCCAGGAGTGCGCGCATTGAATCGCCGCTCTTCTTGCGGAAGGACTCGTCCCCCACGGTCATGGCCTCATCCAGCAGCAGGATCTCCGGATCGGACTGAATAGCCACCGAAAAGGCGAGACGGGCGAACATGCCCGAGGAATAGGTGTCAACCGGTCGTTCGATTGCCTTCCCCAGCTCGGAGTAGGCAACGATGTCGTCGAACATCTCATCGATTCTTGCCTTGCGCATACCGGCGGCCAGCCCTCCCAGGTAGATGTTGCGGCGCCCCGACAATCGGCGATTGAAGCCGAGCCCGAGGGAAAGCAGGGTCGGCGCCGATCTGGCGTATACCGTCACCGTGCCCGAATCGGGCGGCAGTGCCCCACAGAGCACCCGCAACAGCGTGCTCTTCCCCGCGCCGTTGGAACCGATGATGCCCAGCGCCTCCCCACGCCGAACGGTGACCGAAACGCCGTCGAGTGCCACCACCACCTCGGGCTTGCGCCGCAGTGATTTGAGGCCATGGCGACGGATCGAGCGGCGCTTCTCCATAAAAGGCCTGAACGCAATACGCAGGTCCTCGGCGACGACGGCCGGCTTGTCATCCACCGGCCGTTCCCGCGCCAGGGGTTTCTCAAACGAAGCGAACGCGTCCTCTTTTGGCTCCGGGCTACCCGGCGCGGCGTCCCGTTCCGTCATGCCAGGTACCTCGGGATCTTGTCCTCCATGCGTACAAAGGTGGACACACCGACGATCGCGATCGCTATCGCCCAAATGAGCGACCCCCACACGTGCACGGGGTCGAGTGGGTAGGTGAATTCGCACACCCCGGCCGCCGAACAGACTTTCTGGCCGCCAAGCAAGGCGTGCCGGTAGACACCGAGAAGTGACACCAGCGGGTTGAAGCGAAGAATGTCGTAAAGAATCGCCCCCATCGAATCCGACGCATGGGAGAGCCGGTCGTCGAGGGAGTAGACGACCGGTGACAGGTACATCCACACCCGGGCCACGTAGTTCATGACGTTCTCGATATCGCGGAAGGGGATGACCAGCTGTGCCACCAGCAGCGTGAGGCCCAGATTGAAGACCGTGTGCAGAATGACGGCGGGAATAACCCAAAGGGTGAACAGACCCGGCCAGTCACCGTTCACCAAACCGGCGATGATGAAAAACGCGATGAGGGAGAACAGAAAGGCGACGCAGCCTTCGATGACCGCTGAGAGGGGAAGCAGCAACCTCGGAAACCGTTGTGTCGCCACCATCCGAGCGTTGGCGCGCATGGCCGACGCCCCCGAGAGCATGGTGCGGCGGGTGTAGAAGAAGGCAAAAAGCCCCGACAGGATGAACCCGATGAAATTGGGATCGCCGCGGCGGGTTTGCAGAATCACCCCAAAAACCAGCAGGAAGATGCCACCCAGCAGCAACGGATCGAGAATCCACCAAAATAAGCCCAGCGATGTGGACGCATGGCGCCCGCGCATGTTCCCCATGGCCAGATGCCATGCAAAATCCCGCCGCCGCCACATGTCGGCCAAGTAGCCGGACAAGCCGCGCCGCTCCGAGAAAGACATCACCGGGGGTTCGGTGGACACGGCTCCGGATTGTACCGACCCTCGAATCGGCCGCGGCTCAGCCGAACTCGATTCCCTGTGCCAAGGGCAGGTCGGTCGACCAGTTGATGGTGTTCGTCTGCCTCCGCATGTAAGCCTTCCAGGCATCGGAACCGGCTTCGCGTCCCCCACCGGTCTCCTTCTCCCCACCAAAAGCCCCGCCGATCTCGGCTCCTGAGGTGCCGATGTTCACATTGGCGATGCCGCAATCAGATCCGACGTGCGACAAGAAGAGCTCCGCCGACCGCAGCGAGCCGGTGAAGATGGCCGACGAGAGGCCCTGGTGCACGCCGTTCTGGATGCGGATGGCCGCCTCAATGTCCTCGGCCTCAATCAGGTAGAGGATCGGGGCAAACGTCTCCTCTCCCACGATGGGGGCCTCACCCGGGATCTCGATGATCGTCGGCTCGACAAAGTGGCCGGCAAGTCCTTCGACCTCCACCGTGTTCCCCCCGCATATGACCGTGCCACCCTGGCTCTTGGCCAGGTCGATGGCCGTCATCATGTTGCCGACGGCCGCCTCATCGACCAGCGGCCCCATAAGAACGTCCGGGTCGAGAGGATCACCGATACGCACCTGCTTGTAGGCATCCACCAGCCGCCGCGTCACTTCGCTCTTGACTCCGGGCGCAACGATGATGCGGCGGGTCGTGGTACAGCGCTGCCCGGCGGTCCCCACCGCGCCGAAGACCGACGATGGGATCACCAGATCGAGATCGGCATCATCGAGAACGATGATGGCGTTGTTGCCGCCCAATTCGAGGAGCGAGCGGCCCAGCCTCTTGGCCACCGCCGTGCCCACCTTCTCGCCCATGCCACACGATCCGGTCGCCGAGATGAGCGGCACCCGGCGGTCGTTGATCAAATGATCACCCACATCGCGACTGCTCCCCACCAGCAGGCCGAACACTGCCTCAAACCCTGTGCCTGCCATCACCTGTTCGCAGATCTTGGTCACCGCCACCGCCGTCAGCGGGGTCTGCGACGACGGCTTCCAGATAATCGTGTCCCCACAGACTGCAGCGATGAAGGCGTTCCACGACCACACCGCCACCGGGAAGTTGAAGGCGCTGATCACCCCGATGGGGCCCAGCGGGTGCCACTGTTCGTACATGCGGTGGCGCGGCCGCTCCGAGGCGATGGTCCGGCCGTAGAGTTGCCTCGACAGGCCGACCGAAAAGTCGGCGATATCGATCATCTCCTGGACTTCACCCTCACCCTCGACCAGAATCTTCCCCATCTCGAGCGAGACCAACGCTCCCAGGGCCTCTTTCTTCTCCCGGAGCACATCGCCGATCCGGCGCACGTACTCGCCGCGTTTGGGTGCCGGCAGCATGCGCCACTCCTCGAAGGTCCCCTGGGCGGCGGCGATGATGCGCTCGTAGTCGTCGGCCGACGCTCCCCTCACCGTGGCAATCGGGGCCGCCGTCGCCGGATTCTCGACCAGAATGTCGGCTCCGCCGGCCTCGATCCACTCGCCGGCGTACACCCCGGAGTTGGGCTCTCCCAGCCCAAGCGACCGGAAGATCTCATCCTTGTTCATTCCCGCCTCCTGTCAGCGAGCGGCGATCGCGTCAATCTCGACGAGAAACCCCCCGGGCAGCGCTCCAATCTGTACCGTCGAGCGCGCCGGGGGCTTGTCTCCGAAGTATTCGGCGTAGACCTCGTTGACAACGGGGAAGTGGCCGATGTCGGCGAGGAAGATCGTCGTCTTCACCACGTCGTCGAATCCCAGGCCCAGGTCGAGCAGCACACAATCGAGATTGTCCATGACCCGGCCCGTCTGGACACGCACGTCCCCCACCACCCTGGTGCCGTCGCTGGGGTCGATGGCCACCTGG
Organism: uncultured Acidimicrobiia bacterium; assembly: GCA_964614095.1. Taxonomy (GTDB): domain Bacteria; phylum Actinomycetota; class Acidimicrobiia; order Spongiisociales; family UBA11373; genus CAZWKX01. Next base: position 17,125 of record CAZTJO010000025.1, read on the forward strand.
CCCGAGATGAACACTAGACCAGCGGCCTCGGTGACCGTCGAATAGGGACCTATCGGAGTGACCGCATTGGGGACCTCAGGCACCTGTTTGGGCATTCCGCCTCCTCGCTAGCACGCCAGGCCAGGCTACAGCGGCACCGTGGTGCAGGCCCGGCCCGCGGAGAGTATCGCTCCTCCGCTGCCGGACCGCACCTCGCCTGGGAGTGTTTGCGGCCTCCATGGTGTTACATGAAGCCCACGACAAGATGACAACCCCTGCCGACTTAGAAGCCGTTCTGCGCGGCGTCCTGGACGCAGAACTCGGCTCCGATATCGTCGAGCCGGGAATGGTCCGCGCCATCTATCTTGCCGGTGGCATCGCCACCGTGTCCATCGCTCTCACCATCGCCGCCTGTCCTCTTCGCTCTCAGATCGAAGGCGATGCGATGCACAAGGTGCGTGCGCGGGCCGGCATCGACGATGTGATGATCCACATCGCCGAGATGACTCCCGAGCAACGCTCCGAGCTTATGGTCACCGCACGCCGACGCGCCCAGCAGAACGCCGAGCCGACCATGGTCAATCCGCAGACCCGAGTCATCGGCGTCGGCAGCGGCAAGGCCAGCGTCGGCAAGTCGTCGATCAGCGTCAATCTGGCCGCCGCTCTCAAAATGGCCGGTTTCCGCGTCGGGCTCCTCGATGCCGACATGTGGGGACACTCGGTGCCTCGAATGATCGGAGCCACCGGCCGGCTCGAAACCGGCGACGATCGCAAGATCATCCCTGCCAAGGTCGACGGCATCCAAGTGGCTTCCACCGGCCTCCTCGTTGACAAAGAAGGCAAAGCCCTCATGTGGCGAGGCCTCATGCTTTCGAAGGCGCTGTCCCAATTCCTCACGGATGTGGCCTGGGACCAGAACCTCGATTACCTCGTCATCGACCTGCCTCCGGGCACTGGAGACATCCAAATGGCGCTGGCCCGCATGCTGCCCCAGGCCCAGATGCTCGTCGTCACCACTCCGCAGCTCGCCGCACAGAGGGTGGCGGCGCGAATCGCCGAAATGGCGCGCCGCTCCCATCTGCCCGTCATCGGTGTGGTCGAGAACATGGACGGATTCACCACACCCGACGGCACGCGTCATCAGATCTTCGGCAGCGGTGGAGGGACGGACCTCGCCGGCGAGCTGGGCGTCGGCCTTGTCGGGAGTATTCCCATCGATCCCGGCGTCGCCTCCACAAGCAATGGCGGAACCCCCGTCGTTGTTGCAGAGCCTGCGACACCGGCGGCCCGGGCCTTCGCCGCCATGGCCCACCGTCTGGTCGAGATGGTGCCACCCGCACCCGGTGAGACCTGCACCGCACGTCTCGCTGTGCTGATGCACCAGATGACCCAAAGTGAGATGGCGAATCTCGACGAGCTGGGCGGGAGGGCCGGTTCCGCCGTCAGCGGCAGAGCTTCACCATGAGCTGATACGGGTTTGTCAGCGGGCCGCCGCCCGGCTGATAGCCGATGTGGAGATGAGGCACCCCGGCGTTGCCGGTGGACCCCACGTAGCCGACAATCTGGCCGAGGCTCACCCGAGCCCCGTCACTGATACCACCGGCATACGAGCTCAGGTGGGCGTAGTAGTACACGTCGCCGCTGTCACCGTACAGATACAGACCGATGCCGCCGGCCCAGTGCCAGTTGGGGAAGATGACCCCGCTCTCGATGGCAACCAGCGGGGTGCCCGTCGCCGCCACCATGTCGGTTCCGTGGTGCAGCCGGCCTCCGGGCCGCGGCTCCAGCCAGCTATCTCGGAAACTGTGAGGACCGGCAACCGGACAGGTGCGGCCCTCCGCCGACGTACCGGCACTGCTGGTGTACCCGGCGGCGGCTGCGGCTGCGGCTGCCGCTGCCGCCTCCTGAGCCTTCCTGGCGGCCTCGGCCTGACGGATTCTCTCCGCCTCTTCCACCTGCCACTGCTGCCACAGCGCCTGATACTCCGCGTTGGCTTCCTCAAGATCGGCGAGGACGTCGGCAACCTCGGTTTCGACGTCCGCCCGGGCCAGGGCCTGCGCGCTCCTGAGAGCCTCCAGCTCGACAACAAGGCGGGCCTGGTCGGCCTGAAGGAACTCGAGCTCCATGGCGGTGCCGCGGTCTTCCTCCGAGATGGCATCCAGGTAGGTGTCACGAATTCCAGCATCGGTGATGTCGATGGTGTCGAATACCCCCCCGGCCTGGTCAAAACTGACTTCGAGGTACAGATTGACCGCTCGCTGCCGTGCATACACCTCGGCCAAGGCGATCTGCCGCTCTCGGTCGTCGATCAGTGCCTCCAGCGAAACGATTCGCTGTCCCGAGTCCCACTCGTTGTAGAGGGCCTCCTCGAGCACGGCGATACGGTCTTCCATCTCTGCGGAAATCTGCCGCACCTCGGCATCGGCCTCGGCAAGCTGCTCGCGAGTCACATCGGCGCCGGCCGTCCCCGGGATGGCCAGTAACAGCACAACGACGACCAAAAGCGCCAGCTTGCGCATAGAACCTCCGCCTTCAACTTCGAGTTGCTGAGTCTACCGGCGTCCTAGTTTGCGCGTTCCGGTGATCCTGAACCCGCTTCACAGGCACAGGGGAGCCACTATCGGATACGGGTTTGCGTAGTAGTCGCCTCCCGGAAGGAACCCCAGGTGGAGGTGGGGAGTCGTTGCGTTGCCCGTCGACCCGACGTAGGCGATCAACTGCCCCGCAGCTACTCGAACACCGTCGACGATGCCCGGCGCGTAGCCCTGCAGATGGGCGTAGTACCAACGGTCGCCGCTGCCGCCGTTGACGTACAGTCCAATGCCCCCGGCCCAGTGCCAGCTCGGGCTCCAAATGGTGCCGGATTCGATGGCCACCACCGGAGTGCCTGCGGCCGCCAAAAGATCCGTGCCGGTGTGCGTCCGCCCCCCAGAGCGCGGGTCTCCCCAAGTATCGGTGAAGGTGACGGCGCCGTCGACGGGACACACGAGCACCCCGGCCTGCGGCGGCGGGCCGGCCACTGGAGCCGGTGATACCGCAGCCGCAATCGTTGTGGTCGCGCCTACATCGCCCGGCAACGGTTCGGCCAGGGTCGTGGATGTCGAGAAGAACAGCTGCAGCCGCTCCTCTTCCTCCCGCCTCAGGCGCTCTACCTCTTGGCGATCCCATTCCGCCTTGATCTCCTGATAGGCGGCATTGGCCTTCTCCAGCTCGGCGTAGATCTCCCCGACCAGCTCCTCCAAGTCATTCCCGAGCGCCGCCTGCTGGGTCAGAGCGTCGTCGAGGTACTTGCGCAGCTCATCCACGCTGCGGCGCGTCACCGCAAGTTGGTTGATGAGCTGCCGGTCGGCCTGGGTCACCAGATCCAGGTACATCTGACGGACGGACGCCTCATCGAGCCCACCGTCTGCCGTCGCCAGCCCTGCCGGAGCACTCCCGACCGAACTCAAATAGACGGCCACAACGTGCTCCCGGGCCGCATCCTTCAACCCGGCCAATTCCTGCTCGCGCACCTCCAGGCCAGCGGTCAGGCCGTCAACCTCCTGCCGCAGCAACATCTCCTCGATCGTCGCATCTTCATAGAGCGCCACCTGCTCCTGCAGCACGGCCGCAACCTCGGCAAGCTGCCGACGGGCTTCTTCTACATCTTCGAGGGTCACGTCGGCCCGGGCTGGCGTCGCGGACGCCACCAACACCACCAGCACGGCGATCCCGATCACGGCGCGGCCGGCCCGGCGGAGCGGCGCGACGCGATCCCCGACCTCCGGCGACCGCGCTGGTTCAGGAGTCCCAAGACGAGTTCTAGAGACCACGGGGACGAATATACCGGCGTCGGTAGTCTGTGTTTATGGTGCCGCTGCCCCCCTCCGTGGATGCCCTCGCCACCAGGCTCGACGACGGTGCCCTTCCTAGAGTCATCGTGGTCGAGATTGCCCGTCGCGCCATCGCCGAATGGAGAACGAGTGGAGACGAGGCCACATCTCTCGAGGAAGCGGCCCGCGAGCAGCTGGCCCGCCTGCTCAGCCTGCGGCCGGGCCGGCTGATCAATGCCACCGGAGTGCTGCTCCACACCAACTTGGGGCGCGCCCCTTTGTCCGCGGCAGCCGCGTCCGCAGAAAGCGAAGCGTCCACCGCATACTCGGCCCTGGAATACGACCTCTCCTCCGGAAAACGCGGCACCCGAGGCGCCTATGCCCGCAGGCTCGTTGCCACCCTCTGCGGTGCCGAGGACGCCCTGGTGGTGAACAACAACGCGGCGGCGCTATTTCTCACCCTGGCCGCTCTTGCCGACGGAGCCGAGGCCATCGTCTCGCGCGGCGAGCTCATCGAGATCGGTGGCTCGTTTCGGCTTCCCGAGCTCATGGCCGCTTCAGGCACCCGCATGGTCGAGGTGGGGACCACCAACCGCACTCGCCTTCGTGACTACCGCAGGGCCTGCGGGGCCGATACCGCGCTGATCCTCAAAGTCCATCCCTCCAATTACCGGATCGAGGGCTTCACGGCTGAGGTTGACTACCCCACACTGGCGCGGCTGGCCCAAGACACAGGTGTCCCGTTCGCCGCCGACCTCGGCAGCGGGCTGCTCGATGCCCGCACCCCGTGGCTCCAGGGCCCGCCCCCGGCCTGGCTGGCAAATGAGCCGGCGGCCCGCCAGACAATCGCCGCCGGGGCCGACCTCGTCATGTTCTCCGGAGACAAACTGCTCGGCGGCCCTCAGGCCGGTGTCCTCGCCGGACGGGCACCTCTCATTCGCCGGCTCGCCGAGCACCCCGCCGCCCGCGCCCTACGCATCGACGGCGCCCGCCTGGCCGCGCTGACCGCCACCCTCGATGCTTACGCCCGGGAAGCCGGCGACGAGATCCCCCTCTGGCGAATGGCCACGATTCCCTACCAGACACTCGAGGCGCGTTGCCGTCGGGTCATCTCCTCCTCTGCGGTCGAGGCCGTGGTGGAAGACGGATCCTCGTTGCCCGGAGCCGGCTCGGTGCCCGGCCGAGGCATCCCCAGTCCCGTCATCGTCGTACCCGGCGCCGCCGAGGATTCATGGCGATTGCTGCTTGCCGGATCGCCCCCAATCGTCACCCGCCGCGAGGATCGAGGCCTGGTCCTCGACCTGCGCGCGGTCGACCCCGCCGACGATGAGACCGTAGCCGCCGGCATTGCCGCAGCATGCCGGTAGTCGGAACCGCCGGTCACGTCGATCATGGCAAGTCGACGCTCGTCGAGGCTCTCACCGGCCGCGACCCCGATCGCTGGGAAGAGGAGAAGAGGCGCGGCCTGACTATTGATCTCGGCTTCGCCTGGACCAGACTCGACGACATCGAAGTCGGCTTTGTCGACGTGCCCGGGCACGAGCGCTTCATCAAGAACATGCTGGCCGGCATCGACGCGGTCGACGCGGCCCTGCTCGTGGTGGCTGCCGATGAGGGCTGGATGCCCCAGTCCGAGGAGCACTTGGTGATACTCGATCTCTTCGGCATAAGCCCCGGGGTAGTCGCTCTGACCCGCGCCGATCTTGTCGACGACGAAGCGCTGGAGTTGGTTTCACTCGATACCCTGGAGCGCCTGGAGGGAACCTCTCTCGCCGGATCGCCGATCGTGGCCACCGCAGCCCCCACGGGCATCGGCATCAGCGAGATCCGGACCGAACTGCACCGGGCTCTGACCGCAATCCCCTATACAGACTCGGGCCGCCCCCGGCTCTGGGTGGACCGAGGGTTCACCATCGACGGCGCCGGTACCGTAGTCACCGGAACACTGCGCGACGGTTCGGTGAGCGGCGGAGACACCCTGGTTTTGTGGCCGGGCGAGCGCCCCGTGCGAGTACGCGGGTTGCAGACCCACGAGCGAACCGTAGAACGGGTGACTCCTCAGAATCGAGTGGCGCTCAACCTCTCCGGCGCCGAACGCGACCAGGTGCCTCGCGGCTCCATGGTGGGTCGAGCCGGGGATTGGGCTCCCACCTCACGCTTCCTCGCTCAACTGCGCCGCGCCCGCTATGTCAAAGAGCCCCTGCGCAACCGAGGCGCCTTCCACCTCCACATCGGCACCGCGGCAAGACGCGCTGACGTCAGGCTCCTCGAAAGCGAGACCCTCGACACCGCAGGCGCGGCTCTGGTTCAGACCGACGCTCCACTGCCACTCAAGACCGGAGACTGTTTTGTCCTCCGTGATGTAGGCAGACGGCTGGTGGTCGCCGGAGGCGTCATCCTCGACCCACGCCCAGCCCCGCGGCCGAGAACGGCCCGGAGATCCCTGGCGCTGCTCCGGCCCGTCAAAGTCACCCCAGATGATCGAGCCACCGCCCTGCTGGAGGTGCGGGGACGGGCTCCTCTGCACATCCTCGAGGCGGACAGCGGCGGAGGGACCCCCGAATTTGCGCTGGCGGCTGCCGATTCGGCGATGTCGCCCGCCGCCGTCGAGGAGACCCTGCATCGTGCCGGAGAAGCCGTATCGGCCTTCCATGAAGCCAATCCACTGCGGCCCGGCATGCCTCGCGCCAGCCTGGCCGAGCAGCTCGACGTGTCGCGGGCCGAGCTAGACAGCCTGATTGCCACCACCACCGGCCTGGTCGACGAAGGAGCATTCGTCCGTCTCGACGCTTTCAGCGGCTCCCTCGACGAGAAGGCCGCCTCTGCCTGGGAGCGAGTCCGCTCCGACCTCGTCAGCTTCGGGCCGTCTCCGCCGCAAAGAACCGACCTGGGCATCGACGAGGAACTGCTCCACGCTCTCATTCGCCTGGGCCGACTGATCGAGATCTCTGAAACCCTGGTCTACCTGCCGGAGACTCTCGACGGACTGGTACTCAGACTGCAGGAACTAGAGGAGCCCTTCACCGTCGCCGGATTCCGCGATGCGATGGGGATAACGCGCAAACACGCCGTGCCCCTTCTCGAGTGGCTCGACGGCAACGGCATCACCCGCCGCCGGGGCGATCTGCGGTTCCTCAGACGGTAGCGGTGCGGCGGGCCAGCACCTGTCGCCGCTCGGTCTCCGTGACTCCACCCCAAATGCCGTATGGCTCACGGATCTCGAGGGCGAATTCGAGGCAATCCTCTTTGACCGGGCAGACGGTGCAGATCGCCTTCGCCTTCGTCTCCCGACGCTCCCGCTCCTCCTTCCGTTCCACGGTGCTCGGCGGGAAAAACAGGTACGAGTGGTTCCCGCGACACAGACCTTTGAGCTGCCAAGAACGATCCAGCGGCACCGGCTCGGCCATTACCCCTCCTAGGCTCAAATGGCCTGCCGACGCTAGCAGTCGCCTTCCACCCTCGCCAGGGAGAATATGGCAAATAGCGGCCCACTCGGCACCTCTGCCGCTGCCGGCCGCCATCACCCCGCCGCCGCCGACTACAGTCGGATCTCCAATGCCCACCGTGTTGCTCGTGGCCGACATCCCTTGGGTGGTCGATGATGTGCGCGCGGCACTTCCCTCGACCTCGTACGACATCACCGTTGTCGACGACCCGCGCTCCGCCGCCGATCTATGGCAGGAGCATCGTCACGATGTGGTCATCACCGATCTGCAGGTAGGTTCCATGGGCGGCATGGCGGTGGTGCGAGCAGTGCGAGACGCCGCCGCTGCGGCACAGGTCAACACCCCGGGAACAGCCATCCTCCTCGACCGCGACGCCGACGGTTTCCTCGCCGGCCGGTCCGGGGCAGATACCTGGCTGCGTAAGCCCTTCGGCGGATTCGAACTGCTCGAAGCGGTGGAGCGCCTCGCCGCCGCCGAAGACCAATCTTCCGAATGACTCCGCAGCCGGACGATCCGCCGAGACCCGGCGCTTTCTGGAGCGCCCGATGAGCGCCCTGCAGATGGTCTATCTAGCCACCCTCTCCGTCTGCGTCCTCGCTTCGGGATTCTTCTCCGGATCGGAAACGGCTCTCGTCTCCGTACCCAGGGAAAGAGTCGCCCAACTCATAGCCACGGACCGGCGTGCCGCCCGGGTGGTAGCCCTCACCGAGGATCCCGATCACATGCTCAGCACCCTCCTAGTGGCCAACAACTTCGTCAACATCCTCGGAGCCTCGGTGGCGACCGTTCTATTTGTCGATCTGCTCGGAGAGGATTGGGGGCCCTGGGCCGCAACGGTCTCGGTCACCGCCGTTGTGCTGCTGCTCGGCGAGATCACACCCAAGAGCCTGGCCACACGGTATCCGGAGCGTTTCTCGCTGGCCGTTGCGCCGGCCATCTGGCGCCTCTCGAGAGTGCTGCATCCCGTCTCTCGCCTCTTCCTCACTCTCAGCCGGCTTCTGTTCCGCATCTTTCGGATCGATGTGAACCGAGGCCCGGACCCGGTGACGGAAGAGGACATACGGGCGATGGCAGAGCTCGGCGAACGTACCGGCGACATCGCCGCCGCCGAGCGAGAGATCATTCACCAGCTGTTTCGCACCGCCGACCGGCAGGTGCGCGATGTTATGACCCCCCGAACCGACCTCTACACACTCAGCCGGCCCATCACCGCGGACAATGTGCGTACCGCGGTCGCCGCCACCGGTCACAGCCGCTTCCCAGTGATACACGAGGACCCCGATCGCCTCGTGGGGATTCTGCATGTCAAGGACGTCCTCCGTGCGCCCGAAGGCCTCGATCCGGATGCCATCGGCCGCCTCCTCCGCGAGCCCTACTACGTTCCCGAAACCAAACTCCTTCTGGAGCAGCTCCGAGAGATGCGCGCGGCGCGCCGGTCGTTTGCCGTAGTTCTGGATGAGCACGGCGGCGTCGAAGGAGTCGTCACCGTGAAGGACATCGTCTCCGAACTCGTCGGCGAGCTGCAGGACGAATACGACCCGGGCATCCCATCTGTTGTCCCGCTCACCAAAGGCCAATGGCTCGCCGATGGCCGCGTCGCCGTCTCCGAGCTTGCCGACGCCATCGGCATTGAACTGCCGGCCGGGGCCTACAGCACTCTCGGCGGCCTTGTTTTTGATCTTGCCGGCAGCATCCCTGACGAAGGCACCGAGGTGGCGGTGGCAGGCTGCCGGCTCACCGTGATCCGGATGGACCGCAACCGGGTGGATCGGGTTCGGGTCCTGATCGACGACCCGATAACATGAACGGTCACCGGGACGTAGCGCAGTTTGGCAGCGCGCAGCGTTCGGGACGCTGAGGCCGCCGGTTCAAATCCGGCCGTCCCGACGAAACCCTCCCGCCCTGCGGGAGGGTTTCTGAATGCAGGATGCAGAGTGCGAAGAACCGGTTCTGAAATCTTGCGCTCCGGCGCCTTGCCCTACCCACTCAGTCCCTTCGCTATCTCCGCGATCTGAACCGCGTTCAGCGCCGCCCCTTTTCGCAAGTTGTCGCCGACCACCCACAAAGAGACGCCGCCGGCCCGGCCCACGGTGTCGCGC
>CAZTJO010000026.1:0-25464 GCA_964614095.1 uncultured Acidimicrobiia bacterium
CCGCATAATTGGCGAACACCTCCAGATTCGTCCCCAAAAACGAAGCCGGCGGCAAGTCATCTTCTGGTGTGCCGCGGGCAGGCTGTGCAAAGAAAACGGCTGTGCAGGTCGTCGCGAGGGCAACGATGACGATTGCGATCGCATTACGCGACAACCTACGGGGAATAGTGAACGCCAAAACCACTCTCCGTAGCAGGGTCTCTCACGGAGAGCATCGGTGTTTGAGGGCGCAAGACTTGAACGCGGATTGCAGTCGAGTTGGGGGAAGCGGATACTCCAGAGGCGGAATGGCAGGTACGTCAAAGTCTTTGGCGAGAAGCTGAGGTTGTGGCCGGCCTAGGAGCGGAGCGAAGACAGATCGGTGGTGGGAATCGAGGTCACCACTACTCTACGTGTACTCATGTGCGGCATTGCTGGGATGTTCTCTCTTCCCGAATACTCGGGCGCCTTGCCCGAGATGATCGCCAGCATCAGTCACCGGGGTCCCGATGCCTCGGGCCTGCACGTTTCCGAGATCATTCCGGGCACCGGCATCGGCAACAGGCGGCTGGCGATCATCGACCCGGTGGAGACGGCGAACCAGCCCTTCTATGAGGAAGGCCTGTGCCTCGTTTACAACGGAGAGATCTACAACTACCGCGAGCTGCGCAGGGATCTGGAATCGCTCGGATCCACGTTTCGCACCAACTCCGACACGGAAGTGGTGGCCAAGGCGTGGCGGCGGTGGGGACCGGAGTGCCTGGGCAAGCTGCGCGGCATGTTCGCCTTTGCCATTCTCGACGAGAGCAGTGGAAGGCTCTTTCTGGCGCGCGATCCGCTTGGCATCAAACCCCTCTTTGTGGCCCGAAGCGGTGACGGGCTGGCTTTCGCCTCCGAGATCAAGGCGATCCGTGCCGTCATGCCCACGGGGGGCATCGACTACGCCGGAGTGGTCGCCTCGTTGATGTACTACTGGATACCGGAGAGCCACTCGGTCTTTGGCGGGATCGAGAAGCTGCCACCGGGGCACTGGGCCGAGGCCGGGCGCAACGGCAGGTTCCGCATTACGCAATACTGGGATCCCCGCCGGGAGCTGGTCGAGGAGGTGGGTCCCGAGCCGACCGTCACCGAGTTGGCCCAGGTGATTGAAGAATCGGTCGATGCTCATCTGGTGTCCGACGTCCCCGTGGCCAGTCTCTTGAGCGGGGGCCTCGACTCGAGTCTGGTTACCGCCATGGCCGTAGCCGCCGGCGCCGACTTTGAGGCCTACACCATTGCCTTCCGCAAGGAGGATCAGCGGTTTGAGGCGATGCCCGATGACGCCGCCTACGCCAAACGCATTGCTTCTCGTCTGGGTATTGAGTTGCACGAGATCGAGATTGCTCCCGATGTCGTCGACATGCTGCCCAAGATGGTCGATGTCCTGGACGAGCCCATCGGCGATGCGGCCGCCATCAATACCGTTCTCATATGCCGGGCGGCGCGTGATGCAGGGGTGAAGGTGATGTTGTCGGGCATGGGGGCCGACGAGCTTTTTGCCGGTTACCGCAAGCACTATGCGGCACTTCTGGCGGGCCGCTATCGGCGCCTGCCGGGCCTGCTGCGAAAAGGGCTGATCGAGCCCGTGGTGCGGGTGCTGCCGGTAGCGAGCCGGCGCCGCGGCTTCCGCTACCCGCGCTGGGCCAAACGTTTCATCGGGTTCGCCAGACTGGATGAGGCGGCCGCTTTCCAGCGTAGCTACAGCCTGTTTGGAACCGAGGAGCTCAAGAGCCTCGTCTCGGCGGATCTGCGCCCCCACGTAGATCAACTCTTGGAGGAGCACGAGGAGATCTACTGGGAGGGCCCTGAGGACGACCAGGTCAATCGTATGTGTTACACCGACCTAAGGCTCTTTCTCACCGGGCTGAACCTGGCCTATACCGACCGTGCCAGCATGGCGGCATCGGTGGAGGTGCGGGTGCCCTTTGTTGACGTCGAGGTGGCCAAGAGCGCCTTCGCTATCCCCGGGAGCCGCAAGATCGTCGGCCGGCGCAGGAAGGCCGTGCTCAAGGAAGTGGCCGAGTCGTGGCTCCCCGACGAGATAGTGCATCGTCCCAAGGGCTTGTTCAGCGCTCCACTCAGGGCTTGGGTGCGCAATGATCTGAAAGAGATGGTCGATGACATGCTGGTGGGGGGCCAACTGGTGGAGGCCGGTATTCTCGACGGCGGCGTGATCAAGGGTCTTGTGGCGGCCGATCGGCGCGGCGTCGAGGACAGATCCAAAGAGATCTGGCAGCTGCTAACACTGGAGACGTGGTTCAGGCGAGCCGATAGCCCTCCCAGGCCGGAGCCCGGGGCGAGAGCGGGGGAGAGTGATACCGGAACGGCGGTGTCGGCATGAAACAGGTGGCACAGAACTACAAGACCGGTGAGCTGGTGGTGCTGGACGTTGCCGCGCCCTCCTGCCGTGCCGGCGGTGTGCTTGTGCGCACCGAGTACTCATTGGTCTCCGCAGGCACCGAGATGATGAAGGTCGGGGAGAGCAAATTGTCGCTGCTCGGCAAGGCCCGGGCCCGCCCCGATCAGGTGCGCAAGGTATTGGATTCGGTTGCCCAGCAGGGTTTGGCCGCCACCTACCGCAAGGTGATGAATCGGCTCGACTCATTCACACCGCTTGGGTACTCGACGGTGGGTGTGGTGGAGGAGGTCGGCGAGGGCGTTACGGACCTGACCGTGGGCCAGCGTGTCGCCTGTGGCGGCAACCTGTATGCACACCACGCTGAATTCAATTGGGTGCCGCGCAATCTCTGCGCGGCCGTGCCTGAGGGGGTGAATCCGGCACATGCCGCGTTCACCACGGTGGGAGCCATCGCGCTGCAGGGGTTCCGGCAGTCCGACGCCCGTCTCGGCGAGACGGCATGTGTCATCGGGCTGGGCCTCATCGGCCAGCTTCTGGTTCAGATCCTTCACGGTGCCGGGGTGCACGTAGTGGGCATCGATATGTCCGAAGACCGCTGCCGGTTGGCCACGGACAACGGGGCGGCCGCCGCCGTGACCGGCGGCTCCGAGGCACTGGAAGGGCTGCTCGCACCGCTGATGGCGTTGACCGAAGGCGCAGGCGCCGACCATGTGTTCCTCGCCGCTTCCACCGATTCGCGTGACCCACTGTTTCTGGCGGCTGAAATCGCCCGCGATCGGGCTCGCATCGTCGACATCGGCAAGTGCAATCTCGATCTGCCCTGGGGCGAGTACTACGAGAAGGAGCTCGACGTCAGGTTCTCGCGCTCCTACGGGCCCGGCCGGTATGACCCGGTATATGAGGAGCAGGGGATCGATTACCCGATCGGTTACGTGCGCTGGACGGAACGGCGGAACATGAAGGCCTTCCTCGGTTTGTTGGCGACGGGCCGCATCGACTTGGCGAGCCTGATCTCGGGCACCTATGCCTTCGACGATGCCGTCGATGTCTACGAACGCCTTCATCGGGGTGAGATCGAGAGCCTTGGTGTTTTGTTCCGCTATCGGGAGGAGGCTGCGGTCGATGTGGTCTCCGTCGCCGCCGCGCCCGCGGAGACCGTGCCGAGCCGGTTCGTGCCGGGATCGGTCCTCCGTCTCGGGTTCATCGGAATGGGCAACTACGCCACGACGATGCTGGCGCCCCATCTGAAGAGCAGGCCCGATGTCGAGCTGATTGAGGTAGCCACAGCCACGGCCTTGTCCGGTGCCACCGCGCAGAAGAGATTCGGCTTTGGGGCGGCGACGACCGACTATCGACACGTTCTGGAGAATGACGGTATTGATGCCGTTGTGATAGCCACCCGGCACGATTCACACGCCCGTATCGCCGCCGAGGCGCTCAGGGCCGGCAAGGTCACGTTTGTGGAGAAGCCTCTGGCGGTCACTCCACAGGATCTCGAATTGGTGCTTGCCGCGGCGGGGGAGTCGGGCAACGATCGCCTGATGGTGGGATTCAACCGTCGCTTTGCCCCTCTGCTGCAAGAGATGAAACGGGCCTGGGGCCCGCGGCACGGCCCGGTGGTGCTGCATTACGTGATCGCCGCCGGCAAGCTTGATAGCAGCAGCTGGTACCGGCAGGCGGATCTTCACGGAACGCGGTTCATCGGCGAAGGTGGCCACTTTGTCGACACCGTTTCGTGGTGGCTGGACGCCGATCCGGTGGAGGTGTTTGCCATGAGCGCCTCCGTCGATCCCGACAATCTGGAGTGCACGCTCCGGTATCCGGATGGATCCATGGCGTCGATCTTCTATCTCACCGCGGGAGCAGCCCGCAAGCACCCCAAGGAGGTGCTGTCGGTTTACGGCGAGGGCAAGGCGGGCAGACTGAAGAACTACGCCCGATTCGAGCTGTGGTCGGGCCGCAGACACCGGGTGCGCCGCAGCCTCAAGGGGGTCGACAAGGGTCAAAGGGGTGAGCTCGAAGCTTTCATTGCCGCAGCTTTGGGGGGCACGGCAATGCCAATTTCGCTGGCGTCGCTTGTGGCCACGACGGAGACGACGTTTGCCGCGCATCGGAGTGCAGCGAGCAAGCGGGCCGAATTGCTGAGGTCCTACCCGTCCACATTGGGGACGCCCGAATCGTGAGGCTCGGTTGGTATTTCAGGCGGCTGAAGAGGATGTCCCCCGGCGAGGTCGTCCACCGGCTGCGCGACGAGATGATGAAACGGACCCTGCGCTTCCCCCGAGCCGTCATAGATATCGGCTCGATCCCGGGAGGGAGCGGTCCGACGCCGCTTTGCCCCGGTCTCGGTGAGATCGACGTAGGCGCCGCGGCCGGACTCATCGCAACGGCAGAACGGATTCTTGACGGGGAGTGGCGGACGCTGGGTGTGGTGAGAAGCGACATGGCCGAGCCGGACTGGTTCCTCGACCCGGAGACCGGCATCAGGGCCCCAAGCCGGGAGTACACCTTCCGCATCAACCCCCGGCGCCCTCAGATGGGGAACGTCAAGAACGTGTGGGAGCTGTCGAGGCACCACCATTTGACGCTCCTGGCGGCCGCATACCATCTGACGGGCCGGGAAGAGTTCGCAGATATGGTGTCACGGCAGCTTCGGTCCTGGTGGCGTGAGAACGAGTTTCTTCAAGGTGTCCATTGGAGAAGCGGGATTGAGTTGGCGATCCGGCTCATCTCGTGGGTGTGGATCCGGCGCCTGCTCGAGGGCTGGGCGGATGCGCCGGGCCTCTTCGAGAAGAATGCCCTTTTCATCGAACAACTCCATCGACATTCCCGCTATCTGGCCCGTCTGCCCAGTCACGGGTCATCGGCAAACAACCACCTCATTGCCGAGGCCGCCGGCCTGTATGCGGCCTGCTGCGCCTTTCCTTACTTCCCGGAGACCAAAACCTGGCGGGAGGCGGCGGCGCAGAGCCTCCGTGCCGAGGCGCGGAGACAGACGTTCGCCTCGGGACTGAATCGTGAGCTGGCCACCTGCTACCACGGTTTTGTCCTCGAGTTGTTCCTCTGTGCCGCGCTCGAGGGAGAGGCCGCCGGCTTGCCTCTGGGTTCCGAGCTCTGGGAGACGCTGGTGCGGATGACCGATGCGCTCGCTGCCGTCGTCGACGTAGAGCTGGAGGCTCCGCGTCAGGGTGACGCCGACGAGGGCACCGCGCTGCAGCTCGATGCCGATGTCTCGAAGCGGTGGCGTTCGCTGCTCTCAACCGGCGAGTTCTTGTTCGGGCGCTGCGACTGGTGGCCTGAGCCCGGGAACCCCGATGTAAGAACCACGCTGTGGACGTCCTTGATCGGTCACACGGTGGAGTGTGCCCGGCCGAAGCGGCGGCGGAGCGACTTTCCCGATGCAGGCATGGTGATCCTGCGTGATGTTGAGCCGCGTCGCGACGAGATCTGGTGCCGCTGCGACGGCGGTCCTCACGGATACCTGTCGATAGCGAGCCACGCCCACGCCGATGCTCTCTCCGTCGAGGTTCGTTGTGGGGGTTGCACGGTGCTCAGTGATCCCGGGACCTACTGTTACCACACCGAGCCGGAGTGGCGGGAGTACTTCCGCTCCACGCTCGGACACAACACGCTTGAGCTGGCGGGCCGGAGTCAGTCGGTGTCGGGAGGACCCTTCAACTGGCTCCGGCATGCCGATGGGCAGGTGGTGGCTGTCGCCGGTCTCGACGAAGGGGTGACCGCCGAATGGACCGGCAAGCACGATGGCTATGCTCGGCTCGATCCTCCGGCGGTGCATCGTCGCAGAGTCGAGCTCGATCGGGAACGCAGGAGTCTCGTCATCGAGGACGAGGTGACGTGTGAAGGCAGTCACTCCTGCCGGCTGGCGTTTCATCTGGGCCCGGGGGTCGATTGCCGGCTGGCCGGGACGGTTGCCACGCTCAGCTGGGCACAGGGGGCGGAGAAGAGGGGGGCAGTGATGAAGCTTCCGGCAGTGTTGACTTGGGAACGGGCCCGCGGCCGGGTCGATCCACCCGGCGGTTGGTACTCGCCGGCGCTGGGTGTCAAGGTGCCTGCGGTGAGCCTCTTTGGGTCGGGCCGCATGCCCGGAGACGGGGCCCTGGTGACACGTTTGGAGTTCGGGGACTCGGAATCCGATGAGCTGAGATTTCACTCGGGACCGGGTCCCGATCGACCGATCGAGGAATGAGATGAGAATCGCCGTTTTTGGTCTCGGGTATGTGGGCGCCGTCTCGGCTGCGTGCCTGGCACGCGAGGGGCACATGATCATCGGCGTCGACCCCAACAAGACCAAGGTCGATCTGATCAACGACGGCGCCGCGCCGGTGATCGAGGAGGGGCTCGACGAACTCATGAAGGAGGGTGTCGAGCAGGGCCGGATCACCGCCACCACCGATCACCGCGAGGCCGTTTTCGACAGCGAGATGGCCATCGTCGCCGTGGGCACCCCGAGCCGGTCTAACGGAAGTATCGACCTCAGCCATGTGCGCGATGTCATGGAGGAAATCGGCTCGACACTTGCCGAGCGCGAAGGGTTCTACGTGATTGTCCTGCGCAGCACCGTGCTTCCCGGCACGCTTGCGGGTGTGGTGATTCCCACGCTCGAGGAGGCGTCCGGTAAAGCGGCCGGTACCGACTTTGGGGTTTGTTTCAACCCGGAGTTCCTGCGCGAAGGCTCTGCCGTGGCGGATTTCGACAATCCACCGAAGACGGTCGTTGGGGCCACCGACGCGGCCAGCCGCGACGCCGTTGTCTCCTTGTTCGGGCACCTTCGGGCACCGGTGATCGTGACCGATCTGCCGATCGCCGAGTTCCTCAAGTACGTCGACAACGCTTGGCACGCACTCAAGGTGGGTTTCGCCAACGAGATCGGCAGGATCGGAAAGGCGCTAGGCCTGGATGCCCGGCAGGTCATGGAGTACTTCCTGATCGACACCAAGCTCAATATCTCCGGCAGCTACCTCATGCCCGGGCCGGCGTTTGGTGGCTCGTGCCTGCCCAAGGATCTGAGGGCACTCACCTATCAGGCCAAGTCGCTGGATCTCCAGCTGCCCATCATCGAGTCGATCCTGCCCAGCAACGAGCTTCACATCGACCGGTCCTTCGAGATGATCGTCGGGTGCGGGGGGCGCCGTGTCGGGATCCTCGGATTGAGCTTCAAGGGCGGCACCGACGATGTGCGGGAGAGCCCGATGATCGCCATCGTCGAGCGGCTGATCGGCAAGGGCTACGACGTTCGGATCTTCGACCCCACCGTGAGTATCGCCGCCTTGGTGGGGGCAAACCGAGAGTTCCTGCTCCAGCAGATCCCTCACATCTCCGGCTTGCTGGTGAACGAGATCGATGTACTCGTCGAGCATGCGGACACCTTGGTGGTGGGCACCGACCATGAGTCCTTTGGCGACATCTTCGACAAGAGGAAGCCCGGGCAGGTGATCATCGACCTGGTGAGAGCTTTTAGCGACGGCACCGGGCTCGAGGATTACCATGGCATTTGCTGGTAAGAGACGCCGTGTTCTGATAATTGTGCAGAACCTGCCGGTTCCGTTCGATCGCAGGGTGTGGCTGGAGGCGACGACTCTGGCCGGGGCGGGCTACGAGGTCAGCGTTATTTGCCCCAAGATGAAGGGCTTCAACAAGGCCCGTGAGACGCTCGAAGGCATCGAGATCTACCGGTACCACCAGCCGCTCGATCCGAAAGGCCGGCTGGGTTTTGTGGCCGAGAATCTGCTTGCTCTCATATCGACCTTCTTCTTGACGTTGCGTGTGGCGGGCTCGGGCCGCGGTTTTGATGTGATCCACGCCTGCAATCCTCCTGAGACCTACTGGACGGTGGGCCTCTTCTGGAAGCTGTTCGGCAAGCGGTTCCTCTTCGACCACCACGATCTGTCGCCGGAGCTGTATCAGGTGAAGTTCGGAGGGGGTTCCGGGGGACTGCTTCGATCGATACTCCTGCTGCTCGAGAAGGCGACGTTCCAGGTGGCCGATGTCGGCATTGCCACCAACGAGAGCCACAAGCGCATCGCCGTCGAGCGTGGTGGCATGTCGGAAGACAGAGTGTTTGTGGTCCGTTCCGGGCCTGATGTGGGTCGCTTCACCGTCTACCCGGCCGATGTCACACATAGACGCGGCAAGGATCACCTGATCGCCTTCCTGGGGGAGATGGGCAGCCAGGACGGGGTGGAATTGCTGGTTCGGGCTCTTCGTCTGCTGCGCGACGAGTTTGGACGCGATGACTTCCACTGCGTGTTCATCGGCGGCGGTACTCACCGCAGCGAGATCATGGCGGAGGCGGAGGGCATCGGGGTTGCCGATCTCTGCACATTCACCGGGGTCGTCAGCGACGAAGATCTGTGCCGTATCTTGTCTTCAGCGGATGTGGGGGTCGACCCGGTGCCAAAAAACGATTGGTCGGACCGCAGCACCATGAACAAGATCATGGAGTACATGTACTTCGGCCTGCCCATCGTGGTCTTTGACCTGGCCGAGGCGAGGGTCTCGGCGCAGGATGCCGCCTGCTACGCCGACACCGGCTCCGAGTTTGGCTTGGCGGCCAAGCTCGACGAGCTGCTCTCCGATCCGGGGCGGCGCAAAAAGATGTCTAGGTACGGCCGTAGGCGGCTGCGCGAGCAATTGGCCTGGGAGCACTCCGTGCTGAGTCTGCTGGACGCCTACGACTGCATTTTTGGGAGCTGATCCAACGCCGGCGTCATATGGGGGGAAGGATGTAGGAGTGACCAAAAAAGGTCTTTGGTGGCTCTTCATACAGCGGTTTCAGGGCCTTGCGGTAGTGGATGTTGCGCCACACGCCTTGGGCCAACACGCTGGCCGGCCAGGCAAACGCTGCAGTCACGCCGGCGGTGGCCGCCGTCGCCACCAGGGCGGCACTCGCCAGCGTCTCGACGAATACCAGCTTTTTCTCCAGGCGGCCGCCCAGCATCTCACGCTGCGCCGGAAGGGCGATACTGATGACCGCGTTGGCAATGATCATCAGCGTTGCCAGGAATGCGATCTCGTAGGCCTCCGGGATGACGTAGTTGAAGGGATTCCAGACCCAGGCTCCTCCGGCTATGGCCAGGTAGGCGGCCGACGCGGCCAGGATCACTGTGGCGAAGACCCGTTGCATGCGTAGGGCGGAAGGCGCGTCGCGGCGGTGGGCCGCCTCCATCGATCGGGGTCCGAGTACTGCGTTTAATCCGACGCCTAGAACAAAGAGGGGTTGGGCGGCCAGTCGGGCTGCATAGGCGTATCCGAGGTCGTCCGGGCTGGCCAGGTGACTGACCAGGGCCGCAGCGACAAAACCTGCCGCTGCGGGCACGAGACCGGTGACCAGCAGCCACCGTCCCGAGACGACCAGGTCTGTCATGCGCAGGTGTTTGGGCGATGGTTCCCGCCACGGCGCCGCCAACAGCAGTCCGATGATGATTGATAACCCGGTTGCCAGGGACAGGGCTGCGAAAGGAATCAGCGTGTCGGAGATTCCTGAAGCAAGCAAGGCGAAAGTCGCGGTCACGGCTGCGATCAATTGTGTTCCCGAGACCAAGGCGGCGCGCCACGAGCGGCCGGCAATATGAAGCATGCGCCGCAGGTGGGCTTGGGCCGGGACCAGCACCGTGGCTAATGCGGCGGTCCATGCAAGCGAGAGAAGCTCGGCTCCCGATGCCTGATTGTGCACGACAACAAGAGCCAGCAGCATGGCAACGCCGGTCACCAGTGACGGGCCAGAAGCGAGCCAGATGGAATGACGCAGGACAGGGAGCCGCAGGTTCCTCTCTTGCTCGATGGCATGGACCTCGGCCGGGAGGTAGATGAGGTGCATTGGCACCGCCACTCCCATGAGGTGAGCGCTGAAGAAGACTGCATAGACGCCGAGCAGCGCGGGCTCGTAGAGGGTCGCCGCGACCAACCCGACGGTGAACGTGGCCAGCGAGTTGAGCCCGGCGTCGATTACGCCGGCGGGCAATGTCTTGCGCAAGCTCATGGCCGAGTGTTCCGGGAGGCCGCGCCGGCCGAAGGCATGGTGACGCCGGGACCCATTCTTGGAGATTGTGGGCGAACTCGCATCTTTCTCCTTGCCGGTTCACCGCTCTGCATGCCTGAGGTAACCAAGATTCGGACGAGAGCCGCCGCCGCCTGAGGCATTCGGCCAGCTGTTGCGGGAGAGCCGAGCGTGGAGATTAGCCCCAAGTGACCGGTGGTCGGCAATGACTCGACCGGGTACGCGCCCCGATGCTGCAAGGTGGTGATCCAACAGCCGCCAGATCGTCTCGGCGCGGACCCGGATCCCGCCACGGAAGGAATCAAGGGATCGACCGGAGACCGGAATCCGTGCTGATAAGCATGCCGGGCGACGGAGGTGGTTCGGGGTTCGGTTTGGCGGGTCGAGACCCTCGGCGTCATCGCCGTGGGTGATCGCTGGATCTGGGGCGCCGCCGGTAACGTGGTGGGATTGCCGCCGCGCCGGAAGGAGCAGTGGGGTGATTATTGATGGGCGAACGGTCCCCGGTGGGACGACGATTGAGACCGACGTCTGTGTGGTGGGCGCCGGTCCCGCCGGCCTGACAATAGCGCTTCGTCTTGCCGGCGAGCGGCGTCTCAAGGTCTGTCTGCTGGAAAGCGGAGACCTGGCTTTCGACGGCGGCGTTCAGGTGCTGGCGCAGGCAGAGACCCGGGGTTTGCCCTACTTCCCGATTGAGGAGACAAGGATTCGTTGTTTTGGTGGCACCACACTCTCCTGGGGAGGTGTCTGCGCACCATTTGATGAGATCGATTTCGTGGCCCGCTCCTGGGTGCCCGACAGCGGCTGGCCGTTCTCTCGCCGGGTGCTGGACAATTATCTGCCGGAGGCCTTCCGTCTCTGTGAGATCGAGACCCGGCACACCGACGATGGGCATCATTCCTCGGACGGCGATGGTCACGAGCTGCCGGGCGAGGAAGATTCCGGGAGCGGCTTTGGCCTCCGGGTGGCGAAGGTCTTTTTCAGCCCGCCGACTCGGTTTGGAAGGCGCTATCGAGACGAGATCCGTGGTGCAGAGAATGTCACCGCCTACCTCAACACCACGGCCACCGAGTTGGAGCTGGGCTCGGACGGAGCCGTCTCGAATCTGCGGGTTGGGTGCCTCACGGGGTCCCGATTCAGCATCAAGGCAAGGCATTACGTTCTGGCCGGTGGCGGCATCGAGAATCCTCGTCTGCTGCTGGCGTCGAACCGCGTGCAGGCGGCGGGTATCGGCAACTCGCACGACCTCGTCGGGCGCTTCTTCATGGAGCACCCTCGGGCGGTGAACAGGTTCCGCCTCCCTTCATGCAGTCGCCCGCTGTCTCGGCTCGTCAGCGGTGCGTCCGGGACTCTGGCGTTCTCCCGTCTGACGCTGGTCCCCCGGGTGCAGAGGGACGAGGAGTTGCTGCAATACCACGCCAATCTCAAGTTCGGCTTCGCCGGGCAACAGTCGGAGCAGTGGCGGGCGGTGCGGAGGCTGGCGATTGTCACTCGACGGCCCTGGCGCGACAGTCCATTTTTCCAGGATGCCGGAGGCGGCAGGGCAAAAGTGCGCTGGATGGACATACGCACTGCGTTGGCGCGACCTGATCGGTCCTTCTTGGGAGCTCTTGGAGCAGCAACAAGGTGGGGATGGCTGCGACGGTTTGTTGAGATCATCAGTTCGGTCGAGCAGCGGCCCGAGGCGGCAAACCGTGTGGAGCTGATTCGTCAACAGGACGCACTGGGGGTGCCGCGAGTGCGGCTGCATTGGAGTCTCAGCGAGGCGGAGGAGCGAACCTACAGACGGGGGATCGAGTTGGTGCTCGGAGCGTTGGACAGGCTGGCTCCCGGCATTGGGGCCTCACCGCTGGAGGATCATGACCAATGGCCCGCGGGTGTCATCGGCACCTGGCACCACATGGGGACCACTCGGATGCATGATGATCCAAGACGTGGTGTGGTCGATTCGAACTGCCGAGTTCACGGGGTTGAGAATCTGTTCATTGCGGGAAGTTCCGTGTTCCCAACCGGTGGCTCAGTATCGCCGACTCCGACCACCATTGCCCTTTCGCTGCGGCTGGCGGATCACCTCAGATTGACGATGACCTGACCCGTTGCGGTCGCGGCGCACATGAGACACACCGGCGCCGCTGGGAAGCGTCCCGACTCGCAGACCACTAGGGAGTGCCAGCGACGCCCCGCGTTCAGGATCCGCCGGCGGAGATGCGGCGGCCTAGCGGTAGCCGACTCAAGATGGTCGTCCTGGGTCCGTCGCCGTTGGTGGCTTAGGCGGCGATACTGCCGGATCGTAGCCGAGCCTCCGGCGACTACTAGTCTCAGATCGCGGTCGCCGCGGGCGTCCTGGCCGGTTCTTCGTTTCTTGGCCCCAGGCCGAGCACGAGCCGCCTCGGAAGGCTCAAGGTGGTATTGCTGATCGGCGATGACAGACAGGCGTGACATACCTACTCACAAACAGCCAGCGCCGGGTCGCTTTGCGCGAACCTCGTGTAGAACCCAATCGCCCGGATCACCGAACACGATGCACGTGAGGGTTGCCCTCTGCGTTTGGGAGCGGTCCGGTTGCGCCGGCAGGATCGCCGACTGGGGAGGTGACTGACATAGCGCGGAGCCGCGGTCACCACAGGTCAATCCCCGGCGGATCACCTGTCCTGCCCAACTTTTTGGTCATCGGCGCCATGCGTTCGGGCACTACGGCGCTGTACAGCTTCCTCGACCAGCACCCCGATGTCTTCATGAGTCCCATCAAGGAGCCCAACTATTTCGCCTTTGGCGCCGACGAGAATCCGGGTCCCATTGAAGGCTCGCTTAGCGTTACCGACCGTGGCAAGTACCTGGATCTCTTCGCTGGCGCGCGAAACGAGAAGTGCGTCGGCGAAGCGTCCCACTCGTACCTCTATTACCCGGCCGCAATCGAGCGGATCGAGGCTGAGCTGGGCAGCGCGAGATTGATCTGCATTCTGCGTGACCCGGCTTCCCGTGCCTTTTCGCACTACATCTACCACGTGCGCAACGGCCAGGAGAACGCTCCGGACTTCCCGGCCGCTCTCGACCTGGAGAAGGACCGGCTGGCCAGGCGAATACACCGTGGCCACTACGTTTCCCGGGGCTTCTACGCCAAGCAGCTGCGCAGGGTCCTCGAGGTGTTCCCCCGAGAGGCTCTTCGGGTGTACCTGTTCGAGGATCTGGGCGAGCGGCCCGCCTGGCTCATGCAGGACATCTTTCGTTTCCTCGAAGTGGACGACTCGTTTGAGCCTGACACGTCGATCAGGCGGAATCCCTCAGGTCTGCCCCGCAGCGGAGCACTGCATCGCATTCTTGTGGGGCGCAGCATGCTGAAGAGACGGCTGCAGCCCATTCTGCCGAAGAGCCTCTATCGGTTGGCCACCCGGATCAGGGACCGGAATCTCGTTCGGCCCGACCTGGACCCAGAGATCCGGCGGAGCTTGGTGAACACCTTCAGGGACGACATTCACGATCTCGAAGGACTGATCGATCGAGACCTGTCGGCGTGGCTTGCCTAGCGGTCCGGCCGACGATCGACGGGCGGCGGGAGCGCAAGATATGAGGATTCTGCAGGTTCACAACAGCTATCGGGAAGCCGGTGGCGAAGACGTGGTGGTCCAGGCGGAAGCCGATTTGCTGGAGACGGCGGGCCACAGCGTCCACCGATTCCAGGTCGCGAATCCCAACGGTGCAGTCAAGTCGGCCGCGAACCTGCTGTTTTCCCCGTGGAACCTTGTTGCGGCACGCCGCCTGGCGCGCCTGGCAGACCAGGTGCAGCCCGATGTTGCCCACATCCACAACACCTGGTACTCGCTTTCGCCGTCGGTGCTCGCGGCGCTGGGGCGCCGGGGCATTCCGATGGTGATGACGTTGCACAACTACCGGATCATGTGCATCAACGGCCAACTCTTGCGCCGCGGGGAGATTTGCACACTCTGTGTCGGATCACCCCCACTCCGAGGCATTAGGTATCGCTGTTACCGGGATTCTTGGGCCGCTTCGGCTATGGCGGTGATCGGAACTGCAACCGCGCGGCGGGCCTGGATGCGGCACGTTGATCTCTTCCTGGTGATGAGTGAGTTCGCCAAGGGTCGGTTTGTGGCTGGCGGGCTTCCCGAGGAGCGGCTGCGGGTCAAGCCCCACTTTGTGTCGGACCCCGGCGCAAGGCCGGCGCCTCCGTCTGCGTCCCGAACCTTCCTTTATGTCGGCCGCCTTGCCGGCGAGAAGGGACTGCACACTCTTCTCGATGCCTGGAAGTTGGCGGGTCTCGACGGCTTCGAGCTGCTCATTGTGGGCACGGGCCCGCTGCAGGAGGAGTTGGAGCGCCGAGAAGTGCCCGGAGTCAGGCTGCCGGGCTGGATGCCGCCCGACCAGGTGAGACGGTTGATGCTTTCTGCCCGTGCTCTGGTGTTCCCGTCGGTATGGTACGAGACCTTTGGTCTGGCCATCGCTGAGGCCATGGCGGCCGGAACACCCGTTCTGGCCTCTGATCTTGGGGGCACGCCGGAGCTGCTCGGGCCGTTGCGCGACAAATGGCTGGTCCCGCTCGGCGATTCGTTTGCTTGGGCGAAGGGCCTGAAGATGATTGCCGATGAGAAGGTGGGGATCGATGCCGCGGGCCGACGGGCGCGGGAGCGTTACGAGTCGGCCTTCGCGCCGCAGCACGGCCTCCGTTTTCTCGAGGATGCCTACACGACGCTCATCGAGCGGCACTGATCCGTTCGTATCTACTGGACCCGACTACCGGATCAGCGCGGTTGGGGCGAAGAGCCAACGCACCCGGCGGGCACACTGGCATGCGAGGAGGGCGGCCAGCATCAGGCCGGCGGTCTCGTAGCCGACGGGTCCACCAAAACCGTCTGAGATCACCCCCTGGCCGATCAGGAGGGCGAGAAGAGCAAGTCCGTTGGCCGGTGCGCCGGTTCTTCGAGTGTATGGATTCTTCACCCCTTGCCAAAGGCGGCCAATGATCACGACCAGGAGGAAGGCAAAAGCCACCACGCCGACCGCACCCATCGACACGGCGATCTCCAGCAGCACGTTGTGTGCGTGGCCGGCCCAGTTGAAATAGGTGCGAAACTTGGCGCCGGCGAGAAGGTAGCCGTGACCGAAGACGGGCTTCTCGGAGAACAGCTGGCCGCCAATGGTGAATAACTCAGTGCGCTGGGATAGCGAGGAGACCTCTTCCCAGGTCTGTTCGCGGAGAACCCACGATTCGAGCAGTTCTGAGCCCACGGTCAAGAAAAACAGGAGACCGGTCACAACAATGGCGAGGGCGGTGGCCACAGCAAGCCGGCGGCGCTGTCCGCTCGGGCTGAACATCAGCAGGACCAGCACGGCGACGATGGTTGCCACGAGAGAGCCGCGGGACCTAGTCATCAGGAGGAGTCCGGTGAAAGCGGCGCCGGACACGGCGGCTGCCAGCTTCCACGGCTTTCGGAAGAACATACGATCTGGCGATGCCAGATAAATCGAGACGAGCATGAAGATCGCCAGCCCCAGCATCCCGGCGGTGACGATGGGATGGATCTGGAACCATCGGTAGCGGCTGACGCCGTCATCGTCGACCCACGGCGCCCAGCCGGGCACCGCCGCCGTTACCAAGGAGGAGAAGATGGCGACGGCAATAGTGCCGCGCCTAATCCACATCCAAAACACCGGGAAGAACTCTCGATCGCGGCGCGCTTCCCAAAATACGGCCAGGGTCATCCCGGCCAGCTCGGCGTACTGCAGGGCGCGCATAGTCGACCGCACCGAGACGGCACTGGCTCCCGAAACGAGCACAACGGCCACCGTCAACAGAATGGCGCCCATCGGCAGGTTCAACGAGCTCAGGCGGTGGGTGCGCCCAGCTATGCCCCGAGCGATGTGCCACCCAACCCAGATGGCGACAATGGCATACAAGGCGAGCTCAATGAGGATCTGGAGATCGGGCACCCCGCTGAAGGCGGCAGCCGGATCTCTTTCGCGGAATTTGATCTCCGGCGTAAAGGCCAAGACCAAGAACAAGAAGGCCACGGTCCGCGGCGTGAGCGGTCGTTTCCAGAACGGCTCCTTCTGAAGGACCTGGACCGGGCTCGTTGACGCCACCGTGCCAACCGTCGGCGTTTCGGCCTCCATCATCGGCAGGTTCTGTCTGCAGGAGGCGGGATGGCGGAGCCGGCCCGGCCTTCCTGCGGCACCGGGGTCATTGTTCCTCGTTCTCTTCGGCCGCCTCGGGAGGACTCACTGGAGGCCGTTCGGCGGCATAAGAGCGGGCCAGCAGTGCCGCCGAGCCCTTCAGGTCTCTTCGGAGCGGGGCTCGATTGAACATGTAGCCCAGCACCGGCGTGCCGGTGAGCTGGATGCGATCCATGACCTCCTCAATGGCCGACACCCGAGTCCCATAGGGGATCAGCAGTGCCACGCTGGACAGATGACTCACGAGCGTGCTCGAGTACGCCACCTCGAGCAGCGGAGGCATGTCCACCAGCACCAGGTCGTAGGAGGCCTCGAGAGATCGCAGGATCATTGGGATCTCGTCGGAGGAGAAGAAGCTGGGTGTCTGTCCGGGCAGGCTGTCGCGCCCCAGCAGGTGCAGCACACCCTTTTCGTCGGGCGTCCTGAACACCTCCATGGCGGCGATGGTCTTTTCCTCTTTGTCGTCCTTGCCCCGTCTGGAGATCGTGACCGGCGCCGGAATGGCGGTGCCACCCGACAGCAGCAATCTGCTGAGAGCCTGATCGCCGTAATCGGCATCGAGAGCGAGCACGCGTTGCCCTTCCTCCGCGGCTGCCAGCGCCGTGTTGGCGATGGCCACGGTCTTGCCGTGGCCGGAACCGGCGGTGACGAAGGCGGCG
Organism: uncultured Acidimicrobiia bacterium; assembly: GCA_964614095.1. Lineage (GTDB taxonomy): Bacteria > Actinomycetota > Acidimicrobiia > Spongiisociales > UBA11373 > CAZWKX01. The sequence continues at coordinate 17,240 of CAZTJO010000026.1, forward strand.
GAGAAGCCCATGTCACGCTTCTTGCTCCCGGAGGAGACGGCGGATGCAGCGCGAAGGTCGATGGCAGCAGCGGCAAACCTGAATGCTTCGGCCGCCATCGAGTCACGAGCTTCGGTGACCGGCAGCTGGGTGGTGAGCCGCTCTTCTTTGAAACTGGGAACCTCGGCGAGAAGTGGGATGCCCAGGGAGATCTCAGGCTGAACCCTGGCGGTGAAGGTTCGGCGTCTCAGCGCAAAGACGTAGGCGATCCCGGCGCCCACCGGAAAGCCCAGGAGTAATGCCAGCAGCACGTTTCGTTTGTAGCTGGGTGCGCCCGGGGGCGCCGCGCTGAGGGCCCTGGTGGAGTGGGCGACTCCGCTTCCGATCAGCTCTATATCGATCTCCAGCTGGGACCTTTCGACCATGAGATTGGACTGGAGACCGACCACTCTGCTCTGCTCCTGCTGAAGTACGTCCAGTCCGGCGGGCTGGCCCTGCACGTCGAGGGCCAGCTGGACCGCCTGCAGCTCCTGGTAGAGAACGTTTATCTCATCTTCGATCAGTGCCAGCTCTTCGGCCGAGGCGCCGACGGTGCGGCCCTGCAGCGCCGTCAGGCGCTCGACCGTATCCTGGTACTGCTCATCGAGTTGTGCTCTGGCTGCGTCGGCGGCCCAAAGATCGTCTATCTCCTGCTGGATCGAGGCGAGGTCGGCTTCGTACTGCTGGATTGAGTTGTCGAGTTCATCGAGACGCTCCTGGAAGTTGCTCTCCACGTCGGAACGAGTCGTGTACTCATAGGCATCAACGAGCGCGTTGGCGCCCGCCGTGGCCAGCTCTTGGCTGCCGGCACCAAAGTGGACGAAGATGGTGTTGTTGGATTGGGTCGCCAGCACTTCGGTGGATTCGATGATTTGCTGTGTAGACAGGCGAAATGATGGATCGTTTGGGTTGTCCTGCTCGAGGAGTTGCTGGACACGTTCCGCAAGAGGTGTTGAGTGCAGGACCTGCGCCTGTTCGAGGGCATAGCGACTCGCCTGGCTGGTGACCCGCTGGAAGAGCGTGTCGGTCAGGGGATCCTCGACGGTGAGAGATGCTTCGGCCAGCCAGCGATCATCGACCGACTGGAGAACACTCGCGACGACGCCGAGGAAGCCAAAAGCGACGACGGTGGCCAGCACCAGCCACTTGTAACGCCAGGCAGAGCCGAACACGGTCGGTTCAAAAGATGTGGCTTGGTCGTCATATGCCGTCATCGGGTCCTCGGTTGGGAGACAAGTCTGGGCAAAGAATACTCTGGGTCACTACTACGGTTGCCGTTCTGTTGATCGGCGGCTTCATCAGTGCGATCGGTGGACCCGGTGAACCACTCCTGCGCTAAGTGGTATGGCCGCCACTCTAAGTAGCGAAGCGGAATGGAGCAACCGAGTCGTGCGGTGCGGTCGGTGGGGGTTCGGGGGGCTGAAAGAGGAGCAATCAAGAATCAGCCGGCCTCCCCTCGAGGGGGCCGTCCGGGAGCATCGGGATCCAGGCTGGTGTAGGCTCGAGCGAGGACAGCTGGAGGATTGTCTCTCGACCGTTGTAAGCCGGGATTATGCACACTTCGTGAACCGCGTTTGACCACACACCTGCGCCGATGTCGGTCGGATTGAACAGGGAAGGATTGCACGTTGGGGCCATCCGGCGGCCTTGTGGCGTGAAGGAACAAGGGGGGATCGAGGGGGGCCCTTCAGAATCGCTCAACAGAGCAGAAACGATTGGACAGATGAGGGGTGACCACGTAGAGTAGTCACCAGTCGGAGTGGATGGCTGGCGCCAAGGGCCCAAGAACCTCTCTGGGTATCTGCGCTGGCGAGGTGATCAGCCATCGTATGGAAGGGCGGCGCTGTGCTGGCGCCGATGAAGGGTGATAGGTGTCCTTGATGGGATCGAGCGAGCGGGCCGGAAGCGGAGAACCTGAGATTCGGACGATTGTCGGTCTGAAAGAGGCCGGCGTTGGTCTGAAAGAGGCGACCGCTCCCCAGCACGATATCCACGACACGACTCAGGCAGTCGTCGTCGATCTGGCCACCGGCGAGCTTCTTGTCGATGTATGGTCGGTTGCCGAGCAGCTGCCGCTGCCGCTTGTTGAGACGGCGCCGCTCCTGACGGCATCACACTGGAAGCTGGCCGTCAAGAGGGCCGTCGACATCGTCGGCGCCGTCGCTTTGCTCTTCCTGACTCTTCCTATCATCGTGGTGATCTCAGTGGCTGTGGCGACGACCTCCCGGGGTCCGATCCTGTATCGCCAGGAGCGAATCGGTCGTGACAGGCGATCGTTCACATTCCTCAAATTCCGCTCGATGTATCGCGACGCCGAGTCTCGACTGGCCGGCCTGCAATACCTGAACGATGCCTCGGGCCCGATCTTCAAGATGAAGAGCGATCCGCGGGTTACCCCGGTGGGTCGGGTGTTGCGTCGATGGTCGGTGGACGAGCTGCCTCAGCTGATCAACGTCCTCCTCGGCCACATGAGCCTGGTTGGGCCCCGTCCTCCGCTGCCGCAAGAGGTGGCCGAGTACGGTGCTGAGGCTCGGCAACGTCTGCTGGTGAAGCCGGGAATCACCTGCATCTGGCAGGTGAGCGGCAGATCCGACATCGATTTCGACAGGTGGGTGGCCATGGATCTCGAGTACATCTCCAACTGGAGCCTGTCGCTCGATCTCAGGCTGCTCCTTCGCACCATTCCAGCAGTGCTGGGCCGACGCGGGGCCTATTAGGCCCGACCCGCCCCGGCGGCTGCATCCCAATACGGTGAGGCCCGCCGGGTCCCCGGCTTGGCCGATTCCGTGCTGCGTCTTGCGTTTATGACGCGACGATCTGCTGACACTGCCCCGGCCGGGGTCAGGAGCCCTGTTCGAGGATGGTGAGTAGCGCCTGGTATTTAGGTGAGTCGGTCTGTTCGTAATGCTGCCGAGCGCCAAAGCGTGCAGTTGCGGTCCATTTGCCGGTGTCGAGGTAGTGGGCGAAGAGCTGGACGCCGGCTTGGTGTTGGTTGACGAGATGGGTGAGGTAGAGGTCGGTCATGCGGGGGTGCATGTTGGCTTGGTCGAAGAGGTTTTCGATTTGGTGTTGTTTGGTCTGGTCACCGTTGCAGTAGTTGGTGGTGAGGTGTTGGCCGCCTTCGTAGACGATGAGGGGGATGCCCAGACTCTGGGTGATTTGGGTGTGGGCCGTGGTGCGCTGGAGGGCGATGGGGAGGGATTGGGTTTCGAGGTAGTCGAGGAGCTGGTCGATGGTCATGCCGGCGATCTGTTCGCAGTTCTGGGGCCAGTTGGCTTCGAACCCGAAGTAGGCGCCGATGGCGATGGTGTCGGTGTGCTCCAGCACACCGGGCTCGTTGACGATGATTCGAGTGGTTGAGGCCGCCCATTCCTTGGATCCGGTGACTGCCGTGAAGGCATCGGGATCGCCGTAGGTGTTTTCGAAGGTGATGAAGATTTCGGTGGAGCGTTGGGCGTAGTACTTGATGGCGGCTTGGTAGCCGTCGGTGTCGAGGCCGAGGTTGAGGCCTTGGTTGCGGGCGTAGGTGTGTTGGTCGAAGGTGGTGTTCCATACTTCGTTGGAGTATTCGATGTAGGGGGTGAGTTGGGGGTTGAGCTGGTCGGCGAGGGTGGTGGCGAATTGTTGGGCGTAGTTGTTGTCGGCGAGGTGGGGGATGTTGAACCAGGGGTTGAAGCCGACGCGGTTGGCCAGGTCGATCATGATTTCTAGGGGGGGTCCGTTGTAGGTCCATTGGGCGTCGCTGAGTTGGGGGCGGTCGGACCAGGAGGTTTGGGTGGAGTGGTTGGTGTGCTGCCAGTTCATGAACCGTACGGTGGAGTAGCCGCGTAGGGAGTTGAGGAAGTCGGGGTGGAAGACGATCTGGTTGTAGTGGTCTTCGAAGCTTAGGTAGTCGTCTCGGTTGGGGTCGGGGTTGTAGATGACGGTGTAGGGGTCGTTGGCGTAGATGCCTCCGGGCATGATGACACGAATGTTGCGTATGTAGTTGTCGGGGTTGGTGGCCATGATGTCGAGCTCGATGCCTGAGGTGGAGACCACCTCAAGAACGTCACGGCCCGGTGAGGAGGACACCAGGGTGGCTCCGGAGGTGTAGTTGAGTTGGCCTTCACCGTCGTAGAGGACCACGTAGCGCCCGGCGGGCCGGATGGGTAGCGGACCCCACAGCATGGTGGTGCGCGCTATCTGGTTGGGTTGCAGGGAACGCACCCAGCCGTGCTCATCCAGATCCAGCGCCCGTCCGTCATTCCATACTGGAGCCTGGTCTGGTGCCCAGGGTGTGCCCGAAATCCACGGCGCCGACGCCTTGAACACGTCAACCAGCGACCACGCCGCATAATTGGCGAACACCTCCAGATTCGTCCCCAAAAACGAAGCCGGCGGCAACTCCCAGCCTTCGTCGCCCGGCTGCAGCACAGTGATCGGCGGCAGGCCCTCCTGATCACACCCCGGCTGTTCGCAGTTCGCGCTGCCGTTGTTGGTGCTGGTTGTTGGGTCCGGTCCGGATTGCCCACAGGCTCCGATCAAGAGGAGCAGGGCCGTCAGCAGGATCGCCGGACGAGGGCGTCTTTTTGTTGAGCGCGTCGGTGTCATGGGATCCGTGGAGATGAACGATCGAGGCCGGCGGCCAGTGTACCCCTGGGGGTGTACTGGAGATCGCCAACGCCGGCCGAGCCCTTTTCGGACCGAAAGTCCAGAATCGCGATTATCACCGTTCCACCGCTCTGCATTCTGCAATCTGCGTTCGGCAGTCTGCCTCCCCGAAATCCGCGATCCGCCGTGCCCCGCCCCGTACCCTCTCCTCATGCATGATGTCGGCAAGCGCCCGTTGCCGTCGGAGATGGATCGGTGGGGAATCCCGCGCTGGGTGATGCGGCTGGTCTTCATCCTGGCCGGGGTGGTGGTGACGCTATTTGCCGCCTATCACATCCTGCGGCAGCTGCGCAGCTTGATCGTCATGCTGGTGTTCGCCATGTTCCTTTCCATCGCGCTGGAACCCGGTGTCAACTACCTCCACCAGAAGGGGTGGCGGCGCGGCCTGGCCACCGGTGCCATGTTCCTCGTCGTGCTGGTGGTGTCGGGGCTCTTCATCGGCTTGATGATCCCGCTCATCGTTGACCAGGTGAGCACGTTCATCGATCGGCTTCCGGGCTACATCGACAAGGCGGGTGAGTTGGCTCAGCGGTGGTTTGGATTCGAGTTTTCCAGTGATCGTGTCCGCGAGGCGTTTACCGATGCCAAGATCAATCTCGCCGACTTCGCCAACGATGTGGCGGGGAGTGTGTTCGGCTTTGGGGCAACGTTGCTGGCCACCCTGTTCCAGCTTCTGACCATCGGGCTCTTCACCTTCTATATGACCGCCGAAGGACCAAAATTGCGGCGGGCGATTTGCTCGCTGCTTCCACCGGAGAAACAACGTGAGGTGCTGCGCGTTCTCGACATCGCCATCCAGAAGACCGGCGGTTATTTCTACTCCCGGGCCCTGCTGGCCCTTATCGCCTCCGCGCTGGCCTGGGCGGTGTTCTCCGTCATCAACCTCCCCTTCGCTTTGGCACTGGCGCTGTGGATGGGCCTTCTGTCCCAATTCGTCCCGGTGGTGGGGACCTACATCGGTGGGGCCCTGCCCCTTCTGATTGGCCTTTTCGAGGGATGGCAAGAGGCGCTGGTGGTGCTGGCCTTCATCGCCCTGTACCAGGTCGTTGAGAACTACTTCCTCGGCCCGAAGATCACCGCCCGCACCATGGCGCTGCATCCGGCGATCGCCTTCGGTTCCGTGATCGCCGGCGCCACCCTTCTGGGTGTTCCGGGGACGCTCATGGCGCTGCCGGTGGCGGCCACGTTCCAGGCTTTTGTCAGCACCATCTTGCGGCGTCATGAAGTGGTCGAGTCGTATCTGACCGAAGAGGAGGAGGAAGAAGAAGAACCGGCGAAAGTGTAGAGAACTCAGGATTCAGAGTCGGTACAACGCGCTTCTCACAATCCCAAATTCTTCATTCTGCATTCTGAACCCTGAACTCTCCTACGGCGCCAGTGCGTCGGGCTCCACCGCAAACAGTCTTTCCGCTCCTGCCGTGACACTCCCCACCAGACCTGCCGCCGTGGGCAGGACGTGGTCGGCGTAGAAGCGGGCCGTTGCCAGTTTGGCCCTGTAGAACTTGTTGTCCCCATCTTCCAGGTGGCGCTTCGCCGCGAGCGCGGAGAGGCCGTGAGCCCAGCCGCCGGCGGTGATGCCGACCATCTCGAGGAAGGGAGTGGCGCCGGCGAGGGCATCATTTGGGTTCTCCATCAGGCGCCCGCCGAGGTGGAGCCCGGCGTCTTCAACCGCGTCGATGGCGTAGCCGAGCCGATCCCCGATGGGGGCGAGGTCTTCGGATCGGGACAACTCTCCGGCCACATCGCGCATCTCCGCCAGAAGCGAGGCCACGGCCGCACCGTTGCGCATGGGCAGCCGGCGAGCGACCAGGTCCAGGGCCTGGATCCCGTTGGTGCCTTCGTAGATGGGGGCGATGCGGGCGTCGCGGAACCACTGGGCCGCTCCGGTCTCTTCGATGTACCCGACGCCGCCGTGAATCTGGATGCCGAGTGAGGTGAGGGTGACACCGAGGTCGCTACCCCAGGCCTTACACACCGGAATGAGAATCGAGGCGCGTTCTCCGGCAGCGGCGCGTCTATCGGCGTCGGGGTGGTGCCAGGAGAGGTCGATGGCCTCGGCGGTCTTGTACATGACGCCGCGCATGGCTTCGATCTGGCTCTTCATGAGCATGAGCATGCGGCGCACGTCGGGATGCTCGACGATGAGGCTCGACTCGGTCTTGGGGGCGCCGACGGCACGACCCTGCCTTCGCTCCAGGGCGTAGGCGAGTGATTGCTGGAAGGAGCGTTCGGCGACGGCCAGGCCCTCCATACCCACATGAAGCCGGGCGTTGTTCATCATGGTGAACATGGCCTTCAGTCCCTGGTTCTCCTTCCCAATGAGGTAGCCGACTGCACCCCCCTCGTCGCCGAAGGAGAGTATGCAGCTGGGGCTGGCGTGGATGCCGAGCTTGTGCTCGAGTGAAACGCAGGTGATGTCGTTGCGTTCGCCGAGGCTTCCATCGACGTGGGGGATGACCTTGGGAACGACGAAGCAGGAGATGCCCTTGGTCCCGGGAGGAGCCTCTGGTGTGCGGGCCAGGACCAGATGGATGATGTTCTCGGCCAGATCGTGATCGCCCCAGGTGACGAAGATCTTGTTCCCGGTGATGCGGTAGCTGCCGTCGTCGGCCGGCACGGCCTTGGCCGTGAGTGCGCCAAGGTCGCTTCCGGCCTGCGGCTCGGTGAGCACCATAGTTCCGGTCCACTCTCCGGTCACGAGTTTGGGCAGAAAAAGGGCTTGCTGTTCGGGGGTGCCGAAGAGCATGAGAAGCTCGTTGGCCGCGAAGGTGAGCATGGGACACAAGGAGAAGGCCATGTCGGCCGAGGTGAGCATCTCGGCGACGGCGAATCCCATAACGAATGGCATGGCGCCGCCGCCCCACTTCTCGGGAAACGCCACGCCGGGCCAGCCTGCCTCGACAAGGCGGCGGTAGGCGGCGGCGTAGCCGTCGGGTGTGATCACGCCGCCGTCGGGGGTCCGTTGCGACCCCTGGGCGTCGGCGTTGCGAGCCAGGGGGGCAATGACGTCGGCGATGAATCGGCCCGCCTCCTCGAGGGCACCGTCGACTATTGCGGGATCGGCATGGGGAAACGCCCCCGTGGAGCGGAGTGTTTCGAAGTCGACGATGTCGCCGAGGACGAATTGGATGTCTCGAACCGGGGGTTGGTATTCACTCATGGGGCTCCTCCGTGTCTGGCGCAGCCCGCAGCGTAGAGCCTGGTGCCGGGTCTGAATCAAACGCGAGAGATGCCCGCCGGCGGGCGGGCATCTCTCTTGGGGGCGGTTGCGGCTTTGGGGGACCGGGAGCTGCCGCCCCTGCGGGGAGTGTCTGTCGTCAAGAACCTTGGTGCAGCTGGGCCTGGTCGCCTTGCTGGATTCGGTTCTGGTTCATGTCACCCGAATGGGTTTGGGTCTGCGTCTGGCTCTGTTCGTCCGACTGCGTCTGCATCTGGGTCTGGTTCTGCTGGCCCTCTAGATCCTGGCCCTGCTGGTTCTGGTTCTGCTGGCCCTCTAGATCCGGGCCCTGCTGGTTCTGGTTCTGCTGGCCCTCTAGATCCTGGCCCTGCTGGTTCTG
>CAZTJO010000027.1:0-22097 GCA_964614095.1 uncultured Acidimicrobiia bacterium
CGATGTTCGGACATGCCGACTGCATCCAGGGCCGCGGAGACACGCGCCTCCAGATCGTCGCCGGTGATGCCCAGATTGGCCGGGCCAAAGGCGACGTCCTCGCCGACGGTCGGCATGAAGACCTGATCGTCCGGATCCTGGAACACCACCCCGACCCGGCGTCGAATCTCGGGAAAGTTGTTCTTGGCGACGGTGAGGCCGGCGATCGTCACCGAACCTTCGTCGGGCAGGAGGATGCCGTTGAGGTGCAGCACGAGAGTGGTCTTGCCGGCTCCGTTGGGGCCGAGAAGGGCCACCCGCTCGCCCGGGTGCACATGCAGGTCGACGCCGTCGAGTGCCCGGCGCCCATCCGGATACGAGAACACCACGCCGGATGCCTCGACGGTGGGCACGCTCATCGCAGCACCCACCCCAGGGTGGCTGCCGCCGCCGCAGCTGCGACGACAGCGGCGGCTCCGACCCACTGGAGGGCCGGGGCGCCACCCTCGGCCATGCGGGGCATCACTCCTGTGTAGCCGCGTGCCTGCATGGCCAGGTAGACGCGTTCACCCCGCTCGAAGGAGCGGACAAACAGGGTGCCGGCGGCTGCGCCAATGGCGCGGGCCTGGCCAAACCAATGGGGCCGGTAGCTCCGTGACTGCAGCGCCACTCGCATGCGGTTGAACTCGCCAACGACAACGTCGAGGTATCGAATCATGAATCCCATGATGGAGGTGATCAGCCGGGGGAAGTGGAGCCGGTCGAAGGCCTTGAGTATGTCGGGCACTTGGGTGGTGGCGGCCATCACGATCGATGCGGCGGCTCCGAGCGTGGCCTTGGCAACGATATTCCACGCCGCGGCCAGGCCTTGCTGCGACAGGGCGATTCCCAGGAAATCGATTTGTTCCCCGCCGCCGAGGAAGGGGAGGAACACGGCAAACAGGAGGAAGGGGATCTCGATGACCAGGCGCCGAAGCAGAAACCCGGGAGGGATGCGCCCGATGGCGGCGGCGGTTGTGACGATGAGGGCGTGGACTCCAAAGGCCCACATGGCCTCACGAGGTGTGGCCACAACGGCGGCGACAAAAAGCAGGGTTGCGGCCAGCTTTACCTCGGGCCGCAACCGATGAAGTGGACCGGGGCGATGCTGGTAGAGGGCGTGGACGTGGCTCCCCCTCAACGGCGCCTCCTATTTGTTTGTTGCGCGGTGCCGGCTCAGGTGCCGTATTCCGTAGAGAAGCCCGGTGGCGACCACAAGCGTGACGACAACTCCGATGATGCCGGCGATGCCGGTACTGATCCGGTCGTTCTCGATGCCCTCCACCGTGTAGTCGGCAAGAGGTGAGTCGCCGAGGGGGTGATCTGCCGCGCTGTTGGCAAAACCTTCGTCGATGGAGACCCTCTCCAGGCCGTCGGGCTCACCGGAGGCGAATCCGGAGATGACACCGGCAACGATCAGTGTCACCGCCAGGCCGGCCCCAAGGAACCACCAGAGGCGCCTATCCACGGACGGTCTCCTTCTGTACGGCGCCGTAGACGAGATCGGGACGGCTGCTCATAACGGCGCCGATTACAAGTGCGGTGATGAGGCCTTCGCCCACTGCGATGAGGGCGTGAACCCCGACCATGGCCGCGGCAACTGTTGCGATCGAGGCTCCACCGGCGCCACCGATCGTGTACTCCAGCACAAACGCGAGCGAGGCCAGGACCACAGAGATGCCGGCGGCGATTCCGGCCGCGACCGGAAGCAGGGAGCGCCGAACCACACCCAGCAGAAGGCGGAAGAGCAGGTACCCGCCGAGGGCGCCGATGACGGCCATGTTGAAGACGTTGAGGCCGAGAGCGGAGAGGCCTCCATCGGCAAAGAAGATGCCTTGCACCAGCAGCACGACGGTGAGGACTAGGGCGCCTACCCAGGGCCCAACGAGAACGGCGGCCAGCGTTCCGCCGATCAGGTGTCCGCTGGTCCCGGCCGCCACCGGGAAGTTGATCATCTGGGCGGCGAACACAAAGGCGGCGACCAGGCCCGCCAGGGGGATCCGGCGATCGTCGAGGAAGTGTGTCGCCCGGCGAATGCTGTACCAGACGCTGCCGGCGGCGGCGGCGCCGAATCCGGCGGAGGTGGGGAGGTTGATAAACCCGTCGGGAATGTGCACTTTGACCCTTATTGCGAAGGCTTCGCAATAAGGATAGCAGTCCGTCTCATGAGCTTCTTGAGGCCACAGCCAGGGCTTCGACCACGATGGTGACGCGCACATCGCCGGGCCGTCGCCAGGGGAATCGATCCTTGCCTAGGTACTTGCCGGCGAGGCGGTCGATCACCTGGTCGCCGTCGGAGGTGCGCAGTTCGATAACGCGTCCCTTGATGGAGTAGTTGACGTATTCGTCGGCGGGTGGAGAGATCGAGATGCCGACGCGCGGGTCACGGCGGAGATTGCACCATTTGACGCGGTCTGCGGCAGTATTGAGGACGATGAGGTCACCGTCTCTCTCGACCCACATGGCGGTGTTCTCCGGATAACCGTCGGCACCGACCGTGGCCAGGTGGGCGAAGGAGCGATCGTCGAGGATGTGCTGCAGCTTCTCGGGGAGGGGGACGGCCATAGGCTCTCCTCGTTTGAGTTGGGACTGCATTGTGACAAGCGGTGTGGTGAATCGCAGCAGTAGCCTCTCGGCAATGACGACGATCAGGCCGATGACACCGGCCGATTGGCCGGCGGTCCGCCGTGTCTATGAGGAGGGCATCGCCACGGGCGATGCGACTTTCAAGGCCGAGGCGCCCGACTGGCGATCGTGGGATGACGATCATCTTCCGGCCTGCCGGCTGGTGGCAGAGAAGGCGGGCGAGGTGCTGGGCTGGGCTGCGCTCAGCGAGGTCAGTGGGCGCTGCGTTTATGGAGGGGTCGCCGCGGTGAGCGTGTATGTGACGGCGGCGGCACGGGGCGCCGGCGTGGGTCGAGCGCTGCTTGAGGCATTAGTTGAGGTTTCGGAAGAGGCGGATCTCTGGACGCTGGAGGCAGGCATCTTCCCGGAGAACGAAGCGAGCCTTCGGCTCGCTGAGGCCGCCGGCTTCCGCGTGGTGGGCACACGGGAACGATTGGGGCGGCTCGGCGATGATTGGCGTGACGTCGTGCTCGTCGAACGCCGCAGCAGAATCGCAGGAGTCTGAGGCCGGCCGCGGGCGGATCGACGACGACGGCTACGCTCCTCGAGAGGAGCCGGGGCGACAGATGGAAGAGATCATCTCGGGCGGCGCGGCCGGTGAGAGCGCACAATCCCGGTCGGGGAGGCTTGGAGAACCACTGTGGCCGTTCCCACCGGAGCCGCTGCTCGAAGGTCACGATCTGCGGGTCGTGCGTCCTCCGATTAGCTACTTCGCCGGCCGCATCAGGAGCGGGCGGCGTTTCAGCTTCGCCAAGATCAATCACGGGCACTGGGAGAAGATCTTGGCCCTCCGCGGTGACCCGTCGGTGGCCCGGATGCCGGCGCTGCGGCGGCGAGCGGAGATTTTCCTGGATCACGGCCTCGGTGATGATCTCGACCGGCTGTTCGATCACCTTTCCGACCGGGGAGAGGACTTCATGTTCGGGGTGAGCCACCTCTCGTACCGGGGCCAGGGGAGGATCGATGGGTACAGGATCGATCCGCATGTCGTGGTGCGGCTGATCGCGGAGAGCCTTCCCCCCGGCTATGTGCCGTGCGACGGCACGGTGTGGAAGGACACCTCGATCACCGGAGAGATTCTGGAGCTGTATGGGGCCATGCAGGCGCTGCCGGTGCTGGTCATCGGCCCGGCACACCTGGCCGGTCTGGGTGATCGCCTCGGCTTTGATCGTTTTGCCCATGTGGCCACCCACTTCGATCGGGAGCGGGCCCGCCGCAAACGCACTCTTGGCAGGGCCCTCAAGGCCCTCTTCCGGTTTGGAGAGGGCCCCTGCATCGTGCTCGTGCAGTGCGGAAGTGTGGCCCCCTTTTTTGTGGAGAGGCTGCATGATCGGTTGCCGTCGGCGTTTGTGCTTGATATGGGGCGGTCGCTCGATGTGTGGTTCCCCGAGGTGGTGACCACGCAGCCGTGGTGGAGACGATTCCATCCCGAGCTGCAGCGGAATCTCGGTCTCGACTACCGAACGGAGCGGCGCCGCGATATGGAGGACTCGCTGCGGTCCATCGCCCCGATACCGGCAAGCCTCCTGCCGGCTCCGCCCGCGGCGCCCCGCCTTTGGGTCGCTCCCATGGGTCCCGCCGAAGACAAACCTTGCGACTTTGAGTTCGTGCAAAAGGTGCTGGAGGAGTGGGGTGAGCCCGGATCGTGGGCTGAATCCGGGCCGGTGACGCGTCAGCTCGAGGCAAACATCGGTGAGTACCTCGAGCTGCCCGGCGACCGGGCCGTAGTGGCCACCGAGGACGGCGTCGAAGCGCTGCAGGCGCTGGTGGCGATGGAGCATCTGCGTGCAGGGCGTGAGCTGCGTTGGGTTGCCTGTGCGTTTGGCCCCGACACGACCCGGACCGGCCCATTGGCCGAAGCGCTCCTCATCGATTGCGACGCTCGTGGCATGCTCGATCTGGGAGCTCTTGGGCGTGTCGATCCGGATGTCTACGACGGTGTTGTTGTGGTGGATCTTTTTGGGCGTGCCGGTGACCTGGGGGAGTTTGAGGAGCTGTGCTCGTTGCGGGATAAGGTCCTCGTGCTCGACGGGACGGCGGCCTTCGACAGTGGTCGAGCGGGTCGGGGTCGGCCTCCCGAGGCCGTGAGCCTGAGACACGCCGCTCCTTGGGGTGTGGTCGAGGGAGGCTGCGTGATAGTCGAGCAACACGACGAGGCGACGGTGAGGTCGATCATCGATGGCGGCGCCTCGGTGCCGGGGAACCGGACGCACCGGTTCGTGACGACGATGTCTGATCTCGGCGCGGCGTTTGCGTTGCAGCGGCTGAGGGATCTTGGTGAGGTGGCACCACGATATGACGGCCAGTATTTGCGGGTGCTTCGTATCGCCCGTCGGCTCGAATTCCGACCGCTGATGGACCCGCGTTGGGACGCCATTGCAGCAACTCCGGAATGTGTGCCCCTGGTGGCGCCGACGCCGGTCTCTCGGGAGAAGCTTGTTGGACTCAAGATTGTGGTCGGCCTGCCCTTCGAGGTGAACACCTCCGATACGCCAAGAGCACACGATCTTGCCGAACGTGTCATCACCGTGCCCACTCATCCCGGTATGGAGAACTTGTCCGACAGAGAGATAGCCGAAGTGCTGAGGGAGCTTGCGGCCACCGACTAGCCGGAGGTCACGGCGGCGGCAATGAGCTCACGGATGCCCTCCTCGAGTGAAACTTGCGGGCTCCACCCGAGGAAGCTGCGGGCCCTGCGAACGTCCAGGAGGTAGTCGATCTCCTTCTCGATGGCATCGGGCAAGAAGTGCAACGGCGGTTCCGGGAGACCTAGTTCGATGGCGGCGCGGCGACAGGACCCGGCCAGCTGGCGGATCGATACCGGCCGGTCGCTGCCCACGTTGAAGATGTGGAAGCAGGACTGCGGCGGCAGTGGCGCACTGCAAGCCCTCCCTACGGCGCGTGTGGCGTCCTCGATGTGGAGGAAATCCATACGTTGATTGCCGCTGCCGTAGATGGGGAGAGCCTCCGCGGCTGCCGTGTTGGCGGCAAAACGGTGGGGCAGTTCGTCCCACCGTATCGCTTGGCCGAGTCCGTAGAGACGGGCCAGGCGGAGCACCACCACCTGGGGCGGGGCCCGGCGCGCGCGAAGGATCTCCTCGGCCATCCATTTGCTGAGGCCGTAGCGAGTTTCCGGCCGTGGTGGGTCGGCCTCGGCCCAGGGAGCCGGCTGGGATGTTCCGTAGACCGCCTGTGTGGAGATGAACACGAACCGCTCGACGCCGGTCTCAGCGGCCTGTTCGAGCAGGCGCCGGGTTCCCTCAACGTTGACGTGTAGATAATCGGTTATGTCGGTGTCCGGGTGCGTGATCCGCAGGGCGGCGCAGTGGATCACGGTGTCAACACCGTCGAGCGGCCGGGACTCGGTGCCAGTGAGGTCGGCGGAATCCACTTCGAGCCCTTCCGGCCTCCCGAGAACGGAGACGAGTTCGGCGGCCGAGGCCTCGCCGTGCGTGGTGGCGACGATGGTCCCGACGCCCGGCATGTCGAGGAGGCGGGGGATGAGATTGCTGCCCAAGTAGCCGGCGGCTCCCGTCACCAGAAGGCGTCGCGGATGGCGGTCGTGCTGCGGGAGGGCGGCGGCGGCCGGCTCCATGAGACGGCGTGTGTGTTCGGTGTCGACGATGGTGGTGGTCACATGGCGGGTGGCGGCGAGCCGTGGTGGTGGCGCGGGCAGGCAGTTGACGTCGTGTTCGGGCCGGCCGAGAACCAGGCATTCGAGGGCCGCATCGACTTCCCGGTAGCCCAGGAGAGCACGAGTGCCGGTGATGCCGGTGAAGCGGGCATTGGCTTCGAAGAATGTGGGCCCGTCGGGGGTGTAGCGCCCCTGTAGGTTGATAGGTCCTCTGAGGCCGAGAGCGGCGAGAGCGGCGATGAGGCCGGAGGCGGCATCGGCGATCTGGGTGCCGTCGATAGGCACGATTTCCAGGGGCACGCCGTGTTTCAGACGGTTGATGCTCACAAAGCTGCCCAGCACCGCTCCCGACGGTCCCACAAAAAACTGGGCCGAGATCTCCTCCGACTGCACCAGCTCGCCGCTCCCGCCGGGAGATTCGGTCATGAGGGGCATGTTGTTGGTGGGGGGCAGGTAGTCCTGCACGACGAGATCATCCGACGGCGCCATGTCGAGGAGGACCTTGCGGGTTGCCAGCCGAGCTCCAGCGGAGGCGGCGCCGCGGCAGGGCTTGATCATCACGGGGAAGGCCAGCTCATCGACGCGGTCCTTGGCCTCGGCGACGCTGTAGGTGGGAACAAAGGGGAACTGGTTGTTTGCGCAGAGCCGGGATAGGGCGAGCTTGTCGAAACACAGATCGACGGCCGGTGGGCTGCCGACGATGATGGTGCAGCCGATCTCGGCAAAGGGAGCGGCATTGCGGGAAAGGAGCGGCATTTCGACATCGAGCCCGGGAATGAGGGCATCAACCTGCTCGGCGGCGCAGATCTGGAGGAGTCGTTGCAGGTAAGGCTCTTGATCGGCGACGGGGGGCACCAGGTACGCCGCGTCGGACCAGTAGAGGCCGGGAGCAAGAGGGCGGGTGTCCATGCCGACGATTCGGGTCACGAGGCCGCCGGCGCGCAGAGCGGAGAGGACGGCCTGCCCGACACCGCCGCCCACGGCGGTGATGCCGACGGTCAGCATGTTTGTTCCTTACTGTCGCCGGCTTCACGCTAGTGACGGCCTCGCGGCAGCATCTGCACAGTGGTCCGTCTGTTTTCCCAGAGGACTGTTGCCCGGCTCCGACTAGGGTGAGTTCATGCGTATCGATATTGAATACTGCGCCGTTTGAAACTACACGGGCCGTGCCGTGCGCATGGCCGAGGAGCTCCTTGGCGAGTTCGAACAGCAGATCGAGGGCATGACCCTGGTGCCTTCGGGCGGCGGCGTCTTTGAGATCACCGTTGACGGTGATCTTGTCTATTCCAAGAAGGCAACCGGCGATTTCCCGGAGTACGAACAGGTGGCGGGCCCAATTCGCAAACTGCGTTAGGCGCTAGCCTGTCCCACTCCTATGAGCAACGGTGCACGACCAGGAGTACGTATCGGCGACCTCCTCGCCGGAGACGGCCCCCATGTCAACGTTGCCGAAGCATTCTTGTCTTCTCGCTGCGCTCGCTGCGATGGTCCCATTGATCGCGATGCCAGAGTGCACGAGGATGCCTATTACTGCGGGCCGTGCTGGGCCGAGGTCAGCGGCCGGCCCCTGATCAACCCGTCCACAGCTTGACGTCGGCAGACACTTCCAGCTTCTCCCCGGCAACGTAGGCCGCGGCGACTTCGAGGTCTTGAAGTGTGTTCGCCTCTGTGTGTAGGGGATCGTCACCGAGAACGGTGAAGGTGGCCGGTAGTCCGGGCTCGAGGCGGGCATCTTCACCGATGGCGGCGGCGGCGCCCGCGGTGAAGAGGGCTAGCGCTTCGGCGGCCGATAGTGCCTGCTGAGGAACGATGCCGTGGCGGTGGCGGGCCGCAGCCATGCCCCACAGCGGATGGGGAGGCTCCACCGGGCAGTCCGATCCACCGGCCAAAGGCACTCCGGCGTCGGCCATCGAGCGGAAGGCGTAGGTGCGGGCGAGACGTTCGACCCCGAGGCGCTCCTCCAGCCACTCAACCTCGGAGGCGAGAAAAGCCGGTTGCACACAGGCGGTCACGCCGAGCCGTCCGAAACGCGCGATATCGGCTGCGGTGAGCACGGAGGCGTGCTCGACACGAAGAGCAGCCGGGTCCACCCCCCGGCGAATGGCTTGTTCCATAACGTCGAGGACCCGGGTGGCGGCGGCATCACCGATGGCATGGATGGCGACCTTGCCTCCGAAGCCGGTGGTGGCCCGGATCATCTCGGTGGCCCACTCGGGATCGAGACGGTGAATGCCGGCGGTATCAGGTTCATCGGCATACGGCTGGTGGAGGGCTGCCGTGTGTCCGCCCAAGCTGCCGTCGGCGAATGCCTTGAGGCCGAGGAACGACACTCCATTGGCTGTGGAGGAGATGCGGCACGCCGCAGTTTCCAGGTCGCCCGGAGTGTCTGCTATTACCAGGACCCGCAGGGTCAGCGGGATGTCGGGGGCGGCGGTGAGGAGAAGATCGAGTTCACCGGCCCCGCCCGCCCAGAGGCTTTCATCGAGGGAGACGATGGCGCCGAGGCCGGTGAGGCCGGCAGCGGCAAGGCCGGAAACGGCAGTGACGATATCGGTGGGCTCGATGGCGGGAGCCAAGGGCGACAGGGCAGGCGACACCTGGGCTACTGCAGTCTCCCGAAGCACTCCGGTGAGCCCGTGCCGGTCACGGTCGAAGGAGCCACCCGGTGGGTCCGGGGTGCCCGGGTGAATGCCGGCGAGGTCGAGTGAACGAGTATTGGCGACGGCGACGTGGCCGCAGTACCGCACTAGAAGCGCAGGATGATCGGGCAGAACTCGGTCGAGGAAATGCCGGTCGGGCAGGCGGGTTTCCCGCAGCGTGGTGTCGTCCAGGCGCAGGGCGGAGACGAGGCTGCCGGCGGTCTGGCGATCAGCCGCATCCTGCAG
The DNA here is from genome assembly GCA_964614095.1 of uncultured Acidimicrobiia bacterium. GTDB lineage: Bacteria > Actinomycetota > Acidimicrobiia > Spongiisociales > UBA11373 > CAZWKX01. Next base: position 9,163 of record CAZTJO010000027.1, read on the forward strand.
GATGGCGGCGATGTCGGCGAAGTCCCGCGCTTGTTTCAATGAAGGGCGGCGCAGCGATGCGGCATAGCCGACCGGATGAAAATGTGCATCGCGCAGACCAGGGACGATGACACCGGGCACGGCCTGTTCGGGAACGTGCGGGCGCCGCAGATCGGCGGCGCGGCCGACGGCGACGACATATCCGTCGTCGACGAGAACGGCATCACCTTTCTTACCGCCTGGATCAACAACGGCATCGGCGGTGAACAGCCTCCGCATCAGAACCCAGCGTAGGTGGCCGGCCCGGTGCCTAGCGTTCGAAGTGAGGAGGGCGAGCCGACGCCACAATGCCCATGAGCGCATCGTGAATGAGCCCATTACTGGCGACGATGTCTTCGGGCCGGGGAGGATCGCCGTAGGAATCGGTGACCCTGCCTCCGGCCTCGATGACCAGCAGTGTGCCGGCGGCGATATCCCACGGGGCAAGTCCGAACTCCCAGTGGCCATCGAGGCGGCCGCAGGCCACCCAGGCGAGATCGATGGCGGCGGCTCCTTGGCGGCGGATGCCTTGCGCCTCCGACATGACCTTGGCTACCAGGTCCGTATAGGCCTGGGCCTTCTCCCGCCGGTCGTAGGCAAAGCCGGTGCTGAGGAGGGCGCCGCCGAGGTCAACCGCTGCGGAGACGGCGGTGAGCCGGCCGTTGAGTTGAGTTCCGCCACCTCGCAGCGCGGAGAACTCCTCATTGCGGAACACATCGATTACCACGGCGACCATCGGCAACTCGTCCACCTGCATGCCGATGGAAACGGCGCAATGGGGGAAGCCGTGGAGGTAGTTCACCGTTCCGTCCAGTGGATCGATGAGCCAGCGACGGCCGGAAGCGGCCCTTCGGACGGAGCCCTCCTCGGCAACAATGCCGTCGTCGGGCCGGTGCGTGGCGAGGATCTCGACGATGGCCGCTTCGGACTCGCGGTCGGCTTTGGTGACCGGGTTGCTGATTCCCTTGAATTCGGCTCTTTCGATGCGGCAATACCAGCGGCGCACCACCTCGGCGCCGGCCTGGGCCGCTTTGCGGGCAACCGATAGATCGTCCATGGGAGGAGCACTGTAGGACTGCGACTACGCTGCCCGGCGCATGCACTCGGTTGTTGCCGCGATTGTATCGGCGGCGCTCATGTGGGCGTCATTCCCTCCACTGAACGCTGGGTTTCTCGTGTTTGTGGCTCCGGCGCCGTTTTTGTGGGCGCTGAGGAGGGTGCGCTCGAAGCGTGAAGCGGCTCTGGTGGGGTTCCTGTTCGGTTTTGCCTTTTTTGGGGGCATGCTCTGGTGGATCTACATCATTGGGGCCGTCGCCTGGATCCCCCTCACCACCGCTCTGGGCGTCTATGCGGTTGGATATGCCCTCTTGCTCTATATGGCGCGAAATTGGGCGCCCTGGCGCTGGTGGGTTGTGGCTGTCGGTGCCTGGGCGGCTTGGGAGTTTATGCGGGCCCGATTCCCTCTGGGCGGATTTCCCTGGGGTTCGGCCGGGTACCCGGTAGGCACCATCCCCGGCGCCAGGAGTGCTGCACAGTGGATCGGCCCCACCGGCTGGGGAGTGATAGTGATCGCCTTCGCCGCGGCGGTGGTGCTGATGACCGAGGAGCGGCGCGATCGGCGACCCCTCGAGGTGACGACCGGCCTGATTGTGGTGTTGGTGGCCGCCGGGTTTGTGTTTGCTCCCGACGCCACTGGAGTTGAGGTGGATGTTGTGCTCGTGCAGGGCAACTCGCCGTGCCCGGCGGTGCACTGTGAGGGCGAGAAGGAGCAGATCTATAACTCCCACTACGCCCTTACCAGGCAGATCCCGGCGGATGGGGTCGATCTTGTCGTGTGGGGAGAGGACTCCTTCGGAGGAGTATTCAATCCGACCTTCAGCCCGGAGGTGGCGGCACAGATGGGCTCGGAAGCGGTGCGTCTGGATGCCTATCTGCTTGCCGGAGGAACCCGCTCGGCCGGCCCGGAGTACTTCGACAACATCAACCTTCTCTTCTCGCCGGAGGGGGCGATCGCCGGCGAGTACATGAAGCAGCATCCGGTGCCCTTCGGCGAGTACGTACCTTTCCGAGAACAGCTCACCTTTATCGAAGAACTTGCCCAAGTGCCCCGTGACATGCGACGCGGCGAAGGACCGGTGGTGTTCAATCTCGAGGTCGATGGTGAAGAGGTGAGATTGGGCTCGGTGATCTCGTTCGAAGGAGCCTTCATACGGCACATGCGGGCCGAGATTCGGGCCGGAGCGAACCTCATGGTGGTGGCCACCAACGAAGGCTCGTACGGCCGGGGCCCGGCATCCGATCAGCTGATCTCAATGGTTCGGTTCAACGCGGTGTCGCTGGGCGTGGACGTGGCGCACGTTGCCGTGACCGGCCGCTCGACCTTCATCTCGGCCGGGGGAAGCATCGCCGAGACCACCGATCTGTTCACGGCTGACCTGGTCGTTGGAACGGTGCAGGTGCAGAACAGCCGCCGTACCTTCTACGCGGTCACAGGAGATTGGCTGCAGGTCTCGGCGATACTGGCGGCGATGGTCGTGCTGGCCACCGGGTTCTCATCGCGGCGAGGGTTCAGGATCCGGCCCGGCATTGGGAGATGAACCGTTTCCCGATTCGGCCCGGCACCGCGCTGGCTCTGGGAGTGCTCCTTCTTCTTGCCATCCTCGGCACCGTTCTGCTGCAGACCTTGGCCGGGGCGGTGTGGTGATCGGCGGAGACGATGCCGGGTCTGTCGGTGATGGCGACAATCTTTCCGTCGGCGATCCTGGGGCGGGAAATCTCATCTTCCAGGAGCTTTGCGCCTCAAGTCACGGGCCGGAGGGCGAGGGCAGCGTCATCGGGCCGGCTCTGGTGGGTGAGCGGTTGATGGAGTCTGCGTTCTCGGACGACGAGATGGCCGAGGCAATCCGGAACGGGACGGGGGTCATGGCCGCCTTCTCCCCGCGTGGCCGACATCGTGGTGTACATCAAACAACTGGAGCGGTAGGCCGGCTCGTATTGGCCCAGGCCCCGGAAGCCGATATCGTGCCGGCCGCCGATTCTGGGAAGAGGGGCCGTGCGGCCGGAGGGGAACGACCCAAGGGATAGGGTCGTTTGCCCTCTGAGAGGGGCAGCGGAGACCCCTTAGGATGGATCGGACATATGAGACGAATATGGAGGAGCGCGTGAGCGACCAGCAGCAAGAGGCGATTGCGGCCCTTTTCCGAGAGGAGCGGAAATTCCCGCCCTCGGAGGACTTCACCGCGACAGCAAATGCCGGACCCGACATCTACAAGGAGGCGGAGGACTGGTTGGGTTTCTGGAAAAAGGAGGCCATCGAGCGCGTCACTTGGTTCAAGGAGCCAACGGTCGTCCTCGATGATTCCGAGGCGCCGTTCTTCAAGTGGTTCTCCGACGGCGAGCTCAATATCTCCTACAACTGCCTCGATCGTCACCTGAAGAGCGGTGGTGACAAGGTCGCGTACTACTGGGAGGGCGAGCCTGGCGACACCCGAGTGATCAGCTTCCGCGAGCTGTACGAAGAGGTGTGCAAATTCGCCAACGGCCTGGAGAAGCTCGGCGTCGCGAAGGGCGATCGGGTGGCCATCTACCTGGGCATGATCCCAGAGCTGCCGGTAGCCATGCTGGCGTGCGCCCGGCTTGGCGCACCGCATTCGGTGGTATTTGGTGGTTTTTCGGCCGATGCTCTGGCGCAGCGCATTCAGGATGCCGAGGCCAAGGTCCTGATCACCGCCGACGGCGCCTACCGCAGGGGTTCGGTGTTCCCGCTCAAAGAGAACTCGGATGCCGCCATCGCCGATTGCCCCACGATTGAGCACGTTGTGGTGGTGAAGCGCTGCGACAACGAAGTTGAATGGAACGACGGCAAAGACCACTGGTACCACGAGGTCATCGCCGATGAAAAGCCGGAGCGTGAGCCCGCGGTTCTCAATGCTGAGGACATGCTCTACATCCTCTACACCTCCGGCACTACAGCGAAGCCGAAGGGCATCGTGCACACCACCGGTGGGTACTTGGTCAACGCCTGTTCCACACATCACTACGTGTTCGACATCAAAGAAGACGACGTGTACTGGTGTGCCGCCGACATCGGCTGGGTCACCGGTCACACCTACATCGTGTACGGGCCCCTGGCCAATCACACCACGGGAGTCATGTACGAGGGCACGCCGGATTTCCCGGAGAAAGACCGGCTTTGGGACATCGTCGAGAAATACAAAGTGACGAAGTTCTATACGGCGCCGACGGCGATCCGGGCCTTCATGAAGTGGGGCGATCAGTTCCCCGCCGGTCATGACCTCTCCTCGCTGCGGCTGCTGGGAACGGTGGGCGAGCCCATCAACCCGGAGGCTTGGATCTGGTACCACATCAACATCGGCGGCGAGCGTTGTCCCATCGTCGACACCTGGTGGCAGACCGAGACCGGGTCGATCATGATCACCCCGCTGCCGGGAGCCGTTGCCACCAAGCCGGGCTCGGCGACGTTCCCCTTCCCGGGCGTCACCGCCGACGTTTTCGACAACGACGGCAACTCGGTGCCGCTTGGCGGCGGCGGGTACCTGGTCATCACGCGCCCCTGGCCGGGCATGCTGCGGACCATCTACGGCGATGCGGACCGTTATGTCGACACCTACTGGTCGCAGTACGACGGCTTTTATTTCGCCGGGGACGGGTGCAAGCGTGATGAGGAGGGCTACTACTGGCTCTTGGGCCGCGTCGACGATGTCATGAATGTGTCGGGTCACCGTATCTCAACAACTGAGGTGGAATCTGCACTCGTTTCGCACGAGACGGTGGCGGAGGCGGCGGTGGTCGGGCGTAAGGACGAGCTGACCGGCGAGGCCATCGCCGCATTCGTCACCCTGCGGGCGGGCGTCACCGGTGATGAAGTTCTCATCAAGACGCTGCGCGACTGGGTATCGACGAAGATCAGTCCCATCGCTAGGCCGAAGAGCATCGTGTTCACCGATGATCTGCCCAAGACCAGATCGGGCAAGATCATGCGCCGGCTGCTGCGCGACATTTCCGAACAGAGGCAGCTGGGTGACGTGACGACCCTGGCCAACGAAGATGTGGTGCGAGCGATCTCCGATCTTTCGGCGCACGCGGCAAGCGAAGACTGAGAATTCGCGCACTGGAGAGGGGAGGCATCAGCCTCCCCTCCTTGCGGAAAAAGCCGAGATATTTACACCACGTCGGTGTTGCAATCATCGGCCGTTAGTGGTAAATTAGGATTGCTGAATACAACCGGAGGTAGGAATGCCGGCGACGATGAGGGCCATCAGCATTGGTAGAGCCCGCCGCCGACCCAAGACGTACGGCGACGATCGGACCTGCAACACCAAAGGGTGCGAAGTCAGGTTGTCTCGCTACAACCGGGCGGAGCACTGCTTCAATCACGCTCCCGCCCGTTTCCCCAGACTGCGGGGAGAGTTCACCCAGGAGTGGTCGGCCAAACAGAGCTGACACAGCTGCAGTGACTCCCAGGCAGAAACGGACCCTCGGCCTCAGAGACTGTGCCGAGCGTCTTGGCGTCCACTACATGACCGTCTACCGCTACGTACGAACGGGCATGCTCCCCGCCACCAAAGTTGGCCCCGAATGGCGAGTCTCCGCGGATGACCTGGAGACGTTTGTTGTTGGGGCAGACCGAGGACGGGGCCGGCGTCGCCGCTCTCCATGGGACGGCCGGCTGCGGGCTCGGCTGCTGGCGGGCGATCTGGTGGGTGCCTGGAGGGTTGTTGAAGGGGCACTTTCCGCCGGGATGGATATCTCGGATGTCTACGTTGACGTGCTGGCGCCGGCCATGGTCTCCATCGGCCATGGCTGGGAGGAGGGCACGGTAGGTATTGCCGAGGAGCACCGAGCGAGTGCCATTGCGGTGCGCATTGTCTCCCGGCTCGGCTCCAGATTGGGGAGGAGAGGGCAGCGGCGCGGGATTGTGGTGGTGGGTGCACCGCCCGGTGAGCAACATCGTCTGCCGGTGATGATCGTGGCCGATCTGCTGCGCGGCGCCGGGTTTGATGTTGTCGATTTGGGAGCCGATCTGCCGGTGCAGAGTTTCGTCGAGGCCGCGGTTGCGGCCTCACCCGCGCTCATAGGAGTGAGTGTGACCAGCGCCGATGTTCTCGGCGCCGCCGTCGCTCTGATCGAGCAACTGAAGAGCGCCCTGGAGGTTCCGGTTCTTCTCGGAGGGCGTGCCGTTGACGACGAGGCGCATGCACGCTCGCTCGGCGCAGACGGCTACGCCGTTGATGGCCGCGACGCCGTCACCGCCGCCGAATTGCTGATCTAGTCCGTCTAGAGCCGCTCGTACTCGGTGAGCGCGTCGTCGATGATGTCGATGGCGGCGTCGAGTTCCTCGATGCTCACGCAGAGCGGCGGGATGAAACGAATGACGTTCTCATCCGGTCCGCAGTTGAGGATGAGCAGACGTCGGTCTTTGGCAAACTCATCGAGGAACTCGAAGGCCCCGGGGTCGGGAACCCGGCCCTCCTTCACCAACTCGACGCCGATCATCAGACCAAGGCCGCGCACTTCGCCGATGGTGGCGTGACGGTCCTTGAGCTCATTGAGCCGGCCGAAGGCGTGTTTGGAGAGATCGGGCACCGCAGGGATGAGCTCGCCGAGGGCGTCGACGTTGGCCGCGGCGGCGGCACACGAGACCGGATTGCCGCCGAAGGTGGTGCCGTGTGAGCCCGGAAGCCACTTGTCGAGAAGCTCGGCGCGGGCGCCGACCGCCGACAAAGGCAGGCCGTTGGCGATTGCTTTGCCCAGAAGCAGGATGTCGGGCTCGATTCCGTAATGCTCGGAGGCGAACCAGGTACCGGTGCGGCCGAACCCGGTCTGGACCTCGTCGAGGGCCAGGAGGATGCCGTGCTCATCGGCAATCTCGCGCAGGCGCTGCAGAAAACGCTGTGGGGCCGGGTAGTAGCCGCCTTCACCCTGCATGGGCTCCACCATAAACACGGCGATCTCGCCGGGAGTCACCTCGTGTTTGAGCTTCAGCTCCAGCTCGAGGAGAGCGTGGTCGGTGGCCTCGTCTTCGGTTTTGCCCCAGCGGTACGGGTGGGGGAACGGTGTCACAAAGACCGAGGGCACGATGGGGTGGTAGCCCTGGCGGTACTTGGCCTTTGAGGTGGTGTAGCTCACCGATCCCATGGTGCGCCCGTGGAATGCGCCGCGGAAGACGACGATGCCCTGACGGCCGCTCACCTTGCGGGCCAGCTTCATGCCGGCCTCCACTGCCTCGGCGCCGGAGTTCATGAAGAAGAGTTTCTCGATCGATGGAGGCGTGACGCCGATGAGCTTTTCCGCAGCGGTCACGAGGGACTCATAGAGGAATGATCCACCGGCGTGCCAAACCTTCTCGAGCTGCTCACGGGCCGCGGCGAGCACCTTCGGGTGGTTGTGCCCGGCGTTGACCGTTGCGATGCCGCAGGCGAAATCGAGATAACGCTCGCCTTCGACGTCGGTGAGCCAGCAACCCTCCGCGGTGGCGATTTCGATGTTTGATGCCCATCCGATGACGGGTGCAAACACTTGCTCGAGGCGTTGGGTAAGGCTGTTCGTCATGGTATTCCTCTCCTTGGGTGGTCGTGGAACGCGGCCGGGAAGCCCCTGACTATGGAGAGGCAAAGAGCTGGCGCCGAGCCCGCAGCGGAATAGGGCGTTCCATGGGCCGCATTGTGGCACAGCCCGGAACCCATCGGTGCGCTGCGCCTAGATGGTGATTACGACCCAGGTCTGGCGGGCATACCCGTAGAGGATTCCCTCGGCGGAGAAGATGGCGGTGCCGGAGAAGAGCTTGCGGCCGTCGCGACCCTGTGGCCATCCGATGGCGATCAGTTCGGCGCCGATGGGAATGGATTTAGTGATGCGCGCCGCCATGGTCCCGAGCACGACGGGCCGATCTTCGGCTTGGCGCTCCACCGCCCAGGCTCCGGGGCAGTCCAGTAGCGACCACACAATCTCGTTGTTGAGTTTGCCTCGGGAGGCGGGCAGGGAAGCATCGGCGATCACGGGGGCGGCCACGATGTCGCGGCCAGGGAGCGGCCCGGCGAAGAGGCGCAGCCCGTCACCCGGCTGGCGCTCGGTGCCGCAGACAAAACAGCCGGGGAAAGCGTGGCGCCGGAAGCCGGCGTAGCGCCGAGCGGCGGCCGTGGCCTCCTCCAGGGATGGGGGCGTGGGGACGTCGATCTCGCACGTCACCGCACCTGCTTCGGCGATGAGGTCGGATCGGTCGTGTACGCGGATTCGATCGTGGTCTCGGAATACGTCGAGGGTCTGGTCGAGGGGCGGAGGCCGGCGCAGTTTCACCTCGGCATCGCCGTCGGTGTAGGCGGAGATCAGGCCACATGTGTAGCCCCCGTTGCCGGACTGATCGGGGCCGCGGTAGCGGTGGGGGATCACGATTGTCCCCACATGGGTGATTCCGGTCACAGGAACAGGACCGTGGCGAGGGCGGCGCCGCCGATGGTGAGGGCGACCGCGGCCCGGTAGGCGGTGGCGCCGGGGCGCTGGAGCGGCACCCGATCCCACAGTGTCACGATCACGATGCCGGAGATCAGGCCACCCAGATGGGCCTGCCAGGCAATATTGGGCACCAAAAATGGCAAGGACAGGTTGATGACCAGCAGGATGAGGAGCCGGTTGAAAAGGGCCGCCCCCATCTGGGTGTGACGCTGCCGGAAGGTGGCTGCGAGGAGGACGCCAAAGAGCCCAAATATGGCTCCGGAGGCCCCGACCACCCAGGTAGTCGCCGGACCGATGGCGTGGAAGAAGGCCCCCCCGGCGACACCGGTAGCCAGGTAGAGGGTGCCGAAGGAGAGGGCGCCAAAGCGGCGCTCGATGATGGGCCCGAGGATCCAAAGCGCGTACATGTTCACCAGCAGATGGAGTACACCGCTGTGGAGGAACATGGCGGTGAAGATCCGCCACCATTCTCCGAAGGCATCGATTTGTAGACCCTGCTGGGCAAAGTTGTCGAGGATGACGGAGCGGGTGGGCGACTCGCGCAGGGCCAATTCGAGCAAAAAGGCGGCGACGTTGACGGCGATGAGCGAGTAGGTGATCGGCGCGGCGCGCCGGCCCAACTGCGTATGGGGGCGTACCGGGATGACGCGGGATCTTCCCTCGGGGCGGGCACACTCCGGGCACTTCTGGCCGACGGCGGCGTCGAGTGAACACTCCGCGCAGATGGGCCTGCCGCACTCGCTGCAGGCGAGGCGGGTTTCCCGATCGGGGTGGCGGTAGCAGACCGGTGTGTTGCCTTCGGTGTCCACGTGGGGGCACCTTACCGGGGGTCGGGCGCTGCCGGGCTCAGGCGAGCCGATACCAGTATCGGTAGGCCTCGGTGAAGCCGAGCCCGTTGTAGAGGTGGAGCGCGGGCATATTGTCGGTCATCACCTGAAGAAGTGTTTTGGTGGCGCCTCGAGCAGCACCCCAGGACAGGAGTGCGGCAACGATACGGAGTGCCAGGCCGCGGCGCCGCCTTTCGGGATCCGTGACGATCTCAAAGAGGACCACGTGCTCGGCAACCTCCACCGCCATTCCGGTGGCGGCGATGTCGCCGTCGATGGAAATGGAGGCGTAGGCGGTAGGCAGGCTGATCCGGTCGGCAAGCCGACGGAACAGATCCGGCCATCCGGCGGCGTGCCCGCCGAGGCCGGCATTGGCCTGCAGCCACTTCGGCTCGAGGGCCTCGACGAGGTCAACTCCCGGCGGAGCCGGGGCCGGCCGGATCGAAGCGGTATGCACCGCAGTGGGTGCGTCGATCAAATAGCCGCGTTCGGCGAGCATGGTGTCGATGGATTGGGGGAGGGAAGCCGCGGTGAGTTTGAAGAGAGTCGGGACCGAACGCCGGCGATAGAAGGCTTCACAGAAATCGATCTTGTCTTCCGCCGGCAAGTCACCGGCGGCGATCGGTGTAACCGAATTGAGGCGCCGCCCCATCGCTCCGGTGAAACGCAGCTCCCAGCCGTCGTAGGACACAACCTCGGCGGCAGGCCAGGTGCGATCACCAATGGCCTCCAAGTACCGGATGGTGCTGTGGTCGACCCGCGGCGGGATCCCGATCTCACCCATAAGCGCTGCAGTATGCCAGCCGGGACGGGGCCGGGCTAGGGAGCCACTCGAGCCACAAAACGCAGGATCTCGCCGATGACCTCATCTCGGTTGATCTCATGGACCAGCTCGTGGCGAGCCCCGGGAAAGATACGAACGGTGACGTCGTCGGTGGGCAGCCGGGACATGGTCTGGAGAGAAGTCCGATAATCGACAAAGGGATCGGCGGCGCCGTGAAGCAGGAGAACCGGCATGGTGATGCGATCGATTTCGGTGTTGAAGCGATCGAGGGCCCTTGCCTCTGCCTCGAGCAGTGGGCGTTTGTAAGGGCCCCGGTAGACGAGCGGGTCGGTGCTGTACCGCTCGACCGCCCCGGGGTCACGGCTCATCCCGCTCCAGTCGGAGGGCGGACCGGGCATCTCGGGCTGGGAGAGGACATGGCGGGCCCAGGCCCAATCGCCGATGACGGCGCCGAGCAGAACCAGTCCGGCAATATCCGGGTGGCTCTGGGCATAGCGTGAGGCCAGCAGGCCACCCATCGAGTGACCGATCAGCAGAATCGGAAGCTCCGGGTGTTCGGCGGCGGCGACGCGGGCCAGGTGGTGCAGATCGGCGACGACGTTCTCGAAATCGGCAAGCAGGGCGCGCTCGCCGGCGCTGTGACCGTGCCCGATGTGGTCTTCGGCGTACACCACACATCGGTCGGCGTTGAGTGCGGCAGCGACATGGGCGTAGCGCCCCGAGTGCTCGGCGTAGCCGTGCACCACCAGCACGATACGCCGCGGGGGCTCGTTCGGTTCCCACATGCGATAGAAGACCAGGCCCTCGCTTCCGTCGAAGGTGACCTCTCTGGTTGGCATGGAATAGCGCCTCCTTGGGGACCAGCCTGCCACGGCGGCATCATCGGGGCCAGTGCCACCGGCCTCTCGAGCGCTACACCGCCGGCTCCGGCTAGTCGAGACTGAGTGCGTCGAGGCGCTCGAACACGACTCCGGCCGGTTCCAGGAGGCGTGAGGTGTCGAAGGCGGAGTCGAGAGTTGCGGAGTCGAGAGGAACCTCCGTATCGGAGGCCAGCACCTCTCTCAGGTGTTGATCGTTCTCCCACGCCTGCGTTGATGCCTTCTGCACGACACGGTAGGCGGCGTCACGGCTCATGCCGCTGTCGATGAGCAGATGGAGCACCTTCTGACTGAAAACGAGGCCGCGGGTGGCTTCGAGGTTTGCCGCCATACGTTCGGGCCGTACAACCAGGCCGTCGATGAGTTTGGTGATGCGATCCAGGGCAAAGTCGAGCACGATGCAGGCGTCCGGTAGCGCCACGCGCTCGACCGATGAGTGGCTGATGTCTCGCTCATGCCACAGGGCGATGTTCTCCAAACCCGCCAGCGCCCACCCGCGGAGCAGCCGGGCGATCCCGGTGATGTTCTCGGACAGCACCGGGTTGCGTTTGTGCGGCATCGAAGATGAGCCCTTTTGACCTTCCTGGAACGGCTCCTCGACCTCGGCGATCTCGGAGCGCTGCAGGTGCCGGATCTCGACGGCGAACCGCTCGAGGCTGGCGCCGATGAGGGCGAGCGTGGAGAGAAAGGCGGCGTGACGATCGCGTGATATCACCTGGGTGCTGGCCGGCTCCACCGCCAGGCCGAGTTTGTCGCACACGAACTGTTCGACGGGGGGCGGCACGTGGGCGTAGGTGCCTACGGCGCCGCTGATCTTGCCGCAGGCCACTCCGGCGGCGGCGTCGATGAGGCGGCGTCTGTCGCGGGCCACCTCAAAGGCCCATCCGGCCAGCTTGAGGCCAAAACTGGTGGGCTCGGCCCACATGCCGTGGGTGCGGCCCACCATCGGCGTATGGCGGTGCTCAAAGGCACGGCGCTTCACCACCTCAAAGAGCGCGGCCATCTTGTCGAGAAGCAGCGCAGATGCTTCTTTGAGCAGGATCCCTTGGGCGGTATCGAGGACGTCGTACGAGGTGAGGCCGTAATGGACCCACTCGCCGCCGCTTTCGGTGGAGGCAGCCAGGACATCAACAAAGGCGGCGAGATCGTGGTGGGTGATCTCCTCGCGTGCTTTCCACTGTTCGAGGTCGACGGGTGGCGCCTCGCGTATGGCGGCATCGGCGCCCTGCGGGGCGACGCCTTCGGCGATCCAGGCCTCGACCACGGTGGCCTCCACCTGGTGCCAGGCATCGACCTTGCGCCGCTCGCTCCAGATGGCCGCCATCTCGGGCAATGAGTAACGCTCGATCATCGGGCCGCCTCCTCTCAGTCGCGGAAGAACGTTGCCGACCGCTGTTTGCCCACGGACACGATGGTCACAGGCACGCCGGCCAGCTCCTCGACTCGCTCGATGTAGGCGCGAGCCGTCTTGGGGAGCTTGTTGAAGTGCCGGACTTCGGAAATGTCGGTCCCCCAACCGGGCAGATCCTCGTAGACGGGGGAGCAGTTGTAGAGAACACGCTGCTGGCGGGGGAACTGCTCATAGGTTTCTCCGAGCGATGAATAGGCGGTGGCGATGCGAAGGCTGGGGAATGCCGAGAGCACGTCGATCTTCATGAGGGCAATCTCGGTGAGTCCGGCAACCCGGACCGCGTAGCGCAGGGCAACGGCGTCGAGCCAGCCGCAGCGGCGCCGGCGCCCGGTGACAACGCCGAACTCGCCGCCGATCTGCACCATCTTCTCGCCGACCTCGTCGTCGAGCTCTGTCGGGAAGGGACCGCTGCCCACGCGGGAGATGTAGGCCTTGGTCACCCCAAGGACCTTGTCGATGTACTTGGGCCCGATGCCGATACCGGTGAGGGCGCCACCGGCCACCGGGTTCGACGAGGTCACAAAGGGATAGGTGCCGTGGTCGAT
>CAZTJO010000027.1:22197-25381 GCA_964614095.1 uncultured Acidimicrobiia bacterium
CGCCACCGGCCACCGGGTTCGACGAGGTCACAAAGGGATAGGTGCCGTGGTCGATGTCGAGCAGGGTGCCCTGCGCCCCCTCGAAGATGACGTTCTGGCCCTCGTTGATGGCCTGCCACACCAACAGCGAGGTATCGGCAACGTGGTCTATGAGCCGTGCTGCGTAACCGAGGTACTCGTCGACGATCTTGCCGGCTTCCATGGGTAGTTGGTTGAAGACCTTGGTCAGGAGACGGTTCTTGTCCTTGACCGCCGATTCGACCTTGTCGCGGAAGATCTTCGGGTCGTACAGATCCTGGACGCGGACGCCGCGCCTGGAGATCTTGTCCTCGTAGGCCGGCCCGATGCCGCGTTTGGTGGTCCCAATCTGCTGGTTGCCCAGAAATCGTTCGCGCACCGCGTCGAGCTTGCAGTGGTAGGGCATGATGAGATGGGCGTTGCCGGAGATGCGCAGCCGGGACGGATCGACACCTCGCTCGGTCAGAGTCCTCATCTCTTCGAGCAGCACCGCGGGATCTACGACACAGCCGTTGCCGATTACCGGGGTGACCTCGGGGTACACCACCCCGCTGGGAATGAGGCTGAGCGCGAACGTCTCTTCGCCGATGACGATGGTGTGGCCGGCGTTGTTGCCGCCCTGGTAACGGACTACAACGTTCGCGTTTTGCGCCAGCAGATTGGCGATCTTGCCCTTTCCTTCGTCGCCCCACTGGGCGCCGACGACGATCGTGGCAGGCATGTGTGGTCCTTTCGGTGCCCCGGAGGATGGTAGTGAGCGCCGGAGACGTCTCCGCTCCTCGATCCGGCGTGACCGTGCCTCCCGGCAGTGTGGTTCGGAGCTGGGCTACGCTCGGAAGCATGCCCCGCATCCGGGCGGCGAACATCGTTGAGCACAAGAGGCGGATGCGTCAAGAGATCCTTGACGCATCCGCAGCACTCTTCTGCGCTCAGGGCTATGCGGACACGAGTCTGGGTGATATCGCTGCCCGCGTCGGCATCGGGAGGACCACGCTCTATGAGTATTTTGCCGACAAGCAGGACATCTTGGTTCAGATGGTCGAGGAGACGCTGCCCGCCTTGGTAGACCAGATATTCGAAGGAATGCCCGGCGGCGTCGGGTGCAGAGAGCAGCTGACCGAGATCATCGTGAGGGGTCTCGAGTTTGTGTCGACCGACGAGCAGCTCGGGGCTCTGGTGATGCGCGAGATGCCCCTGCTGTCGGTGGAGACACGGCGGCGGGTGGGCCGAGTTCATGGCCGTCTGGAGGCCGAGATCATCAGCGTGTGCCGGCAAGGCATCGAGAGTGGGGAGTTTGGCGCTTTTGATCCGGAGGATGCCGGCCGCATCGTGTTCACGCTCATGATGTCGGCATCACAGAATCTGACACGTGATGCCCAGGCCAAGGACCGCTACGGAGAGATGACGGAGACTCTGCTGCGGTTCATCTTTGAGGGGCTGGCCACCTAGGCGTCTTGCTCGGGTGGCGGAGGCTCGGGCAGCTGCCAGCGGCCATCGAACATCTCGTTGATGACTTCAAAGTTGGGGCCTGCGACAAGTCGGGCGAACACGATGAGGCGCTCGCTTGCTCTGCCGCGTGGATGGCAGGTGGTGAGCGTGAGCCAGGATCCATCGGTTTGCTGAGTGACCCAAGTACCGCTGGGCGGCACGGTGATGATGTCGACGATCTCGTAGACGTGAGTGCCGATGATGGTCTCGATGGAAATTTCGTCGCCGGGCTCCAGTTCATCGAGGGCGAGGAACGGGGCGCCGTAGGTGGTGCGATGGCCGCTGATCACCGTGTTGCCGGGGTGACCGGGCAGGGCGGTCCACGTCATGTGACCGGGTCCCTGGGCCAGATCTTGGGGCCGGACTCCCTCCACGATCACCCAGTCGAGATCGATCTCCGGTATGAGAATGCGGCCCAGGGCCGAGCCTTCCTCGGGCGCGGCGTGGGTGAGGAGGGGGAACTCCTCGGTAGTGACCGGGGCCGACGTCGATGTGGGGTCGTAGGTGAGGGAATCTCCGGCGGTGACCGAGGCGGCCTCGGCCTCGTCCCATTCGGCACCAACGGTCGGGTTCTCGACGAGGCCGGCGGCGGCCGCTTGGTTCTCTTCGAGCTCCGCAGCCAGCCGCTCCTGGGCGTCGGCGGCGCGGGAGTCGGTGAGCCAATAGGTGTGTACGACGTACCCGATGGCGACTAGGCCCGCGATGAGCAAGGCGACACCGGCGATCCTCATGATGCGCACACTCGTGGATCGGCGCAGCCGCGCCTCGGCTGAAGCGGCATCGGACTCTGCAGACGGTGACAATTGGGGGGCCGCAGCCACTCGGCCCGGATCGGGCCGGAAGGCGATGTCGGCGCCGGCAAGATCAGGCTCGTTGGTGCCGTACGGTGGCGTGTTTGGCGTCATGAGCTCAATCGAGCGTAGCGGGGGCGATTTGCTCAAGGAGCGGAAATCCGCTTCATGGTGTGTGGTCCCGGCCCGGAAAGGGACGGAGGTTCGGGTCGGGGCAGTTCGCTGGGGCACCTACCGACTGGCGAACACACCTAGTGGTGCACTAGGCTACGTCTAGTGGTACTACTCTTGGTAGCACTGCTTTCGGTAGTACTGCTTTTAGTAGTGGAGTGGATTCCGTTTCCGGGACGGTGTCAAGACCCGGCAGGCGGACCGGATCATGCTTCCTTTTGGACGCGGAGCCGGATTCCCCACCCCATCGTCGAGCGGAAGCTCGGCGCACGACAGAGAACGTAAGACCGACGCACCGGCGACCGGAGGAAGGCCGAGGTGCAGACCTTGGAAATGGGGGTCGGGTGATGGAGAGACAACGTATTGGGGCGTTGCTGGCTCTGCTGGGAGCTTTGCTGCTGGTGGCCAGCGGGGTGGCGTCCGCCGGCACTTTCGAAGGTTTGGATCCTTCGACGGGCATCGTGGAGGCGCCGGGTGACGCAATTCTGGACGCCTCAGCCACATCGCTGTGCAACGCGCTGGAGCACGACGGGTATGCCTGGAACGGCGGCTACTGGAGAATCACAGTGAGCTGGTCCGGCAATACGATCACGACCGGCGGAGGCGTCGCCAGTGGCGACATCTCTTACACCGGCCCCGGATGGTCGGGCGGCCAATACCAGTTCTCGTGGACAAACGGCTACTCCGATCCCGTCTATGGATGGGTGGAGGACAAC
>CAZTJO010000028.1:0-7924 GCA_964614095.1 uncultured Acidimicrobiia bacterium
GGAACCGGGATGCCTGTGATGCGCTCTACAGCATCAGTCCCATCGGATCGAGCTATGAGACCTTCGGGGAAACCTACGGGGCCAGCCAGTAGCGGATTGCGTTCAGTCTGCCAGTCGGATTGACTCCGCCTCCACCCGAGCCCTGCCGGCGGGTGGAGGCGGAGTTGTGCAGCCGGCTCTGGAGTCATCCGATTTCTGTACACCATCTGCAAAGCCGAGGCCCCCGAAGGGGCCTCGGCTCGGAAGGAGGATGGCAAGCTGCTGGTGGGCCGCCGCCCGCGACCGGATGTTGTCTAACTGCGAGCGTTGATCCGCAGCAGCCGTTCTCCGCCGTCGTCCGATGTAATTGGCGCTTCCCACAGACCATTGATGGCGGGATGAGGGATTACGCTGCGGATCCAGACTCGTATGGATCCAGAGTCAGGATCATCGGAGGATGGGCCGCTGATCTCGACGTCGTATGACCATTCTTTGCCGGTCTCCTGCCGGGCGCCTTTGCAGATCAAGCGGCCGGTGGGAACAACAACGGCGGCCGCCTGCAGGGTGCCGTCCTTCCTCTCGAGCACCGCGCAGACTCCGCCTTTCGGGAAGAGCTCATCGAGTTGATTCTGGAAACGTGTTAGTGCGCTTTGTTTCTCTTCTGACTTGATAACCATTTGCGAACCTCAAGGCGGCGCGCCGCGAAACGCTTGGTCCCACGCGGGGACAAAGCCCTGACCTGGTGAATCCAGTCGGGTGTCGGCCGGATTTGGCGGCTCAGTTCTGCCGTAGTGCCGGTGGGCGCGGCGGAACGTCGAAGCTCCAGGGGAGTTGCGATGGGGCAGTCCCCAGCAACCATGCGCGTTGCCCTTCTTACCCAGAAGCCATCAGCCCAAGTCGGGCACTTGTTGGCGGGCCTCATCGCCTTTGTTCAATGATACCGAGTCTCAGTTTCTCAGACGGCGGTGGTTTGCCGTCAATCGATCGCATTCGCAGGTGGAGATCCGGTACGGCGGTCCGCACGTTGCGAATCGGTTCGCGCCACTTTCCGCAGCCGGAGGCACGCGGAGGGCCGATGTTGGCTGCAAAAATCCCCGCCGGTCGGGGCCGACCCCTCGATAATCCAGACCATGGAGTGTTTGTTCCACGTGCCTGCCGGGTCTGATCGCGCCGCTGAGGTCGCTCCAGGCAGCCTGCCCGAGGTGCGCGGCGTCGGGGGTTGGGTGTGGTACGACATCGTCGGAGCTTCGTCCAAAGAAGTGGAGGCTCTTGCCGCCGAGTTCGGGTTCGACGTGTTGGCGGTCGAGGACATTCTGGTCTTGACCGAGTACCCGAAGGTCGACGAGTACCCGGAGCACACCTTTGTTGTTCTGCATGGCATAGCCGATGACCCGACAAGGCTTCGTACCGTTGAGTGTGATGCCTTCATCGGGCAGGACTACTTGGTGACTTTTCACCCGGAAGACCTTCCCGCCTTCGCCTTGGTGCGGGAGCAGGTGGTCCGACCCGGCCGGCATCCGGTGTCGGGCCCGGATGGGCTCTTTGCACTGCTGGCCGAGACGGCGGCAACCCGATATGACTCCCTGGCAGTGGGTCTTGAGGATGAGATCGACAAGCTGGAGGAGCGGGCGATGGCAGGAGATCCAATGGTGATCGCCGACCTTCACGCGTTGCGCCGTGATGCTCTTGTGCTCAGGAGGGTGGTGACGGCGCAGCGCGACACGGTTCGGCAGCTCGCCGATGGGCCATTCCCGGGTGTGGGAGAGCGGGCCCGGATGCGGTTCGGAAGCGTGCGTGATCACTACGTGCGGGCGGCGGAATCGATCGAGACGTCGCGAGCGCTGCTTGGGGCGGTGATGGAAACGCATCGTGCTTCGGTGGCGGAACGCACCAACGAGGTCATGAAGGTGCTCACCGTCTTCGCCGCCATTGTGTTGCCGATGACTCTCATGGCCGGTATCTACGGGATGAACTTTGACCACATGCCCGAGCTGAGTTGGCGATGGGCGTACTTCGGGCTGTTGGGGGCGATGGCGGTACTGGGTGTGTCGCTGTGGATCTACTTCGCCCGGCGCGGCTTCATCGGGGGTCCACGACTCAATCGTCTGCCGCAAGCGCTCGGGAAGAGAGCGGTGGGCCTGGTGAGATTGACGGCCCGGCCGGTGTCGGGGTTGGCGCGGCTCTTGTCGGGTGAAGATCAGTCGCGCCGGCCGGATTCGGAGGGCTAGCGGCTCCGCTGCGTGGCGGGATGCAGGCCTCGGTGCCGCCGGCCTGGCTGAAGTCCCTTGAGATACTCCGGATCCGGTCCGGGCCGGCAGGTGCTGCGGGGCCCTCCTGATAGATTCGAGAGAAGTGATGGAAACCTTTGTGCCCGCCGGCTTTCGGGTCCCCATCGAGTTCGAAGGGCCCGGGTTCCGGCTGGAACCGTTGGGGCCGGAGCACAACGAGCAGGACCATCAGGCCTGGATGTCGAGCATCGATCACATCCACTCGACACCCGGATTCGAGTCGCGTGATTGGCCGGCGCCGATGGGTCTGGAGGAGAACCGGGCGGATCTTGTTGAGCACGCCTGCCATTTCAAGAACGGCGTGGGGTTCACCTACTCGATTCTCGATGAAGACGACGTGATCGGCTGTGTCTACATCTACCCGTCGGCTGCCCCGGATCACGATGCGGAGGTGAGATCGTGGGTGCGCCAGAGCAGATCCGAGATGGATACGGTCGTCTGGAGAGTGGTGTCGGAATGGATCGAGCATGTATGGCCGTTCCGGAACCCCTACTACGCCCCGAGAGAGTGACCTTGGGCCCAGATCCGGGTGGCGGTGTAGGTGTGACAGTCTTTGGGTAGGGTGCAGGTAGTGATGAATATGACGGTTCAGCTGAGCGAGGGTGACGCGCTTGCGGCTCAGCGTCTGTGCTGTCCGTGGTGGAGGTCCGCCGTCAACTTCGTGTGTATCTACGGCGGGGTGATTGCGGTCCTTGCCGTCGGGTCGGTACCGGTAACGGTGATTGGGGTAGTCGCCGGACTCGCCGCCTTCGTGACCGTGTATGCCCGCCTCGTTGGCCTTCCGCGAGTCAGTAGGCGGTTGTTTCTGGAGCACAAGATGTGGAGGATGCCCTACGACTGCAGATGGGACGGTGACGAGTTCGCCATCGTCCAGGATCCATACGGATGGTGGCGCTACCCCTGGGACCATGTTCTGAAATGGAAGGAGAACGAGAGGATCGTCCTGGTCTTCACCAGCAGCGCGAGCTTCTACATCATTCCGAAGTCCGCCTTCTCGGATGAGTCTCAGGTCCATTCGCTGCGAGAGACCCTTGCTGCGAACGTGGGCGGTCGGGGCGCCGCGCCACCTCCACCGGTGCCGCTATCAGACGATTCCGCGGCTGCTGCCTGATAGGTGTCTGAACCCAACGGGCGTCTGCCGACGCGCGATCCTCAGGTCTCGATCTGCTCCGGGGCCTCTTCCCAGTCGTCGGCGAAGGAGCCGACGACATCGACGGGCCAGCCGTCTTCGTCGTAGGCCCGGGCGGCGCAGTAGTACGAGCGGGCCCCGAGATCCCAGCTTGAGTACATGTCGCTCAGCCAGAAGAAATCGACTTCGAAGTCGCCGTCCACGATGCCGTAGTCGTCGAACGCCTCCTGGCACACATCCTCGAGATTCTCACCCAATTCGTCCCAGTCGGGCATCGGATCATCTGCGGCGGCGTCATACTCGCCGCCACCCACAACCTCGCCGTTGTGGGCGGTGTTGCAGGCAACCGGGAAATCATCGACCAGACAGTCGCCCGCCTCGATCTGCACCGGGTTCGACGGACCGGCACCTCCCAGCCGATCCTCGACGGAGACTTCTCCGCCGTTGCCTGCTTCGTTGGCCAGGCAGGCCAAATAGCGTGAGCCTTGTGCCCATTCGTCCTCATCGGGGAGGTAGATGCTCAGGCTGATGACGGTGTCGAGGTCGAAGGCCCCGATGTAGTCGTAGAACACCTCGCCGCAGGTGGTGTAGGCGCGCTCCAGCAGCGATTCATCGGGGTAGGGATCGCCCGGTTCGCTGGTCACGGCCTCCGTATAGATGACCTCGTAGGTGTGCTCGTCGAGGCAGTGGCGGAGCCCATAGATGCCGTACGGCGCCCACGGCTTCTCGTCGAGGTAGTCATCCTCGAAGCTGACACAGTCGCCGGTCTGCCAGAGATACGGCTCCGGCCTCGCCACGAACGCCTCCATGACCTCCTGCGAAATGGCCCGGGGCCCGCTGACGAGGAACAGATAGGCGCGGTCGCCCCACATGAGCCACTCCCGCCCGGCGGTGCTGAACCGGTAGGCTGTCTGATCGCCCACCGTGACCGGGGCCGGGTTGTAGCCGGCCCAGTAGGCGGCCAGGTCCTGGGCGAGGAACGGCGCTCCTCGGAATTGGCCGCCGGTGGTGATGACCGCCACCAGGGCGCTCTCGCCGTTGAACAGACTGGCCTCGGCATAGCCGACGCCGGCGACAACGTCGCCGCTGTACCCGATGAGATCGAATAGGGCTTCGACGTGGTCCTCGTCCGGCTCCCACAGTCCGAACTCCCACAGGGCATTGAATTGCTCGTAGGCGAGGTCGTAGGGATCGGTCTTGAACGCCGCCAGCACGTTGCCGCGTTCCACATCGCGGGCCGCGGCGGCCTCCGACAGCAGCAGCGAGTAGGTGGCCGAGGTGTTCACGGAGACTGAGCCCTCGAAACCCTCCACCTGGGAGTTGATGGTCTCGACGAGCATCAGGGTTGCCTCGCTTTCGACCACCCGGCCCGCGGCCGGATCGAACAGGTAGGTGCCCGACACCTGGAGGTCGTCGATGGACACGGCCAGGTCGAGAGTTGAACCGCCCAAGAGCAGTGAGGCGTTCAGCGACTGCTGCGACGATGTCGAGCCGGCTATTTCGGCCGCTTCGGTGATGGTGAGCTCGAGGGGGAAGCCGCCCATCTCGACCACGTAGTCAATCGAAAAGGCGTAGCCCTCGTCCATCTCCTCCTCCGCAACCACGTCGGACCGGTATTCGATGGGTCCCAGCACCGGGTGGTCGACCGTGTAGGTCCACGTGTCGCCGACATCGACGGTCTCTTCGGTGAGTGGCGGTCCGGGCACCAGCAACACGTCGAAGGGATTGGCTGCGGTGCGCAGATACCCGGGCGCTCCGCCGGTGCCTTCGGCCGGCTGGCCCAGTACATCGACGACGACGGGTACGAACAGGTAGACCAGCTCGGCCAGGTCGTCCTCTGTGTATTCGTCGGACAGGTCGAGGCCGGCGACCACGCTGTCGAGCGTGGCCTCATCGGGGCGGAGGTCGCCGACGATCTCATAGGTGTCGCCGTCCGACCCGGGGAGGGTGAGCTGCCACATCTCGCCGGCGGCGGTGATCGAGTACGAGGAGGACGACCGGAACAAGCCGCCGAACCCTTCACCCGCCGGTATGTCGATGGTGACCGTCTGGGTGTAGTCGTACTTGGCCAGCTCGTCGGCACCGAACCCGTAGGCGAGCTGCTGTGGTTGCAGGCCGGGCGGCAGAGTGGTGGTAGTGGTCGTAGCAGCCGCCGTCGAGGTGGTGCTCTCCACCGTGGTCGTGCCCGCCGGTCCGCCGCCGCTGCAAGCGGCTGCGGTGAAGAGCAGAAGAACGAGAAACCCGCCGACCCAGGACCCCCGGATGCGCATGCATTCCCCCAAAGCTGAGTTTGCCGCTGGACCCTACCAGGGGCGCTCCTGCGCTACTCGCCGGCGCTGGCCAGGGTGATTTCGAAGCTCAGATGCTCAGCGTCCCTCAGGAGCACGATCTCGATGACGTCTCCGGGTCGCCGGGAGATGACGGCGGCGCGGAGGTCGGCGTTGCTGGTGACCTCCTCACCGTCGACGGTGATGATGATGTCGCCGATCTCGATGCCGGCGCGGGATGCGGGCGATCCGGTCTTCACCAGCTCGACGAGAGCGCCGGGGGTGTCGCCGGCGGCGGGGCTCACGGTCACGCCCAGGTAGGCGAGCTGCACCTCCTCACCGGCCACCAGCTGTTCGGCCACCATCACGGCGAGGTCGATGTTGATGGCGAATCCGATGCCTTCAAAGCCGCCCGAAGTGGTCCATATCAGATCGTTGATGCCGATGACACGACCGTCGGCGTCGACCAGCGGGCCCCCCGAGTTGCCTGGATTGATGGCGGCATCGGTCTGCACCATGATCACGCCGTCCAGGATGCGGTCGACGGCGCTCACGATGCCCGAAGTGGCGGTCTGCTCCAGGCCGAAGGGGCTGCCCAGCGCAACGGCGAGCTGGCCAACCTGGACGTCGACGCCCAGGGCAAGCTCGGCGGTGGGTAGATCGGGTGAAGCTTCCACCTTGACGACGCCGACGTCGGTGACGTCGTGCACCCCGATCACCTCGCCTTCCAGGGTGCGTCCGTCGTAGAGGCGCACCGTGACTTCCACTTCATCGTCGAGAACGTGGGCCGCGGTGAGGATGTAGCCGTCGGTGCTGTAGATGACACCGGAGCCGAGCGCCCGGCGTGTCTCCAGCTGTACGACTGCAGGGCTGACCTCGGCGGCTATCTGGGCGACGCGCTCCACGTAGTCGCCGGTTGTGATGGGGATTGTCGTGGTGGTGGTGGTTGTGGTGGAAGTGGTGGGTGGAACGGTTGTGGTTGAGGTGAGCGTGGTGGAAGTCGAAACGGCGGAAGGCTCGGAGTCGGGCGCCGTCACACGTCCCACGGCGAACGCGCCCACCACGGCGACGACCATGGCCGCCAACACGGCCGCGAACTTGAGCCAGCCGGTTCGGTCCGAAGCGGTTGGCTGCCCCGGGGGGACGGTGGCGTTCGTGTCGTCGCCGGTGCTCACAGCGAATCCCCATCGCAGGCTGTGGGCTTCTTTCTAGCCGACGGCCGCAGATGCTGCGGGTCGAGCTCTGGGCGTCGGCACGAATCGGCATGCCTCAATGGAGCGAGCTGCTGGTCCTGATTCAGAGCCCGGGCATACTTCGGCGCGTGGGCAGTTCATTTGCAGCCGTAAAAGCGAGCGCAGAAAGGTCGGCTATTCCACCAAAAGGGGAGCGGAACTGCCGTCAGGTTTTGTGATTAACAGCCGCGTCAATCCAGGCCCCATGGAGGCGCCTCGCACAGTCCGCCGCCGCCATATAGCATGGGTCAATACCCCGATCTATGGAGGTAGTGGGATGGCTATGTCGGCCGAGCACAAAGCCGCTCTGGCGAAAGGTCGCCGTGAGTCGCACGCGGTGAAGCGCTACCTCGAGGCGCTTGCCAATCGTAAACCGGGCCGGCCCGTCACGCCGGAGCGGCTCCGGGACCGGATCGTTGAGTTGGGCAACCGGATCGAAGACGAGGGCGATCCCCTCAAGGCTCTCGAACTGCGGCAGCAGCGGATCGATGCCGAGATCGCGCTCGCTCGTGCCGAGGCGGCCGAGGACATGTCGCACCTGGAGAAGGCCTTTGTGCAGAACGCCAAGTCGTTTTCCCAGCGCAAAGGCATCTCGTACTCGGCGTGGCGCCAATCGGGCGTTCCCGCCGAGGTGCTGCGGCGCGCCGGCATCGCCCAGACCAGAAGCAAGAAGACGTAGGCGGCTCGCCGGCCGGGGCACCGGTGGGACGGCGGCCCACGCGTCGGGACAACGTCGTATCGCCTTGGTGTCCGGGTTTCCGAGCTCCGGTGCCGGGGGAGCGGCGCGGTGAACACAAGCCGCCGGGTCGGTGTACGCTCTTGCGGAACATCGATACAACTACACCTCTGGGGGTGATTGTGTGCTGAAACGTTGGATTCTCTTTGTACTCGTGTTGGCGCTCGTCGCCGTTGGATGCGGGGATGACCAGAGCCTGATGGGGCCTGGCGGTGCCGCAGACCAGACGACGCTGCCCGGCGGTGCCGCAGACCAGACGACGCTGCCCGGTGGTGCCGCAGACCAGACGACGC
>CAZTJO010000028.1:8024-25319 GCA_964614095.1 uncultured Acidimicrobiia bacterium
GGTGCCGCAGACCAGACGACGCTGCCCGGCGGCACCGGCGGCTTGGGCACTGACGAACAGGCCCTGGCCGATGCCATCGGTGGCACCGCCGCAACCGAGATGGGCGCCGAGTTTCCCATCGACGCTGATCAGTTCGGTTCGTGCATGGGCACGGCGGTGGTCGGCGCGTTGGGAGCGCAGCGGCTCGCCGATCTCGGCGTGACCGCTTCGGACGTCAGCAATCTCGACGCCGCGTTCGAACAACTGACACCGGCCGAGCAGCAGGCGGTGTTCACCGCCATGATTCCGTGTTTGGACACACCCGAAGTGCGGAACCTGCTCGTTCAGGAGATATCGGCAAGCGGGCTCAGCCAGCAGGCCTCGGAGTGCATCGTCGATGGGTTCCTCGATCCTGCTGTGCTCGGCGACATCGTGGGCTTGGCACTCAGCGGTGAAGAGACCGATATCGCCGAGAACGAGGAGTTCGTGACGATGATGATGACAATCATGATGGGGTGTCTGACTCCCGAAGAGATGACCGATCTCATGGGCGGCGGCTAGCAGCCACCAGGATCGCCACGGCTCAGGAGCCCTGAGCTTCCAGCTCTTTTTGATGAGCCTTCCAGCCGGGGCACCACTGGGTGTGCCAGCGCCATAGGCGCGCCAGCAGGCCCTTGGGTTTGGCCTCAGCTCTCTTGCGGAGACCGCAGTCGGCGCATCGGGATTTCATAGCGGCGGAGCCTACTCGGGGCCGGGTTTGGCTTGTGCGACGGCCGTCATCGGGGCATAGTTGTTGGCCGGCATGATGTGGAGGTCGGGCGTGTACAGCACCAGGACTGCCGTTGTCGTCCTGCTGACGGTGGTGGCAATCGTTGCTACGGGCTGCGGCGGGAGCGACACCGCCGCCGGTATCGTCGAGACCGTCTCGGCCGGTGACGCTTATGAGATCATCGAGTCGGCACCGGAAGGGCTGGTAATCCTCGACGTTCGCAGAGAAGAGGAGTACGACGAGGCGCACATCCCCGGGGCGGTCAACATCGACTCCTACAACTACGACTTCGAGAGCCGCCTCGACGGGCTCGACCGTTCGGCGCCCTACGTGGTCTATTGCCGCACGGACAATCGGTCCGCAGACGTTCTGCTGCTGATGCAGGAACTTGGGTTTACGGAGGTCTACGAGATCGACGGCGGCATCGTTTCCTGGGCGGAAAGCGGATTGCCGCTCAGCTTCCCTTAGGAACGTCCGGTCTGCAACGTTCGAAGCGCCGGTTGAGTTCGATCACTTCTGCTTGGAGGCGGGTGCCGGCGGCCGCGGCGCTCATGCGCCATTCCCAATTGTTCTCCAGCGTGCCCGGCTCGTTCATGCGTGCCTCGGGGCCAAGGCCCAGCAAGTCCTGCATGGGGGCGATGGCGAGGTAGGCGGGTGATTTCCAGGTCGCCTCGAGAAGATCCTGGACGATGGTGCGCTTGCTGGTTCCCAGCATGCGGCGCACGCGGCGCCGGCTCCGCCACGAGAGCGATCGATACCAGCCCACGGTGGTGTCGTTGTCGTGGGTGCCGGTGTAGACCACGGTGTTCTCGGTGTGGGTGTCGAGTCCCTGCGGATTCTTGGGCTTCTTGACGAAGGCAGCCTGCAGCAGCTTCATGCCGGGCAGACCGGTGGCCACGAGCAGGTCCGCCACCAACGGATGTGGCTCGCCGAGGTTTTCGGCAATGATGGCTATGTCGCCGAGGGCGTCCCGCACCGCGTCGAAGAAAGATTTCCCGGGTCCGAGCACCCAGCGGCCGGTGAGGGCCGTTGCCGCTTCGGCGGGTATCTCCCAGTAGTTGGCGAAGGCGCGGAAGTGGTCGATGCGAATCACGTCAACCATCTCCACCAGCATCTGCAGCCGCTCTATCCACCAGCCGAAGCCTTCGGCGGCGTGCGCCTTCCAGTTGTAGATGGGATGACCCCAGCGCTGGCCGGTCGACGAGAACATGTCCTTGGGAACTCCGCCGACGACGGTGGGACGTTGGGCCTTGTCGAGCTGGAACAGGTGGGGGTGGGACCAGACGGCTGAGCTGTCGAGGGCTATGTACAGGGGGGCGTCGCCGATGATTTCCACACCGCGGGCGTTGGCGTAGCGGCGCAGCCGCAGCCACTGGCGGAAGAAGAGGAACTGGTGGAAAGCGTGACGCTCGATGTCGGCGGCCAGGTCGGCTTTTGCCTGGGCCAGGGCCTCAGGCCGGCGGAAGCGCAGCGGCTCCGGCCAGCGGGGCCAGGGCTGGCCGTCATTTGCCTCCGACAGCGCCGCGAAGAGGGTGTAGTCGTCCAGCCAGCGCGCGTGGACGGTGCGGAATGCGGCGAACTCGTCGAAAAGGCCGTTCGGGGCGGCGGCCTGGGATCTTTGAAAGGCACGGTTCAGCAGAGTGCTCTTCCAGGCGATGGCTGCGTCAAAATCGACTCTGCCGCCGGGGAAGGTGGGGAGATCGGCGAGATCGGGCTCTTCGAGAAGGCGGCTCTCCAGCAGCCGCTCCGGGCTTACCAGCAGCGGATTACCGGCAAAGGCCGAGGGGCCGGCGTATGGCGAATTGCCCCTTCCGATGGGGCCGAGGGGCAGCACCTGCCAATACCGGCACCCGGTGCCGGCCAGCCAGTCGATCCAGCGTTCGGCCGCGGGACCGATGTCGCCGATGCCGTAGGGGCCGGGGAGGCTGGTGGGATGGAGGAGGATGCCGGAGGAGCGCTCTCTTTTCATGGGCGGCGATGGTACGCAAGTTTGGCGCCTCGTGAGGGACCGCGGTATCGCCGTTGCCGTGGTTAGGCTCGTCCCCGTGGAGATCCTGTGGGCCGGATGGCGCGGCGAATACGTGCGGTCGGTCGATGAGCGCAACCGGCAGGGATGCCTCTTCTGTTGTCTGCCCGGGGAGGCCGACGAGGAGGCTCTCATCCTGGAGCGCGGTGAGCTGGCCTACAGCGTTCTCAATCTCTTCCCGTACAGCAACGGCCACCTGATGGTGACCCAATACCGCCACGTCGCCGATCTGAGTGATTTGACCGCCGACGAGGCCGCTGACATCTGGCGCCTGTTGCGGCGCGGCAAGGACGCCTGCGTTGCAGCCATGTCGCCGGACGGCTTCAACATCGGCGCCAATCTGGCCCGGGTGGCCGGGGCGGGCATCCCCGATCACTTTCACCTGCATCTGGTGCCCCGGTGGAACGGCGACACCAACTTCATGACCACCATCAGCGCAACGAGAGTGGTGCCGGAGGATCTCGCCGACACCTTCGCCAATCTGCGGGCGGCGCTGGAAGCCCTCGACTGAGCTGCTCAGTCGAGGGAGCGGATGTCGATATCCCCGTTCGATGTGGTGGCCGTGATGGAGCGTTCTGCATCTGGATCGGTGTCGACTCCGTACTCGATGCGGCCGTTGGAGGTCTCCGCCTCGATCCTGTAGGTGTCGTCGGGCACCACGATCTCGATGTCGCCGTTGGAGGTGTCGGCGACGATTCGCTCCGGCGCGCTCACAAAGGAGAGTCCAATGTCGCCGTTGGAGCTGTCGGCCAGCAGCACGGAAGCCGTCAGCGAGCGTCCCGTGATGTCGCCGTTGCTGCAAATCAGTGAGACTCCTCCGCCCACGCCGTCGACGTCGATATTGCCATTGCTCAACTCCACCGTTACTTCCGTGCCGGCCGGCACCGTGATCCGGAAATCGACACGGCAGTGGCTGAACAGTGCGGCAAAGGCGCCCGGGCATCCGTCTTCCAGGGTCAGCGTGGTGCCGTCCACCACTGCCGTGCCCTCGGGGTTGCGGAAGCTGTAGCGCTCGGTGCGCTCGACGGTGAGCGCGCCGTCTTCGGTGGCGACGATGACGATGTCGCCGTTGCTGCTGTCGACCACCAGGTGGCTGATCGCCTCCGGGTAGGTCTCGGTCGAGGTGCGGGTCCGCTCGAAGGCCTTGTTGAGGAGCGTGGCGAGCCCGGCGAGGATGAGGATGCCGCCGGCGATGAAGACGAGAAGGCGGCGCCACCTCTTCCGCGGGGCTTGGGGGGGCGGCGGCTGCGGGGTCTCATCCTGCATGGGCGGCTCCTGGGATTGTCAGGCGTTATGACAGCACGGGCGGTGCCGGTGCCGCAACAGGGGCCGTCTGCCGGGCCCGGCTCTGCGGTCTCTCGATGTCACTTGTACTTGAAGGGGTTCACCGGCTCCAGGATCTCCACCTCCACCGGCGCCGCCGCCTCCTGGAAACGGGCGCCGTCGGAAGAACGTCCCACCACAAAGCCGTAGTGCATGGGCACCGCCACCTGGGGCCGGATACTGCGGGCCAGGCCCGCAGCCTGGCCGACGTCCATGGTGTAGGTGCCGCCGATGGGCAGCAGGGCGGCGCTGCAGCGGATGCCATCGAGTTCGGGCACGTGGTCGGTGTCGCCGGCGTGGTAGCAGTCGAACCCGCCGAGGCCGAGCACGTAGCCGACCCAGCGGTTCCGCTGTGGGTGGTAGTCGAGCCGCTCCTCGACGATGTTGTAGGCGGGAACCGCCTCGGCGCGGATGCCGGCGACCGTGACCACATCGCCGGGGGCCACTGCGATCACGTTGCCGGAGATCTCGGCGGCGACATCGTGCGGGGCCACCACCATCGTCTCCGCCGTCTTCACCCGGGCGATATCGTCGGGGGAGTAGTGGTCGTAGTGGGCGTGGGTGATGAAGATCACGTCGGCGGGCGCGTCGCCGGATACACCCCAAGGGTCGATGTAGACGGTGATGCCATCGTGCTGCCACCGGTAGGCGGACTGCTGGAACCAGGTGAGGTGCTCGAGCACAAGACCCCCTTTGTCGCCTGATTTTACGGTAGCCCTGCGCGCCGGCCCGCGATGCGCTATACCGAGGTAACAGTGAGGATCGTCTGCGCGTTTGACGGCACTGAGGTCTCCCGGCTGGCGCTGGTGCGAGCCGACGAGCTGGCGCGGCTGCGGGGCGCCTCGCTCACCCTGCTCGCCGTGGGCGGCAACGCCGGGGCTCTGGTCGATGAAGCCGCAGGGCGGGTGGGCGTTGCGGCCGCCAAACGCGCCGAGCCCGGATTCACCATTGATCAGCTCATCGCCACTTCGGCGGAGTACGACCTGCTGGTCATGGGCAGCGCCGATGCCGCCGAACGTACCCGCTGGCTGCTGGGCTCAACCACCGATCAGGTCAGCAAACATGTGCAGTCGGATCTGCTGGTGGTCGACGCCCGGCACCCTCAGACTGGGCCCTATCGCCGCATTCTCGTCGGCGTCGACGGCGGAGCTTCCTCGATGCACGCCGTGGCCACGGCCGCCGGCTGGGCCCGGGTGTTCTCCGCGCTGCTGACCGCGGCGCACGTAGTTGCGGGCACACCCGCTGCCGCCACCGAGACGAAGGACATCATCGAGCGGGCGCGAGCCACTGCCGCCGAGGCCGGCGTCAACGCCGACGTGATGTCGGTGCCGGGTTTATACCCGGCGTCGGTGCTGATGGAGATCGCCGAAGAGGCCGACGACGATCTGATTGTGGTGGGAAGCCGCGGATCTGGGGCCGCTCACGGCGCCCGATCCGTTCCGGCGCAGCTGCTCCACCGGCTATCCCGCGATCTGCTGATCGTCCACACTCCCGGCGATTAGCGGTGTTCTAGAGACCCCATTCGACGGCGGCCAGGCCGCGGTCGGCGTCGGCGCCGAGGTTGATACGAGACACCCTGCGGCCGGCGTCGGCCAGCGCCTGGAAGTCACCGTCGGCTTGTCCGCGGATCAGCCGGCCGAAGCCGTGGGCGGTGCCGGGGATCTCCAGATCGAAGCCGGGCTCGTCGACGAACTGGAGGAACAAGCCGGTATTGGGGCCGCCCTTGTGGAGCTGGCCGGTGGAATGCAGGTAGCGGGGCCCGAAGCCGAGTGTTGTGGCCATGCTCAGGCGGCGGCCCAGGATGTGACGGATACGCTGCAGCCGTTCGGTGGCCGCCCCGGTGGGTTCGATGAACGCCTGGAGGGCGAGGTAGCCGCCGGGTTGGTCGGTCGACTCGGCCAGCTCGGCGAGCAGCCGGCCGGCATCTGCCGCCGGCGTCTCGGTGATGGCAGCGGTCTGCATCTCGCCGGCCATCGCCCGGCGGGCCAGCTCCTTGGCCTGCTGAACGTCGGGCTGGTCGAAGGGATGGATCCCGAGCACACTGCCGGCCAGGGCCACCGCGATCTCAAACCGGAGCATCTCGGCGCCGATGCCGTGGAGATCGTCCACCACGATGCGCGCCACCGGGTGTGCGGAGGCGCCGAGCCTGTCGACGGCGCCGGCTTGGGCGGGATCGTTGTCCCCGCGCCGAGCGATGTAGACGAAGAAGCGGTCGTTGCCGTAGCCGTCGGGTTCGGCGACGGGCTCGCCGGCGATGGGTACGATGCCGGTGCCGTTCTTGCCGGTGCTCTCGGCGACAAGCTGCTCGATCCAGCCGGGGAAGGCGGCGAAGCTGGACGACACCAGGAACGTTGCCTTGTCACAGCCGGCTCGCGCCAACTCACCCAGGGCGGCGCCGAGGCTGAAGGCGGGGTCGGGGTCGGCGGCCGTGGCGGCGGCGGCGTCGAGCAGCCGGCGCGTGTCGATGCCGAGGAGCGCGGCCGGCACCAGCCCAAAGTGGGTGAGCGCCGAGTAGCGGCCCCCCACGTCGGGGATGGTGGTGAAGACCCGGCGAAAGCCGTGTTCGCCGGCCAGGTCGATCAGAGGGCTGCCCGGGTCGGTGATGGCGGCGAAGTGGCGTCTCGGGGTGGAAGACACCTCTTTCACCTGGGCCCAGAAGTACCGGAAGAAGGACAGCGGCTCGATGGTGCTGCCCGACTTGCTGGAGAGAAGGAACAGCGTGGCGGTGGGGTCGATGACCTTTTCGATCGAGCGAACCGCTCCGGGATGGGTGCTGTCGAGCACCAGAAGCTCGGGGCAGCCGTGAGCGCTGCCGAAGGCGCGGGCAAACACCTCGGGGGCCAGGCTGGAGCCGCCCATGCCGAGCAGCACGACGTGGGCGAAGCCGTCGGTGTGCACTTCGGCGGCGAAGGCTTCGATGTCGCCGAGGGCCGGGGGCATGGTCTTGTGCAAGGTGAGCCAGCCGAGGCGGTCGGTCAGCTCCGGCTGGGGCTCGGCGCTCCAGATGGTGTAGTCCTTGGCCCACAACCGCCGCCGGACATCCTCACGCTGCCATACGTCGAGGCGCTGGGTGACCGCATTGCTGTGGTCGCCCAGGGCCAGGGTTTGGGTGCCGGGCGAGGCAGAGCCTTCGGTCATGCTTCTTGCGCTCCTTACGTCTGTGTGCTCGGCGCCGGGCGCCTCGCCGGGTGCGCTACTCCGGTGAGAGGAGCAGCAGAGATTCAATGATCCCGGAATTATCGACGCGGCACACAATCACTGCAGGGTCGGGCCGGACACTATGGTCCTGCGGCTGCGCTCAGGAGAGGGATCTCGGAAACGGCGGGTTTGGGACGCAGAAGGCGGTGCTGCCGAGAACGGCTGCCGTTCTGCCGGTTGCGCAGTTGGCCCGGGCACGACAGACTCTGTTGCAGGAGACAACAAGGAGAAAGGGGATCGTCATCGACCTGATCCAACTCGTCACGTCGAATCTTGGTTCCGGTGGCATCGGCGCCATCGCGGGCCAGCTCGGCATCGGCGAAGAAAAAACCTCGGGAGCGGTGAACACTGCGCTTAGCGTGCTCACCGGCGCCCTGGCCAAGAACACAGCCAAGCCGAAGGGGGCGACCGCCCTCGATCAGGCGCTGGAGAAGGACCACGACGGCAGCATTCTCAGCAAAGTCGGCGATTTCCTTGGAAATGTGTCGGCAGGGCCCGGTGCCGGGATCCTGGGCCACGTTCTCGGTGGGAAACAGTCGGCGGTGGAGGCGGCCATCGGTCAGGAGACGGGACTCCCCAAAGACAAGGTGAGCGATCTGCTGGTCACGGTGGCCCCGCTGCTTCTGGGCGCCCTGGGCAAACAGAAGCAGGAGCAGGGCCTCGATGCCGGCGGCATCGCCAGCCTGCTTACCGGCCAGAGCCAGCAGATCCAGCAGCAGGCGTCGGGAGGCCTGGGCGGGATCATGTCCCTGGTTGGGGCGGCAGGCTCCTCGGGCCTGCTCGGCAAGCTTCTCGATTTCATCAAGGGGCTGTTCGGGGGCAAGAAAGAAAAGAGTTAGCCGATTGAGGCGAAGAAACCGGCCCGGCGTCATACCGGGCCGGTCTTGCGTGCCGGGCGCTAGACGCTTTCGAGGGCGCGTTTGATGGCGACCGCGGTGCGTTTTCGGTGCACCTCGTCGTCGTAGTCGTGGCGGGGCCAGAAGAAGCCGCGCAGGCCGTCGTGCCGGCGCCGGGGCACTATGTGGATGTGCAGGTGGGGCACGCTTTGGCTGACCTTGTTGTTTATGGCCACAAAGGTGCCGTCGGCGTCGACGGCGGTGCGCACCGCAACGCTGAGCCGGCGGGCGGTGCCCAGCAGCGGTCCCAGGAGACCGTCGGGCAGGTCTTCGAGCGTCTCCACATGTCGGCGGGGCATCAGCAGCGTGTGGCCGGGAAACAGGGGCCGAACGTCGAGAAGGGCGACCGTGTGTTCTTCGTCGAGCACGACGTCGGCGTCGTGACGGCCGGCGATTATCTCGCAGAATCTGCAGGATTCCATGGGTTGACGGTACTTGATCGAGATGTAGCGGAAAACACGGACCGTGGCATACTGTGGGCACGCCGGTTTTCGAGAGGATTCACACCGTCATGTTTTTCCCCAAACGTCGTTGTGCCACGCTCCTTGGAGCTTTCCTGCTGGCGGCTTTTGTTTCGGTTCCCAGTGCAGCCGCCGGTGAGCCCCCGACGTGTCTGGGTTCACCGGCCACCGTGTGGGGCTCCGGTCTGCTGGAGGGCACTCTTGGTGATGACGTCATCGTGGGCAGCGCCGGCGACGACCTCATCTACGGCTACGGCGGCAATGACATCATCTGCGGTCTGGGGGGCGCCGACACCATCTACTCCGGCGCCGGCGACGATGTGGTGGATGGCGGCGACGGCGCCGACGACATCAGGGGGGGAAGCGGCGCCGACACGCTGAACGGGGGCCTGGGCGACGACTACATGGTCGGCAACGGCGGCCGCGACGCCATCATGGGCGACTCCGGCGACGACGAGCTGCTGGGCAGGAACGGCCGCGACTTCATGACCGGCGGCGACGGCGACGACGAGCTGATGGGCAACTACGGCAACGATGTGCTGCGCGGCGGCAACGGCGACGACGAGATGGAAGGTGGGCCCGGCAACGATCGGCTCACCGGCCGGAACGGTGACGACTACCTGTTCGGCGACGAGGGCGACGACAAGCTGATGGGGCACGGGCAGCAAGATCTTCTCTACGGGGGCTCGGGCACCGACCGTCTCTACGGCGGTGCCGGCGCCGACGAGTTGTGGGGCGGCGAGTGTGTGGAGATAGGCAACCGCGACAACCACTTCTGCCGGGCGACGCCCAACGGCCGTGTTACTACCGAGGCCGGTGCCGCCGCGGGCGACCTTCTGAACGGGGGCGTGAGTTTTGACGCCTGCAACGGCGGCCAGCAGACCGATTGTGAGACGTACCGAGACTGGCGCGGCTCGGGCCAGCAGAAGAGCACGGCCGAAGAGTGGCGTGATGACGTGGAGGCTGCCTTCACCGCCTTCGGCGTCGAGGAGGAGATCGAGCACGCTCTGCAGATCATTGCGTGCGAGAGCCTGGGCGACCCCTTCCAGGTGACGCAGACGGGGTCGGATTATTCGGAGTATGCGGTGGGGGGCCTGTTCCAGCAGATGCTCTACTACTGGGATGGCCGCGCCAGCGCCGCAGGTGTGGCGGGTGCACCACCCTTCCGCCCGGACGCCAACGCCATGGTGTCGGCCTGGATGGTCATGGTGGACCGCGATGCGGGCCGCGACCCCTGGCATGACTGGACCTGCGACGAGGTGCTGATCGGTCTGGGGCTGTGGGAGTAAGGAGAGTTCAGAAACCAGATTTCAGAGTCGGCATTGCGCGTTCTGAAATCTGAGCTCTTCTCTCTGCATTCTGCATCCCGCACTCTGAACAAGGTTCCCCCGTGCAAAACGCGGCCTGTGCCACACTGAGATCCCGACTCCCTGCCGGGAGGGCCAGGAACACATGTCATCACCCAGCCGCCGTTTCGCCTTTTTACTCGGAGTTTCTTTGGTGGCGGCCACCGTTTCGGTTCCTCGCGCCGCCGCCGACGAGGCACCGCCCGTGTGTATGGGTTCGGCGGCTACCGTCTGGGGGTCCGGCGCCCTGGAGGGCACTGAGGGCGATGACGTCATCGTGGGCGGTGGGGGCCCCGACGTCATCAACGGCTACGAGGGCAACGACATCATCTGCGGTCTGGGGGGCGGCGACACCATCGACGCCGGCCCCGGCAACGATCGCATCAGAGGCGGCAAACACGTCGACGTCATCGATGGCGGCGAAGGCCGCGACATCATCAGAGGCGGCAAGGGCGACGACACGATTATCGGCGGTGGGGGCCGTGACCGGCTGATCGGCAACGGCGGCGACGATTTGCTCGTCGGCGGCTCCGAGCTTGATGCGATCTTCGGCGGGAGCGGGTCGGACCTGATGCTGGGTAACGACGGGGCCGACCTGCTGCGCGGCGGCGCCGAAGACGACGATCTTCAGGGCGGTGCCGGCAGCGATTCGCTCTGGGGCGGCGATGGCGACGACTCGCTGTTTGGCGACGAGGGCGACGACCTGCTCTACGGCCGGGGGCAGAACGATCTTCTCTACGGCGGGTCGGGCATCGATCTGCTCTACGGCGGGTCCGGCGCCGACGAGTTGTGGGGCGGCGAGTGTGTGGAGATCGGCTGGAGAGGGGACAACCACTTCTGCCGGGCGGTGCCTAGCGGGCGGGTCGCCAACGGGACCGCCGGAGAAGAGGGCGATCTCTTGTATGGAGGCGCCAGTTTTGACGCCTGCAATTGCGGTGAGGGGGTCGACTGTTCACAGGCGGGCTGTGAGACCTACCGGGGCTGGCGCGGCGATTGGTGGGACAAGTCGACTGCCGAAGAGTGGCGCCCCTACATCGAGGCGGCCTTCACCGCCTATGGGCTCGAGGACGAGATCGAACACGCCATGCAGATAGCGGCGTGCGAGAGCCTGGGGGACCCGTTCCAGGTGACCCCTCCGACTGTTCCGCCGGCCTATTCGGACCTGGCGGTGGCGGGCCTGTTCCAGCACCGGCTTCTCTACTGGGAGGGGCGCTCCACCGCGGCCGGTATGGCGGGCCTGCCCCCATACCGGCCGGACGTCAACGCCGAGGTGGCGGCGTGGCTGGTCGATTTTTCGATCTATTGGCTCGATGAACCCTGGTACCACTGGGGCGCCAACCCGGACTATGGCGGCTGCTACGACCTGCTGGTCGACGGAGGCTATTGGGAGGAGCCGCCGGAGGGGTGATGGTTCGCCGCTCGCTCCGCTCACGAGCGAGTCGATTTCAGATCTCAGAATTCAACAAGCGCGTACTGCCAATCTGAAGTCTGAATTCTTTTCTACGGCCACACACCCCTCTGCTCCGTTGTCACCCTGCACCGGGACACCGCAGCCACGGTGGCGGCGACCCGCAGATCGGGGCAGCGTATGGGCGGGGCATCGGGCATGGTCTCGTGCCAGCGTTTCTGGTAGGCGGGGAACTCCTGGACCAGCCCGGTGTGTTCGGTGAGCACCATTTCGGTGGCGCGGCGCATCTTGGTGCGCAGCCGTTTGTGGACCTCGACCTCTTCCCACTGCTCGTTCTCCAGGTTTTGTACCCATTCGAAGTAGGAGACGACGACACCTCCGGCGTTGGCCAGGATGTCGGGGATCACTTTGATGCCGGCCTCGTCGAGGATACGGTCGGCGGTGGGGGTGGTGGGCCCGTTGGCCGCTTCGACCACCATCTTGGCTTTCACCCTGGGGGCGTTTTCGGCGGTGATCTGGTTCTCCAGGGCGGCGGGTACCAGGATGTCGCAGGGCATCTCGAGCAGGCTCTTGGGCTCCAGCTCTTTGGTGTTGGGCATACCGAGGACGGTGCCGGTGTTGTCCTTGTGTTCCTCCACGGCTTTGACGTCGATTCCGTCGGCACTGTAGATGCCGCCCTTGGAGTCGCTGACGCCGACGATGACGGCGCCCATGTTGGAGAAGATGCGGGCGGCGTTGCGGCCGGCGTTGCCGAACCCCTGGATGGCGATGGTCCGGTTCATGACGCTGTCCATTTTGGGCACGGTGCCCAGCTCGAGGGCGTGCTCGGTGACGAAAGCGGTGCCTTGCGCGGTGGCGGTGGAGCGGCCGGGAATGCCGCCGATGTCGACGGGCTTGCCGGTGACCACCCCGAGGCAGTTCTCGCGGGGGTGCATCATCTTGTAGGTGTCGTAGATCCAGGCCATGGTCTGGGCGTCGGTGTACAGGTCGGGGGCGGGGATGTCGGTGTGGGGTCCTAGGTTCTCAGCCAGTGAGGACACGTAGCGCCGGGTGATGCGGCGCTTCTCCTCCAGCGACAGCTTGGTGGGGTCGCATTGCACGCCGCCTTTGGCGCCGCCGAAGGGCACGTCGACTAGGGCACATTTCCAGGTCATCCAGGTGGCGAGCGCCTTCACCTCATCCTCGTCGACGCTGGGGTGGAAACGGATGCCACCCTTGCCGGGACCCCTGACGGTGTTGTGGACTACCCGGTACCCATGGAAGATGTGTACGTAGCCGTCGTCCATGACGACGGGCAGGGTCACCTTGACGATTCGTTCCGGCTCGAAGAGCCATTCCGAGACGCCTTTCCACCCGCGCAGGTCTTTGGTGTAGGGGATGGCTTCGTCGAACTGCTGGCGTGCGATGTGATGCGAATTGAGGTCCTCTGGCCCGGCGGAGTGAGACGCCATGTCCACCTCCTGGAGGTGTAGTCACTCTGGTTCATCGTCCGCCCGCCGGCGGTGCTGTAGATAGGGGAGAAGGGCCTTGGGAAGAATATAGAGAGCAGAATGCAGAATGCAGAGTTGCTCCGGCGGGGTGTGCATTCTGCCCGCTGCATTCTTCATTCTCTTTCCTCAGTGGCCCGCCGGTTGATGAGCAGTCCTCGCCCTGCCCCTTTGGTACTCTCACCTGGCTCGGGCGTTTAGCTCAGTTGGCGAGAGCGCTTCCCTTACAAGGAAGAGGCCGGCGGTTCGAGTCCGTCAACGCCCACTTGAGAGACCCCTGGTGATGCGGCCGCATGTCGTGAGGGTTTGTGGTCGCCCGTGGCGACAGTCGCTTCGCTGCAGCCCTCTTCGGTCTGGAACCATTCGCTCCGTCGTGCCGATGCTGCGAATCGGCACAGAGCGGTAGGTTCGAATCCTTCCCCCACTGTCGTAGGCCAATTCGACTGGGGGGATCGCTCAGTTCTCGGGTTCCCTGTGGAAGGTCATCACCGTGCCGTCTTGGGTCCATTCCATGATCTCGGGGTCTGCTCCAGCAAAGGTGACGTCGATCGTGCCAGCCGACATGGAGGCAAGAATGACCTCCTCGGCAATCATGAGCGGTGACTCCTCGGCCGTGTCGAGTTCCGCGGGGTAGCAGTATCCGGCCGAGTACATCAGGTCAGTCAGGGTCAGTTCTCGGCCGTCGAACTGGTAGTCGCTGCGGCCGTCGTTGCAGGGAGCCTGGAACCGCAGAATGCCGGTTTCCTCGAATCGGAGCAATGTGAGAACTCCGTCGCTCCCGGCGTACTCGAAGGGGAGCTCGTAGGGCTCACCGTCGATCACCACACTCTCCAGCACCCAGGCGCCTTGGATAGCTTCTGGGTCTGCCGATCGGCCGCATGCTGCAAGACCGAGCGCCAGGACTGCGAGTGCGATACCCATGAGGCGGATCGTCTGTCGATGCATCTTTCCCTCAACGATGTTGTGCATTTGTTCTGTGGTTTGCTGCGTCTGCCTGGTGGTACAGCAGACCGGCTCGCTGGCTAGCAGCAAGACGCGGCTACGCGTCCACGTCTGGGCAGACGCCCCAGTCTGATGGGTCGGTGTGTGTTGTCCTTCCGTTGGCGCAATTGAAGTAGAAGTAGCCGTCACCGAGCATGCGCTGCACGTCGTATGCGGTCTGGAAGAAGGCCTGAGGACCTGAAGTGTCGGTGAGTATTCCATCGATGCGGTTGTTGAATTTCATACCTGATCCGGAGTCGCCTCCAATGACGGTCATTTCCACCGCGACCTTCCTGTCAGCGGCGTCCTTGTCGACTATGTAGCCGCACCTGTACGCACCGGAGTTCCCCAGAGAAGCGCATGTGAGGTCACTACCTTCCTCCCAGCTGTCGTGCCGAGCCCGCTCCTGCATCTGGAACTCGCAGTGGGCTGAGGGAGGCGTGTAATCGTAATGGTTGCCGTGGTAGCAGTTGTCATCCGCGTAGGGTGACGAGATGCGCGCTGCGTCATAGGTCTGCGTGTTGATAGACACCACGAACGAGTCGCCCGGCGTGAGGTCGCGCGATGAGCTGTTGTTTTGCCATACCTGTACAGCAGAGGTCCATCCGCTGTAGTTGTCATAGCCACCGCTTTGTTGGAGGCAGTGCCCTGCCGTGATCAGATAGTTGTATCCGCTGGTGTGTCCGTTGAACCCCCAAGTGCATATCCAGGTCTTCGTCGGGGTCTTCACTCCGATGCGGAGCCCGGGCTGCTGGTTGGCCCAAGCGTGCTGCTGGTTGACCGGTCGAGCTGCGTCCTGCATTGTTGGCCCCTGGACGACGGTGAAGGCGCCCGGAGGTACGGTGCTGCCAAATGATGCTGGTAGTGAATCCGGGTCGGATACGCGCACTTCGAGCAGGCGCCCCCGGTCGCTATGCACCGCGGCTACGTACCTGGCGACCCCAAGCTTCTCGAGCTCAGAATCGAGCATCTGCCGGTATTCCTCTATCTCGTTGTAGGTGAACGGCTGCTCAACGATCTTGAGGTAGTCGGCGCCGCCAACGATTTGTTGAAGCGCCTCGACATCCACAAGTGACACGTCGACAACGGCCAACACGATGCGGCCACCGTCGAGCTGATCTTGCCAGATACCACCGTAGTTGGGTCCGTAGTCGGGCAGCTCCCCTTCGACCATGTTGCTGGGGCCGATGCCGGTAACCGCCTCGACCACAAGCTCGATCCTGTCACCGAGAGCAAAACGACGATTCATCTCAGCGACCTCGGCGTCCGACATGTACAGGCCGAGAGATTCACTGCCCATGTTCACCGGCTTCTCGGTGAGCAGCGCGGCTATGTGTTCGTAGTCGGAGCTCATGAAGTCGACATGGGAGCGGAATTCAAGCTGATAATCGACCTGATCGACGAAGCCGGCATCCGAATCCCAGGCTTGCCGAGCTACGGCGAACTCCGGCGAGTTGGCTGCTGTGATCGCCTCATCCCGGACCAGCTCCTGCAACCCCTCGGGCAGCTGGGCACGCTCGATAGGGACCACCGGTACAACACCGCTGCC
The DNA here is from genome assembly GCA_964614095.1 of uncultured Acidimicrobiia bacterium. Classification (GTDB taxonomy): domain Bacteria; phylum Actinomycetota; class Acidimicrobiia; order Spongiisociales; family UBA11373; genus CAZWKX01. The sequence goes on from CAZTJO010000028.1 coordinate 23,448, forward strand.
CGCTGGCTCTGATGCTTCGTCTGAAGGCGCGGCAGAACCGGTTCCGGCAGTCACCATCAGCAGAACAAGAACCATCAACGCCAGGGAGAGGACAGACAGCCGTGAGAAACGTGTCATGGATCGCACCCGCAGTGACATGAAACCCCCCTTGTCTTCGACCCCCTGGGGTCTCCAGTGACACTCATCCTACGCAGACTGGTTACTTCTGGCAAATGGAAGAGGTCGGCGGTTCGAGTCCGTCAACGCCCGGCGCGGCGCCGGGCTCCGCGGCGGCCTCTTTTCTGGTGTGGGACCTGGTGATTGGTGCCGGGCTAGGCGGTGACGTCCAGAATCAGCCCAATGGTGTCGCGGATCTGGCTGAGGGCAGCCGGGCCCACATTGCCTCGGATATGTTCGACCCGGCCCGTCGAGACGGCTCGTATGTGTTGACATTGGGCCGCCGAAGTGTCGCTCAGTCCGTTTGCCTGGTCGGGTTCGATGAGAACCTCCGACCCGAAACCACGGATGGTGGTGGTGAGCGGCACGACCTGGATCACGTTGGACTCGGCTTCAAGAATATGCTGAGCGGTGACGACAACGGCGGGATGACGAAAGCCGGCTTCTCGACCGGCGGGGGTTCCCAGGTCGAGTCCGACGATGTCACCCGAGGTCAGCATCGAGCCAGTCGACTTCGTCCTGTGTGAGCACGGCTCTCAGTTCGTCGCCGATGCGGTCTTGCCGGAGGCGCCGCACCGCGAGGGCAACGGTTTCACCGACGGTGGCCCCGAGCTGGTCGGCGAGCCGTTTGAGCTCGTGGTGGGTCGCCCGGTCGATTCTCACACTGGTGCTCTGCATACGATCTAGCATACAACATGGCATGCAGCATGGATAGAGTTGGGCAGATCTCTCCAGCCCAGTCCGCGCAGGCCACCTACCCGAGCAGGCGGCACAGAGCACACAGGGACGGTCCGGATCCGGTAGGGAGATCATTGGGGTGCGCGGGCTCTATTAGAGAGATAGGTTCACGTTCTCTCCAGCAACGCCCACACTTGAAGACTCGTTGCGGCGACGGTGCTGGCGAGAGCGCATCGGTCGGTCGCGATGGAGCCGCGAGATCCCGGCGTGGTCGGCGGCGTCGTAGTAGGTCGCCGATTGCAGGGTTATGTCGGTCCCAGGTCCGAGTGCAGTGGCCGATGGCAAGATCGGTCCATGGCTGGATGTCGAGGCGAGTACATTCGTGGTTGTGGAACGAGCGGTATCGGAGGCTCGCCGCCGGCTCTCATCGAAGGTTTGACGCAAGGACGAGAAATGACCAATTCCCGACTCGACTGGATCGACCTGCCCGATTTCGGCATGCCCGATGAGATGCCCGTGATTCCTGCGTTGGTCTATGAGGCTCGCCTGCAACGGCTGCGCGCTCGCTTGGAGGATCGTGGTCTCGACGTGTTGCTGGTGTATGCGGATCGTGAGCACAGCGCCAACCTCGCCTACCTCACCGGCTTCGACCCGCGTTTCGAGGAGGCTTTGTTCGTGTTGGGGCCGGCGGATGAGCCGGCCGTTCTGGTCGGCAACGAGTGTTATGGCATGGCGGGAGCAGCGCCGGTTGCGCTGCGCCGCCACATGTTCCAGGACTTCAGCCTGCCGAGTCAGCCGAGAGATAAATCGAGATCGTTGGCCGAGATCCTGGCCGACGAGGGGGTGCGACAAGGCAGCCGGGTCGGTGTGGTCGGCTGGAAGGTGTACTCCAGTCCCCAGATGATCGATGCCCCGGCGTTCATCGTAGATGAGCTGCGCCGCATCACTGGGGACACCGGCACCGTCGAGAACGCCACGGATCTGCTGATCGACGCCGCCGACGGGCTCCGGGTGATCAACGAGGTCGAGCAGCTGGCC
>CAZTJO010000029.1:0-25098 GCA_964614095.1 uncultured Acidimicrobiia bacterium
CGCGGGGACACCGTGATCGGCGTCGGAGGTGGCGCCCTCACCGATGTAGCCGGGTTTGTTGCCGCCACGTACCTGCGCGGGGTGGAATCGGTGTACGTGCCGACCACGCTGCTGGGCGCAGTCGACGCTGCGATCGGCGGGAAGACGGCGGTGAACCTGGAGGCCAAGAACATCGTCGGCGCCTTCCATCATCCGGCCCGGGTGGTGGTGGACGCCGACGTGCTCGATCTCCTGCCCCCGGAGCTGCGACGTGAGGGCTCGGCCGAGGCGGTGAAGGCGGGGCTCATCGGCGATCCCAAGATCGTGGACCTCTACGAGCGGGACGGCCTCGATGCCGATCTCGAGGAGATTGTGCGCCGGGCCATGGCGGTGAAGGCGGCGATCGTGACCCGCGACCCGACCGAGCACGGGGAGCGAGCGCTGCTCAATTACGGCCACACCGTGGGCCATGCCGTCGAGATGGCCGCCGGGCTGTCGCACGGAAGCGCGGTTGCCGTCGGCATGGTGGCGGCGGGCCGGGCCTCGAGCCTGGCGCTCGGTTTTGCCGACGAGGAGCGGCAGCGCCGGGTGATCGCGAGTCTGGGGCTGCCGGTGGCCGCGCCCGAGGCGAACGCGGCCGAAGTCCATCGGCTGCTGGCCATGGACAAGAAGAGGGACGCCGAGGGCCTACGTATGGTGCTGCTGGCGGCCATCGGGGAGCCGCAAGTGGAACACGTCGACTCGGCTACCGTTGAACAAGCCCTCGGCATCATCGGCATCTAGGAGCAGAATGCAGCACGCCGCCAGATTGCACGCGCTGGCCGCCGGCCTCGACACCCCGCTATTGGTGTCGCGGCTTCCCAATCTCCGTTACCTCATTGGTTTCACCGGCAGCAGCGGCTATCTGCTGGTGCATCCGGGCGGTGATGGTGTGTTCCTCACCGACGGACGCTACGGCGAGAGGGCCGCGGCGCTGGTCGAGGAGCTTCCCGCGGTGTCGCTTCTGGTGTCGGGCAGCGATGTATGGGAGGGCCTCAGAGAGCTGTTGTTGGGCCTCGACGCGGTGGGGTTGGAGGCACACGGGGCACCCTGGGACTTCGCTCGTACCCTTCAGGAGAAGACCGGTGTGGAGCCGGTGGCGACACGCGGCCTGGTCGAGGACGGGCGCCGCTCCAAAGACCAGGACGAGGTGGCGTTCCTGCGCCGGGCTGCGGCAGCCGGAGACGCTGCCTTTGCTGGTCTCAGCGGCCTGGTGGAGCAAACGTCCACCGAGGCCGAGCTCGCCTGGGGACTGATCGGGGCCATGCGCGACGGCGGCGCCGATGTGGCCGAATGGGACCCGATCGTGGCCGCCGGCGCCGCCGCATCGTTGCCTCACCACGAGGCGTCGGACCAACCCTTGGGAAAGGGCTTGCTACTGCTCGATTACGGCTGCACCGTCGCCGGGTACCACTCGGACATGTCCCGCACGGTGTGGCTGGAGGGTGAGCCCGACAAAGAGATGCAGCGGGTGTACCGCGCCGTGGCGGAGTCGCAGCAGGCCGGCGTCGCTGCGGTCGGGCCCGATGTTTCCTGCGGCGAGGTAGACGAGGAGGTGCGCAAGATTCTGCGCGGGTACGGGTATGAGGAGCAGTTTGTGCACGGTACCGGGCACGGGGTGGGCCTCGAGATCCATGAGGCACCGTTCCTGCGGCGTAACGGTGAAGAGAGGCTTCGGGTGGGTGACGTGGTGACCGTGGAGCCGGGGGTGTACTTGCCGGGAGTCGGCGGTGTCCGCATCGAAGACATGGTGCTGGTGACCGCCGCGGGCTCGGATGTGCTCACCTCCTCGCCAAGGGAGTTTGTGACGAGATGACCTCGACCAACGACGTCAAGCCGGGCATGGCCCTCGACCTGGACGACGGCATATTCCAGATCATCGACTACCAGCACGTGAAGCCGGGCAAGGGCAAGGCTTTTGTGCGCATGAAGTTGAAGAACCTCGAGACCGGAGCGGTCGTGGATCGAACGTTCCGCGCCGACGAGCAGGTGGAGCGCGCCGTCATCGATCGCCGGGAGCACCAGTACCTTTACTCGGACGATCTGGGCTTTCACTTCATGGACGGCGAGACGTACGCCCAGATGACGCTGAGCGCCGACGAAGTCGGCGCTGCCTCCAACTATCTCAGGGAGGGGGCGGGAGTGCTGCTAGCCGTTTACGAGGGTCGGGCCATCGGGCTCGAGCTGCCGGCATCCGTAGAGCTGGAAGTGACTCACGCCGAGCCGGCGGTGAAGGGGGACCGGGTGTCGGGAGCAACTAAGCCGGTGACGCTCGAGACGGGGCTGGTGGTGGCCGTCCCCCTTTTTGTCGAGCAGGGTGATGTCCTGAAGGTGGACACACGCTCCGGTGGGTATGTCACCAGGGTTTCGTGACCGCCGTGGAGATGCGTGAGACGGCCCTGCAGGCCCTCTACGAGGCGGAGATACGCCGGGTGCTACCAGACTCGCTTGCCCCTGGAACCAGGGCATCACGGCTCGCTGAGGGGGTGTGGAGTGAGCGGGAAGACCTTGATGCCGCCATAGGATCGGCGGCGGAGCGCTGGACGGTCGAGCGCATGATGCCGGTCGACCGCATCGTCCTGCGTATGGCTCTCTACGAGCTGCGTCACCACCCGGATGTACCGGTGGCCGTCGTCATCTCCGAGGCGGTACGGCTGGCCAAGGAGTACTCGACCGAGCGGAGTGGAGCGTTCGTCAACGGGGTGCTGGCCCGGCTCGCCGAGCTGGAGCGCCCGGCCGACTGATTTCAGCCTCGCGGGCGGCGTGCTACCGTGGCCTCGCACTGTCCTTTAACCCGGTCCGGTGAGGCCGGAAAGGAGCGCCACAGATGAGTCTGCGTACGCCACGAGCCACCCCGCGGGTGGCCGTTTTTTTACCATGCGCGCGGTGATGGACGCAGCCGACATGGCCCGGGCGCTGCGGCGCATCGGCCACGAGATCGTGGAGCGAAACCGCGGGGTCGACGATCTCGTTCTCCTGGGCATTCACACGAGAGGGGTTCCCCTGGCCCAGCGTCTCGCCCGGGAGATCGCCGATTTCGAAGCTGCGGTACCGGTCGGTGAGCTCGATGTCGCCCTTTACAGAGACGATCTCGATCGCCGCCCCAAAACCCGGATCGGCGCTACCAGGGTCCCGGTCTCGATAGACGACCGGGTTGTGGTTCTCGTCGACGACGTGCTCTTCACCGGCCGCACCGTGCGCGCCGCACTCGACTCGATCGCCGATCTGGGCCGGCCGCGTCGTGTCGAGCTGGCCGCGCTGATCGATCGGGGCCATCGTGAGCTGCCGATCCGCCCCGACTACGTGGGGAAGAATCTTCCCACGTCGCGCCGGCAGCGGGTGATGGTGCACGTCTCGGAGATCGACGGCAACGATCGGGCGTTCGTCGAGGAGGCGGTCTGATGCGGCACTTCATCGACATCGCCGATCTCGAGCGCCACGATCTGGAGTCTCTGCTCGATGAGGCCGACGGGTTTGTGGAGATTCTCGAACGACCCATTCCCAAGGTGCCGGCCCTTCGGGGCAAGACCGTGACGACGGCCTTTTTCGAGCCGTCGACGCGTACTCGGCTCTCGTTCGAGCGGGCGGCCAAGGCGCTCTCGGCAGACACGATGAGCTTCGCTCCCGGAACCTCCTCGCTCTCGAAGGGCGAGAGCCTCAAGGACACGGTGCAGACGCTCGAGGCCATGGGATCCAATCTCCTGGTGGTGCGGCATCGTGCCGTGGGGGCGGCGCGCCGGGTGGCCGATTGGACCTCGATCCCGGTGGTGAACGGGGGCGACGGTGCCCACCAGCACCCGACGCAGGCTTTGCTGGACGCTCTCACCATCAGGCGCCACTTCGGCAAGGTGGAAGGGCTCCATGTGGCCATCGTCGGCGACATCCGTCACTCCCGTGTGGCGCGATCCAACATCCTGGCCTTCTCCGCCCTCGGCGCCCGGGTGACGCTGGTGGCACCGCGTACCCTGCTTCCCGTCGTCACCGATGGGTGGCCGGTGGCGGTGAGCCCGTCTCTCGATGAGGTTCTGGGAGAGGTCGACGTCGTCTACCTGCTGCGGGTGCAGATGGAGCGGGGCGGCGCCACGGTGTTCCCCTCACTGCCCGAATACGTGGGGCGTTTCGGCATGACCCGCCGGCGTTTTGCCCTGTTGAAGCCGGAGGCGATAGTCATGCATCCCGGTCCCATGAACCGGGGCGTGGAGATCGCCGACGAGGTTGCCGACGACCCCAGGACGCTCGTGTTGGAGCAGGTGGCCATGGGGGTGGCGGTGCGTATGGCCGTTCTGTTCCGCCTACTCGGGGGTGAGCTCGATGAATGAGATCGTTCTCACCGGAGGTCTGGTGGTGACCCCGGGCGGGGTGGTGCAGGCCGACGTGAGGGTGGTGGGAGAGACCATCGTCGGGATCGGCCGCAAGATCGCTGCCGGCACGGCAGACGTTCTCGACTGCTCCGGCTGTTGGATCGGCCCTGGGCTGGTCGATCCTCATGTGCATCTACGGGAGCCGGGCCAGGAGTGGAAGGAGGACATTGCCTCGGGGTCGATGGCTGCGGCGGCGGGCGGCTTCACTGCGGTGGTCGCCATGCCCAACACCGAGCCGGCCATCGACAGCGGCCACATCGCCCGGTTTGTCGCCGATCGGGGACGAGCCGTGGGTCTTGTCGATGTTTTCCCGGCCGGATGTGTGACCGCGGGCCGTGCCGGCGAGCGGCTGGCTCACCTGGATGAGCTGTGGGCCGCCGGCGTGCGGGTGTTCAGCGACGACGGCCCCGCGGTGTTCGATGGCGGGGTGCTGCGCCGGGCCATGGAGTACCTGGGTGATCTCGGTGGTGTCGTCGCCCAGCACGCCGAGGATTTGGGGCTATCTGCCGGCGGTCACCTGCACGAGGGTGAGGTCTCGTCTGCTCTCGGGCTCCAGGGAATCCCGGCCGCGGCGGAGGAGGTGATCGTGGCACGGGATCTGGCCATTGTTGAGCTGACCGGGGCCGCTTACCACGTGCAGCACGTGTCCACGGAGGGTACGGTCGAGCTGGTGCGGCAGGCCAAGGCCGACGGACTGCCGGTGACCGCCGAGGTCACGCCGCACCACCTCAGCTTCGATCACCGCGCCGTGCTAGGCACCGACTCCGCCTTCAAGATGTACCCACCGCTGCGGTCGCCCGAGGATGTGCAGGCACTGCGGCGCGCCTTGGCCGACGGGATCATCGATTGTGTCGGCACCGACCACGCTCCCCACGCCGCCCACGAGAAGGATGTGCCGTTTGAGGAGGCACCCAAGGGTGTGATAGGGCTGGAGACGGCCGTCGGCGCCGTGCTGGGCGCGGTGGGCCTGGGGCCGGAGCAGCTTTTTGACCGTATGTCGGTGGCGCCGGCGCGTATCGCCCGCCTCGAGGACCACGGCGGTCTCCTGGAGGAGGGTGCCTCGGCCTCGGTCACCGTGATCGATCCCGGTGCGGAGTACGTCGCGGAAGATTTCCTGTCGCGCTCGGCCAACAGCCCCTTCCGGGGCCGGTCGCTCACCGGAGCGGCGCGCCATGTACTGCTCCGGGGCCGGATCACGCTGCGGGACGGGAAGGTGGAGGCGTGAAGCCGGGCTTGCTCGTGACTGCCGACGGGGCGGTTTTTTGCGGTGAGGCGTGGGGGGCCGAGCAGCCGGTGACGGGCGAGGCGGTCTTCAACACGGCCATGAGCGGCTATCAGGAGGTAATCAGCGACCCTTCTTACGCCGGCCAAGTGGTGGTGATGACCGCTCCACACATCGGCAACTACGGGGTGACTGCAGCCGACGACCAGGCGGCGGCGCCCTGCTGTTCCGCGCTGGTCACCCGGGCGCTGGCGAGGCACCACTCGTCGTGGCGCGCCGAGGGGTCGCTCGACGGGTACCTGCGGCGGCACGGCCTGGTCGCTCTCAGCGGCGTCGATACACGCCGGCTGACGAAACATCTTCGTGACCAGGGCGCGATGCCCGTTGCGGTAGGCACCGGCGACGATGTTGCCGCACTCGCCAAGCTGGCGGCGGCCGCGCCCTCGATGGCGGGTCAGGATCTGGCCACCGGGGTGGGGACCCGGAAGCGCTACGTGGTGCCCGCCGCCGGATCGACTCGGGCCCGGGTGGTGGTGTTTGATTTTGGGGTGAAGCGGGACATTCTGGGACAGCTCGCCGGCCGCGGCATCGAGGTTGAGGTGGTGCCCCCGGGAACGTTGGCCGAAGAGGTCGAGCGGCTCGAACCCGACGGTGTGTTCCTGTCGAATGGGCCCGGCGACCCGGAACCGCTTGCCGGGCCGGTGGCGGCGGTGAGGTCGCTCCTGGGCCGGGTTCCCATCTTCGGCATCTGCCTCGGCCACCAGATTCTCGGCCTGGCTCTGGGAGCCAAGACCTACAAGCTCACCTTTGGTCATCACGGAGGCAACCATCCGGTGCGGCGCTTGGGCGACGGTGTCGTGGAGATCACGTCGCAGAACCACGGGTTTGCCGTGGACCTGTGGTCGCTCTGCGACGGAGAGGCCCCGGAGCGGGCTGGTCTCCCCGGTCCCGAGCTCCTGCCCGAGCGGGTGGAGACCCCGTTCGGGACCGTGATGCCCACATACCAGAACCTCAACGACGGGACTCTGGAAGGACTGGCCTGCGCCGATGTGCCGGCGTTTTCCGTTCAGTTCCATCCGGAAGCCGCCCCGGGTCCTCACGATGCCTCACATCTTTTTGATCGGTTTGCCATGCTCGTGGGAGTGGGCTGATGCCTCGGCGCGACGACCTCGAGACGATCCTCGTGATCGGCTCCGGCCCCATCGTCATCGGTCAGGCTTGCGAGTTCGACTACTCCGGCACCCAGGCCACTCGGGTGCTGCGCGAGCAGGGGTACCGCGTGGTGCTCGTCAACTCGAACCCGGCCACGATCATGACCGACCCCGGCCTGGCCCATGCCACCTACCTGGAGCCGATCACCCCCGAGGTGCTTGAGGCCATCATGGCCGTCGAACGCCCGGACGCCCTGCTGCCCACCCTGGGGGGACAGACCGCGCTGAACGTGGCGGCTGCGCTGTCGCGAATGGGTGCCCTCGAGCGCTACGGGGTTGAGGTCATCGGGGCGCGTATCCAGGCCATCGAGGCGGCGGAGAATCGGGCCCAGTTCAAGCGGCTTATGGAAGGCGCCGGGCTGGCCGTTCCTCGCTCCTGCTATTGCGGCTCGCTGAGCGAGGCCGACGAAGCGGCAGAGGAGCTGGGGTATCCGCTGGTGGTGCGGCCCTCGTACATCCTCGGCGGAGGCGGCACCGGCACCGCCGACGACCCGGAGGCCCTGCGCCGCGTCGTCGCCGCCGGCCTTAGGGCCTCTCCGGTGACGGAAGTGCTCGTCGAGGAGTCGGTGGCGGGGTGGAAGGAGTTCGAACTGGAGGTCATGCGGGACCGTCGCGACAACGCGGTGATCGTGTGCTCCATCGAGAACTTCGATTCCATGGGGGTGCACACCGGTGATTCGATCACCGTGGCGCCGGCGATGACGCTGTCCGACCGCGAGTACCAGGAGATGCGGGACGAGGCCATCACCTGCCTGCGGGTCATCGGCGTCGACACCGGGGGCAGCAACGTGCAATTCGCCGTGAACCCGGAGACGGGCCACCGCCTCATCATCGAGATGAACCCACGGGTCTCCCGCTCCTCGGCGCTGGCCTCAAAGGCGACCGGGTTTCCCATCGCCAAGATCGCCGCCTGCCTCGCCGTCGGGTATACGCTCGACGAGATCCCCAACGACATCACCGGGGCCACCCCGGCATGTTTTGAACCCGTCCTCGACTACGTGGTGGTCAAAGCGCCCCGTTTCGATTTTGCGAAATTCCCCTCTACGCCCATCCGCCTTGGCACCGAGATGCGCAGCGTCGGAGAGGCGATGGCCATAGGGCGCACTTTCCCCGAGGCACTACAGAAGGCACTGCGCAGCCTGGAGAACGGGCGCCGGGGCCTGAACGCCGATCCCGCCGAAGCGCCCCTGCTGGAGATGACCGACGAGGATCTGTGGACCCGCGTTCGGGTGCCGTCTCCCGACCGCGTGTTTGAGGTCGGGGAGGCCCTGCGCCGCAGCTTCGATTTGGCCGAGCTCTCCCGAAGTACCGGGGTCGATCCGTGGTTCCTCGACCAGATGGCACTGATCGTGGAGGAGAGGAAGGCGCTTGCTGGCGCCGCGCCCGAGGTTCAGGCGGCTCGGCGGGCCAAGCGGCTTGGGTTCTCGGATCGCCAGCTGGCGTATCTATGGGGGATCGGCAAGGACGAGGTGGCCGATCTGCGCCGCTCCTGGGAGCTGAGCCCCACGTACAAGACGGTGGATACCTGCGCCGCCGAGTTTGTGGCTCGCACGCCCTACCTCTACGGAACCTGGGAGGACGAAGACGAGGCGCCGCCGCCGGGATCACGCACGGTCATGGTCATCGGCTCCGGCCCCAATCGAATCGGTCAGGGCATCGAATTCGACTACTGCTGCGTGCACGCCGCTCAAGTGCTCTCCGAGATCGGCTACGAGACGGTCATGGTCAACTGCAACCCGGAGACCGTGTCCACCGACTACGACACCGCAGACCGCCTCTACTTTGAGCCCCTCACCGAAGAGGACGTGCTGGCGGTGGCGGCGGTGGAGCAGCCGGTGGCCGTGGTGGTGCAGCTGGGGGGCCAAACTCCACTGCAGCTGGCCCCGGCACTGGAGGCGGCGGGGCACACCATCGCCGGCACTCCTCGTGAGGCGATTGACCTGGCCGAGGATCGGGAAAGATTCTCTGCGGTATGCCGTGGCCTCGGCATACCGCAGCCGCCGCACGGTCTGGCCAAGTCGGTGGCCGAGGCCGAGCGTATCGTCGACGACATCGGCACGCCGGTGCTGGTACGGCCCTCCTACGTGTTGGGAGGCCGCGCCATGCGTGTGGTTTGGGGCCGCGAGGAGCTTCTCAGTTATCTGGGGGAGCTCTACGGGGCGGTCCCCGGGGGAGAGGTGGACCTGACCGCGGCGCCGGTGTTGATCGACCGGTTCCTCGAGGCCGCTGATGAGGTCGACGTCGACGCCATCTACGACGGCGAGGACCTCCTGATCGGCGGCGTCATGGAGCACGTCGAGGAGGCCGGGGTGCACTCGGGCGATTCGGCGTGTGTGGTGCCTCCGCACGGTATTTCCGATACCGCCCACAAACGCATACTCCATTACACGGGCGAGCTGGCCCGGGAGCTGGGGGTACGTGGGCTGGTCAACGTGCAGTACGCGGTCAAGGGCGACGAGGTGTTTGTGCTGGAGGCCAATCCGCGCGCCTCGCGTACCGTGCCTTTCCTCTCCAAGGCCATCGGTGTGCCTCTGGCCAAGATCGCCACCAGGGTCATGATGGGGGAGAGTCTGCGATCGCTTCGGGACCAGGGTGTGCTGCCGGTCTCTCACGAACCGCCTTTTGTCGCCGTCAACGAGAAGGTGCTGCCCTGGGAGCGGTTCCCTGAGGAAGACACGGTCCTGGGCCCGGAGATGCGCTCCACCGGTGAGGTAATGGGTGTGGGGTCCGATTTCCCGAGTGCCTACGCCAAGGCGCTGCTGGCTGCAGGGCATCGGATTCCCCGAGGAGGAACCGTGTTCTTTTCCCTAGCCGACCGTGACAAGGAGGCCGGGCTCGCTGTTGCCGAGGTCTTTGTTGGATTGGGTTTCCGGCTCCTGGCCACCAGCGGCACGTCGAAACACCTTGCCGGCAAAGGATTGCCCGCCACTCACGTGGACAAGGTCGGCGAGGGCCAATGGGATCCGGTGCGGCTCATTGAGGAGGGAAAGGTCGATCTTGTGGTGAACACACCCCGGGGGCGGCGCGCCCGCGGTGACGGGCAGCTCATCCGGCGCGCGGCGCATCGCGGAGGGGTCCCCTGCGTGACCACATTGAAGGGCGCCGCCGCGGTGGCGCGCAGCCTGCAGGAGGCCGGAGCGGTGACCGCGGTGAGCAGCCTGCAGGAGCGTCACTCGTGGACCTGAGCACTCGGCTGGGGCCGCTGAGGCTGCGCAGCCCTCTGGTGGCGGCCTCCGGAACGGTGGGATCCGTGGCCGACTTTGCCGCGGTGGCATCGTTGCAGGCCTACGGCGCCGCCGTCGCCAAATCCGTCACCCGGACGCCGCGACCCGGGCTGCCGCCGCCGCGTCTAGCCCCGGTGGCCTCGGGCATGCTCAACGGCATCGGCATCCAGAATCCCGGCATCGAGGCCTGGCTGAAGACGGTGGCGCCTGGCCTCGCCTCGCTGGAGGTACCGGTCTGGGGCTCAGCGGCGGGGGAGACCGCAGACGAGTTTGCCGAGGTGGCCGCCGGTCTTGCTGCTGGCGGGGTGGCGGCGGTCGAGGTGAACCTGTCTTGCCCCAACCTCGAGGGCAGGATGTTCTCTCTGGATACCGAGGCTGCGGCGGCGGTCGTCTCCGCGGTGCGGCGGGAGGTTCTGGTGCCGGTGGGGGCGAAGCTGTCTCCAAATGCACAGGACATCGTTGCGGTGGCGGGAGCCGTTGCCGAGGCCGGCGCCGATTTTGTTGTGCTCACCAACTCGATATGGGGTGCGGCCATCGATTCCTCGACACGGCGGCCGCTGCTCTCGGGAGTGATCGGCGGGTACTCCGGAGTACCACTTCGGCCGATCGCGCTGCGGTGTGTTTTTGAGGTGCACCGGGCCCTGCCGGAGCTGCCGATCGTCGGCTGCGGCGGAGTTCGGCGTGGAGAAGATGTGGTCGAGTATCTTCTCGCCGGCGCCAGCGCGGTGGCGGTGGGTACGGTGCACTTCGCCGAGCCGCGGGCGGGCAGGCGTATCGTGCGCCAGCTCTTGGCCTACGGCCGCAAACACGGTGTAGAGCGGGTGGAAGAGCTGGTGGGGGCGGTGGAGCCGTGGTGAGCCCGCCCATCATCGTGGCGCTTGATGTGCCCGATGCCGAGCAGGCGGTCCTGCTCGCAGAGCAGGTTTCCCCTCATGTCGGGGCTTTCAAGGTGGGACTGGGCCTGCTTCACGGCTCCGGGCCGAGTGTCATCGGGGAGCTGGCCCGGATGGGGCCGGTCATGGTGGACGCCAAGCTTCACGACATACCCACCCAGGTGGCAGCGGCGGCACGACGGCTCGGTGAGCACGGAGCGCGCTGGATCACGGCTCATGCAACGGGAGGCGTTGCCATGCTCGAGGCCGCCGCGGACGGCCTTGCCGCCGGCTCTGCGGGGCGAGAGGCGGGGGTGCTCGCCGTCACGCTGCTGACGAGCATCGGCGATTCCGCCGCTGGGGACATATTCGAAAACACCCCGGCCGAGATCACCGCGCGGTTGGCGGCTTTGGCCGCCGCAGCCGGGGTGGAGGGCATCGTCTGCTCTCCACTCGAATTGGCGATTGCCGTCGAGGCGGCCCCCGGTCTGTTGCGGGTCACTCCGGGAATCCGGTTGGATGGAGTGGCGGCCGAGGACCAGCATCGCACCGCCGGTCCTCGTGAGGCGCTGGACCTGGGGGCCGACCTGCTGGTGGTGGGAAGGGCAATTATCGGCGCTGACGATCCTGCCCGGGCAGCAGAACGCCTCCGCGCCGTGGTCTGTGATGGATAGAGTGCGAGGCGGGTACCGAGGAGGTGCATGGGACCACCGAGGCTGACTCCGGAACAGCGGGCACGGGCGCTCGAGAAGGCTGCCGCGGCCCGTCGTGCCCGGGCCGAGGTCAAACGTTCGCTCAAGGAGGGTGGGCTCACCCTGCGTCAGCTTCTGGAGAGGGCTGACCGCGACGAGATGATCGGCGGCATGAAGGTGGATGCGGCGCTCACCTCGCTCCCCGGACTGGGGAAGGTGAAGGCCATCCGCCTGATGGAGAAGCACAACATCGCCGCGAACCGCAGGCTGCGGGGGCTCGGCGCCAAACAGCGAGAGGCATTACTCGACGCTCTTTCCCGATGAGCCCCGCCGTGGCCGCCTCATCGTCATCTCGGGTCCGTCCGGGGTGGGGAAGTCGAGTGTCGTGGCGGGGCTGTCGAAACGCCTGCCGTTCCACTTCTCGGTGTCGATGACGACGCGCCCGGCGCGCCCGGGAGAGGAGGACGGTGTCGCCTACCACTTTGTCGATCGGGAACGATTCGAATCGGCCGTTGCGGCCGAAGAGCTGGCCGAATGGGCCGAGTACAGCGGCCACCTCTACGGGACGCCGCGCCGGGCCATCGAAGAGCACCTGGCCGCCGGTGCAGACGTGGTGCTCGACATCGAGCTGCTGGGATCCGAGCAGGTGCGGGCCGCGTTTCCCGAGGCGATCCTGGTGTTCATCGAGCCGCCGAGCGTGGAGGCCCTGGAAACTCGGCTGCGGGGGCGGGGCGATACCAGCGACGGCGACGTGGCCTCACGGTTGTCGGTGGTTCGCTGGCAGATGGAGCGGGCGCGACGCCTCTTTGATCATTTTGTGGTGAACGACAGCCTTGATCGGGTGGTGGACGAACTGATGGGTATACTGTCCCGCCCCCTACCTACCGGCGATCCCTCATGATGATCGAACCCCCCATTGAGACCGTGCTGGAGCGCACGGAGAACCGTTTCACGCTGGTGGTGCTGGCGGCTCGCCGCGCTCGCCAGATCAACGCCTACTTCAACCAGCTCGGCGAAGGTTTCGGCAGCTACGTGCCTCCTCAGGTGCATTCGTTGTCGCGCAAACCCCTGTCGATCGCCTTCGAGGAGATCGCCGCCGACAAAGTCACCGTCGACAGCGGCGAGTAGGCATGCTCGCCGGTAGGCGGATCGTGCTCGGTATCACCGGGGGCGTCGCCGCGTACAAATCCGCCTACCTGGCCCGGCGGCTCGTAGAGCAAGGCGCCGAGCTACAAACGATCATGACCGAGTCGGCCGGCCACTTTATCGGCGCGCAGACGCTGGCGGCCATCACCGGGTCGGTGCCGCATACCGAGTTGTTTGGCACGTCGTCGGTCAGCCCTCACATCGAGCTTGCTGCCTGGGCCGACCTGATCTGCATCGCCCCGGCGACGGCGGCGACGATGGCGCGTCTGGCGATCGGTCTCAGTGAGGATCTCCTGTCGGCCACCGTGCTCGCCACCGAGGCGCCAGTGGTGCTGGCTCCGGCCATGCACACCGAGATGTGGCAGCACCAGGCCACGCGGCAGAACACGGAGACCTTGCTCGGTTACGGGTATCACATTGTGGGCCCGGCCACGGGAGCGCTGGCCGGCGGCGACGCCGGGCCGGGACGGATGTCGGATCCCGAAGATGTGCTGGCCGCGGTGCACCAGGCCCTCGGCGCCGGAGCTCTCAAAGGGTGGAGGGTGCTGGTGAGCGCCGGAGGAACCCGCGAGGCCATCGACCCGGTTCGTTACGTGGGTAATCGGTCGTCGGGCAAGATGGGCACGGCCATCGCACTGGAGGCGGCGAGGCGGGGGGCGGCCGTCACCCTCGTGACGACTGTGCCGGGGCCCGGCCATCCGGGCATCGAGGTGGTCGATGTGGAGAGCGCCGAGGAGATGGCGGAGGCGGTGTGGTCCCGGGCCCGCGGTGCCGATGTGGCCGTGCTGGCCGCCGCCGTGGCCGATTTCCGTCCGGCACAGCCGGCACGGGCAAAACTTCGCCGCCGCACCGGGCCGCCGAAGATCACCCTGGAGAAGACCCCAGACATCCTTGCCGGGGTGGCCGCCATGGAGAGCCGACCTTTCCTGGTGGGTTTTGCCGCCGAGACCGGGCCCATCGAGGAGGCGATGCCCAAGGCCAGGGATAAGGGTGTCGATCTGCTTGTCGCCAATGATGTGACTGCTCCGGGCGCCGGGTTTGGGTCGGAGGCGAATCAGGTCGGCCTCATTCGCCCGGACGGCACCATCGAGGCGTGGGAGCTGATGCCCAAACGCATCGTGGCGGCTCTTCTCTGGGATCGCATCGTCGAGATGCGGGAAGGCTTGGAGAGCTGATCGGGCACCCCGTCGTCCGGGTGGTGCCCGATCTGCCTGCATTTGCCGTCGACGACGGATTCGCCTACGCCGTCCCTTCCGGGCTCGATCTTGAGGTGGGGGCCGTGGTCCGGGTTCCGCTCGGCGGGCGCCGGTTGCGCGGCTGGGTTGTTGCCGTCGATGAGCCGGAGCGTGACGGGCTTCGTGAAGTGCTGGGGCGTTCGGGCGAGATGCCCGTTTTCACCTCGGGGCTGCTGGAAGTGCTGCGCTGGGCGGCACTCCACTATGTGGCGCCGTTGTCGACGGTCGTCACCAAGGCGGCCCCTCCCAATCTTCCCCGGCGCCGGGCGCAGCATTTGCCCGCGCCGGTGGAGAAGATTCCGCCGTCCCCGCTGCCGGAGGTGAGCGCGGCGGCAGCGGCGGGTCGGCGTGTGGGGGCGCATTACGTTCTCGACCGTGCTCCCTGGTCTAGGGCCATCGCCGGGCTGGTCGGTCCCGTGCTCGCGGCAGAACGGAGCGCTCTGGTGGTGGCGCCGTCGCTGGTCGAGGCCACCGGGATCGCCGCCGATCTCGGGGGGCAGTATGGGGGGCGTGTCCTGCTCGCATCCTCCTCACAGCCGGCGGCCCAGCTGACCCGAAGCTGGACTGCTGCCGCGTCTTCGGCGGGACGGGTCCTGGTCGGCACGCGTGAGATCAGTTTCTGGCCGGTGGCGAACCTCTCGCTGGCCTGCATAGTCGACGAGGGACGGCGCGGCATGAAAGACAAGTCGACGCCGACGACGCATGCGCGGGACGTCTTGTGGCGTCGTGCCATGATCGAGCGGTTCTCCCTCGTCCTCGCCGGGTCGGTCCCCACCGCAGAAGCACTGCATCGTGCCCCATCCGTCGTGCCCGCCGCGGGGCGCCTGTGGGGTCTGGTTGAGGTGGTCGATCGCACCGAGGAGCCTCCCGGAGGCGGTGTTCTCACCGAGAGGGTGCGGCGGGCCTTGGGGGTCGTGGCCGGGCGCGGGGGCCGGGTGTTCCTGTTTTGCGATCGACGGGCCCCGGCGATGCGCTGCATTGCCTGCAGGACGTTGCGTATCTGCCCCGGCTGCGGAGCCCGTCCCGAGGGCGGTGACTCCTGTGCCCGCTGCGGCGCACAGCTTGGCGGATGCGCTTCGTGTGGTGGGGGCAGGTTCGAGCCGCTGGGTGCTCCTGTGGGCCGTGTGCTTGCCGAGGCGGCGCGTGTGGTGGGAGCGCCACTGGTAGGCGAGCCCGGCAGCGGGCGCCCGGTGATCGTGGGCACGGAGCGGGATCTTCCCGGCATGGAACCGGTGGACCTGGCGGTGGTGACCGATGCCGACGGCGTGCTGCGCCTTCCCCACTACCGGGCGGTCGAGGACGGGTTTCGTCTCCTGGCTCGGGTCGCCGCCTCCACCGGCAGCGGGCCGGGCCGCAGGACGATGGTCCAGACGGCGGATCCCGGACATCGTGCGCTTGCTGCCCTGCGGCGGGCCGAGCCCATCGGGTTGGTGGAGGACGAGGTGAGACGCCGCGCCGGCGTCGGCTTCCCGCCCGCTGGCGAGCTGCTCGCTCTTGAGGTCGGCAGCGCTCCCACAGGGGCCGACTCGGCTCTTCGGGATCTGATGTCCGCGGAAGTTGCCGTCTATGGTCCGGCGGAGCGCCGCGGACGTTCCCACTGGCTGCTGCAATCACACGATCTGCATTCGGCACGTGTCGCTCTGCGGCGCCTTGTCTCCGATTGGCGCGACGGAGGGGCCAGAGTCCGGGTCGACGCCGATCCCATCGATCTTTAGGCATCGGTTGGCCGGCCGGTGCTGGGCTAGTGTGGCCGTGCCATGGCGATCTTCCCGATCCGAACCTTTCCCGATCCTGTTCTACGCATGCCGGCGGCAGAAGTCGCCGCCATCGACGACAGCGTTCGGCGGCTGGTCGACGACATGTTCGAGACCATGTACGAGGCTCCGGGTGTTGGTCTTGCCGCGCCGCAGATAGGTGTATCGCTGCGGGTGATCATTTTTGATGTTGGCCAGGGTGCCTGTCACCTGATCAACCCGGTGATGCTCGAGACCTCAGGATCCTGGACCTACGACGAGGGGTGCCTGTCCGTCCCCGGACGCTACTGGGATGTGAAGAGAGCCGCCTTTGCCCGGGCTCGGGGTCTGAATCTGGATGGTGAGGAGACCGAGTATGCCGGCGACGAGCTGGTGGGGCGGGTGCTGCAGCACGAGCTCGACCACCTCAGCGGCCTGCTTCTTCTGGAGCGTTTGCCCAGGAGAATCCGGAGGCAGGCTCTGCGTGAGCTTCGTGAGGAGGCACTGGGGCTGGGGGGACCACGATGAGGGCGGTCTTCTACGGTACCCCGGCGGCTTCGGTGCCCATTGTGGCCGCACTTGTGTCGGTTGCCGAGGTGGTGCTGGTAGTGAGCCGGCCCGATTCCCGGCGAGGCCGGTCGGGCACACCCGTTCCGCCGCCGGTGGTGGAGGCCGCCCGGTCCTGGGGTCTGCCCCTGGCGCAGCCGGAGCGGCCCGACGACATGCTGGACCGAGTCCGGTCTCTCGGCGCCGACGTGGGCGTCGTTGCCGCCTATGCGCATAAGATCTCGCCGAAGCTGTTGGCGGTTCCGGATCGGGGTTTTGTCAACGTTCACTTCTCGCTCCTGCCGCGCTGGCGGGGCGCCAGCCCGGTGACGCGGGCCATCCTCTCCGGTGACACGATCACGGGGGTGAGCCTCATGGAGATGGACGAGGGCCTCGACACCGGGCCCGTCCTGGCCCAGGAGACGCTCGGGATAGAGGCGCAGGAGACCGCCGGAGAGTTGACGGCGCGCCTGGCCTTTCTGGGCGCCCGGCTGCTTGCCGATCGCCTGCCGGAGTACCTGGCCGGCTTACTGGAAGGGTCACCGCAGCCGGATCAGGGGATCACCGAGGCCGGCAAGGTAGAAGTCGAGGAAGCCTTTGTCGACCCAGTGGTCTTCCCGGCCCCGCGGGTGCTGAGAATGGTGCGGGCCTTCAATCCCAATCCGGGGGCGTGGACCACCGTTGGCGGGTCGCGGCTGAAGCTGTGGGGGGCCCGGCCCTGGGACGGGGCCGGGACGGAGGCCGGGCTTGCCGCGATGGTCGAGGGCCGGGTCGTTCTCGGCACCGGCGACGGCGGGCTTGAGCTGATCGAAGTCCAGCCGGCAGGCAAACCGCGTATGGCCGCGGCCGACTGGATGCGGGGGCGTCGCGCCGAGACGGCGCGTCTCGGTTAGCGGATGACGATCTCGCCCAGCTCTTCCTCGGGTGGCGGGTAGGCCATGTCCAGCTTTTCGAGGGCGTCGACGATGACCGAGGCGACCACAAGGTTGCGATACCACTTGCGGTCGGCAGGCACGATGTACCACGGGGCGTATTCCGTGCTCGTCTTCGACAGCGCGGCCTCGTAGGCGGCGGTGTAGTCGTTCCAGCGCTCACGTTCGGCCAGGTCGGCCGAGCTGAACTTCCAGTGTTTTGTCGGTTTCTCGAGGCGTGCCCGGAGCCGTGTGGCCTGTTCCTCGGCTGAGATGTGCAGGAAGAACTTGAGGATGGTCGTGCCTTCCTCGGCAAGCAGGCGCTCAAAATCGTTTATGTGGTCGTAGCGCCGGGACCACACCTCCTCGGGCGCGAGGTTGTGCACCCGCACCACGAGCACGTCCTCGTAGTGACTGCGGTTGAAGATGGTGATCTCGCCGCTCGCCGGAGTGTGCTCGTGCACGCGCCACAGGTAGTCGTGGTCGAGCTCCTCGTCGGTCGGCGTTTTGAATGAGGCGACCTTCACCCCCTGCGGATCGACGGCCTTGAAGACGTGGCGTATGGTCCCGTCCTTGCCGCCCGTATCCATGGCCTGAAGCACGATCAGCACCTGGTGACGGTCTTCGGCGTACAAGAGCTCCTGAAGCTCTCCAAGTCGTTTGGTGAGCTCGCGCAGCCTTTCCTTGGCTTCGCCCCTGGACTCGGCGAGTTTTGGGTCGCGCGGGTCCCACTCGGTCAGTCGAACGGTGGTGCTGGGTGGAACGTGATAGAGGTCCATGTCGGGAGACTAGGGGCTACCCAGAGCCGGGGCAGTGCCGGGGCGGGCAGGTGCCGGGCCATTTCCGGTGTTGTGTTGGCCGGAGCCGATACACTCGCCGCGCGTGTCCAGATCAATCAAAATCGCACCCTCGATCCTGAACGCCGATTTCACCCGTCTCGGTGAGGAGATTCGCGGTGTGGAAGGGTGCGCCGATTTGTTCCACCTCGATGTCATGGACGGCCACTTTGTGCCGAATCTCTCCTTCGGCATCCCGGTCATCCGGGCGGTGCGCCGGGTGACGAAGCTCTACCTGGACTGCCACCTGATGGTGTCGAATCCGGTGTCGCTATTTGCCGCGATCAAAGAGGCCGGGGGAGACCTGGTCTCCGTCCACATCGAGGTTCTCCCGGATCCAACGGCTGCGGGGGTGGCAGCTCGGGACCTCGGCCTCGATTTTGGGATCGTGATGAATCCTCCGACTCCATTCGAGGCCGTGCGGCCCTTTGTTGAGCTCTGTGACCTGGTGCTCGTTTTGTCGGTTGCGCCCGGGTACGGCGGACAAGCGTTTATCCCCGAGGTTCTGCCCAAAATCGAAGCAGCGAGAAACTTTGTTGACTCGGAGGGTTTGCGTGCCGATATCGAGGTCGACGGTGGCATAACACCGGATACCGCACGGCTTGCCCAGGCCGCAGGCGCCAACGTTTTCGTCGCCGGGACGGCGATTTTCCGTGCACCGGATCCGGTTGCCGCTGTGGAACAGCTGCGAGGAGCAGTCGGAGACGAATGAGCGAGCGGATTCTCGTCATTGACGATGATCCCGACGTGATCGAGTTCACCAGGCTGAACTTGGAGCGTGAGGGATACGAGGTGGCCTGCGCGGTCAGCGGACGCGACGGTCTCGACGAAGCGGCGGCAGCGGCACCCGACCTCGTGCTGCTCGACGTCATGATGCCGGACATCGACGGTCTCGAGATCCTCAACAGGCTTCACCTGAATCCATCGACGTCGAACGCGGCGATCGTTCTGCTTACCGCCAAAAGCGCCGCCAAAGACCGCATCCGCGGGCTGGAGATGGGCGCCGACGACTACATCACGAAGCCTTTCGACATCGAGGAGCTAGTGGCCCGTGTGGGAGCCGTGCTGCGCAGGTCCAAGGCGATGCGCGACCTGTCGCCTCTCACCGGTTTGCCGGGCAATTTCCGTATTGCCGAGGAGATGGAACGCCGGGTGATGAGTGGGCGGCCGGTGGCCATCGTGCACGCCGATCTGGACAACTTCAAGGCCTACAACGACCACTACGGGTTCATGCGAGGCGACAACGTCATCAAATTCACCGCCAACTGCCTGATCGAGTCCGCGGTCGAGGTGGGAGATCCCACGTGTTTTGTCGGCCACGTCGGTGGTGACGACTTCATCGCAGTCATGAGCCCCGAGGTCGCCGAACAGTTCTCCAAGGGCGTAGTGGAGCGTTTCGACGACGGCATCCTCGATTTCTACGACACACAGGATGCCTTGCGGGGCTTCGTCGAGGTCATCGATCGCCGCGGAGAGCGGCACGCCTTTCCCATCGTTTCCATATCGCTCGGGGTGGCCAACAACTTGCGCCGCACTTTCACCAGCGAATGGGAAGCCTCTGCGGTGGCATCGGAGATGAAAGAGCACGCCAAGACCCAGGTCGGTTCCTGCTACAAGGTCGACCGGCGCTCGCGCTAGGGCTCATTCGAGTTCATTCCCGGCCTCACTAGAATCTGTCCTGCCTTTCTTCGGGGCAGGGTGAAATTCCCGACCGGCGGTGACAGCCCGCGAACCCTGTGAGGGTTGACCCGGCGCAAATCCGGGGCCGACGGTGAGAGTCCGGATGGGAGAAGGAGGGTTCGTGCCGCACGCTCGCGGACGCGCCCCCCCCGACGCGGAGGAACGAATGGACGAGCGACGGCTCATGTACGAGGCCATCGGGCTGGCTCGGGGAGCCACTCCACACCCGAATCCGAGTGTTGGCGCCTTGGTGCTCGATGCCGCGGGCCTAGTCGTGGGCCGGGGATTCCACGAAGGCCCCGGATGTCCCCACGCTGAAGTGGTGGCCCTCACCGAAGCGGGTGAGGCCGCCGTCGGCGGCACGCTTGTTGTCACCATGGAACCCTGCGTGCACACAGGGCGCACTCCGCCGTGTATCGACGCGGTGCTGGGCGTGGGCCTGCGCGCCGTGATCATCGGGACCATCGATCCCGACTCCCGGGTCTCGGGGAGAGGAGTGGCCCGCCTCCGCGAGGCCGGCATCGAGGTCACCATCGGAGTGGCCGTCGACGAGGTGGAGGCTCTGGACCCGGGGTATTTCCATCATCGTCGCACCGGAAGGCCGAGGGTGACTCTCAAGGCGGCGCTGACCCTGGATGGGCAAGTTGCCGCCGCCGATGGCTCGTCGCGCTGGATCACGTCGGAAGAAGCGCGCGCCGACGCGCACCGACTCCGCAGCGGCGCGGATGCCGTGGCGGTTGGGGCCGGAACCGTGATCGCCGATAACCCGGCCCTCACTGTGCGCCTGCCCCAGTACCTGGGGCCGCAGCCGCAGCCGGTGATCTTTGCCGGCAGGCGGCCTCTGCCGGAGTCGGCTCAGCTGTGGGCCCGCCAGCCGCTCGTTTTCTCCCCTGAAGATGCCGGTTACCCCGGCGAGGTGGTGGTGCTGCCCGGTCCCGGCGGCGTCGACCTGTCGGCGGCGGTGAAGGAGATGGGCCGGCGCGAGGTGGTGGACTTGCTGGTCGAGGGAGGCCCCACCCTGGCCGGGAGTTTTGTGAGCGGGGGACTGGTCGATCGCGGGGTGTTCTACTTCGCCGGCAGCCTGGCCGGAGGCACAGGGCGCCCGGCGCTTGCCGGGACCTTTGCCTCGCTGGGATCGATGCGCCGAGTGGACATTGTCTCCGTGGATCGGGTAGGGCCGGATCTGCGCGTCGAATTCACTATGGAGGAGGCTTGATGTTCACCGGCATCATTGAGCGTATCGGAACCGTCACCGAGGTCGAAGACTCGGGCGGCCGACGCCGTTTTGTGCTCGAGACTGGCGATCTGGCCAGGGACATGGAGGTGGGGGATTCCCTCGCGGTGAACGGGGTATGCCTCACTGCAATCCAGGTGAACGCTGGGGGCCTGGCCGTAGAGGCGGTGACGGAGACCCTGGATCGCTCCAACCTCAGTGACCTGGGCGTGGGTGATGCAGTCAATCTCGAACGGCCCATGCCCGCCGGAGGCCGGTTCGACGGCCATATCGTGCAGGGGCACGTGGACGGGGTAGCCACGGTGCGTTCCATCGTGACGGAAGGGGCGTCGATTCGTATGTGGTTCGATGTTCCCGGAAAGCTGCGCCGGTATCTGGTGGAAAAGGGGTCCGTGGCCGTTGATGGTGTCAGCCTGACGGTGTCGGGGGTCGACGGCGCCGGATTTGAGGTGGTGCTCATTCCGCATACTCTCGATGTGACCGTTTTCGGTTCGCGTGCTGCTGGAGACGCGGTGAACCTGGAGATGGATGTGCTGGCCAAGTACGTGGAACGGCTTCTCGGAGAGTCATGAGCTTCTCCGCCATCTCCGAGGCGATTCAAGCCCTGCAAAACGGGAGTTTTGTTGTGGTCGTCGACGATGCCGACAGGGAGAACGAGGGCGATCTCGTGGTGGCGGCGGAGAAGGCCACTCCCGAGCACATCGCCTTTTTGGTTCACTACACGAGCGGTCTCATCTGTGTTCCGGTCGAGGGGGCGCGCCTGGACGAGCTTCGACTGCCCTTGATGGTGGCCGAGAACACCGATTCCCACCGCACCGCCTTTACCGTCTCCGTCGATTACGTGCACGGCACCACCACCGGCATCTCGGCGGCCGACAGAGCCGCCACCATTCGTTCGCTGGCCGATCCGAATACAAAGCCAAACGATCTGGCCCGGCCCGGGCACATCTTTCCACTGCGTTACTGTGAGGGGGGAGTGCTGAAACGGGCCGGGCACACGGAGGCTGCCATCGATCTGGTTCGATTGGCCGGTCTTCGCCCCGCCGGTGCCCTCTGCGAGATCGTCAACAACGACGGGAGCATGGCACGACTGCCCCAGCTGGAGAGTTTTGCTCAGGAGCACGGTCTGCCTCTGGTGAGCATCGCGGCTCTTATCAGCCACAGGCGACGTTTGGAGAAGCTGGTGCGTCGGGTGGCGGAGGCGACCATTCCCACCGACATGGGGGAGTTCAGAGCGGTGGGCTTCGAGTCTTTACTGGATGGAGTGCACCACATTGCGTTGGTGCGCGGGGACGTCGCCGGCAAGCAGAACGTGCTGGTGAGAGTGCACTCAGAGTGCCTTACCGGCGATGTTTTCGGGAGCAGGCGCTGCGACTGCGGCTATCAGCTGCGAGAGGCGCTCCGCAGGGTGGCCGAGGAAGGGGAAGGCGTTGTGCTGTATGTGCGGGGTCACGAGGGCCGCGGCATCGGCCTGCTTCACAAGCTGGCTGCGTACGCGCTTCAGGAGAGCGGGAGGGATACGGTACAGGCCAACCTGGATCTGGGGCTTCCGGTCGACTCCCGCGACTACGGCATCGGGGCGCAGATACTGGCCGACCTGGGGATTACCAGCATGCGTCTCCTGACCAACAATCCGGAGAAACGGGCCGGGCTCGAGGGCTACGGCCTCAGCATCACCGGTCGCCTGCCGCTTTTGGTGACGCCGACGGCGGAGAATCGTGCCTACCTGCAGACCAAGGTGGACAAGCTGGGACACCTGATCGATTTTGAGGAGGTGGCGGATGACCGAGATCACCGGTGACTTTGATGCCGGCGGGCTGCGGGTCGGCATCGTTGTATCGACTTTCAACGAGCTGGTCACCGCCGGCCTGCTGTCGGGAGCGTTGGCGGCGCTGGCGAAGGCAGGGGCCAAGGACCCCACGGTGGTGCGGGTCGCCGGGTCCTTTGAGCTGCCGGTGGTGGCTCTTGGTCTCGCCAGATCGGGGTACGACTGTGTTGTCGCCCTGGGTGCAGTGGTGAGGGGAGAGACGGACCACTACGAGCATATTGCGGCCCAGGCGGCCGCAGGGCTGCGCCAGGTGGCGGTGAGCACCGGTATGCCCGTGGGATTTGGTGTGTTGACGGCGCGGCGCCTGGAACAGGCGCATGAACGCAGCCAACCCGGCCCGGGCAACAAGGGCGCCGAGGCGGCCGAGGCGGCGGTGAGGGCGGCGATGGCGCTGCGGCGCATTCGGGGCCGGAAGGGCCGTAGTAGGGTCGCCGGGTGGCGGTTCTCCGGTCGGCATTGAAGGGCAGCGCTCCCGGCCTCGCCACCGAGCGCCGTTTGTGGGACGACGGCCGGCTGATCGTCGTCGGCGTGGACGAGGTAGGTCGTGGTGCCTGGGCCGGGCCCCTGAGCGTCGGCGCCGCGGTGCTTCCCCAAGATCGGCGTGTCTACAAGATCCGTGACTCGAAGCTGCTGAGTGAGGAGGAGCGGGAGGCGCTGTTCGATCGTATCGGCGGGTGGTGCATCGCCTGGTCGGTAGGCCACTCCTCGGCTGCAGAATGTGATGAGCTCGGCATGTCGGAGGCGCAGCGCCTGGCGGCACGGAGGGCGCTCGACGGTCTGGGCGTGGCGCCGGACGCCGTGCTGCTCGACGGCAGGTGGGACTTCGTCGGCGGTGCGATGCCGGTCGTCGGCGGCGATCGGACGTGCCTCTCCATCGCGGCGGCATCGATCCTGGCCAAGGTGACCAGAGATCGCATCATGCGCGCCGAGGCGGAGCACTACCCGGCGTACTGGTTCGAACGGAACAAGGGCTATCCGGGCCCACGCCACCGGGCCGCGCTGCAATGGCTCGGTCCCAGCACGGCACACCGGCGCTCCTGGTCGTTCATGGACGGGATGATGTGGCCGGGTCTGCGCCGCCAGGAGCGCCAGGGACGGCTGTTTGGTTGATCGTGGGCCGCCGTCGGCTGGCACGTGTTGACAGATCCGAGCCGAGCGACTAGCAACGGGTGTGTAGAACAGGGCGGCACGTTTGCTGCCGCGCCGCGACGGGCGCCGGTATCGCTCTTGATTCCGATTTGCCGAGGGTCGGGGTGGCTTGCGTGTAGCCTCCATACGCTGCCGTCGGTGTGTTTGCCTTGGTGTGTTCTCGTCGGCCCGATGGGGCCGGGTGGGGCGTCGGCGGCCCAAGGGGAGGAAACGACACCATGTCTGATGTTCCTGAAGCACCGGAGGCGCCCGCCCCTCTTGAGGAAGCTCCCGCCGAAGAGAAGGTGAAGGAGCAGAGATCGATATCAGTGAAGAAGCTGATGATCGTCCTGGGGTCGGTGCTGGTGGTCGCTGCCATCGGTGTGGGCGCGTACATCCTGGTGACGTGGACCACCGTGGCCAACAGCGATCACGATACAGTGCTCGAAACACTCGCGACCACCCAGGGCGAGTTGGAGACAACCCAGGCGGATCTCGCCGCCGCTCTGAGCGACATAGCCGATCTCCAGGATGATCTGGATGCGAGCAACGATGAGAACGCCCGGCTGACCGGCGATCTCGATGCGGCGACGGCGGAGGTGGCCGATCTCACCGCCACCATCGACGCCACCAGCGAAGAGATCGAGAACATCGTCGACTTCGCCCAAACCTACGCGGCCTGGATCTTGGCCAGCTTCAACGTCGATCACCTGGAGAACATCGGGGTCGACCTGTCCATTGGTGATGAGCTAGCCGAGAATGCCGGTCTCGAAGGCGGATGGGATGATCTCTCCGATGACTTCACATTCTGGGCCGCAACGTGGAATTCGCTGGGGGCTCTCGACCCCGAGATAGACGACTTGGTGGACGCCTTCTTCGACGCGGCGTGGGGGTCGCAAGCTGAGGACAAGGCCGTCGCGGAGTTCACGGTGCTGGTGGCCAACTACCTGATGGAGGCGGCGCTGGCGGCGCAGGCGGCCATGGGCGGCTGACACCGGTACCGCCGGAGCGTCAGGCCCGGAGGGTCGGACGGTACGCCCGCCCGCGGCCACGGCCGTTTGGGTCCGCTACGTTGACAGGCTCTTGCGGCCTCATATACTTGTGGGCCACAACCGATAGGGAAAAGAGGGAGCGCTGCTTCCCACCCGGCCACCTCGAGGTGCGCCGAGGTCTCATTGACCGGAGACGGCAGCTTCCTGCCGTCTTTCTTTTCGCCATCAG
>CAZTJO010000030.1:0-24981 GCA_964614095.1 uncultured Acidimicrobiia bacterium
CGCCGGAGAGTGGACACAGCCGACGGAGCCCTTGACCGAAGTCTGGACACCACCCCGTGGTGTCTACCTCGGCCAATCGGTCGCCACCAGCGGCGGCGTCGTCTCCGCCGGCATGAGAAAGCTGCCTGCCTGGGGCCCCATCACCCTCAGCGCCTTCGTTGTGACCGCCGAGATCGACCGGCCGGAGACCGCCGAGCCGAAGATCTACGCGCAGGGGCGGGTCAACGGCATAGGCGAAGGGCTCTGCATTTCCATGGGCAATGACCTGCTGGTCGTTGGAGTGCCCAACGACACCACCGCGCAATGGCTGCGGTCCCCCATGGTGAGCCGAGGCTCCGTCTGGCTGTTCCACCTGCCGAGTTTGGACCGGCCCTCATGAGTAGATCGTCCAAGGCAGCTCCTCCCGCGGCATTTCTGGGTCCGACTGATCGGCAGTCCGTTCCGTGGACGCACGCGGCCTGGATGATCACCATCATGCTGATTGCCGGTTTGTTTGCCGTTCTCGCCGGCCACCTCATCACGGTGCGCGGCGGAGTGGGCTTCGACGGCAGGACCTACGCCACCGCCGCCGCAGACTTCCCCCGTTCGGTCAGTGCCTACCGAGTGTGGCGGGTGGGGCCGTCACTGGCCGTCGGCGCCGCACTGAAGATCCTCGGCATCAACAAGCCGAGCACCGTTGCCGTGGTGACCCTGTTCCGCATGCTGAATCTGGGGGCCTGTATCGCCGCAGTGCTGACTTGGTTCGGCATTGCCCGCACCGTTCGCCTGGGATCCCTGGGAGCCTGGTTCGGCTTCACCGCACTGTTCCTCAATTTTGGCGTGTTCCGGTTCCCCTGGATCTACCCGGTGCTGGCCGACACCTCTGCTTTTGCGGTCACCCTTCTACTGGTACTCGCCTACCTACGCCACAAACGCGGGGCAGTGCTCCTTCTCGGCCTGGCCAGCGGCTTCATCTGGCAATTGACCTTCTACGCCGCGCTCGTGATGCTCATCTTGCCCGCCGATTGGGCCGACGAAGAGAAACGCGCCAAACCTGCGCCTGGTTGGATCGTCGCCGGAATCGGGGGCGGGGCCGCCGCCATCTGGGCCCTATTGCTGCCGGCCTGGAACCCGTCATGGAAACACGGTTTCCCCGTCGCCGCGGCACTCCTCGGTGCCTACGTGCTGGGCGCGGCCGCGCCCCTCCTCCGGCACCTCTTCACCCTCCGGCCCCGCCAGTTTGTCTCCAGGAGCATCGCCCTGGGGCTCATCGGATCGGTGACACTCGTCGCCGCCACCTACTACCTCCACCACCTGATGGCATCCAGCCGGGCCACCGACCCTTCCGCGCTGGACGCCATCACCAACTGGCTGGCCACCGCCATCGCCGTGCCCGGAGCATTCCTCGTGGCACATGTCGTGTATTTCGGGCCCTGGCTGCTTCTCGCCGTGTTCTTATGGCCCCGAGTCGTCCGGAGAGGTGCCGGCCACGGACCGGCTTTTGCCGTTCTCATGTTTGTGACCGCCCTAATCGCCGTGGGCTCGGAATCGCGACATCTGCTGCCAAACATGATCTTTCTCGCCTTGCCGGCAACCCAGGCCGTCGATGAATTCCGCCTCCGGCCCGTCTGGCTGGCCCTTTTTGCCGCCGCCAGCGTTGTCTGGACCCGCCCCTGGATCGACACCGGTGTGGTCGCCCCGGGACACGCCTACGGCATGAACATCGGCCCTCAGATGCTCCTATCCGAGTTCGCCATCTACGGGATTGCGGTGGCCGCCATGGCCCTTTTCATCTGGATGGCATTACGCAAGACGGACGCGACGCCGGTTCAAGCGACGTAGCCCGTTGCCGAAGGTTGGTTTTCTACCCGATCTGAATTCTGAACTCTGAACTCTGCTTCTCGCACGCCCGGAGGGACTCGAACCCCCAACCTTCTGATCCGTAGTCAGACGCTCTATCCAATTGAGCTACGGGCGCTCTCTTGTGAACGGTAGTCATCGCCAGGTGGAACGGAAAGCCTGAGCTTTCCACCGATGTTGGAGGACATAATGGCGGGCGACAAGCGCCCAGCGGAGGGAGTGGGATTTGAACCCACGAGGCAGCTCACACCGCCTACACGCTTTCCAGGCGTGCGCACTAGGCCAGACTATGCGATCCCTCCTGGGGTGAAAGGAGTCTAGGTCGGCAGTGCCACAGAACGATTTTGGCCCCGCCATGCAGGCCGCCCTCGAAGAAGCGGCCACGGCAACAGCCCACGGTGACGTGCCCGTGGGAGCCGTGCTCCTCGATTCCGGCGGCCGGGTGGTCGCCGCCGATCACAACCGCCGGGAAGAACTCAACGACCCCACCGCCCATGCCGAGATGCTTGTCCTGTCTAAAGCCGCACGCGCCGCAGGCACCTGGCACCTGGACGGCCACACGCTCGTCGTCACCCTCGAGCCGTGCGCCATGTGTGCCATGGCCGCAGTTTGGGCCCGCGTGGAACGAATCGTCTACGGCGCCGCCGACCCCAAGGCCGGTGCCGCCTGGAGCCTGTACAACATCCCTCAGGATGAGCGTCTCAATCACCGATGCGACATCGTGGCCGGTGTCGCCGAGGAGGAATGCACTCACCTGCTGGAACAGTTCTTCCGGGGTCGCCGCTCTCCCACCCCCTGAGACCGGCCCGGTACAATCCACAGCCGGTTCGCGTAAACACGCAGCTGGAGGGGTGGCCGAGCGGACGAAGGCGGCAGTCTCGAAAACTGTTGGACCGGTGTAACCGGTCCCGTGGGTTCGAATCCCACCCCCTCCGCCCGGCGGTTTCCCTGGAGGGATGGCCGAGCGGACGAAGGCAGCGGTCTTGAAAACCGCTGGGCCCCTTGGGGTCCCGTGGGTTCGAATCCCACTCCCTCCTCCGACGGCCGGCCCTCAGACAGCCGTCGACAAGGAGAGGTGGCCGAGCGGACGAAGGCGCTCGCCTGCTAAGCGAGTAGGGGGTTTAAAGCCTCCTCGAGGGTTCAAATCCCTCCCTCTCCGCGATTGAGGCCCCGCCCCCGGCGGGGCCTCAACTGCCGCCACACCCGGTCGGGCCTTCTTTTGACCCGGCGACTTTCAGCTCTGCCCATCCTCATCCGTCATCTCGGCCTCCAGCAAGGGAATCGATCCGTCGATGCGGTGGGCGTCGCCGTGACGGGCAATCAGCTCAGTCCACTCCGGGCGCCGCCGCGGATCCGCGACGTCGAATGCCACCAGGTGGCGGCTCACCGGGCCGTCACCCACGTCGAACGACCGGGCTTTCCTGATCGTCTCGACGGCGCCAACATCCATTCGACTGTGCTGACGGAGGTGCTCTTCCCAGGACACCAGGCTGAAAGCCTCAGTCATACGATTGGGCTTGTCCACATTGCGATACAGCCGCCACCGATACGCTCCCGTGCGCAACCGCACCAGCCTCAACTCGGCCAGCACATCCATAAATTCGGCCAGGCGCGCCTCATCTATCACAAAGGTGTTCATGATCAACACCGGACCGCCGACCACCTCGAGATCACCGTGCGGCGCCAAATCCCAATCGTCGGCAAGCTGCGGCACCACCACCTCGTCGAATCCAATGATGGGGAGCCGCAAGGCACTCAATCCGACGGCGGCGGCACCGGCCGACAGGCCCACCACCGCCCAGGGCACTCCCACCCTGTCCGCCACCGCGCCGGACAGCAGCGACCCAAGTGGCAGCACTCCGGAGAAGGCGAGCATATAGAGGCTCATCGCCCGGCCCCGCACCCAGGAGTGGGAAAGATTCTGGATGGTGGCGTTCAGGGTGGTGAGGCCCCACACCCAGCAGACGCCCGCACCCGCCATGAGCACCCCACCCAGCCAGGCCTCCCGGACCAGGCCCACCCCCACTCCCATGACGCCGTACAGCGCCATGGCCAGAGGCACCGTCTTGCGGCCCATCTCACCACCAAAACGCTCCCGGGTGATGGCACCCGCCAGCGCGCCAACTCCCATCGCGCCCAGCAGTACGCCGTACATCACCGCCCCGCCTCCGAACGCCTCCTGGGTCAGGTTCGGCAGCAGCGTCTGCAGCGCCGCCGAGGTGAGGGCAAAGGCGGCGGCGAGAGCAAGCAGCCACCGCAGCACCGGAGTGAAACGGGCATAACGAATGCCCAGGGCGATGGCGCCCACCAGCGGCGCCTGCTCCTGCGGAGTCCAGTCGCCGGCGGAGAAGCCCAGTATCACCACAATCACCGCCAGATAGGTGCCGGCGTTGATGGCAAAGGCCCAGCCGGCGCCGAGTGTGACCAC
Organism: uncultured Acidimicrobiia bacterium; assembly: GCA_964614095.1. Classification (GTDB taxonomy): domain Bacteria; phylum Actinomycetota; class Acidimicrobiia; order Spongiisociales; family UBA11373; genus CAZWKX01. The sequence goes on from CAZTJO010000030.1 coordinate 4,268, forward strand.
AACAAGCCCGGCAAGGGCCGGTCCCACCACCCTGGCCGCGTTGAACGATGCCGAGTTGAGTGCCACCGCGCTGGCCACCAATTGCCGCGGAACCAGGTCGGGCACCAGCGCCTGCCACACCGGCGCGTTCAGGGCCACACCCACACCGAGCAGCAGCCCCAGAGCCAACAACAAGGCCGGAGTGGCCGCATCGGCCAGGACGACCGCAGCCATCACCGCCACCACCGCCCCCATGCCCACCTGGGACACCAGCAGCACATTGCGCCGATTGGCCAGGTCGGCAAACGCTCCGGCCGGCAGCGCCATAAACAGCAGCGGCAGCGTCGTCGATGCAGCCATCGCCGACACCCACACCGGCGATCCGGTCATCTCCAGCATCAGCCACGCCGCCGCCACCGACTGGAAAAAGCCGCCCACGTTGCTGAAGACCGAGGCGATCCAGAGCACCCGGAAGCGGCGGTGGTGCAGCGGTTCGGACAGTGAGGTCTGCACGAAGCCGAGCGTAGTGCCGACGCGGTTCTGTTCCGCAGCCGAAATCCCCCGCCGCATCCGGACATATGGGAGTGTGGAGAGCACGATGACCCTATTCCGCCCGCAGACGGCGGCCGCCTCGTCGGAGGATCGATTCCGCGCCGTGTTTGCCCGCCACTACGAGGCGGTATACCGCTACGCCGCCCGCCGCCTGAGCCGCGAGGATGCCGCCGACGCCGCGGCTGAAGCGTTCACCATTGCCTGGCGTAAGGTGCAGCGTTTGCCCGACGAGCCCGGGACACTTCCCTGGCTCTACGCGGTGACCCGCAATGTCGTCCGGAACACACAGCGCAGCAGGCGACGGCGCCAACGGCTGACCGCCAAAGCCGCCACCATCGCCGCCGATCCGGCTGCATATCCCGCCGACGGCACCAGCGTGATCGCCGCCCTCGACGGGCTTCGGCCCGAGGAACGCGAAATCCTTCGGCTCGCCGCCTGGGAAGGCCTCGGGCCCGACGGAATAGGAGAGGTCATCGGCTGCTCCCGCAACGCCGCCGCCATCCGGTTGCACCGGGCTCGCCGGCGTCTGGAAGAAGCCATGAACGAGACGGGAGGCACACCGTGAGCCGCGACCCGTTCGAGATCCTCGGAGAGCAGAACCCGATGCCCGAAGATCGTCCGGTCTACACCCCGATGGGGATCGCAGAGAAGATCATCGGCAAACGCCGCAGTGTTTGGCCCGGCTGGGCCCTGGCCGGTGCCACCGCCGCCGCCGTCCTGGTGGCCGGTGGAGCCTGGATGTGGTGGCTCGGCGGCGACAACGGCATCGACGTCGCCGACAGCTCGACCGTACCCACCACCGGCCAATCGACTACCACCACCGACCCGGCGGTCGTCATCGTCGCCACGACGGTCGTCTCCTACCAGACCGACGCCGTCGTCTACTTCTACCTGGACGACACGGCCGACCCTGATGCCTGCCCCACCCTGGTGCCGGTATACCGCACCGTCGACGCAAACGCGCCGGTGGAGAACACCCTGGCTGCACTCTTGTCCGGACCGACGAGCGACGAAGCCGACTCAGTGCCGGCAATGTCCTCGGCCATTCCCGCCGGGACCCGCCTGCTCGGCATCGACGTTGCCGACGGCATTGCCACCGTTGATCTCTCCGCCGAGTTCTTTGGCGTAGCCGCAACCGAGTACTCGTCTCCTGGAGGGATCATCTACTTCTACTCGGAGAATGTCAGTCGCTGTGAAGGCGCCGCCGGCTACCCGGTCGGCCAGATTGTGTTCACCCTCACCCGGCTTCCGGAAATCGACAGCGTCATCTTCCTCATCGAAGGTGAAGAGCTGGGCATCTACGCGACTCCCGATCTCACCATCACCCCCGACGACCCTGTCATTCGCGATGACTTTGAGTACCTGTTGCCGGCGGTGATGATCGAGACCCCGGTCTACGGCGGACCCCCTGCATATCCCGCGGTTGTGCGAGGAACCGCCAACGTGTTCGAGGCCGTAGTGAGCCTGGCCCTCGTCGACAACGATGGTCTCATCCTGTGGGAGGGCACCACCATGGCCTCCTGCGGCACCGGATGCCGCGGCGGCTTCGAGATCGTGATCCCCTACAGCGTCGATACAGCCGAACTCGGCGCCGTCATCGCCTGGGAGGCCTCGGCCCAGGACGGCAGCCAGATCAACGTGCGCGAGCACCCGGTGTGGCTCATCCCGTCACCCCCCACCGAGTCCTGCTCCGGCGCCTCGGCCCAGCCCGATCTCGCGGACCAACCCGGCCTGCCCCCGGCCGTCGCCGACATGAGAGAGCAGATCTGGCAAGCCGCGGTCGTCTGCGACTACGGCTCGCTCACCAATTTGGCCTCCCCTGAGTTCACCTTCTCATATGGACTCGGCGGTGAGCCAGCCTTGTATTGGATAGAGCTCGAGGCCGCCGGTGACGAGCCCATGCGCTACTTGACCGAGACCCTCGATCTCCCCTTCACCACCGCCGACGCCGGCGATCTCGGCACCATCTACGTGTGGCCCTCCGCCTTCACCTACCCGGCCTGGACCGACGTGCCCCAGGCCGATCGAGACGCCCTGGCCACCTTGTACGACGATGCCGACTTCGGAGACTGGGAACTGTTTGGCAGCTACATCGGCTACCGCGTCGGCATCACCGAGGACGGTGAGTGGATCTACTTCGTCGCCGGAGACTGACGCCGCCCCACGGATGAGGAGCCCGGCATCTGCCGGGCTCCTCACTTCGTCATCCCGATCCATCGGAAGCCGCGGTACCCTTCGCCCGACCGTGCTAGGCGGGGCGCTAGGGGTGCCCTGTACCCGAAACCCTCTATATGCGGGGCCGAACTCCCCGCCCGAGGGCCACCGATGGTCGGGCCGAGCGCCGGACACGTGGTGTTGAGAGCCGGGTCCTACGCGGCGGGACCACCGTGAACCGGGTCAGATCCGGAAGGAAGCAGCCCTAAGCGGGACGCCCGGGTGCCGTAGGGTCACCTGGCCGGAGCCGGCGATCCGGGACGCGCCGGGTATCGGAGTTCGACGGCGGGGTGCACGGTCATTCTTCTTCGGGCCGCCATAAACGGCCCGAAGAAGAATGCAGAATGCAGTTGGCAGAATGCAAAAGACAAGGGCCGTGGCACACGCTTATGCACCTCAAGCCCTGTATCTTCATTCTGAGTCTCCGTGAGGCTCTCACTCCCGGCGCAGCACCGCCCCATACACAAACCCCCACAGGCCCATACGCCACACGCCCTCAATCTGGAGCGGTCCCACGGCGAACAACGCCTCAGGCTCCGGCAGCTTGTCCAGGCTCCGGTGCAGATACCAGTACTCGCGGGGTGCAGCCGCAAACGTGCCAACCACCGGTAGTACCACCGCGGTCCCGGCCCGATGCAGGGAGCGGCGCCATCCGGCCCGGGGCCTGGCCAGATCAACGATCCCCGCCGCCCCGCCGGGACGCAGGACCCGATACATCTCCGCCAGTGTCTCCGGGATCGACTCCAGGTTGCGGAACACGTAGGCGGAGAAGACGGCATCAAAGCTGCCGTCGTCAAACGGGAGTGCCTCACCGGCGCCGACCACCCGACTCTGCTGCGGGTTGCGCTTCAGCATCTGCGGCACCGGATCGATCGCCACCACTTCCCGATCGCCGAACTCACCTGCGGCCGATCCGGTCCCGGCCCCAAGATCGAGCACCCGGCCCGGGGGCAGCCGATTGATCACCGCACGCCGCCACCTCCCGTCGCGGCCCAGCGACAGCACCCTATTGAGCGCGTCATAGCGACGGGCGATGCGTGAGAAGACCTCCCTGCCCTTCACGGCGTGATGAGGCCGAGCCCGACGTAGGGACGCAGCACTTCGGGCACGATCACACTGCCGTCGGCTTGCTGGAAGTTCTCCAGGATGGCGATCAGGGCCCGGCTCATGGCAATCGCCGTCCCGTTGAGGGTGTGCACCAGCCGCGTTCCCGCGTCGTCGCGGAACCGGATCTTGAGCCGGCGCGCCTGGAAGTCCGTCGTGTTGGAACATGAGGTGATCTCCCGATAGCTCTGCTCACCGGGCATCCATGCCTCGATGTCGTACTTCTTAGCCGCCGGATCGCCGAGATCGCCGGTACACACATTCACCACCCGATAGGAAAGCCCCAGAGCCTGCACCAGGCCTTCCTCCACCGACAGCAGGTACTCGTGCTCCTCCCAGGACCGGTCGGGATGACAAAACGAGAACATCTCCAGCTTGTCGAACTGGTGCACCCGGAAGACGCCCCTGGTGTCCTTGCCGTAGGTGCCCGCCTCCCGCCGGAAGCAGGTAGAGAACCCCACGTAGCGCAAAGGAAGGTCCTCTGCGGCCAGGATCTCGCCGAGGTGCATCGCCGCCAGCGGCACCTCTGCAGTGCCCACCAGGTAGAGATCGTCGGGTGCGATGGGCTGGCCGCCGCGCTCGCTGGAACCGACGGCATAGACCTGCTCCCGGGCGCCGGGGAAAAAGCCGGTTCCAAACAAGGCTTCCTCTCTCACCAGCACCGGAGGCACCACCGGAATAAACCCTTCGGCCCCGAGCCGCTCCAGCCCCCACTGCACCAGGGCAAACTCGAGAAACACTGCCGCGCCTTTCAGGTAGGCAAACCGGCTTCCCGACACCTTGGCCCCGCGCTCCACATCGATGATGCCCAGCGCTTCACCCAAATCGAGGTGGTCCCGAGGCTCAAAGCCGAGTTTGGGGATGTCGCCCCAGCGTTTCAGCTCGACGTTGTCTTCCTCGCTCTCACCCTCAGGCACGCTCGGGTGCGCCAGATTGGGCAAGGTGCGCCACACCTCGTCGAAACGGGCATCGAGCTTCTCGGCCTCGGCAATGGCGCTCTTGTACTCCTCCGCCAGCGCGCCGGCGGCGGTGATGGCCGCGTCCTTCTTGTCACCTTCGAGGGCGACAATCTCTTGGCCCGAGCGCTTCTGCTGGGACCGCAGCTCCTCGGCGTGCGTACGCGCCTGCCGCCGCCGCACGTCGATATCGGCCAGTGCAGCAACGTCGACATCGAGCCGCCGCCGCCTCAGCGCCTCGGCCAGCGCCTTGGGATCATCACGCAGCAGGGAGACATCGATCACTGCGGCAATGGTAGGGCTAGGCGCCCCGGGCCCGTTTGACCACGGCCGTCTCCTCCGGTGACAGCTCCTCGACGCCCTTGCCACCCCGGATCATCTTGGTGAAGAAGAGGACCTCGGAGCGTTGCCGCAGGAGAGTCACCACCAGGCCGTCACCGATCTCATTGAGCAAGGCGATGGACCGGGAGAGATGGCCGGCCATGTCACCGGTGGCGTCGTAGGTAATAACCGCAGTGTTGCGGATCGCCGTCGGCATCCGCTCATGCACCGACTTCAGCACCGGCTGCATCGCGGTGATCGCCCGCTCCACGGCCACCAAGTCGGAATCGAGCCGGGCGATGGCGTCGTAGAGGTTTCCATCGGGCGGCACCGCCGACACCCTCTTGTTCACTCGAGTCGCCTGGGCCAAGGCGATAACGGCCACCATCGTCGCCAGCGCCGCCAGCGCCACTGCAACCTCGACACTCATTCCGCAGTATCCCTCAAGAACATGAAACTCATCGAGTCATCGGCCGGGTTGCTGTCCTCTCCGGTCAGCTCCACGGTCACCTCGTAGAACGTACCAGCGTCGGCGGGAAGATCGGTGAATAGCACGGTGGTCAGCTGGCCGGCGCGGAGCAGCGGGATGGTCTGCTCGGTCTGGTACATGTCCCCTTCTCCGGAGATCATCGTCAACTGTACGACGATGCCCAGCCTCTCGACGGTCCCGTTGTTCCCGATGATCGCCTCCGCATCGAGGCGGGCCGACACCGGAATCACGGAAATCCCCTCCTCTTCGCCAATGGGGCCGGGGTCGAGCCGCAGATCGGACACAGATACGTTTGCCACCAAGCCGAGAGCCGGGGTCAAGAAGAGCCGTTGTCCCAGGTCGGCCGCATCAAAAGACGCCTCGTTCTCGGCGGTGATGAACTCCACCTCGGGGAAAGCACGAGCCAAATCGGACGTGTCCACATCTTCGAGCGCAACAAGGAAATAGGCGTAGGCCTCATCGCCCACCTGGAGAGCAGTGATGCCATCGCCGACCAGCTTGAGGGCGGCATCATCGAGGGGCGCCTCGGTGAGATCGACCATGCCCCGGCTGGCCTGGGCCACACCGTCACCCCAGCTGCTCGTTGCCACGTCCAAGTAGGCATGTGCGGTCCTCACCGCCGCAGCCCCGGGGACCTCGAGTTCGTCGACCTCCGCAGCAATACGCATCGCTTCCACCTGCAGCTCATCCAGGGACTCGACCAGCAGCGGCCGCTGCAATTGCTCCAGGCTCCCCACGAGATCATCCAGCCGATTGGCGACATCGGCGGCCGCATCGGCTAGTCCTATGGCATTATCGAGGTACTGGCGACGCAGCTGTCGATCGGACTGAATACGGGTGATGGCATAGGCGATAACGAGGACCACCAGTGCCGCCACCAGCAGCACGATACGGCGCCCTCGTCGACGGCTCCGTCGCACCTGCTGATAGGTCATCGGAGTGGGCGAGGGGGGACTCGAACCCCCACGAGCTAAATCGCTCACAGGATCCTGAATCCTGCGCGTCTCCCAATTCCGCCACTCGCCCGAGAGCCGGGCATCGTACCACGGGCTGCCATCCCGCAATTACGAGGAGCCGTACACTTATTGTGATGGGATTGGCCCGCGGGATAGAACGCCGCCTGGAGCGGCTTGTGGACGGCATGGCCGCACGTCTCTTCCGCGGCCGCATACATCCAGTCGAGTTGGGCAGCCGCCTCATCCGTGAGGCCGATCTCTCCCTTCAGGAAGGGACGGCCGGTCCTGTGGCCCCCAACTACTTTGTCGTCACCTTGGGTGGCCCTCCCGCCGATGACGCCGCTTTGGAGGAAGCCCAGGCCGAGCTGGCCCTTGTTGTCGAGGAAAACGCCGCCGAGCGCGGATGGCGCCTCGACGGTCCTGCCGTCGTGCGCATCGGCACCGGCGCCGGCATCCCGTCGGATGCATCGGTCGAGGCCTCCTTCGCCCCCGGCGAGGTTCCCGTCTGGGCCCGTTTGGTGCCTCCCGGACGCAGCGCAGCCTTGGAGGTCCGCTACAACCGCTCCACCATCGGCCGCTCCCGCGACGCCGACCTGTCCATCGCCGCCTCCGAAGTCTCACGCCTGCACGCCCTCCTCTGGCGGCAAGCCGGCGGCGCCTGGATTCACGACCTCGGCTCCTCCAACGGCACCTACGTCAATGGAGAACGCATCACCGAGGTCCTCGAGGTGCTGGACGGAGACGTTCTGACCTTCGGTGAGCCGCACTATGTGTACCGGATGGTCTGAATGCCCACTCCCGTACTCGACGCCCTCAAGGTGGCATTCATCGTCGTCCTGTACCTGTACCTCTGGCATGTGGCCAAAGCGGTGCGCGGCCACCTGGGAGCGGGAGCGGACCGCAGGGAAGCCCTGGAGATAGAGGTGAAACGCTCCCCCTCCAATCAGCAGCTCACCTTTGCCGTCACCGGGGCTCTCATTGTGGGCCGCAGCCCCGAGGCCGACGTCATCGTCGACGACCCTTACGCCTCCGATTTCCATGCCCGTCTCGGTCCCCATGCCGGCGGGGTGCGGCTCCACGATCTCGACAGCACCAACGGAACCTTTGTGAACGGTGAGAAGATCGCCGCTCCGACGGTCCTGCAGCGTGGTGACAATCTCCAGGTAGGCGACACCGTCATGGAGGTGAAATGACCTACACCTGGGCCACCGGCACCGAGATAGGCCTCATCCGCCGACACAACGAGGACTCGGTGTGGCCCCGTCACGAAGACGGTTCCGGCCTTGCCGCCGGGAAGGCCGAAGGCGTCTTTGTTGCAGCCGTAGCCGACGGCATGGGCGGCCACGTCGGAGGTGAGGTGGCCAGTCATATCGCCATCGACACTGCCACCGGCATCGAGGGGGATGCCAAGACCCGAGTGGCGGCGGCGAATCTGGCTCTTGTCGACGCGGTACGACAACAGCCGCGCCTTGCCGGCATGGGCACCACTCTCACTGTGGCGCTGTTCTCCGCCGACGGAGAGGTGGAGATCGGCCACATCGGCGACAGCAGGGCATACCTGTACCGCAAGAACAAGCTCAGACAGATCACCCGCGACCACTCGCTCATCGCCGAGATGCTGGAGGCGGGTGAGCTGACCGAAAAGGACGCCGCCGTGCATCCCTACCGCAGCGTTATCACCCGCGCCCTTGGGCTCGACCGCACCATCGATGTCGATCGTTTTGAGATCGAGCTTCGCGATGGTGACCGGGTTCTCCTCTGCAGCGACGGCCTTACCGGCATGGTCAAAGACAAAAGCATCAGCCGCATCCTCGACGGTCACTCCAATCCGGCCGAGGCCGTCTCGGCGCTGGTCGAGGCTGCCAATGCCGCCGGCGGCGCCGACAACATCTCGGTAGTCATCGTCGATCTCAGCACGTGACCCGCAACGCTGAATCCGCCCTCCTCGTTCTTGCCGCCCTCCTGACCGGAGCCGGCGCCGCCCTGGTCACCGTCACCATGGACGACACGATCATGGCCGACGCCGCCCTGGCCCCGGCAGTGTTCCTCGCCGGTTTTGGTGGACTGCTAATCGCGGTTCGGCGTTGGGCCTCGGGCTCAGTACGCACGCTGCTTCCCCTCGTGGCCCTGCTCACCGCGGTGGGCTGGATTGAGATCTACCGCATCGACCGCCAGGCGGGCCGCCTCCAGCTGGCCTGGATCTTGCTGGGCACCACACTGGCAGGTGCTGTTCTCTTCCTCCTGCGCCGAAGAGGCGTCGAGGTCCTGCGCCGCTACCGCTACATGTTCCTCGTCGCCGGCCTCGGCCTGCTCCTGCTCCCGCTTCTCCCTCAAGCACTGCCCCTGCACGGGGTCACCATCAACGGGTCCCGGCTCTGGGTTCGGCTCGATGCCGGATCTGCCTCATTCTCACTCCAGCCCGGCGAAGCGGCGAAGCTGCTGATCGTCGCCTTCCTGGCCTCGTACCTGGCCGACCGGCACCGAGGCCTGGCCGATATGCCGCGCCGGCTCGGGCCGCTGCACGTGCCTGAACCCCGCCAGCTGCTGCCGATCTTCCTCGCCTTCGGGGTCAGCTTTCTGGTCCTCGTCTACCAGCGCGACCTGGGTGCGTCCCTGCTGCTTTTTGCCGTGTTCGCCACCATGCTGTACGCGGCCACGGCCCGCCCCACCTACCTGATCGCCAGCGCCGCCCTGGTCGCCGGCGGAGGCCTGGCCGCCGCCCAGTCTTTCTCCCACGTCCAGGTCCGAGTGGAAGCCTGGCTGCATCCCTTCGCCGACTTCACCGGCACCGGATACCAAATCGCACAAGGTCTTTTTGCCCTGGGCTCCGGCGGCCTCACCGGAGCCGGGTTTGGAGCGGGCAGCCCCGACCTCATCCCCGCCGCCTCCACCGATTACATCTTTGTGGCCATCGCCGAGGAGCTCGGCCTCGCCGGCGGCCTCGCCGTGCTCGCCGCCTTCGGGCTTGTGATCTCCATCGGGTTCGGCATCGCTATGCGTGCCGGAGACGCCTTCCGCAAGCTGCTCGCCGCCGGCCTCACCCTTACCCTCGGTGTGCAGACCCTGCTGATCCTGGCCGGCGTCATCAGGCTGTTCCCGGTCACCGGCATCACCCTCCCCTTTATGTCCTACGGCGGCTCGTCGCTGCTCGCCAACCTGGTCCTGATTGCCGTCTTGGTCCGCATATCCCATGAGGAACGGGTATGAACCGAGCTTTTCGCAGGCTCAGCATCGGTGTGCTCGCCGGAATCGCCGCTCTTGTTGTTGCGCTGACCTACCAGCAGGCCATAGCCGGACCCGGCTACGCCAGGGACCCCCGCAACGTTCGCGTGTTCGCCGATCTCACCGCCGAAGAGCGGGGAAACATCCTCACCGCCGACGGCATCGTCGTCGCCCGCTCCGAGCTCACCGGCGATGGAACCTACGTGAGGGTCTATCCGCAGGGCGAGTTCTATGCCCACACCGTGGGCTACGCCACCGGCAGCACGTCGAGTGGAATTGAGCAGACCCGCGCCGCCGATCTCCGCTCTCGCGACGACGGCACCCTCGGCGCGGTGCTGACCGAACTGTTTGGTGCCGACCTGGGGCCGCAGTCGGTGCATCTCACCATCGACCACAACATCCAGCAGGCGGCCTATGCGGCCCTCGGCGACCAGAAAGGCGCCGTTGTTGCTCTCGACCCGACCTCCGGAGCGGTGCTCGCACTCGTTTCCAACCCCTCCTACGACCCCAACATCTTCACGGTTGGCTCCGACGCCGAGCGCGACGCTCTGCTCGATGATGAGAACGGGCCGCTGCTCAATCGTGCTCTCACCGAGACCTACGCCCCCGGCTCGTCCTTCAAGCTGATCGTCACCATGGCCGCCCTCGAAACCGACTTCGCCGACCCCGATACGCTCCTGCCCGACACCGACGAGCTCGCCCTCCCCAATTCACTGAGCACCATCACCAATGCAGAAGAGGGCTACTGCGGCAACGGTGCGACCGTGTCCCTGCAGCAAGCGCTCGTCATCTCGTGCAACACCGCCTTTGCCCAGCTCGGCATGGACCTCGGTGCCGACGCCGTGGTCGACGCCGCCGAGGCTGCCGGTTTCAATCGAACCATCAGCTTCGAGCTGCCCACCATCGCCTCGGTCATCCCCGAGGCCTCCACATTCCTCAACAGCGACGCCGCCTTGGCCCAGACCGCACTGGGCCAGCGCGACGTGCGCGCCACACCCATACAGATGGCGCTGGTCGCCGCCGCCGTCGCCAACGACGGCACCGCCATGCGCCCCTACCTGGTCGGCGCCATCACCGACGGCGGCCACACCGTCTCCCGCACCAATCCCCGGGCCTGGCTGCGGGTGATCTCCGAAGATTCGGCCGCCGATTTGAGCGCCATGATGGAGCAGGCGGTGTTCTCGGGCACCGGCTGGAGAGCCGCCGTGCCCGGCCTGCGCGTCTTTGGCAAAACGGGCACGGCCGAGGTGCCCGACGCCGCGCCCCACACCTGGTTTGTCGGCTTCGCCATCGACAGCAACGGCGACTCGATCGCCGTGGCGGTGCTGGTGGAATCGGGTGGATATCGCGGCGACGAGGGCACCGGCGGCTCCGTCGCCGCGCCGGTCGCCCAGGCCGTGTTCAGCGCCTGGGTGGATTCCTGATACCCACTACTCCGGTACCATCTTGGAACCGTGGAATCGCGACGTGTTCTCTCGGATCGTTATGCCATCACCAGCCATCTGGCGCGTGGGGGAATGGCTGATGTTTTTGTCGCCCACGACCAGCTGCTCAACCGCCAGGTGGCGGTCAAGGTCCTCCACGGCCAGTACGCCACCAGCGAGGCGTTTGTCGAGCGATTCCGCCGTGAGGCCCAAGCCGCGGCCAATCTCAGCCACCCCAACATCGTCAACATCTACGACTGGGGCACCGACCGCGGCATTTACTACATGGTCATGGAACTCATCGAGGGCCAGGACCTCCGCTCGGTGCTCCGGGCCGAAGGCGCCCTCATGCCACAGCGGGTGGCCGAGATTGCCGTCGACGTCGCCGCCGCCTTGTCTGCAGCCCACGACGGTGGACTCGTACACCGCGACATCAAACCGGCCAACGTGCTGGTCACCGCAGACGGCACCATCAAAGTCACCGATTTTGGCATTGCTCGGGCCTGGGATGACTCCGAACAGCTGACCCGCACCGGCGCGGTCATCGGCACCGCCACCTACTTCAGCCCGGAGCAGGCACAGGGCATGCACGCCGACGCCCGCTCGGACCTGTACGCCCTCGGTGTGGTCATGTACGAGATGCTCACCGGAGTGCCCCCGTTCAGTGGGGAAACGCCGGTAGCCGTCGCTTACCAGCACGTCCAGAACGAGGCGGCGCCCCCATCCAGCCTGAACCCGAACATCCCGGAGCACCTCGACGCCATTGTCATGAAGTGCCTGGCCAAACAGCCCGAGTACCGCTATCAGACCGCTAACGAACTCTCCGCCGATCTGCAGCGCTTCCTCGCCGGCAACATACCCCTGGCTCCCCCTCCCGGGGATACCCCTACCCGCCTGATCACCTCTCCCGGTGGCGGCGGTCCTCCGGCGCAGACTCCAATCGGACCCCACCAGAGTCCCTACGGAACCCCCGGGCTTCCGGATCGCAGCACTCTCGTCATCGGAATCCTCGCCGCCGTCGCCCTGCTCGGCCTCGGCTTGATCTTGCTGATCAATGTGCTCAGGCCTTCCGGCCCGCCTGCCGAGGTGACCATCCCCAACCTCTACCTGTGGGAGCGCGCCGACGCCATCGCCGCCCTGGAAGACCTGGGGCTCGTGGTCACCGAAAGACAGGTGCCCGATCCCGAAGTGCCCGTCGGCCAGGTCATCCGCACCGATCCCGGCGCCGGCGATACCGCATTTGCCGGCGACGAGGTGATCCTCTACGTCTCCACCGGCCCCGGCGAGGTTGAAGTCCCCAACGTCGTCGGCCTCAGTGAGGAGGACGCCCGTGCCCTCATCGAGTACGAGGGCCTGGTGGTCGGCACGTTGGAACAGGAGCAGGACGAGGACGCAGAGGTGGGCGAGGTGCTCTCTCAGGATCCGGCCGCCGGTGAGATCGTGGAGGGCGGATCGGCGGTGAACCTCGTCGTTGCCGCCGACCCCGACGCCATAGAGATTCCCGACGTGGCCAATCGTTCCGAGGCCGACGCCCTGCGTATTCTCGAGCAGGCGGGTTTCACCAACATCGACGTCGACACCGAGCCCTCCGCCGAGATCAGTGAAGGCAGGGTCATCGAGACCGATCCGCCGGCGGGAACACTGCACCCTCCAGACGATCGGCTCGTCGTCATCGTCTCCGAGGGAGCGGTGCCGACCGTGGTGCCGAGCGTGATTGGGTACGACCCGGACGACGCCGAGCTGCTGCTCGAAGACCTCGGCTTCGAGATCACCTACGGCGATGTTGCCGAACTCGAATTTGGCGACCCCAACGACGGCAAGATCGCCGAGCAGGACCCAACTGGCGGCCAAACGGTGTCCTACGGCTCCACCGTCACCCTGCGTGTCGGCTCTTCGTCGGACACCATCCCGGTGCCCGACGTCATCGGCATGACCGCAGCCCAGGCCCAGAGCGAGATTGAGGCCGACGGGCTCACCTACAACAAGGGCTCCGAGATACTCGTCGACCCCAGTACCCAACCTGAACTGATCGGCCGGGTCGCCGCGGTCAACCCGAGCGTCGGCACCGAGCAGGACCCGGGCACCATCGTCACCGTGCGTATCGGCGTCGCCGGCGCCAAGGTTCCCACCGTCGCAGGCACCGACCCTGTCACCCCTCCGGTCTGCATGCTTCCAGACGACGCCGAAGTCGCCATACAAGCCGCCGGCCTCCGCTACCTCGAAGACGACCCGGTCGAGGTCCCCGCCGGGAGCTCCTGCGAGGGAAGAATCGTTGAACAAAGCCCCGCGCCTTTTTCCATCACCGGCACTCTCGTCGCGCTCAACTTCTACGTGCACGTGCACATCGGCCAAGTCACGGTGCCGACAACGATCACGAGCGCAACAACGACCACGAGCGGGTCCTAAAGCGACAATGCGTGGCCGGTCGCGGCGCAGGTCCGCGGCCATCTTCAATCCCGATCCCTACGCCATTTCACGGCCCGTACCGTCGCTAGCATCCCGGTCCGGCTCGCCAGCCCGCCGGAGTGGGGACCGGCGGCAGCCCTCTAGGTGCCCTCGAGGAAGTTGCGCAGCAGCGACTTGCCCACCTCGGTCATCACACTCTCCGGGTGGAATTGCACCCCCGATATGGGCAACGACCGATGCTGTACCCCCTGCACCACTCCATCTTCGCTGGTCGCCGTCACCTCGAGTTCTTCGGGCAACTCCACCGCGGCCAGGGAGTGGTAGCGGGTGGCCACAAACGGGCTCTCGACCCCACGGAAGATGCCCCGGCCGTCGTGGCTGATCTGCGAGGTCTTGCCGTGTTTGGGCGCCGGGGCCAGGTCCACCTTGCCGCCGAAGGCAACAGCTATCGCCTGGTGCCCCAGACACACCCCAAGAATCGGGATCTGTGTGCCGAGCGTCTTCACATACTCGACGGAATAGCCGGCGTCCTCGGGACGGCCCGGACCGGGCGAGATCACCAGGCGCTCCGGCCGGTACTCGTCGAAAGCACGATCGGGAGCCAGCGTGTCGTTTCGAACCACATCGAGCTCCGCCCCCAACTCACCCAGGTACTGGACCAGATTGAAGGTGAAGGAGTCGTAGTTGTCGATGACCAGAACCTTCATCCGATGGACCCTCCGCTGTCGAGCAGCACGGAACCGAGCCATTCATATAGCAGCCCTAGAAGGGCCAGGAGCAAAACGGCGCCGAGCACCAGCACCAACACCCGTACCCAAGGCGGGCCGGGAAGCCCTCCGTACCAACGTCGTATCACAGCCCGGCGAGGATAGCCGCGGCATTGGGGCCGGCCACGAGCCGCGCCACCACAACAAGACGTTTGCTGGCGGAGAACCGGGGACTGCACGTGGTCAGCGTCAGCCAGGCCCCGTCCCACTGGCCGGTCACCCAGGTCTCCGCCGGCTCCACGACCAACGAGTCGACCACCTCGTAGATGTGGGTTCCCGATGCCGTCTCCACCAGAATCTGATCCCCGGTTTCCAGCAGGTCCAGGTTGTAGAACGGCGCCCCGTAAGTGGTGCGGTGCCCGCTGAGCACCGCGTTGCCCGGCTGTCCCGGAGCGGCCGTCCCCGGCATGTGGCCCACGGCCCGCCGGAGATCGGACCGTTCCACCCCTTCAACGATCGACCAGTCGACCCCCGCCCTCGGGATCACTAAACGCCCTATGGCGTCTCCGAGCAGTGGCGCCGGCTCCACCACAATGACCGACTCCGCGCCGTTGCCATCTCCAGCCTCTCCGTTGCCGTCGACCCCGGTCTCCGTCGGCCCGGTCCCGTCCGCCGGCACCTGAAACGGAGCATCGGGCCGATCGCCGGTGTTTTTGTACGGCACCGCCTCTAGCTCGATGGCGGCTGCCCTCTCGCGGAATTGCTCCTGGAGCGCGCCCTGGGCGCGCCGGGCGAAATAGCTGGTGACCCAAAGCTCATAGAGGACAAACCCAATGAGGATCAGACCAACGGCAATCATGGTGTTGGCAACGGCGCGCACCGCCGAGAAGCGCCGCTGGGGCTGCTTCCGTGCTTCTGTCTGCTCTTCAGCCGTCATCAGGCGCCTCCTCGCACGGCCTCATCAATGGTGGCGCTAGCCTGGCCCCATGCCGGTATCCAAACGACGCAAGCCCAAGAAGGCCCGTCCCACACCGCCACCGCCGCGGCAGGACAAAAAGCCCTCACCACTCTGGTATGTGGTGATCATGTTTGGCCTGATGGGCAGCGGCCTTGTTGCCGTCATTTTGAGCTACCTGGGCCTCTTCCCCGGAAGTGTCGACCAGTATTACCGCTTCGCCGGTCTGGGTGGCATCGCTTTGGGTTTCCTCATGACGATGGGCTACCGCTGAATCACACGCGTGTGGTTTTCCCCAGCGTTGTCAACATTGAGGAAAACTCGCGGGTTGGTGATCACACGAGCTCGAGAACGGTGGCGTTTGCCGTTCCTCCACCCTCACACATCGCTTGCAGCCCATAACGTGTCTTGGAGCGAACCATCTCGTGCACCAGCCGGGTCAAAAGGATGGCGCCGCTGGCCCCAAGCGGGTGCCCCACTGCAATTGCCCCACCGTTGACGTTCACCCGGGCCCAGTCGGCGCCGGTCTCGATGAGCCACGCCTCCACCACCGAGGCAAAAGCCTCATTGACCTCGAACACTCCTATGTCCCCGAACTCCAGACCCGCCGCCTCGACTACCTTCGCCGTAGCCGGAATCGCGCCGGTGAGCATTATCACCGGGTCCACACCGACGACACTGAACCCGGCAAAACTGGCCCGCGCCGTCCACCCCGCCGCCTTTGCCACATCCTCTCCGGCGATCAGCACCGCGGCGGCTCCGTCGGAAATCTGCGACGAGTTCCCCGCCGTCACCACACCCTCGGGAAAGAATGCCGGCTTCAAGGCCGCCAGCGCCTCTGCGCTGATGCCGCGTCGAATGCCTTCGTCGGCGCCGAGCACCTCCCCACCCTTCACCTCAACCGACACAATCTGATCACGGAAGCGGCCCTCGTCGGTGGCCGCGGCCGCCCGGCGATGTGATTCCAGGGAGAGGGCGTCGAGGCGCTCTCTCGTCATCTCCCACTTCGATGCCACCATCTCGGCAGAGATCCCCTGGGGCACCAGCGCTCTCTCGTAGCGGCCTATCGCCTTGGGTCCTATGGGGAAACCGGGCCCTTGCTCAACAGTCACCCCCACGGGCACCCGGCTCATCGATTCCACCCCTCCGGCGACAACCACGTCGTAGACGCCGGCCATCACCCCCTGAGCGGCAAAATGCACCGCCTGCTGGCTCGACCCGCACTGGCGATCGATGGTGACGCCGGGCACTTCCTCGGGGAAACCGGCGGCAAGCACGGCCCACCGTGCCAGATTGGCCGTCTGCTCGCCCGTCTGGGACACACACCCCCAGATCACATCGTCAATGCAGGCCGGATCGATCTCGTTCCGCTCCACGAGCGCTTCCAGGACCAACGAGGAAAGATCGACCGGGTGCCAATCCTTGAGGCCGCCGTTGCGCTTGCCCAAGGGCGTACGCACGGCATCGACGATCACCGCATTGCGGATGGCCCCTCCTGGAACCGGCGGTGGAGATGAGGGGATTTGAACCCCTGACCCCCTGGTTGCAAACCAGGTGCTCTGCCAGGCTGAGCTACATCCCCGCCCGGGCCATGTTACGGGATCGGCTCTCCCACTCCGGCCGAGACCTCGCTGCATCCGGATTCCGCGGTTTGATACACTCGCGGCTCCCGGAGGGCCTGTAGCTCAGGTGGTCAGAGCGCATCCCTGATAAGGATGAGGTCGCTGGTTCGAGTCCAGCCAGGCCCACTACGAGCCGTGCCGGTGGGCACGGCTCGTAGTGGGTCGAAAGCAGGATCCAGAATGCACGAGCCAGACCGGAGGACTCTGACCGAACCAGGGTCAAACGGCCTCCGCTTCAGCCTCCATCACTCCTGCTGCTGCCCGATGCTCAGCTGGAAACCGCACTCGGGGATCGTGTACTCATCGACACGAAAAACGGCGGCGGCGGCCTCATACGCCACATCCGTGTAATCGGGATCGTCGAAGTAGTAGTTCAGCTGAGCGTAGAAGCCGGGGACGCTCTCCGCTTCATTGAGGGCATCTGCCAACATCACCCACCCAGCGAGAACCCCCTCCTTCAACTTGGTGAGGTCGGCAGGCAGGTTCGAGGGCGCCACCGCGATGGCATCGTCGTACAGCCCGACTATTTCATCAATCAGCACCTCGCCCTCGGCGTCCAGCTCTCCGAGACCCGCAAGAAAGACCGCCTCGCCCTCCTCGGGATCCTGCGCTGCAGCCGCCTCAACCTCGGTCATGAAGCTAGTCACAAGATCGTCGTACTCATCTGACATCACCACTGCTTCGTGAAGCGGATAACAGACCGCAGGGAGGCCCCCCGGCAGCGCGTCATCGTCGCCACAGCCGCTCATAACGAGCAGCAGCGTCAGTGCGCCAAGGAGCGCCTTGGCCGTGGGGTGGCTACGTCTACGTATCGTCTGGTGCTCCGGTCAGCTCAAAGCGCAAGCCGGACAGCAAGCCCTGCCGATTGGCGTAGAAGAGACCCCCCACCGCCCCCATCAACGACCACAGGAAGGGCAAACCCAAGCCGGGCCCCGCAAGCTCTATGGCCTCACCGCCGTAGTTCATCCCGATGACAAACCACGATGCGACAAAGACGATCACCCCGACAAACGGGCCCACCAACAAGCCGGCCAAGGCCGCCTCACCGGGTGACGACGCCTCCCGACGCTGCGCCGCTTTGTAGCCCCCAAGCAGGAAGGCCAGGATCACGATCGCAATACCCACATACATCCACGCCGGGCGGCCTCCATAGGCGACCAGGTCATCCCCAAGGAAG
Organism: uncultured Acidimicrobiia bacterium; assembly: GCA_964614095.1. GTDB lineage: Bacteria > Actinomycetota > Acidimicrobiia > Spongiisociales > UBA11373 > CAZWKX01. Next base: position 22,353 of record CAZTJO010000030.1, read on the forward strand.
AAACGCATGGCGAAGACGAAGTAGACCACGCCTACATCGGCCCCGGTCATCAACACCGCAGCAAACAGCAGGAAGAGCACCGAAGCCAACCAAGTGCGGAAAGTGAGACCCTCACCGGCCATCTCCAGCACCGTTCCCAGCACCATCAGGAGGAGCAGCAGCGGCACGGCAACCATGAACGCCCGTCGCGCTCCTGCCCAGGCGGCACCAAAGATCGGCGGCCACGAGAACTCCCGGGCCAAGCCAAAATACCCAAGCATGCCATGACCGGTGCGTCGTCCCATCACCATCCCCGTCGTGAAAACGACGGCCAGCAGGCCGAGGAAAAAGGCCACCGCCACATTCCAGTCCAGGTTGGCGGGGTCAACGAACCCCGGCCACAGGCCGGTCGAGGTATTGCCGATGCCGCCCGGAAGCGGCTGTGGATTGAGGACCGCGGCCAACACGGTGACAGGCACGATGTAGATGAGGCCCACCTTGGCCACAAACATGGCCCGACGCGACGGCTTCGCCGTTCCCAACAGCCTCTCCGGAGTCAGGAACCGCCCGGCCAGAACAAACCCGAGCCAGATCCACAGGAAACCGGTGAGCCATAGCCCTATGTCCTCAAGCGGTCCATGGAAAGCCAGGAACATCGTCGGCGGTTCCTGCAAAGTATCCGCCCAGGCCACCGGCAGGTTTTCGGCCGCGGCCTGGATGAACACCACCAGCATTGACACCAAATACTGAAGGGCAAAACCGATCACCAGCGCCAGGCCCGCCAACGCCACCGCGGCAAACCAATCCTCAGCCAGCCACTGCGGTATCCGCACCGCCAGGATCTCGCCCTTGGGTGCGTCCTTGCCACTAGGCGGTGGTGGAGGAGGAGGTGGGGGTGCAGCCCCGCCCTCGGCAACGGCCGCTCCACACTCCGTACAGAACTGGGCGCCCTTCTCCAGATCTGCACCGCATTCGACACACTTCTTCGCCACTCCAAGCCTCCGATGTCGATCGACTTCGCAAACTAGTCGATCGGGTCCGGTTCCGCTCACGCCGCCAGGGCCGCTGCCGTCGCCTCACCCGGTCGGAAGCAGCTCGAAGGCTGCCTCCGCCACCACGGTCCCGGCGACCTGCAGCTCCACACGATGAATGCCCGGGTGATGAATGCGAGTACTCAGATCCTGCAACACCAGGCGCCGCCGCAACTCGAGACTCTCCCCGGGCCCGAGCTCCACGGTGCTCCACTTGAAAACCTTTGGCCGCGCCGCGCCGTCTTTCTTGACGTAGTGCACGATGCAGTCGATGACAAGGTGCTGCGTCTTCCGGCTCTTCGACCGCAGCCGGGCGCTCAGTTCCACTTCGCCGCCCATGGCCACCTGGGCAGGCCGGCAGGTGAAAAAGTCCACCTCCACCTCGGCACCCGACGTAAAGCCCAACACTTCCAGAGCCTCCGCATCCCCCCTCTTCACCAGGGTCCTCAGGGCATGGCGAAGCAAACGTTCGGTATCAGCGCTGGCTCCGGCGGCCCAGCGGCCTGCCGTTTCAATCGCCAGCTGCGGGTGATCCTTGGACACGTCGTTGAGGTGGTTCGCCACCGAGCGTCGCACATCCTCCGACGGATCGTCGCGCAGCTTCTCGATGAGGCCCAGCCCCGGCAGGGGATCCTCACGCAGCCCCGCCACCCTCCTCCCCCAGGGAAGCAGAGGACGGGTCCCCTCAGAGACCAAACGGCGTACCGCGGCATCCGGATCGTTCACCCACCGGTCGAGCCGCGCAAAGGTCTGCTCCGGGTAGCGCTCCAAGAAGGGCCTTATGGCCAATTCACAACTCATGAACACGGTGAGCCGCTCCATGGCATCGAACGATTCCACCGGATGCTCGGTTCCATACAGCTCAATGAAGGTGGCCAGGGGCCACGCCTCCCACCCTGAGATCGCCGGCTCTCTGATCTCCGCAGCCGCCAGAACGATCAATACCGCCTCGGGGAACGGCGCCGGCAGCCGTTCAGCCAGCCCCCCGGCAACGGCGGCAATGCGGTCCTTTAGCTCCAGGTCCGGCAACGCCGAAGCCACCTCCCGGATAAAATCGTCCCGAGGGAACCCCGGGAATATCCTCTCCACGCGGGCTCCCAGGCGCTCTACCAAGTCGGCATCGATGAAGTCCTTCAGCGGTCGTGCCACGAACCCCATGATGGTCGACGCAAAAGCGGCCTGCCGCGCCTCGGAACACGTGGCACACTGATCCCATGGCAGGACCGAGCCTTCGAAGCACCTTTAACAACTGGCGCGAGAGTGATCTCCCCTTTGCTGCCAAGCTTCGCGCCGTGGTCCGCAACAACTGGAAAAAGCTCCGCACCTGGAGTTCATGTTGCGGCAACCCCGGCGAGCCCGGCTGCTGACGCGGCGCCGATGGCCCGGGTCCGGGCCACAGCCACCAGCACCGATAGCAGCAGCGCCGCCCGAGGAGTCACTCCTCCTTAATGCCTAACGTGGGTCCATGGACTGGATCCTCGTGACCAACGACGACGGCCCCGATACCCCGGCGCTGCCGCCACTGGTGAGAGCCATCGAACAACTAGCTCCGGTACGAACCGTCGTGCCCCACATCGAGAGGAGCTGGGTGGCAAAGGCGATCACGCGGTTCAGGCCCC
>CAZTJO010000031.1:0-22333 GCA_964614095.1 uncultured Acidimicrobiia bacterium
AGAGGCTGTCTGCACTGATCCCGGCTCTGTTTGTTGTGGCCGCAGCCTGCGGCGATATCGACGCCGCCATGGAACCCGCCACCGCCACAGCCACAACCGCAACCACCGTCAGTTTCACCGAGCCGACAGATGTGACCTTCACCACCGCCGACGGGCTGACCTGGAAGACCGAGCGTTCCCGGCCGGCGACACCTGGGTCGTGCTCAGGCACATGTTCCCGTCCGACATGACCTCCTGGTATGACTTCGCCGAGGCCCTGAACGCCGCCGGCTACTCGGCGCCCACCTACTACAACCGGGGCCACGGCAACTCCGACCCGGCCACCGATTTCGATGTCGGGACCAATGCCCCGGCCGCCATCGCCTTCACCCGCTCGGAAGGTACAACTACGGTCTTCTTCATGGGGGCCTCCATGAAAGGAGCCGACGACGACGCCCGCAGCTACGCCACCACCGTTGTCGGCGACTCTGAAGTGCTCATCTACCCCACCAGCAGGTACGGCACCCACATCTTTGTTCCCCATCCGGAGCTCGCGGACGAGATCTTCTCCTTCGTGGCGGAGAACTCCTAACGCTTCCAGCCCTTCATCCCGGAGAAGCGTTGCCCGGCCGCAGTCTTCTCTCCGGCAGGGCGCAGGAACCGGCGTTCTAGACTCGCCGAATCGCGCTATCACGAGCGAGAGAGCCCATGCGGAGAATTGTGCTGCTGATCACAGTCGGCCTGTTCCTGCTCGGGTCGGCAATCCCCGCTGGAGCGCAGCAGACCGAGGGCGAGTCGCTCAAGGGAACGCTGCGCCAGAGCGACGATGAACACACCCTCGTGAGCGGCGTCATCATCACCGTGTCCGCCGGCGGAGAGCTCATCGGATCCGACGTGAGCGATGAGAACGGCGTCTGGGAGATCGGGCTGCCGGAGCCCGGCTTCTACGAGATCGAGATCAGCGTCGACATGCTCCCCGAAGGGGTCTCCCTGACCGACCCGGAAAAGACGGTGCTGGAAAACGTCGAGGTGCGCCCGGGCCAGCACAAGACGGTCATATTTCCCTTCGGCGAGGTCGCCACCACCGATCGGGGACCGCTCGAGAGATTCCTCAACCTTTGTGTCAAAGGCCTCACCTTCGGCGTCATCGTGGCTCTCGCCAGCATCGGCCTCTCCCTCATCTTTGGCATCACCGGCCTGGTCAACTTCGCCCACGGCGAACTCGTCACCTTCGGAGCCATCGCCGCCTGGTTCTTCAACGCCTCCGGCGCCGGGCCGGGCCTGCATCTTGTCCTCGCCGTCCTCCCCGCGCTCGTCCTGGCCGGTGCTCTCGGGGCCGCCCTCGAAACCGGCCTCTTCAGGCCGCTGCGCCGCCGCCACGCCGGCACCATTCCGCTCATCGTCGTCTCCATCGGACTCTCCCTGTTCCTCCGTCACATCTACCTGCTCTTCATGGGAGGAGCTCCCCGGGCGTATGACCAGTACGCGCTGCAGGTGGAGCACTCCTTTGGACCCGTGTCGATGCCGCCCAAGGACCTGGTCATCGTGCTCCTGGGGCTCGCCGTGCTCGGTGTCGTCGGCCTCGTCATCCGCTACACCCGCTGGGGCACAGCAATGCGCGCCGTCGCCGACAACAAAGACCTCGCCGAGGCTTCCGGCATCGACGTGGAACAGGTAGTCCTGCGCACCTGGGTGCTCGGGACAGCCCTCGCCGGCCTCGGAGGCGTGTTCTACGGAATCACCCAGACGGTCAGGTGGAACATGGGCTTCGTCCTCCTGCTCACCATCTTTGCCGCCGTCATCCTCGGCGGAATCGGCACCGCCTTTGGTGCCGTCGTCGGCGGCATCCTCATCGGCATCACCACCGAAGCAAGCACTTTCTGGATCCCGGTTGAGCTCAAGTTCGCCGTGGCCCTCGGTGTGCTCATCCTCGTACTGCTGATCCGGCCCCAGGGCATCTTCGGCCTCAAGGAGCGGGTCGGATGACGAGAGGAGGTGCCACCCCGTGGACCTAGGCTCAGTGTTCCAGGACGCCATGCGCGAGGCCGTGGGGGTCCGCGCCGCCGCCTACGCCCTGGCCGCAGTCGGCCTCAACGTGCACTTCGGCTACACCGGGCTTCTCAACTTCGGGCACGTCGGGTTCATGATGGTGGGAGCCTACGGGACCGCCATGACCGTGGAGCACGGCGGTCCGTTCTGGCTGGGCCTGCTGGTTGGTGTACTTGCCGCGGTAGCTCTCGGCCTGCTCCTCGGCCTGCCCACCCTGCGGCTCAGAGCCGACTACCTGGCCATCGTGACAATTGCCGTCGCCGAGATTCTGCGCCTCACCGCCCGCAGCAACGTCCTAGAGCCTTTCACCCGAGGTGTGTTCGGCATCACCAACTTCGCCGACTCCTTCTACGCGGTGAATCCGTTTTCCCCCGGGCGCTATCACGTCTGGGGAACCTGGAGCTACGACGAGAGAACCATCTGGGTGATGATGGTGGGCTGGAGCGCCGTCATCATTATCTCGCTCCTCCTCTTGATGCTCATGCGCAGCCCCTGGGGCCGGGTGCTGCGTTCAATTAGGGAGGATGAGGACGCCGCCCGCAGCTTGGGCAAGAACGTCTTTTCCTACAAGCTGCAGAGCCTCGTCCTCGGCGGCGTCATCGGCGCCTTTGCCGGAATGCTTCTCGCCTTCGACACTCAGGCGGTGAATCCGGATACCTACTTGCCCATCCTCACCTTCTACGCATACGCCGTTGTCATCCTCGGCGGGCCCGGACGCATCATGAGCCCGATCGTCGGCGCCGTCATCTTCTGGTTCCTCCTTGAATTCACCGACGGCGGGCTGCGAGGGGCAGTCGATGCCGGCTGGTTTGGTGGCATCCTCGACGGCGCAGGCATCGGAGCCGTGCGCTTCGCTCTGGTCGGTCTGGGACTGATGTTGCTCATGATCTTCCGGCCCCAAGGTATCTTCGGCAACAAGGAGGAGGTGCTCCTGGATGAGCGCTGATGCTCCCCCGCAGTGGCTGAGCGAGGTTCCACCGCAACCGGGTGTGTGCAAGCCCGTTCCAATCCTCGTCGTCTCCCAACTGCGCAAGTCCTTCGGTGGGCTCCAAGCCGTCGACATCGATCACCTCGAAGTGCAGCGAGGCGCCATCACCGCCCTCATCGGACCCAACGGCGCCGGCAAGACGACACTGTTCAATGTGCTCACCGGCTTTGACCGGGCCGATGCAGGAGTGTGGAATCTCGACGATCGGCCCGTGACCAGTCTCCGGGCCCATCAGGTGGCTCGATCCGGCATGGTGCGCACTTTCCAGCTCACCAAGGCCTTGTCCCGCATGACCGTGCTCGACAACATGTTGCTGGCCGCGCCCGGACAGAGCGGGGAACACTTCTTTCAGGCGCTGCTGCCCGGCTGGCGCCGACAAGAGAGCGCGAATCGACAGCGGGCGGAGATCCTGCTCGAGCGGTTCCAGCTCGACACCATGAGAGACGAATTCGCCGGCAGCCTCTCCGGCGGTCAGCGCAAACTACTTGAAATGGCCCGAGCCCTCATGGCCGAGCCGAGCCTGTTGATGCTCGACGAGCCCATGGCCGGAATCAACCCGGCACTCACCGATTCCCTGCTCGCCCACATTGCCGAGCTGCGAGACGAAGGCCTCACCGTTCTCTTCGTCGAGCACGACATGGACGTGGTCATGGACATCAGCGACTGGGTGGTCGTCATGGCCTCAGGCGCCATCATCGCCGAGGGTCCGCCGGCGGTGGTGGGCTCCAACCCAGATGTCGTCGACGCCTACCTGGGCCGTCACCACGGGGAAGCGAGCCACATATGAGCAGCGAAGAACGCTATCTACTGGAGACAACCGGCATCGTCGCTGGTTATTTGCCCGGGGTCGACATCCTCAACGGCTGCAGCCTTCACCTCGAAGCAGGCGAGCTGGTCGGGATCATCGGCCCCAACGGCGCCGGCAAATCCACCCTCATCAAAGCACTTTTTGGGCTCATCCCGGTGCGTGCCGGGGAGGTGCACCTGCGCGGCGAGGACATCACCGGCCTTCCTGCCCATGAGCTTGTGCAACGGGGTGTCGGCTATGTGCCGCAACGAGGCAACGTCTTCCCTCGGCTCACCGTCGAGGAGCACCTGGCTATGGGCGTCTTCCTCAATCCGACCGCGTATGCGCCCCGCAGCGCGGCAATCCTCGAGCTGTTCCCCCACCTGCAGGATCGCCTCCGCCAACGGGCCGGCCTGCTCTCGGGCGGGGAGCGCCAGATGGTGGCCATGGCCCGGGCTCTCATGATGGAACCGTCGGTGCTGCTACTCGACGAGCCTTCCGCCGGCCTTGCCCCCACCAATCAGGACGAGGTGTTCGATCGTATCCAGGAGATCAACTCCGCTGGAGTCTCGATCGTAATGGTGGAACAGAACGCTCGCCGCTGCCTACAGGTGTGCGACCGCGGATACGTGCTCGATCAAGGAGTCGAGGCCCATACCGGCACCGGCCATGAGCTTCTCAACGACGCCCGTGTGGTGCAGCTCTATCTGGGCTCACTGGCCACCGCCGAGTGACCTGCCGCGCAGAGAGGCCGGCCCATTGGGCCAGCCTCTCCATCATCGATCGCTCGACGATCAATTGATGAATCGAGTCTCGTCGATCGTATAGTTGCCGTCTGCACCAAAGGTGTAGACGTCGTAGTAGCCCGCTCCCGGCTCGCCGGCATCGACGAAGTCGAGCACACCGGAGGCGCCGTCGTAGTCGATGTCGACACCGTCGGCAACCAGCGCCAAGCACGATGCATAGGTGTCGCACTTGGTGCCGTCACGGGTGACGCCGTTGATTTCGTCCACAAAGACCGTCGGATCGTCCGTTCCGGCAACCTCGGCTGCCAACGCGATGATCACGGGGCAGTCGTAGGCGTAGGCGGCGAAGATCGTGTCCGTGCCCGGCGCGAACGCGGCAAAGGCATCGGCGAAGAACGCCGCGCCACCGGGCGGCGCGTACGAAGGCGCAGTGCCCCGGATGCCGGCCGTCACGCTCGGGTCGTTCGGATCGATCTTCTCGTACAGCGAGCTGGTCTGCAGGCCGTCGGTGACGTACACCGCCACGTCGGCCGGGCCCACACTCTGCTCGATCATCGCCTGCATGATGAGCCCGCCGGTGTCAGGGAAGGCCACCAGGAGCACCGCGTCCGGCGCCGCATCGGCCACCTGCTGCACATCGGCGTCAAAGACCGTGCCGTTCGGGTCGTAGGCAACGTTCGCCACCACGGTGGCGCCGTTTTCCTCGACCTGGGCCACCGCCGAGTCGGCCAGGCCCTGTCCGTAGGCGTCGTTGAGGGCAATGACCGCCACTTGGCTGTAGCCGTCCTCGACGATCAGGTCGCCAAGGATCTGACCTTGCAGGACATCGGACGGTGGCGTGCGCACGTAGTAACCGTCATCGGGGTAGACGGTGAGGTCAGCCCCGGTGTTCGACGGCGAGCACTCCACAACCTGGGCACCGGTGATCTTGTCGATCACCGACAGGGTGATCCGCGAACTGGCGGCCCCAACGATGGCATCGACACCGGCGGCGAGGTGCCCATCAACAAGGGCGTTGGCGGTGTCCTCGTTGGTGCCGCTGTCACCCTTGCTGAGCGCGAGCGGCTGGCCGAGCACACCACCGGCGGCGTTGATGTCTTCGACCGCCATGTCCACTGCTTCGATCATCGGTGGGCCTAGGAAGGCCAGGTCGCCGGTCTCGGGAAGCACCGTGCCCACCTCGAGCACACCATTGCCACCTTCTCCGGCCGCGGTCGTTGTCGCCTCTTCGTCGTCACCGCACGCTGCGGCGAAAAGTGACACAACAAGCATGAGCATGAACAGAGAGGTAATGCGTTTTTTGGTCATCGTCCCCTTCCCTCCGATAGCACCGCGGACCGGCGCAGAACCCCGGCCCGGGGTCGGGCGATGTTAGCTTCTGGCCTCGAAATCTCCAAGATGTTCACTGGGAGCCATTGGTGAACAGATCCCCCATCCGGCGTGGGACAATGGGCGGCTATGCGGCGCCGAGAAGATGCCCTCCTCACCGAGATCCTCCCCCCCGAGGAACGTGTCATCGAGGCCGTGGTGGCCCGCTACCAACGGGTCGCCCCGGCGGTGACCCGTTTTGCCAGGTCGCTGGCCGATGACGACACCCTGAGCATCCGCCTGGGATCACATGCCGCCGCCGCGCCCGGGGAGATCATCCTGGATCCCGGCGTCTTCCAAGCCGCGTACGCTCGCCAAGCCCCGGTAACCGCGGCCGAGGTGGCCCTCGCCTCGGCGTTGCACGAGGTCGTGCACATGGTCGCCACCGACTTCGAGGAGAAGCGGCCCCTTCCCGAGAAGTGGTTCCCCGACAACACGGAGCAGCTATCCGAGCAGCCGGTTGCACTGCTCGATGCACTCGGCAGTGCCGGCGGCCCGGCCGCCGAAGCTATGTTCCTCACTGTCGAAGATGCCCGCCAAGAGACCCAGAATCTCGAGGTGTACCCGGGTGCCCGCTCTGTGCTCGCCGACCTGTACCTGGCAGCGCTACCCGCCGCCATGGGAAAGGCTCGGCCCATGGGCCAGTTCGCCCTTGCCTGTTTTTTGGCCATCGGCGGGTACCGACACCTCAATGACCTGCAGCGCGGCGCCGATCCTCCGGTGGCGGCGGCACTGGACGATGCCACCGGCATCATCGACGACGCCGCTGCCGCCCCCGGCCCCTGGGAATCTGCGGGTACCGCCCTCCGGCTCCTCGCGGTGGCGCGGCTTCATGGTCTGCTCACCGAGGCCTCACCCGAGGAATCGAAGCGGGAACAGCTGGAGCGCCTGGAGACCGAACGCGACGAAATCACCGCAAGCGTCGATGCGGTCCGCATGATCACCCCCGTGCTGAAGGATGTGGAGTCCTACGACCGCACCAAGGCGGCGGCACAGGCCGTGCAGACCGAAAGGGGCCGCCACGACCGCAGTGAGACGGCGGCCGACCCGGCGACCGATCAGATCCTGCGGGTCAGCGAGGCACCGGACGTCTACCTGCCCAACGGGCAGAGCGGGAAGCTGATCCTCACCTCCCTTCCGTCACGCTTCCGCCGTTTCGCGGCCAGAGGCCACGAGGCACTCGAGACTGCAGCAAAACGCTGGGCCGTCGGCCAGCGGCACATCTCGGGGGAGCTCTACCCCCTCTTTGTGGCAAACCAGCGGCGCGGGCTGCGCTCCGGCTACGACGCCGGCGACCTGTCTCCCTACGCCGCCCTTTTCCTCGGCGCCGGTCTCTACCAGCGGATGTTCGAGCGGCGCGACCTTCCCACCAGGCGGGCCTACTCGGTGAGTTTGCTGGTCGACGGCTCCGCCAGCATGCTGCAGCCCCGGCCGTTGCCCAACGGGTTCAAGGCGCCGTGGGCTATGGCCGCGGCCACTTTGGGCGCCTGGACGCTGGCCCGCCTCTGCGACGAGCTTCAGGTGGAGTTTGAGGTTGCCCTCTTCAATCGTGCCTTTGCCGCCCGAGTCGACGACAGCGAGCGCACCTTCATGGACCGCCTCCACACCACCAAGGGGGCACTGCGGCGGAGCCAGGGTGGCGCCGCCGACAGGCTCGCCAGGACGGTGAATCACTACATAGTGAAGACCTTCGACGAACGATGGGAAACCGCCGAGCCTCGCATCGCCGGGCTGTTCTGGACCGCTGCCCATCCCGCCGACGCCGCCACCGAGGCGCGGCGTGACCCCGAGGTCGCACCGCCGGTCTCCATGTTCGAGAAAGCGGCCAATGTTGACGAAGTGAATGTGAGCCACGCTGCCGAACGCCTCATGGCGCGCAACGCAGAGGTGCGCATGATGGTGGTGCTGGCCGACGGAATGACCCGGGGCTCGGTAGAAATGCTGGCAGCATCGGTCGACGCCACCGAGGCCGGCGGAACCACTGTGCTCGGCATCGGCATCGGGGACGACACGGTCTGTGAGGCGTACTCGAGGGCTCGCGTCGTACAGCGGCCCGACGCCCTCACCGAAGCCATGATCGATGGTGTGCGCTCCGCCCTCCGCCACCACGTGGCCCTTGCCGGCGGCGACACCTGGTGGGCTCATCAGAGCCGCCTCTACGATGACCCAAGCATGAGGATCCCCAATGCCTAAGATCACCTTCACCGACCCCGATGGCGACGGACGCCCCATCGAGCTGGATACTGTTCCCGTTCCCAAAGACCAGCCCGACTACGAACAGCGGCTGGGCAAGATCCCCGAGCCGGACCCGTACTACGTGGATCTCGGCATGCTCTACCGTCTGGCCCTTATCGAGCAGGTGAGACGCCAGGATCTTGTGCACGCACCGCTTCACGTGGCGCTTCGGGGCCATATGGGAACCGGCAAGGATCATGACCTTGAGCAGTTCGCCGCCCGGCTGCGCATGCCCTACTACCGCATCCCCCTGACCGGCGAGGTGCGCGATATCACCCTCATCGGCTCGGTGAAGCTCTACGGCGACGGCAGAGGTGGAACCGAGAGCCGCTGGGAGGATGGCGACATCACCAGGGCGCTGCGGGGACCTGCCCTCATCAACATGTCCGAGCTGAATGCGGCCGGAGCCGAGACGCTTTTTGCTTTGCACGGCCTGCTCGACCGGTACCAGGCCCTCGACCTGCCCACCGGCGAGACGGTGCGCCTGCGGCCCGACACTCGCTTGTTCGGCACGCTGAATCCCACCGACCTGCGCGACTACGCCGGCACCCAGACCCTGAACAAGGCATTTGCCGACCGCTGGATCATCTGGGAGAAGAGATTCCCCAATACCGAGCAGATCGAAGCCATGCTCGAGCGACGCTATCCATCGCTGCGCGCTCCCTACATCACCGCCATCGCTCGTCTCGCCTTCGAGGTGAACGAGTCCTTCACTGCTCCGGATGCCCGCACCCGAGTGAGCACGCCGATGAGCCTGCGCACCGTTCTAGACCGGATCCCCACAGGACTGTGGATGTACACCGAGGCCGAAGATCCTCTGCGCCGCTCGTGGGAGGAATTTGTGCTCAGCCACATAGATCCGTTTGACCACGACCACTACGAGACGGTGTGGAGCGCGGTGGCGCGCCGCGGGCCGGAGGAGAAGCCCTTCAAGTAGCTATACGGCCACGGGCCATCCGAATACAGCTCGGAATCCCGTCACCCCATTCGAGAAGGCTCACCGAACGCCAGCGCCTTCTCGACGGCATCGACGAGCGTGTCCGCCACCGGCACGCCCTCGCCCTCAAGGGCGGAACGTTCCAGCGACCCGCCGTCGTAGAGAACACAGCCAACGCCACAAGACCGGGCGGCGCCGGCGTCGTCGGTGACATCGCCGACCATAACGACGGAGATGCCGGCGACACCCGGGAGAATCTCATCGAGCTGCCGAAGGTGGAGGGCCAGCGGCTCCGCCTTGGTCAACCCGGGCTCGGTGCGGCGCCCGGCGACGGCCACCATGTATCGATCAAGGCCGAAATGCTGCAGGCTCTCGACCAGCCGATCTTCCCACCACAACGACAGCACAGATTGCGTGGCTCCGCGCACCGCGGCCAGCCGCACTGCGGCGGCGGCGTCCTCGGTCAGGCGTGCCCGATTCAGCAGCGTGTGATAGGACCGATGAAAATCGTCGTCGATGACGGCCATCTCCTCGGCGGCGACGGACCGGCCCAGCATGGCCTCGTAGAAGGGCTCCATGGGCCGCTGATAGAGCGCCCGGTACACCGCGGCATCGATGGGGCCGGCGCCAAGCCTGGCCAATGACACGTTCACCGACTCGACAACGATGTCCAGGTCGTCGAAAAGCGTCCCGTTCCAGTCCCAGATCAGGTGGGTCATCGCAGTGCGTCTCCGCGGGCCGCCATGTCGCAGGGAACCGGGAGTTCTCGTCTGTGGGTCATGATGCTCTGCCCAATACTCAGCCGAGGCGGCGGCGCAGCCGCTCGATCTGCTGGCGCACGCTGTCGAAGCTGCCTCCGCCTGGACTGCTGCGGGCCCGAACCGAATCGACGGCATCCAGCCGGCCCAGATCGGACGGCACAAAAGCCGGGTGCGCCTTCTCCAACTCCTCGGGCGTGATGTCGCCGGGCTCCCGCCCCTCGGCGTCCCTGATGAGATGGCCCACGGCCTCGTGCGCTTCCCGGAAGGAAATGCCCCGCCTGACGAGGACCTCGGCAAGGTCCAGGGCTCCGATCCACCCGCCGATCGGCGGCGAGCGGAATACTGCGCCCTGCACCAGGGGGGCAACGGCATTCAGCGCTCCTGCAAGCGTGTCGTCGGCATTGAACACGATCTCCTTGTCCTCCTGGAGGTCGCTGTTGTAGGCAAGCGGCAGACCCTTCTGCAGTGCGAGCACGGCCGCCACCTGCCCGATCAGGCGCGCCGTCCTCCCTCGAACATGCTCGGCCGTGTCCGGGTTCTTCTTCTGCGGCAACGCAGAAGACCCGGTGCTGTGCCGATCGGCAAACTCCACCCACCCGAACTCCTTGGTGGTCCAGAGCACAAGCTCTTCGGCGAACCTCGACAGATGTGCCATCGTCTGGGCGCAGCAGAAGGTGTACTCGGCCACGAAGTCGCGGGAGGCGACGGCGTCTAGCGAGTTCTCGAACACCTCCCCAAAGCCAAGCTCCTCAGCCGGCAATACCGGATCCAGCGGAAGGCTGCTGCCCCCGGCGGCGCCGGCGCCCAGCGGCGAAACGGCTATCCGGTCCAGAGCGCCGGCGAAACGATCAGCATCTCGCAGCAGCATCCACACGTAGGCGAGCAGGTGGTGAGCCAGCGGAACCGCCTGGGCTCGCTGCATATGGGTATAGGCGGGAACAACAATCTCTCCCGCCTCCTCAGCCTTTTCCACGAGGACCGCGGCAAGGGCCTCGATCTGACCGATACGGTCGCGCCCCGCTTCCGTCAGATAGACGCGCAGGTCGAGCACCACCTGATCGTTGCGGGAGCGTCCGGTATGGAGCTTCCCTGCCACATCTCCGGCAATCTCGAAGAGCCTGCGCTCAACCGCGCTGTGCACATCTTCATCGGAGACGCGAAAGGCAAACCGGCCTGCAGAGGCCTCATTCAGAATCGTCTCGAGCCCCCCGACGAGCGTTGCCGTCTCACTCTCGGTGAGCAGGCCCACGGCTCCCAGCATGCGCACGTGGGCAAGCGAACCGCGCACGTCAACAAGAAGAAGCCGCCGGTCCGTCTCCGAGGTGGTGAACTCCCACAGAATGTCGTCCGGCCGCTCTGAGAACCTGCCACCCCAAAGCGTCACCGGCCGACCTCCCGGAGTCCTCGACCAGCGGTCCGGTGCGGGCCCCCGCAACACCGGGTCATTCGCCCTCTCCCAGCCGTTCCTCGGCGAGCCTGCGCAGGCGCAGAGCATTGAGCCGGATGAAGCCCGTGGCGTCGCTTTGGTCGTACACCGAATCTTCCTCGAACGTGACCGTCGCCTGATCGTAGAGCGCATACCGGTCCGACCGGCGTCCTTCCACCGTCACCCCGCCCTTGTAGAGCTTGAGGCGAGCGTCTCCTGAGACCCTCTCCTGCACCTCGTCCATAAACGCCTGCAGGGCCTCCCGCTCGGGAGCGAACCAGAAGCCGTTGTAGACCATCTCGGCGTAGCGGGGCACCAGCTCGTCGCGCAGATGGGCCACCTCACGATCGAGGGTGATCGATTCAACCGCCTTGTGGGCGTGATGGAGGATGGTGCCCCCAGGCGTCTCGTACACGCCGCGGCTCTTCATGCCGACAAAACGGTTCTCGACTATGTCCACCCGGCCCACACCGTGCCGCCCACCCCTCTCGTTAAGGTGGGTGAGCAGGTCCACAGGCTCCATGGCCACACCATCCACCGCTACCGGCGTTCCCCGCTCGAAGGAAACGTTGATTACCTCAGCTGCATCGGGAGCATCCTCGGGGTCGATGGTCAGACGAAACATCCCCGGCGGCGGGCCCGTCCAGGGATCCTCCAGCACACCACCCTCATAGGAGACGTGGAGCAGGTTGGCATCCGTGGAATACGGCTTCTCCGGCGTCACCGGGACCGGGATCCCGTGCCGCTCGGCGTAGGCGACAAGATCGGCCCGCCCTTTGAGGTCCCACTCCCGCCACGGCGCGATGACCTTGATTCCGGGCTCGAGAGCGTAGGCGGCAAGTTCAAAACGCACCTGATCGTTCCCCTTGCCGGTGGCACCGTGGGCGATGGCATCGGCGCCTGCAGCCCGGGCCGCCTCGACGAGACCCTTGGTGATAACGGGCCGGGCCAGCGAAGTGCCCAGCAGGTAGTACCACTCGTAGACGGCGTTGGCCCGCAGCGCCGGGAACACGTATTCCTCGACAAACGGGGCCTTCAGGTCTTCGGCGATCGCCTCTGCGGCACCGGTCTCTACGGCCTTTCGGCGCGCTTCTTCGACCTCCTCACCCTGGCCGACATCGGCGGTATAGGCCACCACCTCGGCGTTGTACTCCTCCATCAGCCAACGCAGGATGATCGAAGTGTCGAGCCCTCCCGAGTAGGCCAGGACCACTTTCATGATCCGGCTCCGATGCGCTCCAATTCCCGCCGCACTTGCTGGGCGCCCACCCGCTCGTGGGTAACGATCAGCAGGGTGTCGTCACCGGCCACAGTTCCCAGGATGCCGTCGATGCTGCAGCCGTCGATGGCCGCCGCCACCACCTGCGCTGCCCCCGGCGGCGTTTTCACCACCACCAGATTGCCCGTTGAGGTGATGACTTCGGCATACTCGGCGAGAGTGTGGCCCAGTACTTCGTCCGGTGCCCCACCTGGAGGGCCGGACTCGGCAAGCACGTAGCGAGCGCCGGCGCCATCGGGCACCTTCATCGCACCCATGACCTTGAGGTCTCTGGAGATCGTCGCCTGGGTCACCTCGAAGCCCGACCCGCTCAGCTGCTCTGCCAGCTCCGTCTGGCTCCCGACAACCTGATCCTCGATGATCCTGCGCAATGCTCTGCGACGAGCGGCTGTGTTCGACATGCCATTGACTATACGCATACTTGCATGTTCATGCAAGACCCCAGCTCCGACATGGCGAATCGCTCACAAAAGAGCAAACGGGCGCTCTTGCCCGTATACGCGCCGGCGCGAGCCCATCCGCGACCGATTCTCGGCGGCTCCGCCACCGAGTACCCTGTTGGGATCATGCGGGCCATACTCGCCGACCTTGTCGCCGAGCAGCAGACCCTCGACCAGCTGCTGCAGCGTGCGCCCGACCGCGACTGGAAACGCCGCACCGCCAAGGCCGGGTGGACGGTCCAGGACACCATCAGCCATCTGGCGTGGTCCGAAGACAACGCCCTCACCGCCCTCGAGGGTGACGCCGATGTCGATCCCCTGCTCAACACGTGCGGAGACGGCGCCTCACGTGACGATCCCGGCGTGGCCGCGGGACGCGGCAAACGCCCCCAAGAGATCATCGAGTGGTGGCGTCACGCCCGGGCCGCAGTGGTCGATGCGCTCTCTCGTCGCCGGCCCGATGTCCCGGTCGGCTGGCCTACGCCTGAGACCGATAGCGAAGCCTTCGCCGCCTTCCGACTCATGGAGACCTGGGCTCACGGCCTCGATATCACCGCCGCCTTGTCCCGTGAGGTCGACGACACACCCCGCATCCGCCACGTGGCCTGGCTGGCTTGGCTGACGCTTCCCCTGGCCTTTGCTCGCGCCGAAAAAGACTATTCGACCCCGGTCCGTGTTGAATTGGTCGGGCCCGGCTACGCCCGCTGGGTCTACGGGCCCGAATACTCGGATCAGGTCGTACGCGGCACTGCCAGCGATTGGTGCCGGGTGGCCGTGCACCGCCTACGGCCCGAGGACGCTGAGACCCTAACCGCCAGCGGCGAGGTCGCCGAGACGGCATTGCAGGTCGCCTGCGCCTTCCCCTAGCCGTCTTCAGGGACTCGAAGGAATCAATCGGATCCGTGCTTGCGCACGTCGAAGCCGGCCTTCAGCAGCAGATTCAGCAGCGCTGGCGCCGGATCGCGGAATTGCGCCGGCCGGAAAGCGTCCTCGAGCCCTGAGAAGAAGCCCAGCAGAGTGTTGACGACGTGGGTGATCGAGATCGTGTGCAGATCGTTCTCGGCGCTGCGACCAAAAGCCACCAGCCGGCTGCGGATGCGCCCGCCGCCCCGTGCCTCACTCACGTGCAAACCCGTGTCACCCAGACCAGACACAACACCCTCAAGCGGCTCGTTGTAGAGCCACTCCACGCGGCGCAGCATCGGGCGGAGCACCTCGTGGTGGCGAATGCTCGGATTGAATTCCGCTTCGCCCTGTTTCACCTCGCCGATGATGACGTCGACCAGATCCTCTTCGAGCTGCAGCACCGGATCCTCGAGAAGCAGGAGATGGCATTCCTCGCTCCCGTGGGGATCCCCGGCGTAAACGTCGCCGGGCAGGCGCAGCGCCATGATGTCGATATCAGTTGCCGTCTCGAAATCGCCGGCTCGGCTGCGCCGCTGCACCTCAAACTCGCTCACCGTCATGTATCCACTCAAGCGCAGGTAGCTCTCGACGAGATTGACCGCAATGTCCATGGCACTGATTCTCGCAGCGACGCGGCCCAACTCGCCGTCTTCAGCCCCTCAGTGTGGACAGCCCCAGCATCGGGAGCTTGCTCAAGCGCGGCTCCGCCTCGAGGTCGGCAACCCGAGCCAGGGTCCTATGGGCATTGCGGTGAGTCACATACCAGGCGGGCTTGGGGAACTGGCGGAACGGTGCCCTAATCACGGTCTTCTGTGGACGATCGAAGAGCCGGGCGTTGCGCACGAAGCCGATGCCGCTTCCGACATCGTCGAGCGTGTGCCCGGGAAAGGCCCCCCAAGGATTGGGACCAAACACGAAGCCGGCGGCCGCCCACACGTTCACCGCCACGGATCCATAGCGAAGGGCGGCGAGAGCGCCGTCGAGAGCCATGGCAACTTCGTCCTGCGTCTTCGGGTCGATGATGATGGTGGCGTTGAGAGTGCCCTCCAAGTCGGAGTTGCAGAAGGCGACGGCGCGCTCGAGGAACTCGGCCGGACCCTCGGCAGACAGCAGAGTCACGGCGGCGATGGGGCAGAAGGCCTCTTCGGAGAACGCCAGATGCTCGAACTCGGGATCGACCCCCATCAGAAAGGTGGGCGGCAACACACCGGGCCTGCGCTCCCCCAGCATCTCGACGTTTGTATGTGAGGTGACAAAACGTTCGTACCGCTCCTCGGCGCCCGGGTAGTAGGCAGGCCGCGAAGGAAGGCTCCGCAACACCCGGCGAAGCTCATCGAGAAACACACCACGCTGGGGCCACCCGCGGGCCAACACCAATACCTTGGCCGCATTGCAGTTGAACCCGGCGTTCTGCGTCATCTGGGTGGCAACGTCCTCGGCTCGAAAGCGCAGGTCCCGCTCCGACCACTGCCCGGGCACGATGATCACCGGACTCACGTTCCCGAGTTCGCTCGTGATCGGCTTGTCGAGCAGGGGCTCGCTCCGGGCCTTGCGCGCTGCCCCCTCCGCACCGGTGCCGAAAACGATCGCATCATGGGTGCCGGCCGCCCCGGTGATGTGGACGACGTCCACTCCGGGGTGCCGAACGAGATACTCACCAACGTCGGCTCCGCCGAAGGCGGTGCGAAAGAACCCGTCGGCGATCAGGCCGGCGAAGCTCCGTTCCACGTGCGGACTGATGTAGTCGTTGATCGGATTGAACTTGAGCAGGGCCACCCTGCCTTCGACAAAGAGCTGGTGCACCACATCGAGAGGACCGATGCTGGCCACATTCCCGGCACCAAGCACAAGGCTCACCAGCGGCCGCGCCGGCATCGGCTTCGTATAGAAGGAGCCCAGGCTCTCATCGACATGCCGACGGTCGACCCCCGGATCCAGCCAGACATCGGCGGTAATGCCTCGGTACAGCACACGGTCGTAGAGATCGGCCGGAGTCACTCGGACTACCACCTGGCCGTCGGGCCGGGTTGATATGCGGTGACGCGGGATCGGCACCCTTCCACGACGCTGAATTCCCCGGAGAGTGTCGATGAGGAATCTGATCAGACGCAGCTGGGTGATCGGGCCGGATATCCAGTCCTCACCTCCGTAGCGTGCATCGACCCCCTTGGCGGCCACGGCCTCGGCTACAAGCGCCGGTGCCGTCTCCGCCGTCTTCCTCGCCGCCTCCTGCAGGTAGGCGATGCGGTCGTCGATGCCCAGATCCAGCCACGGCCGCGCCCTCTTCCGGAGTCCTTGCAGGGCGCGGTCGAGCAGGTATCTAGACGTCGGCTCCCTTGCTTCTGGCAACAGCACCCTCCGCGGCGACGATCCCGGATGATACGCGCCCGAGCGTCAGCACGAATGCCGCCGAGGGCACGCCTGATGCAGCGAACGACCACAATGCAGTCCATGGCAACGCCGCACGTCGTTGTTAGAGGAGGCAATCCCGATTTCCTCGACCTGCCTTGGGATCTATCGCTGGGCGATTGGCAACACCCGCGCCGGCTGCTTCTGCCCAAAGGCATCTCCCGCCACGAAGTGCAGTTCTACGGATACGAGGCCGGTACCTACGCCATCAAGGAGCTTCCCCTGAAGCCGGCACGGCACGAATACGCGGTGCTCCGTGAACTCGAGACCATGGACGCTCCGGCAGTGAAGCCGGTCGGCCTGGTGGAGCGGCCCTGGGTCGATCCCCAATCCGAGGGCGCCGCCGCAGTCATCACCCGCTACCTGGATTACTCATTCTCCTACCGGGAGCTGCTATCCGGACCGGGGTTTGGGGAGCGGCGCAATCAGATGCTCGACGCCTTCGCCAGTCTCCTCGTCGAGCTGCATCTGATCGGCTGCTACTGGGGCGATTGTTCACTCTCCAACGTGCTCTACCGCTACGACGCCGATGCCATCGAAGTCACCATGGTCGACGCCGAGACCTCCGAGATTCATCCATCGCTGACCGGCGGCCAGCGGGAGAACGACATCGAGATCATGGTCACCAACGTCGCCGGCGGCATGTCCGACATCGCCGCCTCCCAGGGAAAAGATCTGGAACAGGCCGACATCACCCTCGGGGAGGACATCGCCGCCCGCTACCGGTCGCTGTGGGACGAAGTCACCAGCGCACCGGCGATAGGCCTCAACGAGCAGTACCTCATTACCGAGCGCATCAACCGTCTCAACGAGCTCGGCTTCGAGATCACCGACCTCGAGCTGGTCCCCGACGCCGACGCCCACCGGCTCCGCACGCATATCACGGTGGCCGGGCGCAACTACCACAGTCGCCGGCTCCGCGAGCTGACCGGCGTCGAGGCGGCGGAGAACCAGGCCCGTCAGATCCTCTCCGATCTTCGTTACTACGAAGCGGCCCAGGGCAGGCTGACGGCGACGCAGAAGTCGGTGGCCGCGGTGCGGTGGCGGGTTGAGGTATTCGAGCCTCTGCTCGAACGGCTTCGGGACCCGGAAGATCGTCGCACCGAAGATCCGGTGCAGGCCTACACCGATTTCCTCCACCACCGCTATCTGATGTCGACCGACGCCGGCCGCGACATCCCCAACGAAGAGGCCTACGCACGCTGGCTGGCCGCCGGCCAGCCCGGCTATCCGGCGGCCTGAACCTCAAGGCGGCACCAAGGGCAGCCGATGCTCCCCGCATGGTAACGCGGTCCATGATTGAGCCTGAACATGATGCTGCGGCCGACACGGCAGACGCGCTGCAGACGGCCACCGCCTCGGTCGCTCTCGAGCTTCCCCGGCTCGCCGACCCTCCCCCAGACTGGACCATCCTCACCAACGTGATCGTGGGAGGCAGCACCGTTCCCTGTGTTGTGGTGGGACCCAATGGGGTGTTCACGATCGAGATCGATCCCGACCCGACCCTCTGTGCCCTGCGGCCCGACGGTGTTTGGCGACACGGGCAGCGGGTACGGGAGCCGGTGAAGCGTGCCCTGCACAGCGCCTTCAACCTCCGCCGAGCGCTGGCCCGCGCCGGAATCGACGTGTTCCCCTATCCGATGCTTGCCGCCGCCGGTGCTGAGGGCCGGCTGGGAAGACTGCAGGTGCTGCCGCCGGAGCGGATCGCCGAGGCCGTGTGGGGCCATCCCGGCCTTCCGCTGGCCCGCTCGCAGCGCCGCCGGGCCGTGGCCGCGATCTCTCATCCCTCCTCGGCCTGAGCCGGCTCCGATCTCCTACAACGATCCACCCCGCCGGGTGAAGCCGTCTTCAATCAGCGGCCGCCCCGCTTGACCCCGCCGTACTTCATGCGGGTGTCCTCCATACGAGCTATCGGGGTATCTTCTTCTGCGTCCCGTAATCCGCAATCAACCAGTTCTCCAACAAAAAGCGTGTGGGTGCCGCAGTCGACCTGCCGCCACACACGACACTCGATGAAGGCCACCGCCTCCTCAAAGATCGGAGCTCCGGTGACGCCGGCACGCACCGGGTGGCCATTCAGGGTGTTGCCCTCGCGCTGCGCCGGTTTCGAGAACTTGACGAACGGTCTGGTGTCATCCCGATTCCACAGATTCACCGAAAACGACCCGGTCGCGGCAATGAGCCGGTGGGTCAGCGACTTCGTGTCCACGGCGACGGCTACCAGGACCGGTTCCACGGCGACCTGGGTCACCCAGCTCGCCGTCATCCCATTCCAGATGTCGCCGTCGGCGGCCCCGATCAGGCAGAGCACATTGGGAATCCTCCACAAGACCTTGTTGGCGATCTCATCGGGAGCCGTCATTCGAGCCTCCGGGACAAGAGAGCCGAGCGTACTCGGGGCGGTGTCGATAGTCTGGCGGTGTGCGAATCCTCATCGCGACCGCAGGCGTGCTGAGTCCCGATCCCGTTGCCCGTTTCGTCGCCCGCCTCGCCAACAAGGAGGCAGCGGTCTCGGTGATCACCGTCATCCAGGTGCCTCGATCCTTTCTCGAGGACCTCCGCTCCGAGACCTGGCATCCCCTCAGCGAAGATGGACCAGCCGGTGCCGGCTGGTCCAAAGAGGAGGACGCTCTAATCACCCGCTACGTCGAGGAGCGAGGCCATCGCATCACCGAGCCGCTACTCAACGCACTGAAGGCGGCCGGAGTCGAGGCCGGCGAGAAACACCTGGAGGGCGAGGACCCCGCCGAGACGATCATCGCTGCTGCCACCGAGATGGACGCGGACCTTGTCATCCTGGGTGCCACCAAACACCTCTTCGAGGATTGGGAAAGCGTCTCTGCACGTGTCCTGCGCGATATCTCCCGTTCCGTCCTCGTCGTTCCGGCTCAGCCCCGGCCCGATCCCGAGGAGATCCTGGGCTGAGGGCGTCCTCGACCCTTCGCCAACACCACTCGGCGCGTAGAGTCTGGGTATGACCGAATTCACGGTGCACCTCGCCAACCGGCCCGGCATGCTGGCCATGCTCACCGAGCAGATCTCTGCCGCCGGCATCCACATCGAAGCGCTTGCCGCGTACAGCGTGGGTGATGAAGGCGTGGCGCGAATGATGGTCGATGATGCCTCCACCACTCGAGCCGTTCTCGAGCGCGCCGATCTCACCTTCGATCAACGCGAGGTGCTGGTGACCGTGCTCCCACACCAGGCCAAAGCCATGGCCACCATGGCTCGGCGGCTCGCCGACGCCGGCGTCAACATCGAGGCCATCTACCTGCTCAACTCCTCGGTCAGAGGGCTCGAGTTCGCCGTTGCCGTCGATGAGCTTGGTGCCGCCCGCGAGCAGATGGCAACGTCCTAGGCGTTTCCACCGGCCGCATCGACGGAATCTTCAAGAACGCCGTGAGGCCGAGGCTGCGGCGCGGTGTTCCAGCTCGTCGTCGAGTGGCGTCAGGGCCGCGGCGTCCCCGTAGCGGCGCTCCAGCGCGAGCCTCAAGAGCCCGTCGGCGAACGCCGGGTTCTTCGGCAACAGCGAGCCGTGCAGGTACGTCCCAAAACAATTGACCACCCTGGCCCCTTCCTCGCCGGTTCGCTCGTTGTTGCCAAACCCCTTTTTGACCCGCCCCAGGGACTCCTGTCCGGCATCGAGAAAGGTGCGCCCGGAGTGGTTCTCGAAACCAACAAGATCACCCCAGGGCGAATCGACGACGACGTTGCCGATCATGCGCTTGCTGCCCCCGATGGTTTCCATGGCGAAGACCCCAATGCCGGGTATCTCGGTGCCGTCCCTGGTCAGGAACCTCCGCCCAAACAGCTGGTAGGTGCCACAGATGGTCAAGAAGACCGTCCCCTGCTCCACCGCCTCGGCGATGGCGCCGGCGCGCCGCTGGAGGTCGTCGGCCACCTCGAGCTGCGAACGATCTTGCCCGCCACCCGCGAAGACGATGTCGGCCTCGGCGAAGTCGTAGGCGACGGTGGTGGGCACCGGGTCCACTCGAACATCCAGGCCGCGCCATTGGAGACGCCTGGTGAGAGCGATTACGTTGCCGGTGTCGCCGTAGATGTTCATCTCCAGTGGGTACAGGTGGGCAATGACCAGGCCGTTCACGTCCACGCCTCCCGCTTTCGGGTACCGGGCAGAAGCATCGAGTGAAGGCGCAGCATGGCGGTGTAGGTGGGCACCAGAATCACGGTCTCCCCTTCGGAGGCAGAAGCGACCAGACGCTCCAGCGCCGCGGACAGGTCGGGCTCGCTCCAGGCCTCTATGCCGGCGTATTTGAGGCGAAGCCCCATGTCGTAGGCCCGTATCCCGCTGGTGCCGAAACGGTGCCCGCATCCGGCCAGGTCCTCGAGCCGAGCATCCCACAGCCAGGACACGTCGTGGCCATCAGCGTCGAGGTCATTGATGGCTACGAGCACTGAAGATTCGCCCACCTCGCCCAGCAGCCGGATGATCTGATTGAAGCCGGCCGGGTTCTTCACCAGCAGCAGCCGAACCCTCCGGCCGCGGTGCTCGATCACCTGTCCCCGCCCAAAGGCAGGCCGGATGGCCTCCAATGCGGCCTGGGCCCGGTCGAGACCGGCCCCGTACTCGAGACCGGCAAGCAGGGCGGCGGCGGCGTTGTACCCGTTGTAGGTGCCGGGAACCTGTAGGTGCATCTCGAGCCGATCACCACCCATTCCGAGCTCAACCCGTTCCCCGTAGCCCTCGGCCTCGGCGCTCTCGAGACGGACCTGCAGCGCGGGCTGCGGGCCGCTCTCCTCCTCGGCTCCATAGAGGTTCGAATCCGCCGGCATCAGGCGACGCACCTGGGGAGCGGCGCCGAAAAAACGCGTCTCGGTGCCGGCATCGGCCATCTCGGCCACAAGCGGGTCGTCGGCGTTCAGCACGGCGAGGTCGGCGTGCCGCAGAGCCGCCGCCACGTGCTCGGCGGTGGTAGCCAGCTCGCCGAAACGATCGAGCTGGTCTCTCGCCAGATTGGTGACGACGACCAGATGAGGTGACAGCCGGGGCGAGAGGGTGCGCACCGCGGCCTCGTCGACCTCGAAGACGGCAATGTCGGCTTCGATACGACCTCTCCACGAAGCGGCACGCATCAGGTGGGTGGCGACGCCGCGGGCGAGGTTGGACCCGGTTGGGTTGGTCACCACCGACAGCCCTTCCGCCTCCAGGATGCCGACGAGCATCTTGGTTGTGGTCGTCTTGCCGTTCGTTCCGGTGACGATCACCACACCACGGCTCAGGCCGACGGCGAGCTTCTCGATGGTGCAGGGATCGATCTTCTCAGCAATGAGCCCTGGGATGGCCGAGCCGCCCCGGCCGAGGAACTGGCTCAGCCGTCCGGCGGCGCGCCCGATCGCCATGGCAAACACGAGGCGAAGCACGGGCGGAGCCTACCAACGCCCCAATACGATGGGAGGGCCCGCGAGCCCTCCCATCGCTGCAGGTTGGCCTCAGGCGCCGGGCCCGCCGCCGTTGCCCTCGGGCGCCGGTTCGGACCCCTCTGGGCCGTGGGGAAAACGGCCGCGCGGTTGGTCCAGGGGACGCTCGAAGATGGTGCTGACGGCGGAGGTTATGGCGTTCGTGGCCTGTTCCAGGGCCTCGGCCTTCTGCTCCTCGGTGATCCTGCCGGCGGCGACGGCTTCAGTGAGCCGTGCCTCGACGATGCCGACGAAGTATGCGATCAGCTCCTCGCCGCTCGAGCCGTTGGCCTCGGCGATTTCTTCAAGGGTCGCGCCCTCACGCAGCGACCCGACGATCTCCGGCACGGAGAGGCCGAGGAACTCTGCCGTTCCCCGCACGAACTGCACCGCATGGTGAGCGGGCCCGCCGGGCCGCAGGTGGCTCTTGTCCACGGCGGCGGTGATGACATCGGTGGCCTTCTCCAGGGCCTCGGCCTTCTTCTCCTCGGTGATCTTCCCCGCGACAACGGCCTGGGTGAGCCGCTCCTCGACGATACCGACGAGATAAGCGATCAGCTCCTCGCCGCTCGAGCCGTTGGCCTCGGCGATCTCAGCAAGGGTCG
>CAZTJO010000032.1:0-22262 GCA_964614095.1 uncultured Acidimicrobiia bacterium
GTGGTGGTCGGGAGTGCCACGGTCGGCTCGGGACCCACAGTCGTTGTCGGAGCGATCACCGTAGAGGTGACCCCGGGGTCAGCTTGGGTGGTGCCGGGTGTATCCCCGAGCGTGGTGGTACCACCCAGGGGGTTGAACACGCTGTCGTCACCACAGGCACTCAGCACAAGCGCCAAAGCGGCCAACAGCAGAAGGGTGTAGCGCATCTCTCTCCTTGGCTTGTTCGGGCGCACAACGGATGAAATACGCACACCGCCGATCGCCGCGGTGAACCATACCCGCCCGCCGTCGCCTATTCACAAGCCCGGCCGACAGACTTCATCACATCCGTGGATTCGGATCACAGATGTAAAGCTACCTTGACATGCTGCCTCTCCCTGACTAATGTCAAGCTGGCTTTACATAGCCGGATTCATGATGCTGCACAATGTATTGCGCGATCTCCGCCGCCGAGCCGGGTTGACCCAGCAACGCTTGGCCGAGCAGGTAGGAGTCACCCGCCAGACCGTTATCGCCATCGAACGCGGCGGCTACACCCCATCGGTACTGCTGGCGCTGAAGCTGGCCGGCGTTCTAGGCGTGAAGGTGGAGGAGCTGTTCCAGCTGGAGAATGATCTTGAGGGAGGCTGAGACATGGCCTGGATCACCTATTACTTGAGCAGGGCCATCCTCGCCGCGGCCATGGGGCTGGGCATGTTCTTCGCCGGTCTTGCCTGGTGGGCGGCGGCCGCGACCGGCACCGCCGTGCTGGGCATGTTCGTATGGGCGGCCCGCGGCGGCCGCTACGTCGTCGTTTCGTCCGGAGGCCTCACTCCGCTGCGCCGGGACGAGCGCGCCCGCCACATCGCGGACGTGGCCGCGCGCGCCACACTCGCGGTTGGTGGCATGGCGCTGGCCGGCGTTGTGCTCTACTACCACGCCCGCGGAGGCGACACGGTCCCGCTCGAAGTGCTCAGCGTGGTGATAGCCGCCGGGGCGGCAACGTACGGGATCGCCGATTTCTGGCTCCGCCGCAATCGTTAGGCGCTGCCGAAATCCCTCGAGACGGTCTCTCTCAGTGCTCGCCCCGCCCCCGGTGCACCCGATCCAGGAGATTAGGCAGGTCATCTCGAGATAGGCGAAGCGCAGCTTCATCGATCTCGGTCACGTCGGTGAGCACCGGCTCGATGCCGCGGGAGCGAAAGGCGGCCACGGCTCCCGATCCCATGCCGCCGGCGATCAAGGCATCACAGTCGCCGATGGCATCGGCCATGACGCCGTGTTTGATGTGTGGCCCCACGCCGGCGCCGCGCTCGCGACCCGGGGTTTCCCCTCCGGCAAAAGACTGGTGACCCGCTTTGGGCCGCGTCTCACGGGAGACGATCTCTCCCCCCTCGATGGTCAGCACCACGTACAGCGGGGCCCTGCCGAAATGCTGGGAGACGGTTTTGCCGTCACCTGATGCCAGCGCGATTCTCATCGGATCACCCTTCTCTTCATCCGCCTGTTGATCTCCCGCGAAGGCACGTCGGGCACCGCCGCAGCTTCCTCTCATGATTCCTTGCCGAATCGTTCATCGGCCTCGACGCGCCGCTGGACCCGCTCCCCCAGCCAACCCTCTTCAGCTGCCGGGAAGACATCGATGTGCGCCGAGTACGGCTTGATGTCCAGCAGCGGTGTGCCGTCGAGGATGTCCAGCTCGGCCACGTGCAGAAACCGCCCCTCTCGGCGCAAGAGGCGCACCGCCGACATGCCGATGGGGTTAGGCCGCGACGGGGACCGAGTGGAGAAGAGGCCCCGCGTCTCGGTGTCGAGATAGGGCACCACTTTCATCCGAGATGGCCCCGAACGATCGAGCCAGCACAGAAGCCAGATGCGATCAAACCGCTCCAGATCGTCGAGCCCCTCCTCGAAGGGCTCGAATACTTCCACGGTCCCGGTGTCCTTGCCGGAGGCGAAGGCCGGCTGCACCGGTGTGCCGGTCTGCACAGTGAAGATGCTGTGCACCACACCGATGGCTTCGAGCTTCACGCCGACTCCTCCATACCGTTCCCAGCTATCTCCGCGGTCCACCGTAGCCGGTCGCCGGATCATCTCGTCCGTGGCCCTGGCCGGCCTTGGGTGCACCGGCGCGCCCGTCGCGGCAAGCTTGAAGTCGGCCGCCTGGGAGGGGAACCCGTGGATGAGCGGACCTACGCCGCCATCGAGCGGCTCGTCGCCTCGGATGAGTCTGCCATCCGTGTCATGGCCCGCCGTGATCTGCTCAATGAGCCTGCCGGCGACGGCGCTGATCACATCCTCGATGGCGCCAAGGTGCGGGCTCTCTTCTCCGAGCAGCAGCCCGACGGCGGCTTTGGCAAGTATGCCTACAGGAAGTACACCGGAGTCCACTGGCGGCTCGTGTCACTGGTCGAGATCATCGATGCCCGCTGGCTCGACCTGCGCTACCCGCCGTACTGGCACTACGACGTGCTTCAGTCGCTGTTGGTGCTTTCGCGCATGAGCCCGGCGACCGACGCTCGGGCCGCTGAAGCTATCGCCGTCACCGAGGAGCGCCGACTTGCCGACGGGCGCTGGCGGCCCCGTGGCTACTGGTGGAAACCTCCGGGCAGTTCCGGCAGCGGCGTCGACGTCGTCGACTGGGGCCGTGCCGGGCCCAAGGAGATGATCACGCTGAACTCGCTCCGAGTCCTGGAAGCTGCCGGACGGCTCAACTAGACGTCGCCCCGCCACAAGCACTCAACAGAGGGGTGGGGCGAAGGAGACGGCTCTGCGGCAAAGCCTGCAACCGGCCAGACATGCCACCCGACTTCGTGGCAACATGGTGCGGAGAAGCAAAGGCTGGAAGATCGGAGAGAGCCGACATGCTGTGCCCCGCATGCAGCCGTCAGATCCCGGACACCGCAATCGCCTGTTCCTATTGCGGACACCGGTGGGCCACCGAGGAGCTGCCGTTGCCGCCGCCTCCCGGCCCGCCTCAGGGTATGCCGGCGCCGCCACCGACATACATGCCCCAGGCTCCGCCGGCTCAGAGCCCCTACGCGCCACCGGGAGCACCCGCTTCGCCCTACGCTCAGGCCCCAGCGTATGCGCCCACACCCCGTCCGTCCTCGGCCACCCAGGCGACGATCCTGCTGGCCCTGGTTGCCGCCGGGCTCGTCATCGGTTCGGCGTTCATGTCGTGGTTCTCTGCAATGGGAATAAGCCTCGGAAACGGATGGGACCTTTTCAGCACTGATCTCTCCTTCGACGAGTGGTTCTTCACCACAGAAGGTGCCATCTTCTTCACCGGTCTGTTCACCGTGATCACCGGCAGCCTGCTCGCAATACAGGCCCTAATCGCCCTGGTGCCGCCAGCGGGGCCAAGATCCCCGGTGGCCATCGCCGGGTTCGGCATCCTTTGCTTCGGTGGAGCCCTCATCAACATCATCTCGATGTTCGGCAACTCGTTCTTCGCCGGGATCTCGCCCGGCGTCGGATTGTGGCTCTGGGCGGCCGCCGCCTTGGCTGCGCCGATCCTGTTGCTCGCCTCGCCCGGACCCAGGCGGTGAGCGCAAACCGCTTCGGGAACAAAACCACTACTGCCGATGTTCTAATGGGCAGATCGGCCAACTGAGAGAGAAGATGGACCCCAGCCGACGCGGCTTGCTCGACGAGCGCGGCCGCCTGACAGCAGACATGCTCAGCCAGTATCTCAATGAGATCGGCGAGCACGATCTCCTCACTGCAGAAGAGGAGATCGACCTGGCACGCGCCATCGAGCAGGGCGACGAGGCCACCGAACGCCTCCGCTCCGACGATTCCCTCGATGAGCTCGAACTGGCGCGCCTGAGCCGTCTCTCCCGACGCGGCGCACGCGCCAAAGACCGCTTCATCTCCTCGAACCTGCGGCTCGTCGTCTCCAATGCCCGCCGTTATGCCGGCGCTGGTGGCCTCGACATGCTCGACCTCATCCAGGAGGGCAACCTGGGTCTCATCCGCGCCGTGGAGAAGTTCGACTGGCGTAAGGGCTTCAAGTTCTCCACCTACGCCACCTGGTGGATTCGCCAGGCCATCACCCGGGCCATCGCCAATCAGTCCCGCAGCGTGCGCATCCCGGTGCATCTGCACGAGATTCTGGGGACCGTACGTTCCGCGGCCGGCTCCCTAAAGGGCTCGCTGGGCCGAGAGGCCACCCCCGACGAGATCGCCCGATTCACCGGCATTCCGGTGGACAAAGTGAACGAAGCGCTCGAGGTCTCCGACACCGTATCTTTGGAGAAGCCCATCGGAGAAGACGGCGCCCTGTTTGGCGATTTCATCCTCGATGCCGAAGCCCAGGACCCAGAGGAGGAGGCCACTCGCGCCGAGGCCAGCGTGGCACTGCACCTGGCACTCGAAGGCCTTCCCGAAAAGCAGGCCGCCATCATCAAGGCCCGTTTTGGGATCGATGACGGTCGCACCCGCCCCCTCGCCGAGATCGCCGAAGAGCTGGGCATCACCGCCGAGCGGGTTCGTCAGATCATCAACGAAGCGCTGACCAGCCTCCGCGCCGGCCGGTCGAAGCTCGACGACGCCGACGTCGCCTAGGCGCGCAGGATCTCCTGGGCTTCCTCGTCGTAGGCGTCTGTCAGATAGGGGATGCCGGTCTCGGCCGCCGTCTCCCGGTTGGCGGCCATAAGATCGGATCTCGTCACCTCGGACAGGTTGTACTTGCGCGCCCCGGCCATGAACTGCTGGAGCCCGGCGGAGAGCTTGTCGAGATAACCCACCAGGGCAATCGCCCCGTAAGGCACCCGCTCCATCTCGTCGTCGCCGATGCGAGTGCGCACCGTTTCCCAGCCGGTGAAGATCTCGTCCGGCCTAACGCCGAGGCTCGCCACCGGCGCCGGCAGCTGCTCCCAGTGCCCGTTGACCTCGGCCCGGCGCTCCGGGTGGAACACACCCTCGACGTTGCTGCCCACAAAGCCGGGAATCATGAGTGCCCGGCCCATACACACCAGCTTCACATACGGCGCGCCCAAGGCGATCGCCTTGAAGATGTGATCCTCACGGGCGAAGCCACCGGCAAACGAGACGTCCGGGGGCCGTATGCCCCGCTCTTCGAGGACTCGGCAGTACTCGTAGGCCTTGGAGTGCAGCGGCAGCGAGGGCACGCCCCAGTGCTCCATCATGTTCCACGGGCTCATGCCGGTGCCGCCGCCTGATCCATCGATGGTGACCAGCTCTAGCTCAGCCTCGGCCGCATACCGCAATGACATGGCCAGCGCCTGCATCCCATAGGATCCCGTCTTCAGCGTGAGGCGCGTGAAGCCGAGCTTGCGGTAGGCCTCGACGGTGGACATGAAGTCCTCGTGCACCTGCTCTGCGGTGTCCAGGTTCGTAGCCCCCAGACGGCTATGCCTGGCGAAGAACTTCACCGAGGTCTTCTCGAAGGCCTTGACCGCCTCCGGATCGTAGGGATCGGGATCCAAGAAGTAGCCGCGGTCCTTGAGGAAACGGGCGTACTCGATGTCTTCCACCTGGATTTCGCCGCCGATGTCCTTGGCGCCTTGACCCCACTTCAACTCGAGCACGATCTCGTCACCGTGCTTTTCGATCAGGTATTGAGGAACCCCGTTACGGGAGTCCTCTACGTTGACCTGAACGATGATGGCGCCGTGCCCGTCGTGATAGCGGCGATACGTCTCGATGCGGCGGTCCATCTCCGGCGATTCGGCCAAGGTACCGTTCTTCATCTTCGATTCGGGGTCGATGCCGGCCACGTTCTCGCCGACCACTAGGGGAATCCCGGCGATGGCGGCACCCGTGGCGAAGGAAGGCCAGTACTTGCGGGCAATTGCTGTGGATCCCAGCGCACCGGTCATCATCGGCGCCCGGCAATTGATCTGGCCGCTGCGGCCGAAACTCGTCGTTACGTCGACGTCCTTGTAGAAGCAATTGTCGGGATCGTGGCCGACGCCGGCAGGGAGGCCTTGTGCTCCGAAGAGCCCACCCTGAATGCGCAGGGCGTGATAGCCAACCCCCAACGAGGTGGTATTGCTGGATCCCGAGGTGGTATCGCCGAAATCGCGCGGATACAGAAGCTCGCGACCGCGCAGCGACGCCATCCATACTTCACATTTGCCCTTGCAGTCGGCGCGGCACAGAGTGCACAGTCCCGACTCGGCTGCGTCGCCACGATTGACGGTGCCGAGGGCATCGTTCTTCTTCGCCCACTCGAGCATGAACACCTCCCCAGGTTGGGCGGCATGCTAGACCAGGAGAACAAGGGCAAAAACCGCCTGCGTGCCGACAGCCGGAGCCGGCACGAGACGCCTCAGCAGATCCGAGGCAGCTGCTCGCCGCTGAGCATGTCGACCACACGGATTCCACCCACCCGGCTGCGCATATCGATCCTTCCCGGATGCTCATCGACCACCTCACCGATGACGGCGGCATCTTCCCCGAGCGGGTGGGACCTCACCGCGCGCAGCGCTTCGTCGGCACATTGCGGAGCGACAAACACCAAGACTTTGCCTTCGTTGGCCACGTAGAGAGGATCAAACCCAAGAATCTCGCAGGCGCCCCGCACCTCGTCGCCAAGAGGGACGGCGCGCTCATCCAGCAGCACGCCGACCCCGGCCGAAGTTGCGATCTCGTTCAGTGCCGAAGCCACGCCGCCGCGGGTGGGATCACGCAGCACATGTACACCGTCGCCACAGGAATCCAGAACCCGGGCTACCAGCGGCGATAGATCGGCGGTGTCACTCTCAAGAGCGGTCTCGAACTCGAGGCCCTCCCGCACCGACATGATGGCGATGCCGTGCACGGCGACCTGACCGCTGACGATGATTTTGTCGCCGGGCCGGGCCCGCACCGGGGAGATGTCGATCCCCTCGGGGATAACACCGATGCCCGAGGTGTTGACATAGATGCCGTCGCCGCTGCCTCGGTCCACCACCTTCGTGTCGCCGGTGACGATGGGCACACCAGCTGCCTCGGCGGCCCGGCCCATCGACTCGACCACCGCCCACAGGTCCTCCATGGGCAGCCCTTCCTCGAGGATAAAACCGGCCGAGAGCACCAGAGGGTGGGCGCCACACATGGCCACGTCGTTGAGAGTGCCGTGTACCGCCAGCGAGCCGATGTTGCCTCCTGGGAAAAACATCGGCTTGACAACAAAAGAATCGGTGGAAAAGGCGATCCTCCCACCTTCGACTTCGAGGACCGCACCGTCGTGCAGCAGGTCGAGAACCGGATTGCCGAATGCGGTGAGGAACATATCGGAGATGAGCCGGTGCGAAAAACGGCCGCCGCCGCCGTGGGCCAGCTGCACCGTCGGATACTCGTCGAGCGGTATGGGGCAGGAGGCGGCCAGGAAGTCGGGCTCGCTCATCCGGCACGACCGTACTGGTAGTAGGCGGCACAGGCGCCCTCGGAGGACACCATAGGAGCGCCGAGCGGGCGATCGGGAGTGCAGCGGGTCCCAAAGGCGGAGCATTCATGGGGCTTCTTGAGCCCGCGCAGGATCTCGCCGGCGATGCACTCGGGCGACTCCTCAGCGGAGATGCCTTCGACATCGAAGCGACGCTCGGCATCGAATGCTTCGAACTCATCACGCAGGCCGAGCCCGCTCTGGGGAATCTCGCCGATGCCGCGCCAGGCCCGGTCCTGTACCTGAAACACCCGGGAGATCATCTCCTGGGCGCCTTTGTTTCCGTCACGGGTGACGGCCCGGCTGTACTGGTTCTCCACCCCATGACGTCCCTGTTCAAGGGCGGCCAGGGTCATCATCATGCCCTGGAGCAGGTCGAGCGGCTCAAAGCCGGTAACGACGATGGGCACTTTGTACTTGGCCGCGATCGGCTCGTATTCCCAGTAGCCCATGACGGCACACACATGACCGGCGGCAAGGAAACCCTGCACCAGATTGTCCGGCGATCCGAGGATGGCCTCCATCGCCGGGGGCACCAGCACGTGTGAAGAGAGAATCGAGAAATTGTCCAGGCCCAGGTCTCGGGCCCACAGCACCGCCATGGCGTTGGCCGGCGCGGTGGTCTCGAACCCGACGGCGAAAAACACCACCTGACGGCCGGGATTGGCGACGGCGATCTTCACCGCATCCAGCGGCGAGTAGACCACCCGTACATCGCCCCCGGCTGCCTTGACCGTCAGCAGATCCTGCTTGGAGCCGGGCACGCGGATCATGTCGCCGAACGAGGCAAACACTACCTCGGGTCGGGCGGCGATGGCCAGTGCCTTGTCGATCAACTCCAGCGGCGTCACACATACCGGGCATCCCGGACCATGCACCAGGGTCACCTGGTCGGGAAGCATCTCGTGGATGCCCGCCTTGACCACGGTATGGGTCTGCCCGCCGCAGATCTCCATGAGGTTCCACGACTTGGTGACGGTGGCGGCAATCGCACTCAGATAGCGTTTGGCCTCGGCCTCGTCCCGGTACTCGTCGATGTACTTCATGAGCGTTCGCCGGCAGCCTCTCCGCCTTCGGAGATCTCCAGCTCGGCCAACTCCCCCATCTCCTCCAGATAGCCGAAGACTCGCTGCGCCTCCTCCTCATCGATGACCGAGATGGCAAAACCAACATGCACCACCACATAGTCGTCCACCCCCGCCTCCGGAGTGGTGGCCAGGCACACCTCTTTGACGATGCCCCCAAACGACACCCGGCCCATCTTCATGCCGGTGTCGTTGTCCCAAGTCTCCAGAATCTTGCCGGGAACACCAAGACACATCTGGCTCTACCTCCTCGTCTCGAGACGGGCCGCGGCAACGGCCACCTGGCCCAGGCTGATGCCGCCGTCGTTGGCCGGAACACGGCGATGGACCAACACGTCGAAGCCTGCCCCCTCCAGCCGGCCGGCGGCCCGCTCGGTCAACAGCCGATTCTGGAAGCATCCTCCCGTCAAAGCAACCCTGGACTCACCGATACGCGCCGCCACCGCCACTATCGCCTCCACCAGGGCACCGTGGAATCGGGCCGCCGCCGCGGAGACCTCCTCACCTCTCTTCACATCGTCAAGCACCGCACCCACCAGCGGCTCCCAGTCGAGTTGGAGCACCCCGTCCTCCTCGACCAGCGGCAGCGGGTAGGAGTCTTCGAGCCCACCGTCGGCGACGTACTCCAGGGCCATTGCCGCCTGGCCTTCGAACGAGACCTTCTGATACAGGCCCAGCAGCGCGGCGACACCATCAAACAACCGCCCGCAAGATGACGTGGCCGGGGCGCGGAAGCCAGTTTCGAGCATGCGGGTCAGCGGAGCTTTCTCCCCGCAGCCAAACGCCGAGGCGACAGCCGGCACCTTCCAGGCCGCCTCGCCGTACATCTCCCACAGGAGGGCCAGAGCCACCCGCCGGGGCTCAACCACCGCCGCCTCGCCGCCGGGCATGCGGAACGGGCGCAAATGCGCCACCCGCTCGAAGCCGGCGGCATCACCGAGCAGGAACTCGCCGCCCCACACCGAGCCGTCCTCGCCGTACCCGGTGCCGTCCCAAGTGACTCCAAGCGCCCGGCCGGCGTCACCGTCGGTCAGACATGCAGCCAGATGGGCATGGTGGTGCTGCACACCGATCAGGGGCAGGCCACCGAGGCGTGCCTTCCAGTCTGAGTTCTCGGCAGCGGCAGCATCGACAGCCCACCTTGTCGACGCATAGTCGGGATGAAGGTCGTGGGCGATGGCGACCGGCTCGGCCTCGTACATATCCAGGAAGTCTGCAATCACACGCTCGAAGGCAACGACGGCCTGAGGAGTTTCCATGTCTCCGATGTGCTGGCTCAAAAAGACGTTGGCGCCGATCGAGAGGGCGACGGTGTTCTTCACGTGGCCACCCACAGCGAGCACCGTGGGCACCGGCCCCTGCAGGCGTATCGGCAGCGGAGCCATGCCCCGGGCCCGCCGCAACGGCTGCGGCACCCCGGCCACAACGGCGCTGACCGAATCGTCAACGTGCCGGGCGATAGGACGGTTGTGCACCAGGAACAGATCGGCGATGCCGCCGAGACGCTCCAGGGCTTCGGTCTCGTCGATACAGATGGGCTCGTCGCTCAGGTTGCCGCTGGTCGCCACCACCGGAATTCCCAGAGCGGCCAAAAGCAGTGCGTGCAGCGGGGTGTAGGGCAGCATGACACCCAGATAGGGGTTGCCCGGAGCCACCGCCCCTGCCAGACCGGCGTCCGGCCTTGCCCTCAGCAGCACGATGGGCGCCTCCGGCGATGTGAGCAGCTCCGCCTCCGCAGATGAGACTGCGGCGATGCTGGCGGCCCTATCGAGGCTGCTCACCATCAACGCCAGCGGCTTGCCATAGCGGCCCTTACGTTCCCGCAGCAGCAACACTGCCTCTTCGTTGGCGGCATCGACGATGAGATGGAAACCACCGAGGCCCTTGACGGCAAGGATGCGCCCCGCCCGCACCGCATGGACCGACTCAATGAGCGCCTCGTCCCCCTCTGCCCTCACGGCGCCGGAGGGATCCAGAAGGGTGAGGGCGGGTCCACAGACCGGGCAGGCGTTGGGCTGGGCGTGGAATCGTCGGTCGAGCGGATTCTGATACTCGCGCCGGCAGTCGTCGCACATCTCAAAACAACGCATGGTGGTGTTGGGCCGGTCGTAGGGCACCGACTCGATAATGCTGAACCGCGGACCGCAGTTGGTGCAGTTGGTGAACGGGTAGCGGTGGCGACGGTCGGCCGGGTCGAAAACCTCTCGGCGGCAGTCCTCACAGGTGGCGATGTCGGCCAGCAGGGCAACGATCTTGGCTCCGGCATCATCGCTGGATCGGATCTCGAAACCCTCGAAGCCCACCGGACCCAGCCACGACTCCTCGACAGAGTGGATCTCGGCACGGGGCGGCTTCTCGGCCGACAGGCGATCCCGGAATCCTTGAAGAACGCCCCGCGGACCTTCCACTTCGATGAGGACACCCCGGGTGTCGTTTTTCACCCACCCCGCCAAGGCCAGTTCGTCGGCCAGTCGATAGACGAAGGGACGGAATCCGACTCCCTGCACGGCGCCGAACACCTCGATACGGAGGCGTTGCGCAGCGCTCATCGGAGGCCCGAGGCCGACGCTGTGGGAAAGAATCCTGAGAGGGTCATGGACACCCAAGAGGGTCGGAGATTGGTGCAGTCCGGCCCGCCGAGTGTACCGGGGGGCGGATGCTGGCTCGGCCGCGCTGATCGACACTGTGTCGGCGTCGGAGTAAGCCGCAAGCGCGTAGGACGGTCGCGGCTCCGCAAAGAGGCAAGCTCACAGGCACACTACGAACCGCCCAAACGGTCCATCTATTGGCGGCGCAGTCGCCGTTCGGCGCTTCCCCGTGAACAAGTGCTCTTGTGCACCGCCAACCAGGTTGCACTGACCGGCACTTACCGCTTAGGCTCTGTGGGCTGGGCCTGGAATCTTGGGCCCAGAACGGAGTTACGCCCTCCATGGAGATCGAGGTGCTGCGCGGATCCGCTCCCACGCCGTTGGCGGGTGACCGGAAGGCCGACATTGCCCTGGTCCTATGGAGGTGACGCCAACTAAGGAGGAAATGTGACCAAACGGAAACTGTGGGTGTTCCTCGCAGTGTCTGCGCTTCTGTTCGGGGTGATGTTTGCCGCATGTGGTGATGATGACGCCACGACGACGGCTGCACCCGCTGGCGACACCACGACGGTTGCACCCGCTGGCGATACCACGACCACGACGGTTGCACCCGCCGAAGGGTTCATCGTCGGCGTGTCCTGGAACAACTACCAGGAAGAGCGCTGGGCGAAGTCTGACGAGCCCGCCATCAAGGCCGCCATCGAGGCTGCCGGCGGAACGTACATTTCGTCGGATGCCGGTTCGTCGGAGGAGCAGCAGATCACCGACGTGGAAAACCTGATCTCGCAGGGAGCGGATGCACTCATCATCCTGGCTCAGGACGGTACGGCGATCCTGCCCGCCGTCGAGAGCGCGCTGGCTCAGGGCATCCCGGTCGTCGCCTATGACCGCCTCATCGAGGACCCGGGCGCTCTCTACATCACGTTCGACAACGTCGAAGTAGGGCGCATGCAGGCTCGTGCCGTCTTCGCGGCGCAGCCGACCGGCAACTACGTCATGATCAAGGGCAACCCGGCGGATGCCAATGCCGACTTCCTGCGTGACGGCCAGGGCGAGATCCTGGCGGACGCCATCGCTGCCGGTGACATCGTCATCGTCGGTGAGGAATACACGGACAACTGGGATCCGTCCATTGCTCAGACGAACATGGAACAGATCCTGACGCTGAACGACAATGACGTGGACGCAGTCGTCGCCTCCAACGACGGCACGGCCGGTGGCGTGATCGCCGCGCTCGAGGCCCAGGGTCTGGCCGGCCTGGTGCCGGTCTCCGGCCAGGACGGCGACGCTGCCGCCCTGAACCGTGTCGCCCTCGGCACGCAGACCGTGTCGGTGTGGAAGGACGCTCGTGAGCTGGGCAAGGCCGCAGGTGAAGCCGCGGTCGCGCTGGCACAGGGCACTGCACTCGCCGACGTGGCAGGCACTCAGATCTTCGAGTCCCCCGGTGGAAACGACATGATCTCGATCCTGCTGGCCCCGGTCCCGATCACCCAAGACAACCTGCAAGTTGTGCTTGATGCCGACTGGATCACCGTGGACGACCTCTGCCAGGGCGTCGAAGCGGGCACCGTGGACGTCTGCGGATAGCCGAACAGGACTGACCGTCAATTGACCATGTGACGCGCCACGCTCACGGAGCCGCCGTGGGCGTGGCCGCGTCCGATTGACTCAAGGTAATAAAAACGTGACGCAGAGAAACATCTCACCGGAAGCGCTTCCGACGCCCGAAACGCCTATGAGTGGGCGGAAAGGGCCCTTTGGTGTGTCCATCGGGGCCACTGAGATCGACACCCGCATGCTCGGCATGCTCGGCGCACTGGTCATTCTCTGGTGTGTCCTTCATTACTTCTCCGACGGGAACTTCTTGAGTCCGCGGAACCTGTGGAACCTCTCGGTGCAGACGTGCTCCGTGGGCATCATGGCCACCGGCATGGTGCTGGTGATCGTCTCCCGCAACATCGACCTGTCCGTCGGTGCGATGATGAGCCTGGTTGGGACATCGATGGCCCTGATCCAGACCAGGTTCCTCCCGAACGTGCTCAACTTCGGCCTCGACCATCCGGCAACCTGGATCATCACACTCCTTATCGGCATCGCGCTGGGTGCGCTGGTCGGTGGACTCCAGGGCGTCATCGTGGCCTACGTCGGTGTCCCGTCCTTCATCGTCACCTTGGGCGGGTTCATGGCCTGGCGCGGACTGTCGTGGGTGATGACGAGCGGGCAAACCGTCGCGCCCCTGGATACGAACTTCCGACTCCTCGGCGGAGGCGCCGACGGCACCCTCGGTGCATTCTGGAGCTGGGTCCTCGGCATCCTCTTATGTATTGGGGTTCTCGCTCTGCTGATGAACCGCCGACGGCAACGTCAGAAATACGGGTTCTCGCTGCGTCCCTGGTGGGCGGAGAGCCTCATGGGCGTGGTTGTTTGTGGCACGATTCTGGGAGCGATCTTCTGGTTGAATCGCTACTACCTTTCAGAACAGCTCGCCGCGCAGTACGCCGAGGACCACGGAATCCCGATTCCCGAAGGCGGACTGCACATCCCCTTCGGCATCGCCTACCCGGTGCTCATCCTCATCGCTGTGACTCTCATCATGACCTTCGTTGCCACGCGTCTCCGCTTCGGCCGCTATGTGTTCGCCATCGGCGGCAACCCCGAGGCAGCCGAGCTTGGCGGCATCCAGACCCGCTGGACCATCGTCAAGGTCTTCATGCTCATGGGGGTGCTGGTTGCTTTTGCTGCCGCGGTGCAGACGGCTCGCCTCAACGCCGCCGTAGGCAGCCTCGGCGAGCTGAGCGAGCTGTACGTGATCGCGGCAGCCGTGATCGGAGGTACTTCGTTTTCGGGCGGCATTGGCACCATCCCCGGAGCGGTGCTCGGAGCGCTTCTGATGCAGTCCCTGAGTTCGGGCATGGTGCTGATGGGAGTGGAGAACTCGGTCCAGAAGGTCGTAGTCGGCGTCGTTCTGGTGATTGCAGTGACTATTGATACTCTCTACCGGCGGAGGGCGGAGCGATGACTACTCGACGGGAAGAACCCCCTCTCGTAGAAATGAAGGGTATTCGCGTCGCCTTCGGCGGGGTTCACGCCGTCGACGACTGCGACATCGACCTGTACCCGAGTGAGGTGGTGGCGCTTGTCGGCGGCAACGGCGCCGGGAAAACCACGTTGATCAAGGCCCTGTCGGGCGCCCACAAGGCGGACTCCGGGAGTATCTTCATCAACGGGGAACCGGTGGAGATCAATACACCGCGCGACGCCAAGGATCTGGGCATCGAGACCACCTACCAGACGCTCGCCCTGGCCGAAAATATCGACGCGCCCGGCAACATGTTCCTGGGGCGAGAGCTAAGCACGAGATGGCGAACACTCAACGACTCGGCCATGGAGAGTGCCACCCGGACCGTGATGAAGCGGCTGAACCCCAACTTCGAGAACTTCAAGGTTCCGGTGGAGTCACTGTCGGGTGGTCAACGCCAGGCGGTGGCCATCGCCCGGGCGGTCCACTTCAACGCCCGCATCCTGATCATGGATGAGCCGACGGCGGCCCTCGGCCCCGGCGAGACCGCTCAGGTGGAACAGCTGATCCTGCAGCTGAAGAACGAAGGCATCGGCATCTTCCTGATCAGCCACGATATCCATGGAGTCTTCGACCTGGCCGATCGCATCACCGTGATGCTTCAGGGCAAGATGGTCGGCACGGTCAACAAGGCGCAGGTGACCAAGGACCAAGTCCTCGGCATGATCATCATGGGCAAGATGGCCACTCAGAAAGAGCTGGAATCGCTGCACGAGTAGGCAGTCTGGCTCCGGGGGGGAGACTCGAACTCCCAACCAACGGATTAACAGTCCGCTGCTCTGCCGATTGAGCTACCCCGGAAAGAGTCGAAGGCCCCGGAAGGGTACCACCGCCCTCGTGCGACAATAGGCCCGTGAGCTTCAAGACCGGACTCATCGTTGGCGCCGCCGTCGGCTACGTACTGGGAGCCAAGGCGGGACGGGAGCGCTACGAACAGA
The DNA here is from genome assembly GCA_964614095.1 of uncultured Acidimicrobiia bacterium. Classification (GTDB taxonomy): domain Bacteria; phylum Actinomycetota; class Acidimicrobiia; order Spongiisociales; family UBA11373; genus CAZWKX01. The sequence goes on from CAZTJO010000032.1 coordinate 15,066, forward strand.
TAACCAAGATCTGGGCCTCGTTCACCGGCAACGACAGGGTGCAGGGGATCGTCGACAAGGGCAAGAGCTACGTCGACCATACCGCCCAGCGCATCCGTGGAACGGTGGGCGACACGCTGCACAGCGCCTCCGACAAGGTTCGTGAATCGGTGGAACAGCTCTCCACCGACTAGGACTCAACCGTCTCCCAGGTAGCCCTCGAGCTTGCGCGCCCGGGAAGGCTGGCGCAGCTTGGCCAGAGCCTTTGTCTCCAGTTGACGAATCCGCTCGCGGGTCACCTTGAAATGCCGGCCCACATCCTCGAGGGTATGGATCTTGCCGTCGGCAAGCCCAAAACGCATGATGAGCACCTGCCGCTCGCGCTCGTTGAGCTCTTCGAGCACTACCCGCAGATACTCCTGGAGCAGCTTGAACGACGCCGCCGTCACCGGCGCCTCCACCTCGGTGTCCTCCACAAAATCGCCGAGGGTCGAATCCTCTTCCTCGCCCAATGGCGTCTCCAGCGACAATGGATCCTGGGCGATGCGCCGCAGCTCGGTGACCTTGGCCGGCTCCAATTCGAGATCGGTGGCGATTTCTTCGATGGTTGGCTCCCGGCCAAACTCCTGGCTCAAGGTTCGCTGCACCGCGGCAAGCTTGTTGATGGTCTCCACCATGTGCACCGGCACCCGGATGGTGCGGCCCTGGTCGGCAAGGGCCCGGGTCACCGCCTGGCGGATCCACCAAGAGGCGTAGGTTGAGAATTTGAAGCCCTTGCGGTAGTCGAACTTCTCCACCGCCCGCATCAGGCCCAGATTCCCCTCCTGTACCAGATCGAGCAGCGGCATGCCCCGGCCCACGTACTTCTTGGCTATCGAAACCACCAGACGAAGATTGGCCTCGACGAGCCGCTGCTGCGCCCGCTCGCCGGAGCGCTCCGAGCGGTCCAGGATCGCCCGCTCCGCCGTCCCCAGGTCTTCGCCGGCAGCGGCGAGCTTCTCGGCGGCGCGCCGGCCCGTCTCCATCTGCATCGAAAGCTCTACCTCCTGCTGGGCATCGAGCAGCGGCACCCGCCCGATCTCCTGCAGGTACATGCGCACCGGATCGGAGACTTCGATCTCGTCGGAAGAGGCGGCGACATCAAACACCGTCTCCGGGGCGTCTTCGCGCACTTCGATGTCTGCTTCGCGCAAGGCATCGACGACCTCGTCGAAAGCCTGGGGTGGAGCCTCAACGTCTTCGAGCTCCTGCTGCACCTCGGCCGCCATGACGAAGCCGCGCTGGCGGGCGCGCCGCATGAGATCGTCAAGCACCCCGGTGGTGATCGGCTTCACCTGGAACCCCTCAGTGTTTCCCGCTCGCGCTGCAAAGCTATCAACTCCTTGAGATGGACAGAAGCCATCTCTGATTTGCCGGCACGCTCGCATTCATCGGCCTCGCGGCGCACCTCCTCGATCTTCTTGTCCAGCACACCCTCCCTGATGCGGTCAATCAGCTTGCCGGGGCTCTCCGCCAGAGGACGGTCGATCAAGGCGAGAGCGGACAGCATGTCGGCCACGGGCCCCTCCTCGGCACCAAGCAGCGAGCCCAAATCAGGCGGCTCCCCGGGATCGAGGGCCTCGAGGATCGGGGCCAGCAGGCGATAGGCCTCACGGTGCTCGGAACGGCCGAAGAGACCCTCCTCGATGCCCACACCACGCAGCCCGGGGTCGTTGGCCAGCAGAAGCCGAAGCAGCTCGCTTTCGGCCTTCTCCACACCGGATAATCCTTCTGGGGGCGCGGCGCGGCTCTCCTTCGGCACGACCTTGCCGCGTCTGGCCCGCTCCACCGCTTCGTGCACCATCTGCACATCAGCCGCGATGAGCTTGTTGGCGAGGTCCTCTTCGTATTCGCGGCGCACCACACCGTCGGGGTGTAGGGCAACCAGCGGCGCCACCGCGTTGAGTGCCCGGGCTGCAGCCTCTCGCTCCCCCAGATAGTCAAAATGTTTCAGCTCCTGCTCAATACGGAACTGCAGCAGCGGTCTGGATCCGTCGACGGCACCGTGGAGCTCGGCGGTCTCCCCGGCGGCAACGACATCGGCCGGGTCACGCCCTGCCGGCAGCAGGGCCACCCGCAGATCGAGGTCGCCGGGCATGCTGCGCTCAAAACCTCGCATGCTGGCGTCGACCCCGGCTTGGTCGGCGTCGAACATGAGCACAACACGCTGGGTGAAGCGGCGCAGCAGATCAAGATGGCCCTCGCCCAGCGCGGTGCCGCAGGTGGCCACCGCCGTCTCAATTCCGGCCCGAGCCAGGGCGATCACGTCGGTGTAGCCCTCCACAACAACGGCGGTGTCCTGGCGCACTATCGGGGCCTTCGCCCAATTGAGCCCGTACAACAGCCGCGACTTCTGGTAGATGGCCGTCTCCGGAGAATTCAGGTACTTGGGCCCCTCGCCCTGCAGCAGCCGGGCTCCAAAACCGACCGCGTCGCCGCGCAAATCAAAGATGGGAAACATAACGCGGCCCCGGAACCGGTCGAAAAGCCGGCCCGAGCGGCCGCGCGCCGCCACACCGGCGGCAACCATGACGTCCTCCCCCACCTTCCTCTCCCGCAGGTGCCGAACGAGCAAATCACCGGCGTTGGGCGAGAAACCAAGCCGGTAGTGGGCGACCGTCTCGGTGTCGTAGCCCCGGGTGCGCAGGTACTTGCGGGCTCCAGCCCCATCCGGCGCTCGCCGCAATCGCTGGTGATAGAAATCAACCGCCTTGTCGACCACTTCGATAAGCGCCTCGCGCCGATCGCGGCGCCGGGCGTCTCCAGGCTCGCGGTGCAGAGTGACGCCGGCGCGCCGGGCCAGCATCTCCACCGCATCGTTGAAGTCCACCGCCTGGGTCTCCTGCACAAAACGGAACACATCACCGCTCTGGCCACACCCAAAACAGTGATAGAGGCCGCGTGCAGCATCAACGGACAGCGAAGGCGCCTTCTCCTCATGGAAAGGGCACACCGCCATGACCGAACGGCCGGACCGCTTCACCTTGGTCACCTCGGCCACCAACTCGACAAGGTCGGTGGCGGCACGCACCTGTTCAATGTCTTCGCGCCGGTAGGCCATGCCGGCGAGTGTATCGGCCGCAGGCCACGACGATGCGACCGGTGTCCGGACATCTCGAATGCGGCCGATGTTCTCTGCTGCAGCCGTCGGTCTCTTGCTGTACACGATAGCGTCGCTGGGGATGGTGCCGCCCCCCGCTCCGGAACCCGCCGCTACGAGGCCGCCGGCACGGTGAATCCGACCGACCGATAGGCCAGCCGTTCTCCGCCCGAGTACAGCATCACGAACAACACGTGATGACCGGGCTCGGGCAGACTGAGGGTGACTTCCTCGAGAGTCCCGTCGGCGGATACCTCCAGCGCCAGAGCGTCGTCGATGAAGAAACGCCCCGAATCGGCAGAGGTGCCCAGATCGATCAGCAGGTCGCTGCCGTCCGCCCAGAGAGCCAGCCCGATCCCGACGCCACCATCGGCCTGAAGTGGGATACCGGCGGCCAGGTGGTCGACCACACCAAACACCTCGGCGGCGAGCGTCGCCAGGCCACCGCAGTTGTCCTCGTAGGGAATGGTGGCGGCCAAAAAGAAACGCCGCCCGCTGCTGGGATCCTCCACGTAGGCGTGATCGACACACTCCGCACCCGGCATCCACCCGCCCTTGTGCCAGACGGCCACATCATTCCCCAAAACCTGCGCCGCGCCGACCTCGAGGAAGCTGGGGTAGGCGACATTCAGGCTGTCCTGCAGGCCCTCTAGATCCGCAGCGGAGAGTTCAAAACGTTCATCCTCCGGAATCTCGCCGGCGAGCATCACACGACGCAACCCATCGACAAGATCAAAGAGATCGGTGTCGTTTCTGTCTTCAAAGGCCGGTACCGTCGTCTCGGTCGTCGAGTCCACGGTTGTGCTCCCCGCCACCTCGAGAACGCGGTACTCGGCGCTGGGCGGAGAGCCCACGGTGACCATCTCACTGAGCACATAGCCGGGGGGATGCTCCAGATCGAGCAGCGTCATTGAGTAGCGGAATTCGAACGAGTCGAAGCCGTAGCCGGGCAGGAACACGTCGTTGAGGTAGCCGAGGCCGGCCATCTGGACCATACGGTCGTAGGACTCGTTTGAACTCACCGTTATCGCGCTCTCGTAGAGCGAAGACACGGTTGCGGCGAATCCGTCGTCGAACTGCACTCGGGCGGCTCCGGAGAACCCAAGATCGCCGAGATACTCGAGGGCGCCAACCGAGGTGAGCAGCTTCACCGTCGACGCCGGGTAGAACTCTGTGGAGAAAGCGCCCTGCCCGGCTTCGTAGAGCAGGTAAGCCGGCTGGCCGAAGCCGGGAACGATCTCGACCAGGTATACCTCACTGCCGAAGGGCAGCTGGTAGCCGGTAACGGCAAAGGCCGCTTCGAGCGACCGGCTGTCCATGGCCAGAGAGCCCAGCTCGCGCCAAGAGCCTGCGTCGTAGATGGGCAGGGCAATCGCCACATCGGCCGTGGTTGAGGTCGCGGCAACCGTCGAAGAGGCTGCCGGAGCCAAGGTCGTCGAGGCCGGCTGGTCCGCCACCCCCCCGTCGCAGGCACCGGTGACCAGCAGCAGCCCCAGTAGGCAAAGGAGTCTGAAGTTGATACGCGCCATCTTCATCAAGGCGATTCCCGTCTGTATTGTGCCGGCACCCTACGTCGCCAAGAATCGTGTTGTGGCACGGTAGGACGGCCACACGCGCTGCACAAGAGCGCGCCCGGGCGAGCGCCGGCTCATACCCCGTCCCACGACTCGGCCTCGTAGACACGATCCGTCATCAGCCCACGGCGCGGATCGAGTGGTCCGTGGGCGTTGCAGAAGTTGACCGGGACGTCGTAGCCCTCGCGCGGAGGCCAGCCCTGGTACACGCCGAAGTGCAGGTGCGGCCGCCCGGTGAGGCCTGAGTTGCCGCTGGCGGCGATGAGCTGCCCCGCCTCCACCTCTTCGCCCACCGCGACAACAACACTGCCGCGCCGGAGGTGCGCGTAGAAAGCCACCGTCCCGTCCTCGTGCTGGATGAACACATAGTTGTGATCGCCCTCGCCCTGGCCATCATCCGGTGAGCTGTCCTTGGTTTCGAGCACCACACCGCCCCTGGCTGCCAGCACATCAACGCCGATGGCCATGTTGAAGTCGTAAGCGAGCTGATTGGCATGGCCACCACCCGAGATGCAGTAGCTCTGGGTGACCAGATGCCGGTCGCCCACGTTGAAGGGCAGGATGTAGGGCGATTCCGCCGGATCCCCAAACACCGCACGCTCCAGACACTCCGAGGACGGGTCGACACCCGGCGGAACATAGAGGTCAACGGTCGCAGCGACGGGTCCGGTGGCCGGCGGCACGCCGGCGAGATCGACAGTGGTGGATACAGGATTGGTGGTTGGCGGCACATCGGCGAGATCGGCTGTCGTGGCCGCGGAACCGGCGCCTCCGCAGGCCGCCACAACCACCACCGCTGCCACAACCCCGCAGATGCCGGCTCGTTGACCAATCACCGCCTTCGATGATACGGGCCACCTCCTCCCGACCCGGCGCTTGCCGTGCCTCTCCACCCGCATGCCGCAGCGCGCAAGCACGCCACTACCCTGCGGCCATGGAACGGAAACCCACGGCGACGCTGCTGCTGTCATGCCAGGACCGCAAGGGACTCGTCGCCGGCGTCAGTGACTTTCTCTTCCGCCACAACGCCAACATCATCCACGCCGACCAGCACACCGACCAGGAAGAAGGCATCTTCCTGCAACGGGTCGAATTCGAGTTGGGCGGCATGGACCTGGATCCTGAGCAGATCGGACCGACGTTTACCCCTCTCGCCGCGGAGTTCGGCATGCAGTGGCAGCTCCGCTTCTCCTCGGAGCGATGCCGGGCCGCCATCCTGGTCTCCCGCGAACCTCATTGCCTCATCGATCTGCTGGCCCGCTGGACCATGGGCGAGTTGCATATGGATGTCGCCTCGGTCATCAGCAATCACCCTGATCATGCCGACATGGCTCGGCATTTCGGCGTCGACTATCACCACCTCCCGGTCTCCGCCGAGACCAAACCCGATCAGGAGATGCAGCTTCTGGACCTTCTAGATGATCGCAAGACGGACCTCGTCATCCTGGCCCGCTACATGCAGGTCCTCACCGAACAAGTGGTGAATCGTTTCCCCAACAAGATCATCAACATCCACCACTCTTTCCTTCCTGCGTTTGCCGGGGCCCGCCCGTACCACCAGGCCCACGAGCGGGGCGTGAAGGTGATCGGCGCCACCGCCCACTACGTCAGCATCGATCTCGATGCCGGCCCCATCATCGACCAGGATGTGGTGCGGGTAAGCCACCGCGACACCGTCACAGATCTGGCCCAGAAAGGGCGAGATCTCGAGAAGATCGTGCTGGCTCGGGCGATCCGCCTGCACCTCGACCACCGGATCCTCGTCTACCGCAACAAAACCGTCGTATTCGACTAGCCCCCACAGGGCGACGAGTACACTCGAACAGCGATCTCAGAGGGAGTGGATCAAGTCATGGCCAAGAAGAAGTGGCTGGGCCTCGCCGCAGTGCTTGCGGCTTTTGTCGCCTTTTTCAGGAAGTCGAAAAAGACCGAAACTGGGGAAGCCGAAACGGCCGGCGAGAGCTAACGGCAGCAAATCAACACGTCCATTGCTCGATGGCGCCGGACCGCGGCGCCATCGGCCTTTCTGAGAACGCTCTTGGTGCTCCAGAAGATCGACCGGCGCGGCCAGAAGTGGAATCGAAAGCCCCGCCGCTTCGAGGCGGCGGCAGGATCAGCTTGCAGGAAATACACTCCTGCCGGAACGAGAAGACAGCCACCAGAACGACACGACCGCTGCTACCAAGAAGCGAGGCATCGTGATTGACCAGCCACCAGCGCCACCCGCACCCGAAGCCCCGAAGCCGGCGCCTCCCTGGTATCGCCATCCGCTCACCCTCCTCGCTGCCGGCCTTGTCCTCGGCGGCCTCATCGGAGTGATCATCATCATCACCGCCACCGGCGACGACACGCCTGCCACCACAGCGGCGGTGACCACCACCATTGAAAATATCACCACCACGGCTCCGCCGCCCGGTGCAGAGCAGTGGATAGGTGTCGAGTTCGCCGGAGACCTGCCCGCTGGCCTCCATGAGCGTGTTGCGATGTGCCTCGGAGACCCCCTAT
>CAZTJO010000033.1:0-17475 GCA_964614095.1 uncultured Acidimicrobiia bacterium
GGTCATCGTGTGGTTTACATCGGTCGACGACACCGAGATAGACAGTCTCATCATCTTCGATCCCACCGACTGCACGGTCCACGCCCAGCATCCCTGAGCCGGTATCTTCATCCACGCCGACTAACCTCACGTCATCGTGGAGGACTTCGCCAAGCGCATTCCCAACCTGCTCGAATCGATGACAAGACGTATTCGGGCAATCACCGTTGATCCACTCGCGCGCGTCATCAAATACGCGACTCTGGGCCTTGTCGCCACCGCCCTCGTCGTCGTCGCCGTCATCTTCCTGCTCGTTGGGATCTTCCGCATCATCGAGGAACTCATCGATCGCCTGTACGACAGCGACTACTCCATGGAGATCGCCTACGGCATTGTGGGTGGAGTATTCCTGCTCCTCGGGGCGTTGTTCTGGTCGAGAAAGACCAGAAAGACGCCACCCGAGGACGGAACCACATGAACCATCGCTTGGCCATCATCGGATCCGGACCTGCCGGCCTGACCGCGGCGATCTACGCAGCACGGGGTGGGCTGGAACCCATCGTCTTCGAGGGGGCCGAGGCCGGTGGTCAGCTCATGCTCACCACCGACGTCGAAAATTACCCCGGCTTTCCCGAAGGGATTCTCGGGCCCGAACTCATGGAACTCCTTCGGCAGCAGGCCGAGAAGTTCGGCTCCCAGCTGCACCGCCTCGACGTCACCGGCGTCGATTTCTCTTCCCGCCCGTTTGTTATCTCCGTTGGCGACCACGACCATGAGGTCGACGCCGTGATCATCGCCACCGGGGCTTCGGCCCGCTGGCTTGGCGTGCCCGGCGAAGAGCGCCTCCGCGGCTTCGGCGTCTCCGCCTGTGCCACCTGCGATGGCTTCTTTTTCAAGGAGAAGGAAATAATCGTCGTAGGCGGGGGAGACTCCGCCATGGAAGAGGCCCTGTTCCTCACCAGATTCGCCTCGAAGGTCACCATTGTGCATCGCCGCGACGAATTCCGTGCCTCGAAGATTTTGGCCCAGCGCGCTCTCAACCATGAAAAGATCAGAGTTCGCTGGGACACTGTCGTCGAGGAGATTCTCGGCCGGGACACCGTCGAAGCAGTCCGCCTTCGCAATGTCAAGACATCCGAACGCAAAGATATTCCTACCGAAGGGATTTTTGTGGCCGTCGGCCACGTCCCCAACACCGAGTTGGTGAAAGGCCAATTGGAGCTTGATGAGAAGGGCTACCTGAAGACTCTGGGCGACACTTCAACATCAATGCCCGGGGTATTCGGCGCCGGCGACGTTGCCGATCATGTCTACCGGCAAGCCGTTACCGCGGCCGCCATGGGCTGCCAGGCTGCACTCGATGCACAGCGTTGGCTCGAAGCGGCCGAATGAACCTGACAATTTTCCGATTGGGCAACTGAGAGCAACTAGGAGGTGAAGGCTTCGGCCGACATACATGGCAGGCAACCTGGTCACCGCAACCGACGATACATTTGCTGACCTGATTGCCGGCGAGAAGCCGGTTCTGGTTGATTTCTGGGCCGAGTGGTGCGGACCCTGCCGGATGGTGAGTCCCATCCTTGAAGAGATCGCAGCAGATCACCCTGAGACCATCACCGTCGCCAAACTCAACGTTGATGAGAACCCACAGACCGCCATTCGATTCGACGTCATGAGCATCCCCACCCTCATCGTGTTCCGCAACGGATCCGCCACTCCCACCCGCATCATCGGCGCCCGTCCCAAACACATGCTCCTTGCCCAACTCGACCAGTATCTACGCTGAGATTCTGCGACCATAAGGTCCGCCGTGGCTCTCTATCGCGAAGGTGATTTTGGCGAGCCGGTCCGCGATATCCAGCGCCGGCTCGCCCTGTTGGGCTTCCCGACCCACTCCGATCCGGAAGGACAATTCGGATCGGCTACGACCGACGCTGTCAAGGCTTTCCAGATCTCACGCAGTCTTTCCGAGGACGGGCTCGTGGGCCGTGAGACCTGGCGAATTATGGTAGACGCCGGGTTTCGGCTCGGCGACCGCCTCCTCTACCACAAGCTGCCCATGCTTCACGGTGACGATGTGGCATCACTGCAGCGTGATCTCAACGCTCTCGGATTCGATGCCGGCGACGTCGACGGCATCTTTGGCGCTGCCACTCTCCGGGCTCTGCTCGATTTCCAAGAGAACCGCGGGATGGCCACGGACGGGATCGCCGGACCGGCTGTTGTCGCCGAGCTTGCCCTCCTAGTGCGAGCCACCCAAAAGCTCGGTCGACACATCATTCGCGAGCGGGCCTGGCTCCGCTCCCTTCCGACCACCGTCGCCGGCCAACGCCTCTTCATAGATCCGTTCTGTCGCGATGAACACGAAGCACGGTTGGCATGGGAGACCGCCGTTGCCGCCGCGTCGGAGTTACGTCATCTCGGCGCTCAGGCCCTTCTGTCACGAAGTGCCGATACCCATCCTGCCGAGCGATCACGGGCTCGCCACGCCAATCACCTCGCGGTCGACGTCATTGTGTCTTTTTCACTGCCGGGCACTGACATCCCCGGCGTCTACTTCTTCTGCTCCACCATGAGTCGAAGCGAGGCCGGTCAAGCCCTTGCAGAAGCCGTCGCTTGCGCTCTGGGTGTGGAGGCTCTCGGCCGCACTACCCCGATCCTGCGTGAAACGCGCGCTCCGACAATCGTGGTGACTATGCCCCACCTCGATTCTGACCTTGGCACCGGAGTCGCTCAAGCTATCGAGACTTGGCTATCCGCCCGGCCTCCTCAGGAACCCGATACCGCTCGGTAGATGCGCTCCAGCTCCTCAGTTGAGCCGAACCGAATAACCACCTTGCCACTGCCCCGGTCCCCATAGTCGATGCGAACCGTCGTCCCGAGGCGATCACTCAGCCTTTCTTCGAGAGCCAGTATCTCCGCCGGCCGCTCCCTGCGGCTCCGCCCCTTGCCCACCGCCTTCTTATCTCCAATACGTGCCTTGACCGCTTCTTCTATCCGCCGAACCGGCCAACCCTCTTGAGCCGCCTTCCGGGCGATACTCTCCGCGTACTTCTCGTCCTCCAGGCCCACCAACGCCCGACAATGGCCTGCACTCAACTCCCCCTGCGCCAGCAGCGCCTGCACCGCGGCCGGCAACGCCAGGAGCCTCAACGTGTTTGTGATAACAGGGCGACTCTTTCCGACGCGCGCTCCCACCTCTTCATGAGTAAGGCCGAAGTCTTCCAATAACTGCCTATAGGCCGCTGCCTCCTGCAGAGGAGTCAGGTCCTCTCGCTGAATATTCTCCACCAGAGCTTCAGTGAGACCGCGAACGTCGTCACTCTCCCTGACCACCACAGGAATCTCACGAAGCCCCGCCAGCCGAGCCGCCCGCCAGCGCCGCTCTCCCGCCACAAGGATGTAGCGGTCTTCGTCAGCTCCCGCTCTCACCACAATCGGCTGCAACACGCCAACCTCACGAATGGACGCCGCCAGGGATTGCAGACTCTCGGAAGGGAACACATCACGCGGCTGTTGAGGATTCGGGTCTATGACCTCGAGAGGCAGGCTCACGTAGCCCTTTGGCGATTCGTCGGAGGGGATCAGGGCCTCGAGCCCTCTACCTAGTCCTGATTTACGTGCGGCCATGTCTCCTCCTGAATTCCTCCGCGAGTTCCCGATATGCCGCCGCTCCACGACTCCTTCGATCAAACGACTCAATCGGCTCTCCGTACGAGGGCGCCTCGGCGAGGCGCACCGTGCGGGGAATCACCGTCTCATATGCCACCTTCCCAAAATGCTCACGAACCTGGTCAACTACCTGCCCGGCCAGAGTGGTCCGGGCGTCAAACATGGTGAGAATTACGCCTTCGATCTTGAGTCGAGGGTTAAGGTTCTTCTGAATGAGATGTATGTTACGTAGTAGTTGACTCAGACCTTCCAGCGCGTAGTACTCACATTGGATCGGTATCAGCACCTCATGAGCCGCGCTCAACGCGTTGACCGTGATCAGCCCAAGTGATGGCGGACAGTCAATAAGGACCGTGTCGTATTGGTCCGGCACTCCATCGAGAGCCGACGCCAGCCGCCGCTCGCGAGACAGGTGAGCAACAAGCTCAATCTCTGCTCCGGCAAGATCAATCGAGGAGGGCAGCAGGAAAAGGTCCTTCACCCCTGTCGCTTCAATCGCATCCTCAATCGGAGTCTCCTCCATCATGACTTCGTACACGCTGTGTACTACTGCAGCGTGTTCTATTCCTAGTCCCGAGGTTGCATTTGCCTGTGGATCAATATCCACAATGAGAACGCGCTCACCCCGTGCCGCTAGAGCAGCCCCCATGTTGATGGCCGTCGTTGATTTTCCCACCCCACCCTTCTGGTTGGCGACGGCGACGACGACCCCGTGTTTGTGACGATGTCTAAGCACTAGACAGCATGATAAGGAGCCACGCCGGACCGTCAAGGATTGTTGTGGGTACCTCGGTCATTTGAGCCGATAAGCCCATCACTTCGGCCATCACCACCAGGTCGGCGCTCCGTTCCGGCGGCTCTGCTCGGCGGCTCAGGCCCAGCACCGACCGTCCCCCGGGAATCAGGAGGCGGGCTGACAGGCCGACCGCCTCCGGCGCCTTCACACCCCCACGGAATACCAGACCAGACCACTCATCTGATACCGCGAAAGCATCACCCTGAGTGATCACCACATTGGGCAAAGCAAGTATCCGCACCACCCTGTGCAGCAACCTGATACGACGGGCTCCCCGGTCAAGCAGCGTCACTCGACATTCCGGCCACAGAATTGCCAAGGGGATGCCCGGCAAGCCCACCCCACTGCCGATATCAAGGATTTCTGACGGGACGCCGTCCCAGCCAGCGGCAAACACTAGAGAATCACCAATATGCCTACTCCAGAGACGACCTCCCTCTCGAGGACCGAGGCCGCCGGCGGGAATGGCTTCCTCGGCGAGCCACGCCGCATACTCCTCGAGAGTCTCTAGACGATCGTGACTGAGGTCAAAGCCGGCCCATTCGGCAGCTCTTAGGGCGATGGACCCGTTCTCCATGAGGCGTCATGGTACGACGCTATAGGGCTGCCCTCCGCTGTTTCACGTGAAACCAAATGAACGAAGGGTCTAGTCGTCGCTCTCTTCTGCCGCAATCACTACAGACCGATCGGGCTCCTCCCCTTCCGAGAACGACCTGACACCCTCCACCTCGGCGACAGCATCGTGCACAACCTTCCGGTCCGCCGGGTTCATCGGCTCCAGCATCACCTCACCACCCTCTGCCACGATCCTCTCCGCCAGACGGCCGGCGTATATCTTCAGCGCCTCCCGACGCCTCTCCATATATCCGCCAATATCAACCCTGAGCCGGGCCCCGGCCTGCGTCTTCCTCTGAACCACCGTCCGAGTCAATTCCAGCACCGACTGCAGAATCGCCCCTTTCTGCCCCACCAACGCCTCACTTTGGCCACCTGAAACATCCGCGTAGATAATGTCCCCATCAACCCTCACCTGCACCGTCCCCTCGATGCCAAACGCATCAAGCAGCCCATCGAGGAAATCGGAGACAACTGCAGCCTGCTCCTCGACGTCCACTTTTTCTCCCTCCGCCGACCGCGGCTTCCCCTCAACCTTTGCCTTTTCCTTGGGCACTTGTTTCCCCCTCCCGCCACTTTGTGCCGTCCTCGCGTCCCTCTTGGGCCCGCCCTTGTCATCCCTCTTGGATTCGGTCTTCCGGCTATTCGCCCGAGGTCGTCCAGATCCGCCGCTTTTGCTCTCTTCCGGTTTCCCGCTCACCCGCCCCGCCCCGGCATCCTTGCCTCCGCCTTTCTGACGCCGACGCCGCGGCGGCCGCTTTTTCGGAAGCGGTTTCACTCTTACCACGGCATCACGCCCCCCGACACCCAGAAAGCCCCGCGATGGCTCCTCAATAACCTCGATCTCCACGGCCTCCCTCGAGGCAACACCAAGCTCCTTCAACGCGTGCTCCACCGCTGCGTCAATACCCCTGGCCCGTACCTCCACCCAATCCTCCATCTCAATCATCTCCTCTTGCGCTTTTTGCCCCGCGCCTTCTGTCCCCCTTCTGAATAATCGCTCACCGACCGGCTGTTACCCCCCTCCGCTACATTGGGTCGTGCCCGCCCCTGTGGCGGCCTCGGCCGCGGCTGCCGCGCCGTCTCGGCCGCCTTGGCCGGCCGCTCCACGGCCGGCCCCCCACCCTTCTCCTTTCTACCCACCTTCTCCACGCTTCCCTCCTCCGCCTTATGCCTCTCATCAAGCCAAATGATGAATCCCTGCTGCCCGATGCGGAAAATCTGGCTTGCCGCAAAGTAGACCACCAACCCCGCCGGCAATGAGAAAGAAATGAATCCAAAAAAGAACGGCATAATCTTCATCAGAGCCTGACCCGGCGGCTTTTCACCATCCGCTGCCTGGCTTTTCTGCTTTGCTTGAGTCTGCGCCGTCTGGTAGTAGGCGGTCCCCATCACCAGCAAAATAGTGACCAGATATGGAATCGCTCTAACGAAGGAGTCGGCGAAAGCCTGGCTGGGAGAAATTCCCAAGTCCATCCAGAGGAAATCTCGCCAACTTGCGACTACACCGGTCGTCTGATCCGCGGCCGCCTGCCAAGTCGTTATGTCCGTGAACAGCCGCCAGCCATTAATTACGTACGCTGTTGGTGGGATCCGGGCAAACGAACGCAGAACCTGAAAGAGAGCGAACCAAACTGGCATTTGCACCAGCATCGGCAAACAGCCGGCCAGCGGGTTGACACCACGCTCCCGATACAACTCCATGGTCGCTTGCTGCAACGCCTGTTTGTCGTGCTTCAGATCGCGCTGCAGCTGCTTTATGTCCGGCTGCAGTTCCTGCATCTTGCGCATCGACCGGGTCTGCTTCAACGTCAGGGGAAACATGAGCATGTTCACCGCGATGGTCAAGAGAATGATGCTGACGCCGAGGCTGGGAATCAGTTGATAGAAGACAGTGATTGCCGAACCAAAAAATTTGAGGAGGTATTCCCAACCCGGCATGGCCTACTTCGCTTTCCTCGGCACGGGGTCATAACCGCCTTGATGAAATGGATGGCATCGTCCGACCCTCTTGACCGCCAGCCAGGTTCCCCTCACCACCCCGTACTCGCCAACCGCCTTATGCGCATACTCGGAACACGTCGGCAAATATCTGCATCGCGGCTCGAGAAGGGGCGATACCAGACGCCGATACAAGCAAATCAGCCGCTGCAGCCACCACCTCGGCAGATATGGCCTTGCTGTCACCGCCTGCTGCACTCAAACCTCCATCGCTGCGGCCACCCAGATTGCGAGATCGCTCACCGATGCCCCAACCGCTCGTCCGGTGGCGATCACGATGTAGTCTCGATTGCCCTTCAGAGGCGTCCGGGCCATTGCCTCCCGTATTCTGCGCTTCACTTGGTTGCGGTCTACCGCTCCACCAACTTGCCGTCCGACGACCACTCCCACCCGCGATGAAACACCCTCACCCGGCGCCGAGATCAATACTATGCCCCCAACCTCGGAGCGAGACCCGCTCTGACGCACCCTCCGAAAATCAACTCTCCCCCGAAGCGACGAATAGGGACGACCTCTACGCGGCGAGACGCCGGCGCCCCTTCTGCCGCCGCCTTCTAATGACGGCGCGACCGGACCGTGTACCCATACGAGCCCGAAAACCGTGTTTCCGCTTGCGACGACGAGTATTTGGTTGATATGTGCGTTTCATAGGGAATACCGCCACGAATCGGTGCGTCGGGCCGCCAGGTTACGAAGGCCCGTCCACCTTGTCAAAGGTAGCAGTGATGCGTATACAACCCGACAGCAGGATCGCGGAAAATGCATCTGCCTCGCGAAAGATTGCCTTCATCAAAATCCCGTCGGTTGTCGGACCGTGACATTAGGCTCCAAGCTCGAAAACTATTGATTCACAGGCCTTTTCACCCGCAATTCGGTCATCGGCAGAGGCTCTCCGGCGTGATTTTGTCCCACTTGTCGGACCATCTCTCTCATCCCTACACTCGTTTGTCGCGCGGCAGTTCCGGTAGCACTTCCCCTATGACCGGTATGTGGCCGTAGGGAACAGCTGATCGTCGCGGGACCACGGGACATGCGCCCTTCTCCACAGATGTGGATAGGGCTGTGGAAAAGCCTCAAGTGGTTGTGCGGGTACACGGAGGACAGCGTGGAGGCGCATTCGCCAACCGACAAATGGGAACCATTCCGCCAAATCCTTCGCAGCAGTGTCACACCTATCACCTGGCAAACCTGGCTGGCCGATCTCCAGCCTGATGGCATGGACGGCAACACCATCTACCTCACAGCTCCCAGCGAGTTCCACCTTCGCTGGGTGAACGACAAACACCACGAAGTCATCGTTGCTGCGGTTCATGCCGTCTTTGGTGATGACGCAATGCTTGAGATGTATTCACGGCCCGCGCCGGACTACCCCAGCACGGACGGTGACGAAGAGTACGACGATCTTCCCGGTGCAGTTCAGGAACCGAGCAAGGATCTCAAAGCTCCGTCACGCATCGTCCCCACCTATAGCTTCGAGAACTTTGTTGTCGGACCCTCGAACCGCTTCGCCCACGCCGCCGCCATGGCCATCGCAGAACAACCCGGCGGCCAATACAACCCCCTCTTCATCTACGCCGCCGCCGGCCTAGGTAAGACTCACCTCCTCCAGGCGATCGCTCTTCATGCTCGCGACCTCCATCCCCATCTCAACGTCTGCTACATGAGCTCCGAGCATTTTGTCAACGACTTCATCGACGGCATCCGCCGGAAACGTATGGACGAGTTCAAGGCCCGCTATCGCAGCATCGACATCTTCCTCCTCGACGATGTGCAGTTTCTGGAAGGCAAGGAGCAGATCCTGGAGGAGTTCTTTCACACCTTCAACACCCTCTATGAGGCAGGTCGCCAGCTGGTGTTCAGCTCAGATCGGCCTCCCCGAGGACTCGCCAATCTTGAGGACCGCATTCGAAGCCGCTTTGAATGGGGATTGACTACGGACATCCAGCCGCCCGATGTCGAGACCCGCTTGGCGATTCTGCACAAGAACGCCGCGTTCGCGCCGCAACAGGTTCCCGAGGCGGTACTGCAATTCATCGCCGACCGTGTCGTGGACAACATCCGAGAACTCGAAGGCGCCCTGACCCGCGTCACCGCCTATGCCGCCCTAACACACCAAACCATCGATCTCGATATCGCGGCCGATGTTCTCCAGGATCTTGTGCCGAAACACAGCACTGCACCGATCGCGCCCGGCCGGATTCTCGCGGCCACAGCAAGTGCTTTCGATACCACCATCACAGACCTAGAAGGTCCAAGCCGACGCCAACCGCTGGCCCGCGGCAGACAGGTCGCCATGTACCTGTGTCGGGAGCTCACCGACCTTTCTCTCCCCAAGATCGGTTCGCTTTTCGGCAATCGAGATCACACGACCGTCATGCACGGCATCAAGACCGTCAAAGAGTTGATGCAGACCGATCAAAGCCTCTTCGATCGGGTCATGGCCCTTCTGCAAAACCTGAGGGAAAGTCGGTGACTTCTCAACACACACCAGAGCCGGTAATCAATGGGTGGGCACAATACGTGTCTTGTCCCCACCCCCAGGATTGCTCTTTTTCATCTCCGACCAGCAGGTTCCCGCGTTTGTCCCCAATCCACAATGCCTACTACAACGACCATACTGAATCTTAAAGAACCTCATAATTGAAGAAGGGACCGATTTGTGAGGATAAGAGCCGAGCGTGACGATCTGGCAGATGTTCTCAGTCGAGCCGGCCGTGCCATAGGAACACGGTCACCATTGCCCATTCTTCAAGGGCTTCTTGTAGTGGTTGAAGGCTCTGCAGTGCAGGTGACGGGGACGGATCTTGATGTGACAGTGCGCACTGGGCTGGAAGTTGAGGTGGGGGAGGAGGGACGAGCGGTCATTCCGGGGCGTCTGGCCACCGAAGCTGTGCGCAAGATGCCGGCCGGCGCGGTTGAGATCGAAACCGGTGACGGGGAAGTACAGATCACCGGTAGCGGTCCGTGTTTCCGTTTGCGGGAGTTGCCAATTGATGATTATCCGCAACTCCCTGACGTGGGCATCGAGGACGAAGTAAAAGTCAATGGGAATACCTTTGCCGACGCACTGGGCCAGGTGTGTGTAGCCGCTTCGACTGATGACGCTAGACCGGTGCTGACTGGAGTGTTTTTTGAAAGCAATGAGGGCCGGCTCCGTCTGGTGGCGACAGATTCCTATCGACTGGCTGTCCGTGATCTAGCGAGCGTCAAGACCGAGATCTCCGGACTGGTACCGGTGAGAGCACTTCGCGATCTGGGGAGAACGATCGGAGGTAAGAAGCTTGTGGTTGGCATGGGTTCGCGTGAGGCCAAGATCACCTCAGACCGGGGAAGTTTGGTGGCGCGGCTGATCGAGGGCACTTTTCCGAATTACCGCCAGCTGCTACCGAGTTCGTACCCAAGCCGGCTGACCATCAAGCGGGATGATTTGCTCGAGGCAATTGATAGAGCGTCACTTGTTGCCGAAGATCACATTCCGGTGCGATTGCGCCTTGAGGACGGGGGTGTGGAGCTCAGTGTGTCACGACAGGATGTGGGCGGCGAGACCGAGTATGTCGAAGCCGACTACAAGGGTGAAGAGATGACCATTGCTTTCAACAGTAGATATCTCAACGATGGCGTGAGTGCTGTTGACGATGACGAGGTTGTACTCGACGTCAGTGATCCTTTGAAGCCGGGCGTGATTAGTGGCGCCACGACTTCTGATTTTCTCTACCTGCTTATGCCGGTCCGCCTGTAGGCGGCATGCGTCTCAGCTGGCTTCAGCTCGGCAACTTTCGGTGTCACCGGACTCTGGAATATGAGCCGGCTCCGGGCACCAACGTACTGGTCGGTGGGAACGGAGCGGGGAAGACTTCAATCCTCGAAGCTCTCGGCTATCTGGGGCTCTTTCGGTCTTTTCGAGGTTCACCCGACGCAGCACTGGTGAATGAGGATGCGGAGGCTGCCGTGGTGCGGGGTCAGTTCGAGCGCGGCGAGAGCAGCATTCGGATTGAGATCGAGATTCCACGAAACGGCCGTCGCCGGCTCTTGATTAATGGTAAACGGGCACAGAGCCGGGCGGCCGTAGCAGAACATGTTGTGGTGGTTACGTTCCTGCCGGACGACCTCGAGATGGTGAAGCGAGGTCCGGCGCTGCGCCGCGAATACGCGGATGACTTGGCGGTACAGCTATGGCCGGCTGCTGCTGATGATCAGCAGCAGTACGAGCGTGCTCTTCGACAACGCAACGTATTACTCCGACAGGAGGGTCGCGATGTCGACGGGGCAACTCTCGAGGTGTGGGATCAGAGGTTGTCTCAGCTCGGCGCGAGAGTGCTGATGAGACGAGTTGCCGCGCTGGGCCAACTGGGGCCGGTGCTCGCCGAGTTCTGTGGAGAGGTCGCCGGAGAGGTGGACGGGACGGCATGGGTATATGAGGCGGCGGGTTTAGGACCCATCGGGGTGGACGGGGACGCGGATAAGTTGGCCGAACGGCTCAAGGAGGCGCTTGATGCCGCCCGGCACACGGACACGGAGAGAAGGAGCACGTCAGTGGGGCCACACCGGGACGAGATCATCCTTATGGTTGGACGGAGGGATGTCAGGACTCGGGCGAGCCAGGGAGAACAGCGCACGGTGGCCGTGGGGCTTCGTGTGGCTGCATACGATCTTGTCCGGCGGCAGCGCAAAACTACTCCGGTATTGGTGTTGGATGATGTGTTCTCGGAACTCGATGCCGAGAGGGGAGCACATCTGGTGAAGCGGCTGCCGGACGGTCAGGTTTTTGTATCGACGGCGCGCGAAGAGGACATGCCGGTACACGGCGCGCGTTGGATCGTTGAACACGGCGTGGTGCGACGAGAAGGATCGATATGACCGACCTGGAACCGATCGGGGGTGGCCTGGATCGGCTTCTGAGACGGTTGGGCATGCCGGTGGTGCCCGACTTGGCCCGGTTGGTGGAGGAGTGGGCGGATTTGGCCGGGGAGCCGTGGGCTTCCCGCTCCGAACCGGTGGGTCTGCGCGACGGCAAGCTGGTCGTGGCAGTGGGAGACGGCGCCGATGCCACGCTGTTCAAGTACCAGGCCGACATGCTTCTGGAGAGGCTGGAACAGGGTCTCGAGGGCCGTCTCATCGAATCTGTGCGAATTATTGTGGGCAAGCCCAAAAAGTGCCTCTGACATGGTGTTTTGCGTCTGAATTTAGGTCGGAAGTGACCCCGCATTCAGCTATACTTACATCTGTGTGAGTGGTGGCCCCAGGCGCTCATCGGCGCAGATGGGTGCGGGTCACCGATCATGTGATCGGATCCCCAACCGAAGGAATCTGGTGGCCGACGCCAAGCGCGCGAATCAGTCATATGAGGCCAAGGACATCACGGTTCTGGAGGGTCTTGAGGCGGTGCGTCGGAGGCCGGCGATGTACATCGGGTCGACGGGCCCGCGCGGCCTTCATCACCTGATTTGGGAGGTTGTGGACAACGCTGTCGACGAGGCGATGGCGGGTTTCTGTACTCGCATACGGGTAACGCTTCTGGGGGACGGGGGGGTCCGGGTGGAGGACAACGGCCGGGGTATTCCGGTGGATCGTCACGCCAAGACCAAGCTGCCGGCGTTGACCACCGTGCTCACGACTCTTCATGCCGGGGGCAAATTCGATTCGGGGGCGTACTCGGTATCCGGCGGCCTTCACGGAGTTGGGGTTTCGGTGGTCAACGCACTGTCGGCTCGTCTCGAGGTGGAAGTTGTGAGAGACGGGGCTCTGTGGAGGCAAGAGTTCGAGCGGGGCAAAGCTGTCGGCAGGCTGCAGAAGGTCAAGGCGGCCCGCCGGGTGGGGACAACCGTCACCTTTTGGCCGGATCCGCAAGTGTTCGAGGAGACGGTCGAGTTCTTGTACCAGACCGTGGCCGGCCGTCTGCGGGAGATGGCATTCCTCAACAAGGGTCTCGAGATCCGCTTGGCCGACGAGCGGGAGGAGAAGGCCACCGACACCTTCAAGTATTCCGGCGGGCTCGTCGATTTTGTGAAGCACCTCAATGCCAAGAGGGATCCGCTGCATGCTCATGTGGCGAGCCTGGAAGACGCCAGTGAGGGCGCCGAGATAGATGTGGCTCTGCAGTGGACTGTCGGGTACACGGAGAACGTTCTCTCGTTTGCCAACAACATCAACACGCATGAGGGGGGAACACACGAGGAGGGATTTCGCAAAGCGTTGACCCGAGCCATAAACGAGTTCGCTCGGGACAGAGGCGCTCTCAAGGAGAAGGACGGCAATCTGGCAGGAGAGGACATCAGGGAGGGTCTTACCGCCGTCGTATCCGTTCGGGTGCGGCAGCCTCAGTTTGAGGGTCAGACGAAAACCAAGCTGGGAAACACGGAGGTTCGGTCGTACGTAGAGGTCGTCCTCAACCGCATGCTGCCGGAGTGGTTGAATCGACATCCGGGCGAGGCCCGCCAGATTGTGGACAAGTGTCTTGCTGCATCACGGGCGCGGCTGGCCGCTCGGGCCGCTCGTGATCTCACTCGGCGCAAGAGCCTTCTGGAATCCACCGGGCTTCCCGGGAAACTGGCCGACTGTTCATCGCGGGAGCCCGAGGCAAGCGAACTGTTTGTAGTGGAGGGCGATTCAGCTGGGGGTTCGGCGAAGCAGGCCCGCAACAGCGAGTTCCAGGCGATCCTGCCCATCAGAGGCAAGATCATCAACGTCGAGAAGGCGCGGCTCACCCGGGTTCTGCAGAACAATGAGATCCAGGCGCTCATCACGGCGATAGGGACCGGAATCGGGGATGAGTTCGATCTGGAGAGAACCCGGTACCACAAGATCGTGATACTCACCGACGCCGATGTGGACGGCGCTCACATTCGGACGTTGCTGCTGACTTTCTTCTTCCGCCAGATGCGCCCGCTGATCGATGCCGGCTACGTCTATGTGGCCCAGCCGCCGCTATATCAGGTGAAGGTGGGCAAGGAGGTTCACTACGCGTTCACCGATCGGCATCTGGAGGAGATCAAGGGGGAGTTCGACGGCAAACGCGCCTCTCTACAGCGCTACAAGGGTCTTGGTGAGATGAATGCCGGTCAATTGTGGGAGACCACGATGGATCCTCAGCAACGGGTGCTGCTAAGGGTGTCACTCGAAGATGCGGGAACGGCGGACGAGGTGTTCCACACGCTCATGGGTGACAACGTGGAGGCGAGGCGCACCTTCATTCAGCAGAACGCTCGCGATGTCCGTTTCCTCGATATTTGACGTATGGACGAGAACAACACCAGCAACGTAGAACTCATCGATATTGAAGACGAGGTGAAATCCTCGTTCCTCGAGTACGCCATGTCGGTGATCGTGGCACGAGCATTGCCGGACGTGCGCGATGGATTGAAGCCGGTACACCGGCGCATCCTCTATTCAATGCATGACGCCGGCATCAGGCCCGGCAGCCCATTCCGCAAGTGTGCGCGTGTGGTGGGCGATGTCATGGGCTGGTTCCATCCCCACTCCAACGATGCAATCTACGACGCGCTGGTGCGGATGGGGCAAAGGTATGCCAGCAGGTATCCGCTCATCGAGCCGCAGGGCAACTTCGGTACCGTCGATGATCCTCCGGCGGCGATGAGGTACACCGAGTGTCGTCTGCAGAAGCTGGCCGGTCACTTGCTCGAGGGTATCGACGAGGAGACGGTCGATTTCCAGGATAACTACTCGGGGGAGAGGCAGGAGCCGTCTGTGCTGCCGGCACGTTTTCCCTGTCTTTTGGCCAACGGTTCAACGGGCATCGCCGTCGGCATGGCCACCAACATCCCGCCGCACAATCTCGGTGAGGTTATCGATGCCGCTATTCACAAACTCGAGAACGCCGATGCGACCGCAGAAGACCTGTTGGCGTTTGTCAAAGGACCGGACTTTCCGTCGGGAGCGCTAATCGTCGGCAACAAGGGGGTGAAGGAGGCGTTGCTGACCGGACGCGGCTCGGTGCGGATGCGGGCCGTGACTGAGATCGAGGAGATCCGGAAGAATCGGAGCGCCATCGTGGTCACCGAGATTCCTTACCAGGTTTCGCGCGATCGCATCATGGAGAAGATCGCAACCTTGGTGCGCGAGAAACGGCTCGGAGGCATCGCCGATCTCCGGGATGAATCGGATCGTTCCGGAACCAGGCTGGTGATCGAGCTGAAACGGGACGCAGTGCCGCAGGTTGTGATCAACCAATTGTTCAAGAACACGCAGCTGCAGGAGACGTTTGGGGTGAACATGGTCGCCCTGGTGGATGGGGTGCCCAGGACGTTGAACATCGAGCAGATGGTGGGTCATTACCTCGATCACCAGATGGAGGTAGTGGAACGGCGCACTCAGTTCCGCCTGGAGAGGGCAGAGGCGCGGGCGCACATCATTGCCGGGCTGCTGATCGCTCTCGACAACATCGATGAGGTGGTGGAGATCATCAAGTCGTCGGAGGACACCGATGCTGCGCGTAACAGCCTCATGGAGCGTTTTGATCTCTCCGAGGTGCAGGCGACGCACATCCTCGACATGCCGCTTCGGCGGCTGACTGCGCTCGAGACCAGCAAACTACGGGAGGAGCATGCCGAGCTCGAAATGCTCATCAAGAACCTGAAGAGCCTGCTGCGAAGCCCGGCGAAGCGGCGCACCCTGATAGCGAAGGAACTGGGCGAGATCAAGGAGCAGTACTCTGACACGCGCCGGAGCCGTTTGGTTCCCGATGAGGGCGAGCTCTCGCTGGAGGATCTCATTGCGGACGAGGACGTGGTGGTGACGGTCAGCGCCAACGGCTACGTGAAGGCGGTCAATGCGAGTGCCTATCGGCGGCAGGGCCGGGGCGGCAGGGGAGTAAAGGGCGCGGAGCTGCGCGAGGACGACGCCATCACGAAGGTGGTGCACACCACGGCCCACTCGTTCCTTCTCTTTTTCACCAACAGGGGAAAGGTGTATCGAGTCAGGGCGCATGAGATCCCGCGCAAGGAGCGGACCCACAAGGGAGTGCTGGTGCAGAGTGTGCTCCCGATGGAGCCGGACGAGGTGGTGGAGGCGGTTGTCGACACGAGGGATTATGAGAGTTCGGAGTTCCTGGTGATGGTGACCCGCCAGGGGCAAATAAAGAAGAGCCGCTTCGGCGACTATGACTCACGTAACCAGGTGCTCATCGCCATCAAACTCGTCGAGGGGGATGAGGTGGTGGAAGTGATGACCACCGGTGGCAACAACGACATACTCATGTTCACTCGCAATGGCCAGGGGATCCGGTTCCAGGAGACGGGGGTCCGGCCCACCGGGCGGGACACGATGGGAGTGCGCGGCATCCGGTTGCGCGAAGAGGATGAGGTGGTCTCTGCGGCGGCTGATCAAGATGGAATGAATGTGCTGCTGCTGACGTCGGGCGGGTACGGCAAGCGAACGAAGATGAGCGAGTTCCCGCAGCAGCGGCGGGGTGGCCTTGGCGTCAGGGCGATCAGATTGACCAGGGTACGCGGGACCCTGGTGGGGGCACGGGCCGTTTCGGCGGGAGCCGAGATTTTTGTCACTTCGTCGGACGGCGTAGTGATTCGGACCGAGACCGACACAATCAGTCGTCAGAAGCGGGATGCCAGTGGGGTCAAGGTGATGAACGTCACCAAGGGTGCCGAGCTGTCGGCGTTTGCGTTGGTGCCACAGGAGGAGCTGGCGGAGCACGAATAGCGGCAATGGTGCCCTATTTGGGGTGGCGTCGTTACACTGCTCTGAGTTGCCGATCAGCCGGAGATTATGCCGGTTCAGCGAGTCCGTAGGGTGATCCGCAAGGTCGATCCCTGGACGGTTCTAAAGGTTTCGTTTGTGTTCAACGCGGTGATGGCGTTGGTTTTTGTGCTGGGCATGATCGTCTTCTGGTCTGTATTTGTGAATGCGGGCATTCCGGATCGCCTCAACGATCTCGCCATCGAGATCGGATTGAGCAACGGCCTCAGTTTTGAGGGAGCCGTCTACTTCCGCATCGTGGCTCTGCTGGCGCTTATAGGGACGATCATGATGACCGGCTTTTTTACCCTTGCCGCCGTTGTCTACAACCTCATTTCCGACATCGTCGGCGGAATCGAGTTTGTTGTGCTCGAGGAGACCACGGGTCAGCGGGTGACGAGAAGGACTCCACCGCCTGCGCCGCGGCCGACTAAGGAGCAGCGGGTTCGGCCGCTGCCCAACGTGAAGCCGATGATCGCCCCAGGAACAGGCGAGACGGAGGCCCTTCCGCCGGAAGCCCCGGAAGCTCGACGGATGGCGGGTAGCTGATATTCAGCCGTCGAGGCTGAATGCGGCTACTTCGAGACCGATCCTCAGGGCGGCGGCAAGATAGGCCTCGGCGTTGTCCGCAGGTAGCCGGGCTCCGGGTCCATAGCTCCCTTCGGCCACGGCGATAGCTCCTGCGGCGAGAGCAATGGCGTCCA
>CAZTJO010000033.1:17575-22111 GCA_964614095.1 uncultured Acidimicrobiia bacterium
CCGACGAGGAGAGTGCGCCCGCGGGAGCGGAATAGAGCGGCCAGATCGGCGTTGGGTGCCGCGTCGCATGAGAGAACACATGAGACGGCCTCTTGGCCGGCAATGGCGGCGATGGCGAGGGCATCGAGAGAGGTATCGGAGATCAGAACGTCGAAACCCGAGATGTCCCGCACTGCAGTCATGCGCCGGTCTTCGGTGGCGATGCCGGCGCTGTGGCCGTAGAGCCCGAGAGCGTCAAGCGCGGATTCTGCGAGGAGTATGCGGCCGGCGCGCTGGCCGACGTCACCGACGGCGTTCAAGGCGATACGCACGGGATCAGCGGTCGGCGGGCACCCAGGTGCCGTTGACGGTCTCGGGAGCCGTGTAGCGGGAGCGCCTGCGGAATGCCAGCAACCCGGCGGCGACCACAAGCAGGATCGCTATGAAACGGTGGGATTTGGTGGGCATGAGCGCCAATGGTAGGGCGATGTGTGAGGTGGCTAGAATGCGCCTGCGCCCGGTCGCGGGACCGGGAGACTCAGCGGTTCCCCTAGTGGGACGAGAGAGCGAAGACCGGTTGGAATCCGGCGCTGTCCCGCAACTGTGAAGCCCCTTTTGGGGACAAGCCAGGTCGCCTGCCGCGGGGTCGGACAAGACGCTCTCGGAGGAAGGGTGGCTACCCAGTGGCCTGGATCCCCTCCTCCCCGAACGATGGGGAGGTACGCGCGTGCGAGGCATGCTGCGGCGTTGGGTTGTTCTTTGGATTGCGGTCGTATTGGCGGCCGTCGCTTGCGGCGGCGACGGTGACAGAACGGCAGCTCCGATTGAGGTCGAGCGGATCGTGTCCGCCTCGCCCTCCCACACGGAAATCCTCTATGCCCTGGGTGTTGGCGATTTGGTTATCGCCACCGATCTGACATCGAACTTCCCGGCTGCGGCGGCAGAAACGGGCAAGTTTGATGCCTTCAACGTCAGTGTGGAGGCGGTGGCCGCCTTCGAGCCGGATCTGGTGATCTTGTTCTACGACCCGGGTGATGTTGTCGAAGGTCTGGAGGCACTTGGCATCACCACGTTGCTGTTCTCTCCTCCGGCAACGCTGGACGACGTTTTTGATCAGATCAGAGATCTGGGAGAGGCGGTGCACCGGCCGGATGAGGCGGCTGCGCTGATCGACCAGATGCAGGGCGACCTTGCGGCAGTGATCGAGTCGATACCTGAGACGGATGAGGCTCCCACCTACTACCACGAGCTCGATCCGAGCATGTACACGGTAACGTCGGACACTTTTGTCGGTGGGTTGTTCGCCTCGCTGGGGTTGGAGAACATTGCCGATGTTGTTGATGACGGCACGGGATTCCCGCAGCTCAGCAGCGAGTACCTCTTGCAGGCGAATCCGAATTTCATCTTTCTGGCTGATACCAAATGTTGCGGCGAATCCGAAGACACCGTGGCGGAGCGGCCGGGGTGGGACACATTGGATGCCGTGAGCGAAGGCAGGGTGGTCGAGTTGGACGATGACGTCGCTCAACGGTGGGGGCCACGGATTGTCGACCTGGTGGCCGCGGTGGCCGGGGCCGTGTACGGCTGATGGGCGAGCCGGCCTCCATGGGACGACTGAAGAGCCCGTTGCGGCTGTGGCAGCTGCTGGCGGGCTTCGCCCTTGTTACCGGCGCGTTGCTGTTGGGGACAATGATCGGGCCGGTCTCGATTTCGCCCGCCGCCGTGCTGCAAGAGATTCTGGGCCGCCTCCCGTTTGTCTCCGTGGACTCGGGATTGGACGATCGCATGGCCGCCATCATCTGGGATATCAGACTGCCGCGAGTACTGCTCGGGGGTTTGGTGGGGGCGACCCTGGCGGCTGCAGGTGGGGCCTATCAGGGGGTGTTCCGCAACCCATTGGCCGATCCTTATCTGCTGGGGGTGGCGGCAGGTGCCGGTTTGGGGGCAACGCTGGTGATAACCGCGGGTGGTTCTGTGGACGCCGTTGTGCCCATCGCCGCTTTTGTGGGGGCGGTCCTGGCCGTGGCGCTTACCTACTTGCTGGGAGCGGCCGCCGGTGGGCGGCGGACCGGGGTGACGTTGATATTGGCCGGAGTGGCGGTGGCGGCGTTTTTCACCGCGGCACAGACGTTTGTCCAGCAGCAGAACGGCGACACGGTGCGTGAGGTCTACTCCTGGATCCTCGGTCGTCTCAGTACCGCGGGCTGGAGTGAAGTTGTTCTGCTGGCGCCGTACGCGGCGGCGGCGATTCTTGTGCTTCTGATGCACAGACGGCTTCTCGACGTGCTTTCGGTGGGTGAAGAGGAAGCGGAGGCACTTGGGGTCAACACAGGATGTATGCGCCTGACGGTGGTGGCCGCGGCGAGCCTCGGAACCGCCGCAGCCGTCGCGGTCAGCGGGCTTATTGGGTTTGTCGGGATCGTGGTGCCGCACACGGTTCGTCTCATGGCCGGAAGCAGCTACCGAGCGATCCTGCCGCTGTCGGTTCTTGGTGGAGCGGCTTTTTTGGTGCTGGCCGATGTGGTGGCGCGAACGGCACTGTCGCCGACCGAGATCCCGATTGGGGTGGTGACCGCCTTTGTGGGGGGGCCGTTCTTCGCCGTGGTGCTGCGCACGTCGGGGAGGCGCACATGAGCGCAGTGACCGTCAGCGGGGTATCGGTGGCCTACAACGGGCTGCGCGCCGTGGCTGATGTCGATCTGGGTGTGGGGCCGGGGGAGTGGGTGGCTTTGATCGGGCCCAACGGTTCGGGGAAGAGTTCTCTTCTGCGGGCGGTGGCGGGCACGGTGGAATATGAGGGGGACATCTTGTTCGACGGCGTTGATCGCCGGGTGGTGGGTCGGCGGCAAGCGGCCCGTCAAGTGGCGTTGGTGCCGCAACACCCGTTTCTGCCGGTAGGAATGCGTAGTGGTGAATATGTGCTGCTCGGCCGGAATCCACACATGGGGTACTGGGCCATGGAGAAGGTCGACGACCTGAGAGTGAGCATGCAGGCGCTGCAGCGGCTTAGCGCCGAGGATCTTGCGCACCGGTTTCTGGGCAGTCTGTCCGGCGGCGAGCGTCAGCGTGTCGTGCTGGCCCGGGCCATCGCCCAGGAGGCATCTGTGCTGCTGCTCGATGAGCCGACAACGGGTCTCGACATTGGCCACCAGCAGCAGGTGCTGGATCTTGTCGAGGATCTGCGGCGGGAGAAGGGAATCGCCGTGCTCAGCGCTCTGCACGACCTGACTCTGGCGGCGCAGTATGCCGATCGCCTGGCATTGCTCGATGGCGGGCGGCTTGTTGCCGAGGGGGAAAAGAGCCAGATTCTCACTGCGGAGCAGCTGGCCCGATTCTCCGGGGCGAGGGTATCCGTGGTCCGTGGTCCGGAGGGCCAGATAGTGGTGATACCGAGGCGCGCTCAAAGGGCGTAGGTGCCGAAGAGGTAGCCAATCGCCCAACTGATGCCGGCGCCTGCGGTGCCAATGAGGAGATTCTCCGCGGCGCTGCGCACGGCATTCCCGCGGGTGATGAGCGTCTTGAGCGCTCCGGCGGTGAGGAGGCCGATCGAGGCTCCGACGGCCGCGATGTAGAGGCCGGTGTAGGGATCATCGGTGAAGACGAAAGGAAGGGTCGAGGGGAGAGACCCGGCGACAAAGAGCAGTCCGGAGTAGACGGAGGCTCTGATGGGAGAACGGCGCTCTTCGGCGACCACACCAAACTCGAGGGCCATCATCACTTTGAGGAACGCCTCATCGTCGCGATCGAGGGCCTCCACTATTCGTTCGACGTCGGGCGGCTGGAGACCCATGTCGCCGAACATGTCGCGGATCTCATCCTTCTCGGCGTGTCGGTGGTGACGCAAGTGTTTGCGCTCCAAAGCCTCCTCGCGGTCGAACACCTCCTCCTGCGATTTGGTGGCGATGTACTCGCCTGCGGCCATGCTCACCGCGCCGGCAATAGAACCGGCCAGAGCGGCGAGGAGGACCTGAGCGGTGGTTAGCCCGCCTCCGACGACGCCGACCACCAGAAGGAACATCGAAACGAGGCCGTCGTTGACGCCGAGAATGATGTCGCGCATGTACTGACGCGTCGAGCCCACGTGGGGCTCGTAGGGGGCAGTGTTCGACTGGTCTGGGGGTGGTGTGGTGATCGGCATGCGGCTGACACTCTGAGGCTACCGCATCACCCGAGCGGGGCCAGCGAAAGGACAACCGGGATTGAAGCCCGCAGCAGGTGAATTCGCGGGCATAATGGAGCCATGTCCGACAGCAAACAGATCGAGGACAAGCTCGAGAAGATCTACGTGGGGACGGGATTCCATTGGGGTCTGGCCGCCGTGCTGCTTCTCATCGTGCTGGTTGCAGTGGCGGCCGCGCAGAATACACACGACGTGACCTTTGAGTTTCTGTGGGCCGACTGGACCATCCCACTGTTTGTGGTGATCCTGGTCGTGGCCGTTGCGTCCGTGGTGCTCGTCGAGATTGCCGGATGGCTCTGGCGGCGCCGTCGCCGTCGGCTGCTGACCGATCAGGAAGAGCTGAAGCGTTTTCGGTCCAAACCAACACAACCCAAGGT
>CAZTJO010000034.1:0-21466 GCA_964614095.1 uncultured Acidimicrobiia bacterium
ATCGCCTCCAGAATGGCGCGGTCGAGGCGGTCGAGCCCGGCCCGGTCCACCTCGTAGACCTCGAGAGCCTTCTGGGCCGTCTCCACGTCGGCCACTCCGCCGGCCCGTACCTCGGCGTAGTCGCGCACCCGGCGCAGCAGGCGATTGGCGATCCGTGGCGTGCCCCGGCTGCGCCGGGCGATCTCCTCGGCGCCGTCGCCGGTGATCTTCACTTCGAGGATACGCGCCGATCGATTCACGATGGCACGAAGGTCTCCAGGCTCGTAGTAGTCGATACGGGCTACGTAGCCGAAACGATCGCGCAATGGCGCCGACACGCGGCCCACCCGGGTGGTGGCCCCGATGAGGGTGAAGGCCGGCAGCTCAAGGCGAATAGAGCGGGCGGCCGGCCCCTTGCCTACAACGATATCGAGCTGGAAGTCCTCCATCGCCGTGTAGAGCACCTCTTCCACCGCCCGGGGCAGGCGGTGGATCTCATCGATGAACATGACATCGCCCCGCTCCAGATTGGAGAGGATCGAGGCCACGTCGCCGGCTCGTTCGAGCGCCGGTCCCGATGTGGCCCGAAACTGAGCGCCCATCTCGTTGGCCACGATGGCGGCCAAAGTGGTCTTGCCCAGCCCGGGCGGACTGGAGAAGAGCAGGTGATCGATGGACTCTTCGCGAGTCGCCGCCGCCTCCACCATGATGCGCAAACGCTCTTTGAGATCGATCTGTCCGACAAACTCATCCATGGTCCTGGGCCGGAGCCCGGCCTCGAAAGCCGCCTCCTCAGGGCCGAGCCGGCCCGAAAGCAGGCCTTCCTCCCTCATCGCCGCCCCAGCCGCTGCAGGGCTCCACGGAGCAGATCCTCCACCTCACCGTCGGCGGGAAGCTCACTGAGGGCGGCGCGGATCTCCGCCGCCTGGTAACCGAGGCCCTCCAGTGCCTCTCTCACCTCGGCCAGCACCGACCCGCTTCCCAGCATCTCGGCTTCGGGCAGCTCGAGACGCGCCCGCAGCTCGAGCACCAGCTTCTGTGCGCTCCTTCTGCCGATACCGGGAACCGTGGTCAGAGCATCAACATCTTCGGTGACTACGGCGCGGCGCACCTCGGCCGGCCGCAGCGACCCGAGCATGGCGAGAGCCAGCTTGGGCCCAACACCGCTGGCGCCCAGCAGTACACGAAACAGATCACGCTCATCCTCGGAGCAGAACCCAAACAGGGCCATCTGGTCCTCGCGCACGTGCAGGTGGGTGTGTAGCACGGCCTCCTCCCCGATGCCGGGAAGTTCACCAAGGCTGCGCGGCGACAGCGCCACTTCGTACCCGACACCGCCCACATCGATAACGGCGGCGTCGAGGCCCTTGCCCGCCAGCACGCCGCGGAGCCGTCCGATCACGTCGCCGCCCTCTCGATGGCCCGCCGCAGGGAGGCACTCTGCAGGTGGCACAACGCAACGGCTAGGGCGTCGGCGGCGTCGGCGGGACGAGGAGCGCCGTCGAGACCCAGCAGGCGCGCCACCATGGCCTGCACCTGCACCTTGGGAGCGTCTCCGGCCCCGGCAACGGCCAGCTTCACCTCCGACGGCGTGTACTCGAAGACGGGAATCCCGGCCCGAGCCGCGGCCAGGAGCACCACGCCCGAGGCGCGGCCCACCGACGTGGCCGTCTTCAGGTTTCGATTGACGAACACCTGCTCGATGGCGATCTCAACGGGCTCGTGCTCGGCGATCAGCGCCTCCACGTCGGAAAACAGCTCAGACAGGCGCTCGGCAACCGGGGCGTCGGCGTCGGTGCGAATGGCCCCCGCGGCGACGGGCTGAGGGGCAGCGCCTGCAGCCAACACCCCGTACCCGGTCACGGCGAGGCCCGGGTCGACACCAAGAACAAACATGTGTTCGATAGATTAGGGCGTTGCCCGGTGGCTTGCGAGGAAGGCAGAGGCCGCCACAGTCCAGAACCCAGAGTTGGTGCGGCGCGCTCCGAATCCTGATTTCCGAATCCCGCCGCCGGCGGCTCACCCGGCCAGCGCCGCCAACACTTCGTCGCTGATGTCGAAATTGGCGTACACCGCCTGCACATCGTCGAGATCTTCGAGGGCGTCGACAAGATGAAGCACCTGCCGAGCGATGGACTCCTGCACAGGCACTCCCGCCGACGGCAGCTGGGTGACCTCGGCCGTCTCTACCTCCAGTTCGGCCGCTTCCATCGCCTCGCGCACCGCCTTGAGATCGGCCGGCGCGCTGATGACCTCCCACTGATCGCCTGAGCGGCGCACGTCCTCGGCACCGGCGTCGAGCGCCGCCAACATGACCTCGTCCTCCCCACCGCCTACCAGCAGATACCCCTTCTGCTCGAAGAGGTAGGCCACCGAGCCCGGCTCGCCCAGATTGCCGTGGCCTCGGGTTAAGGCAGAGCGGACCGCCGAGGCGGCACGATTGCGATTATCGGTGAGCACTTGCACGTACAGGGCGACGCCACCGGGGGCGTACCCCTCGTACCAGATCTCCTCGTAGTGGGCTCCTTCGACCTCTCCGGAACCCCGTTTGATGGCCCTCTCGATGTTGTCGTTGGGCAACGAAGCGCTCTTTGCCTTTTCAACGGCCTGGGCAAGAGCGACATTGGCGGATGGGTCGCTCCCTCCCTCGCGGGCTGCTATCTCGATGGCTCGAGCCAGCTTGCCGAAAAGCTGGCCTCGTTTGGCGTCCTTGGCGCCCTTCTTGTGCTTGATCGTGGACCACTTCGAGTGTCCGGACATCAGCCCTCCATCCCGAGCACCAGTTTATGCAGCCGCCCGTCACCGGTCAGCTCTGGATGGAACGAGCTGGCAACCACATTGCCCTGCCGCACCAGCACGGGATGGCCGTTCGCCGACGCCAGCACCTCCACATCTGCGCCGGCCTCGGCGACCCAGGGAGCACGGATGAACACGGCCCTCATCGGCTCATCGAGGCCGTCCACATCCAGGTCGGTCTCGAACGAATCGACCTGACGGCCGAATGCGTTCCGCTCCACGATCACATCCAGCACCCCCAGCTGGGGCTGGCCGTTCTCCGCGGTGGTACCGGCAGCCAGGAAGATCATGCCGGCGCAGGTGCCCAGAGTGGGCAGGCCGGCGGCGATGAGCCGCTGCAGCGGTTCGATAAGGCCGTAGCGGTCGGCCAGCTTGCCGATGGTGGTCGACTCACCACCGGGGATGATGAGGGCTTCGATTCCATCAAGGTCTGCCGGCCGCCGCACCAGCACCGCCTCGGCACCCAGGCGCTCCACGGCGAGGGCGTGCTCACGAAAATCCCCCTGCAGCGCCAGCACGCCGACGCGCATCTTCACCAGCCCCGCGTCTGCAGCATCTCCCCGGGCTCGAGCTTGCCTATCTCAAGGCCGGGCATCGCCTCGCCCAGGCCCTTCGATACCTTGGCCAGAATCGAGGGATCTTCAAAGTAGATGGTGGCCTCGACGATGGCGCGCGCCCGGCTGGGAGGATCATCCGATTTGAAGACACCCGAACCGACAAAAATGCCGTCGCAGCCGAGCTGCATCATGAGTGCCGCGTCGGCCGGGGTAGCGATGCCTCCTGCGGCAAAGTTGACCACCGGCAGCGCACCCGTCTCCGCCACCTCACGAACCAGCTCATAGGGAGCGCCCAGATCGCGGGCGGCCGTCATCAGCTGCTCCTCACCCAGTTGTTGCAGGCGTTTCATTTCGTTGGTGATCGACCGCATGTGCCGCACTGCCTCGACCACGTTTCCGGTGCCGGCCTCCCCCTTGGTTCGGATCATCGCCGCGCCCTCGCCGATGCGTCGCAGGGCCTCGCCCAGATTGCGTGCCCCGCACACGAACGGCACGGTGAACTGCCACTTGTCGATGTGGTGCTCCTCGTCGGCGGGGGTGAGCACCTCACTCTCGTCGACGTAGTCGACCCCAAGCGACTGGAGGATCTGCGCCTCGACAAAGTGCCCGATGCGGGCCTTGGCCATGACCGGAATGGTGACTGTGGCCTTGATCTCCTCGACCTTTGTCGGGTCGGCCATGCGGGCCACCCCACCCTGGCGCCGGATGTCGGCCGGCACCCGCTCGAGCGCCATGACGGCCACCGCGCCCGCTGTCTCGGCGATCTTTGCCTGCTCGGCCGAGGTGACGTCCATGATCACCCCGCTCTTGAGCATCTCGGCAAGGCCTCGTTTAACCCGATTGGTGCCTTGTTCCACCTTCACTCCTTGGTGACCGGCCGATTGTACCGCTGCATCGGATCCAGCAATCGGGGACCTATCTGGCGCGGAGCGCGTCTTCGTAGGCGCCGATGTAGCCGTCGAGAACGGCGGAGCGATCGAAACGCCCCACGGCCTGACGCGCCGTTTTCCCGGCGGCAGCCGCCGCCGCCGCGTCTCCGGCCATCTCCGCCACCGCCGCCGCCAGCGCATTGGAGTTCCCAGCTCGGACAAACACGGCCGCGTCTCCGGCAACAGCCTTGAAGGCGGGAAGATCACTGGCTACTACGGCGCAACCGGCTGCCATACCCTCAGCGACGACAAGACCAAAACTCTCGCCCCCCAGATTGGGGGCACACAACACCGATGCCGCAGCCAACTCAGCGTGTTTCGCCTCTCCGGTGACCCGGCCCAGAAAGGTGACCCCGGCCGGCCCCGAGGAACGCCCGGTGGAGATGACCCGCAGCTCGGCGTGAGGTACCGAAGCGCGCACGATCGGCCAGGCCTGCAGCAGCACATCGAGCCCTTTGCGGCGTTCATCGCGTCCCACAAAAACAACACGCCCCGGAACCTTCTCCGCATCGATGCGAAAGGCGGCGAGATCAAGACCATTGGGCACGATACGGGCATCGACGAACAGAGCCACCGCCTCCTGGGCCACCGGGCTCACCGCGGTGGCGACGGCCAGACGCCGGGCCAGACGTTTCAGCAAGACCGTCCCGAACCGATAGAGCTGGCGCACCGCCGCCCCCGGATCGGCATGGAAGGTGCCCACCCGAGGTGGACCATCGACCCACAACGCCCCCAGCCCCACCAAGGGCACAAAGGGCTCGTGCACGTGCACAACATCGGCGCCCGCCACCGCCGCGGCCACCCGGCGCGCCGCCGCCGGGTTCAAGGTGATCGGCGCCTGCGATCGGTTGACCGGCACGTTGAGCACACCGCCAACGTGCCGGGTACCGGTGGGCCCTCCGCTTCCCGGCGCCACTGCCCAGGCCTCATGACCGTCGTCGCGCAGCCAGGAGACGAGCGACACGACCTGGTCCTGCACCCCTCCCGGAGCGCCCAGGTCGTACGGCGATACCACCGCGATCTTCACCGGGCCTCCCTATCGCTCGGCCAATTGGGGACAACGAGATGCCATTGCTGCGGAGCGGCGCGGATGATGTCCTCAAAGGCCTCGGCCAGGCGCTGTGTGCCCGCGCGCACCCGCCCGTCGAGATCCTCGCCGTCGGGAATCTCAAGGGGCGGGTAGATGACAAAATGGTGTCCGGCACCCTTCTTGAAGTAGGTGCCGACGGGAAGCACTACTGCGCCGGAGCGGATGGCTAGTGCGATCGGCCCCGCCGGCATAGTCGTCTCCTCGCCGAAGAACGCCACCGGGACCCCGGTGCCCTTGAGGTCACGGTCACAGAGAAGGGCCACGGTGCCCCCCTCATCCAGCCGTCGCATGAGATCGCGGGTGACTCGTGCGCCCTTGCGGGCAATGACCACATCGATTTCCATCATGTTGCGCATGTCGATCCACCACTGGACGATGCGCTCGTTGGGCAAAGCCTCAGCCACCGCCAGCACCCGCGCTCCCGCGGCGGCGGCGCTCAGCCCGGCCGCCTCCCAATTCCCCATGTGCCCCACAGCAAGGATGATCCCCGGATCCGCGGCCACGGCGTCGGTGAGAACCCCGACGTTCTCGATTACATCGCGGTTGAGCAGGAAACGGCGCCGGCGGGGACGCACCCAGAAAGCCTCCGCCATGTACCTGCCGTAGTAGGCAAACACCCGCCGGGCGGCCTTGCGATGATCGGCGTCCGGGCCCAGCACCCGGCGCTGGTGGCGCAGGGCCATCTTGAATCGATCTCGGGCCAGAAAAGAGGCGGCGTATCCAGACCCGTAGCCGAGGGCGCGCATCAGCCACTCCGGAAACAACCCAAAAAGGGCAAAGAGAACCCGGAAGAGGTAGTAGCCGAAGGCGCCCTTCACGCGTCCATCTGCAACCAGGTCAGGCGCAGCCGCTGTAGAACGGTGAACCAAGTAAGGACAGCCAGCGACCACACGGTGATTTCAAGAAGACAGGGCACCACATCGAGCCCGGCGATGCTGACACCCCAGCAGAAGACGAGGAGGCGTTCCGCTCGTCCCATCAGGCCCCCCTTGCCCTCCATTCCCTCTCCCTCCGCCTTAGCTCGAAGGTAGGGAATGAGAAGCGATCCGCTGACGGCCACCAGCGATGCCACCACGAGCATCGACCTGTTGTTGTCCGCCAGGTAGAAGGCCAATCCGGTCCACATTGCCACTTCGCTGACACGGTCGGTAAACGAATCGAGAATGGCCCCCCTGACCGTCTCGGTCCCGGTGAGGCGGGCGATCACCCCATCGACAACATCGAGGCTGGCGCCGAGCCCAAGCACGGCTCCTCCTGCTGTGAGATAGCCGAAAGCGATCAGCAGCGATCCGACGAAGGAAACCAGCACCCCCAGCATTGTCACCGCGGTGGGACCAAGGCCCAGACGCGTTACTGCGCGTGCAATCGGGTGGAAAGCACGGGAGACCTTCTTGCGCGCCCTGATATCCAGCACGGCAGCATCGAAGGTACCACACGAGAGCACGGCTGCCGGCGAGAACTAGACTCCGCACCCCCCGCGAGGAGGTTCCCCCTTTGGGCTCGAATGGTATTCGGAATGTCGTTCTCGTCGGACACAGCGGCAGCGGCAAGACGGCCGTGGCCGAGGCACTGTTGCATGCGGCCGGTGTCACCACACGCATGGGTCGCATAGAGGATGGCAACACCACAACTGATTTCGAGCCGGAGGAGATCTCCCGCGGCAACTCGGTGAGCCTGGCCATGGCGCCCTTCGATTGGAGGGGCCACCGGATCAACGTCATCGACACTCCCGGCTACTCCGATTTCCTTGGAGAGGTGCGCGCCGCATTACGCGCCGCCGACCTCGCCCTTTTTGTCGTGTCCGCGGTCGACGGTGTCGAGGTGCAGACCGAGGCAGTGTGGCGCATGGCCGAAGAAGAGGGCATCGCCCGTGCCTTCTTCGTCAACAAGCTTGATCGAGAACGTGCCTCCTATGCTCGCGCCCTCGCTCAGATCAAAGACCACTTCGGGACGGCGGTGGCCCCACTGCAAGTGCCCATCGGTGCCGAGCAGGATCTCTCGGGCGTGGCCAACCTGGTAGCCAACATCGCCTACACCTACGACGGCAGGCCTGCCGGGACCCAAGGAGGAATGCCGGAGTCCGTAGCCGGCGAGGTCAACGATCTGCGCACTGCACTCATCGAGGCCGCCGTCGAGACCGACGACGATCTGCTCGAGCAGTACCTGGACGGAGTCGAGCCCAGCGGCGACCGGCTTGTCGCCGCCATCCACGGCGGTCTGATCGCCGGCAGCGCCTTCCCGGTGCTGTGTGGATCGGCCACCAAACTCGTCGGCATCGACCGACTGGCCGAGTTCATCACCGAATACGGCCCCCGGCCCGAGGAACGGCCCGATCCGCCACTGACCGCCGGCGAGATCGCCGACAACGACACCGTTGTCTACGTGTTCAAAACCCAGTCGGATCCCTACGTGGGCCGCATCTCACTGTTCCGCGTGTTTCGCGGGAGTGTGAAGCTCGACGCCGAGCTGCACAACCCGGCCCGCCATGCCACAGGACGCATGCACAACCTGTTTGCCATGCGCGGCAAGGAGCATGAGGACGTCGCCGAGGTCCCCCGTGGTGGCATCGCCGCGGTGGCGAAGCTGGAATCGACGCTGGCCGGCGACACTCTGCGTTCCACCCGATCCAGCGCGGTTATCGAGCCGGTGTCAATGCCTCGACCGACCATGTCGTTCGCCGTCTTCCCCAAATCGCAGCAGGACGAAGAGAAGCTCTCTACCGCGTTGCAGCGGCTGGTGGAAGATGACCCGACGCTCACCGTTGAACGGCGCGCCGACACCAACCAGACCGTCGTCTCGGGCCTCGGCGACGCCCACCTAGAGGTGGCAATCGCCCGCCTGGCGGCACGTTTCGGGGTCGAGGTGGAGACCGCCCTGCCCAAGATCCCCTACCGGGAGACGATCAAGGGCCGCGCCGACGTCGAGGGCAAACACAAGAAGCAGTCGGGAGGCCGGGGCCAGTTCGGGGTGGCCTTGGTCAAGTTCGAGCCGATGCCCAGCGGCAGCGGCTACGAGTTTGCCGACGCGGTCAAGGGGGGAAACATCCCCCGGCAATACATCCCCGCCGTAGACAAGGGGATCCGTGAGGCGCTGCAGCGTGGCATCCTCGCCGGGTACCCGGTGGTCGACATCAAAGCCACCGTCTACGACGGCAAACACCACTCCGTCGATTCCGATGAGCTCTCTTTTCGTATGGCCGGTATCCAGGCCGTCAGAACTGCCGCGCCCAAACTCGGGGCGGCGCTGCTGGAGCCAATCATGAAGATCACCGTACGGGTGCCGGAGGACCAGACCGGTGATGTGATCGGCGATCTGAACTCCAAACGAGGACGGGTTCTCGGCATGGACTCCGAGGGTGCCCTCCGAGTCATCACCGCCGAAGTCCCTCTCGCCGAAATACAGCGCTACAGCATCGACCTGCGTTCCATCACCAGCGGGCGCGGATTCTACGAGATGGAGATGAGCCACTACGAAGAAGTGCCTCCCCAGGAGGCGCAGCGTGTCATAGCCGCCGCCGCAGCCGAGAAGGACGACTAGGGGGTCGACATGGCAGCCGAAAAGGTGACTATCAGGGACGGGGACACGGAACACAAGTTCGATGTGGTCGTCGGCAGCGAAGGAAACCGTGGCGTCGATCTGAGCGCCTTGCGAGGTCGAACCGGTCTGGTCGCGCTCGACTTGGGGTTCGCCAACACCGCAGCGTGCCGAAGCGGGGTCAGCTACATCGACGACACCGTCGGAGAGCTTCGCTATCGCGGCTACCCGATCAGTCAGCTTGCCGAGCGATCCAGTTTCTCTGAAGTCGCTTACCTGCTGTTCCACGGCGAGCTGCCCAGCCTCGCCGGACTCGAGGAGTTCCGGGAACGCATCACCAACCACACACTGATCGACGAGGACATGAAGCGTCTGCTCGAGGCACTTCCCCGGAACGCTCACCCCATGGGAGTGCTGTCATCGGCGATGCTGGCCATGTCGACCTTCTACCCCGAGCTGCACAAGGTCGAAGACCCCGAGGTGGTTGAGCTCTCAGCCATCTACCTGATGGCAAAGGTGCCCACCATCGCTGCCTTCGCCTTCAAGAGGTCAATGGGCCAGCCTTACGTTTATCCGAAGAACTCGCTCGACTACGCCGCTCGGTTCCTGCACATGATGTTCGCCACTCCCACCGGGG
The DNA here is from genome assembly GCA_964614095.1 of uncultured Acidimicrobiia bacterium. Taxonomy (GTDB): domain Bacteria; phylum Actinomycetota; class Acidimicrobiia; order Spongiisociales; family UBA11373; genus CAZWKX01. The sequence goes on from CAZTJO010000034.1 coordinate 9,523, forward strand.
ACTACGAGATCGATCCGGTGGTGGCCAAGGCCCTCGACGTGCTTCTTGTCCTGCACGCCGATCACGGTCAGAACTGCTCCACCTCAACGGTGCGGCTGGTCGGCAGCGGCCGGGCCAACCTGTTCGCCTCGATCTCCGCCGGGATCAACGCCCTCTGGGGCCCGCTCCACGGAGGAGCCAACCAGCACGTTGTCGAGATGCTCGAAGAGATACTCCAAAGCGGCGGCGACTACATGAAATACATCAAGCGGGCCCAGGATCCCAAGGATCCGTTCCGACTCTGGGGTTTCGGCCACCGGTTGTACAAAACCCACGATCCGCGGGCACGCATCCTCAAGGAGTTCGCCCACGACGTCATCGATCGCCTCGGCCAGGAGGACCCGCTCCTCGAGATAGCTCTGGCGCTCGAGGAAACAGCTCTGACCGAGGATTACTTCATAGAACGCAACCTGTATCCGAACGTCGACTTCTACTCGGGCATCATGTTCCGTGCTCTCGGCTTCCCGCCCAGGATGTTCACCGTGCTGTTTGCCCTGGGACGTATGCCCGGCTGGATGGCGCAGTGGAGGGAACAGCTCATCGACCCGACTACCCGCCTCTGGCGCCCGCGCCAGATCTACTCGGGTCCCAGGCGACGCGACTACCCGGCGGCACACGAGCGCTAGAGGCCCGCCGTATCATCGGCGCTATGGATCGGATCTACGTTTCCGAACGCGACGACCCCGACTGGCCGGACCCGGTTGTCGACCTCCTTGCCGACGGCCGCTACGTGGGCATGGCCTACACCCGCGACGATCGCCTCCACGTCGAGTTTCTCCCCAGCCCCGAGCCGTGTGCCTTCGACCTCACCGAACTGCAGCGTGCCCTCGATGTGGCCGCGGCCATCCTGAGCGGCGGCTACGAGAACCTCGAGGCCCCGGCCCAGGAAGGCGGATCGAGCGGCATCGATGCCCTCGCCGCCGAATTCGACCCATTGGCCCTACGCCGGGGACCGGAGGACGAGGGCTTCTACCCCACGGACGTGGCGGCGCAGATAGTCCGCCGTTGCGGTGATCTCGGCCTGGCCGTGATCTCGCTGGAAGGTGTCGCCGTACACTCCGCCATGGTCGATCCGGTCGCCGGCTGCTCCTCGGACATCGGTGACGCCTACCGGGGCGAGCCCTGGGCCGCCTTCCTGGCCGGATGCAACACCAAAGCAAGTGCGCTTCTGGAACGCTGGCCCCACCGCTCCAGCTTCGCCGTCGCCTTTGAGGTCGAAGACGACGCCGGCGAGCAGTACGTGCTCTGAACCCGGTCCGTCGTCAGTCGACGGCCAGCGACTCCTCCACGGCTCGGGCATCGACGGCCTCCTCGCCGCGGCGCCGGTGCCATCGATCCCACAGTACGAGCATGCTGGGCAGAACCAGCACGGCGGCCACCAGAGCAAAGCCGATGGCGTAGGTCACCACCTGCCCGAACTGCTGGAAGGGACCCAACGACGAGGTGACGAGGATGCCGAACCCGGCCACGGTGGTGAACCCCGATCCGGCCAAAGCTCCCCCCGTATGGGTCATCGTGTGGCGAATAGCTTCCTCGGGGCTGTCGCAGCGGATCCGGTCCTCCTGGTAGCGGTGGGTGATGTGGATCGAGTAGGGCACTCCGATGCCGATGGCGATGGAGGCAATCATCCCAGTCACCGGGTTGAACGAGATACCCGAGACCGTCATCATCCCGAACACCCAAAGCACTACCAGGCCCACAGGAAGGATCGTGATGACCCCGAGGAAGGGCCGTCGCGATTCAACAAAGAACGTCACCATCAGCAGCGCCATCGCCGCGGCGATGGTCAAGACGATGGATAGGGCCTGGGAGGCCCGCAGCGCCTCCACCACCCCCCTGGTGACGATGTAGTCGCTCGTCGCCACCGCGCTGACGCCGGCGATCGAATCGAAAGAGGCGAAGTCCGCGGCCAGATTGTCGCGCAGCTCCATAGCGCGCTGTTCGCCGGCCTCGGTGCCAATGCTCACGGCGATGTACCGATATGCGCCTTCCTCGGAGACGAGCACCCGGTTCATGGCGTCCGGAGCTGCCTCCTCGGCGGCGGCATAGAGGGCGGCCACATTGGTTCCCGGGGCCACGGTGAGATCGGCCTCCAGACCGAGGCCGGCCGCCTGCTCGGCAAAAGCGGCGTCGTATAAGGCGGGATCTCCTCCGGCCTCGGGAGGAATAACGAGGTCATAGATCACCTTGAGGGGCGAATCGGCCAAAGCCCGCTCGCCCAGGATGACCACATCCGGGGTGTTGTTGATGTCGTTGGTTGCCATCCAGAGAGCGTTGTATGCGGCGACGGTGGCCACATCGCCGTCGATGAGCACCCTGGTGACCTCGCCGAAACCTCCGCCAAACTCGTCGGTGAGATCCTCAAAGGTCGACAGCAGCGGCGAGCCCTTGGGCACAAAATCGGTGAAGGAGAACGTGGTGTCGAGCCGGGTGAAACCCCAGGCCCCCAGGCCGCCGGCAACCAAGGCAATGGACAGCATGAGGGCAGGCACCCGCTCGGCAAACACGGACGCCGCCCCCATGAGCCGGGGAAGCGCCCGCTCGCTGGAATGGCCCATGGCCTCGACGGGAAGCCGGCCGGCCCGTTCGGCGCGGCGGTCGAGAAGGATGCGTATCGCCGGGACAAAGGTGAGCATGAGCAAAAACGCCGAGCCGATGCCCACTGTGGCCAGCACGCCAAAGTCGGCAATGGCCCCGATGGGACTGACCAGGTTGGTCAGGAAGCCCACCGCGGTCGTCACCGTGGCCAGCACCAGAGCGACGCCGACGGTACGGGTCGCCTTTGTCGCCGAGTTGACGACGTCGCTCCCGGCGCCGATCTCCTCCCGATAGCGCGCAGTCAGGTGGATGGCATAGTCCACCCCAAGGCCAATCAACAGGATGGGGATCATCTGGAGCATCTCGTTGGAGGGCCCGATAAATCCCAGGTAGCCCGGGCCCAGCAGCACCCCGATGCCGTTCATCCAGATGATCGAGAGCACGATGACCCCAAGTGCCATGGCCACGTCAGCCGAGGCCCGCCGCAGCGCTGCCCATCGCGACAGCCGTCCCTTGGGGTGGATCCAGAAGACGTAGCCCAGGATGGCGAGGATGACGAGGAAGGCGGTGGCGAAGAGACGCCCGATCTCGCTCTGGAACGCCTCGGTGTCGGAGAAGAGCAGCGTGAACGAGAACGGCTCCACCGAGACATCACCGTTGGAGACGGCCCGCACCGCGTCGGCCAGGTCCAACTCGACATCGGAGAGCTGATCGAAGACGTCTCCGTCGGCCTCGTCCAGCACGTTCGTGTTGAGGTAGACGACGATGAGCCCGGTGGGCACCCGCGGCTCGGACAAGTCGGAGCGGCTGGAGACGAGGAACTCCAGAGCAGATGAGGACGGCAGCTCAGCCATGGATTCGACGAACCCCTGCTTCACCTGTTCATCGGTGGCCGACAGCGGCGCAATGCCGTTCTCGGCCAGCCAGATGATCGTCGGGTCAAGGAACCCGATGACGTCTCCGCCGGGCCGATCGCCGTACATCTCGGCGGCTCGGCTGCTGTCGATGGCATAGATCGTCTCCAGGTACACCCGGATCCCCTCAGCGCTGATGAGATCCCCGGACTCCGCCGAAACCAACACCTGAACCGATTCCTCGGACGTCGATTCGAATACCTCGGTCACCTTCTGGTAGGCGGCAAACTCCGCCGAATCGGGAGAAAAGCCCTGGCTGCCGGTGGCCCGCTCCTGCTGCGGGATGAAGAAGACGAAGACGGCGGTGAGAACAAGTGACCCGATGAGCACGGCAAGCGGAGCGCGCCGCACCATCGAGGAGAGCAGGTAGATGAAATGTTTCACAGGTCCCTCTGCAGATCCGGTACGGCTTGGAGCGCGATCGGCAAGGCTACCCGGCTGGCGCCACTGCTCAAGTATCAGCGGGGTGGCCGGCAATACTCGACGAGCCGGCGAGCCGCCTCGTCGAGCGCAACACCACGTTCCTCCTCGGCGCCGCGCAGTCGCAGCCCCACCGTGCCGGATTCGACATCACTGTCGCCGACGACGATGACCGCCGGGTGTTTGTCGGTGATGGCCTTGCGGATCTTTTCGCCGACGGTGTCATCGGCGGCATCCACCTCGATCCGAAGCCCCTTGTCACCCAGTGCCCCGGCAACCTTCTCGGCGTACTCGTGGTGCCGGTCGGCCACGGGAACGATGGTGGCCTGCACCGGCGAAAGCCAGCCCGGCAAAGCCCCGGCACAGTGTTCCAGCAAAACGCCAAAAAAGCGCTCCACTGCGCCGAACAGGGCGCGGTGGATCATCACCGGACGTTCACGAGTGTTGTCAGCAGTGGCGTAGGTGATGTCGAAGTTGTCGGGCTGGGCAAAATCCACCTGGAGTGTGGTCAACTGCCAGCGCCGCCCGATGGCATCCCGCACGTGCAGATCGATTTTCGGCCCGTAGAAGGCGCCTTCGCCCTCGGCCACCCTAAATGGAAGACCGCTGCCCTCCAGCACCCGGCGCAGCGCCTCGGTGGCCCGATCCCATGCCTCAGGCTTCCCAACGTACTTCTCGGGCCGGGTGGAGAGATCGGCCTCGAACTCGTCGAACCCGAAGTCGCGCAGCACCATGAGCGAGAAATCGACCAGCCCCTGCAGCTCTTCCTCAAGCTGGCTCTCCATGCAGAAGATGTGGCTGTCGTCCTGAGTGAAGCCCCGTGCCCGCAGCAGGCCGTGTACCACACCGGATCGTTCGTAGCGGTAGACCGTCCCCAGCTCGAACAAACGCAGCGGCAGCTCCCGATAGGAGCGGGACCTGGTGCCGAAGATGATGATGTGGAAAGGGCAGTTCATCGGCTTGAGCACGTACTCGTCGCCTTCGTCGACCTGGAGGGTCGGGTACATGGTCTCGGCGTAGAAATCGAGGTGGCCGGATTTTCGCCAGAGCTCCGCCTTGGCGATATGCGGTGAGGCCACGATCTTGTATCCGTGGCTCAGGTGGGTGCGGCGGCTGTAATCCTCCATGATGCTGCGCACGAGGGCTCCCTTGGGGTGCCACACCGCCAACCCGCTCCCCAGCTCGTGAGGGAATGAGAACAGATCGAGCTCGACTCCCAGCTTCCGGTGATCGCGGCGCCGTGCTTCCTCGAGGCGATTGAGATAGGCATCGAGCGCCTCACGGCTCTCCCAGGCGGTGCCGTAGATGCGCTGCAGCTGGGGGCGGGTCTCATCGCCCCGCCAATAAGCCCCAGCGCTGCGCAGCAGCTTCACCGCCGGCAATCGGCCCGTCGACGGCAGGTGTGGCCCCCGGCACAGGTCGATGAATTCACGGTTGCGGTAGACGGTCACCTCTTGGCCAGCGCCGAGTTCGGATTCGTCCACCAAGGCGATGATCTCCTGTTTGAAGGGCTGATCGCCGAACAGCTCGAGCGCCTTTTGCTTGGAAACCGCCTCCCGTTCAAATGGCTGGTCTTCGGCGATGATCTCGGTCATACGCGCCTCGATTTGCTCGAGGTCCTCGGGGGTGAAGGCCTCCGCCACCTGAAAGTCGTAGTAGAAGCCGTCCTCGATGGGCGGACCGATGGCGAACTTCGCCCCCTTGAAGAGGTCGAGCACCGCCTGGGCCATGACGTGCGCTGCCGAATGGCGCAGGATGTGGCGCCCCTCGTCGCTGGCACCGGTGATCACTTCGAAGTCTGCGTCGTCGTCCAACACCGTGCCAAGATCGCGCAGAACCCCGCCCACTTTGACGGCGACGGCGGCGCCGGCGAGACGCTTGCCGATGGCGCGGGCGGCGTCAAGCCCCGTGGCGCCCTTGTCCACGCTGAGCGTCGAGCCATCGGGCAGTGTCAATGTCATCGCCATGGGTGACTCCGTGATCGGCCCGCCGTAGCGTAATCAGCCGACGCGACTGGAATGCACAACCCCGGTCCCGGCGCGAAATACCTCACCGGCGGGCCCCGGTGGCCTAGCCTGCCCCGTTGCGGACGTTCAAGGAGCAGTGATGAAGCAGGTCGTACCGCTGGCCCGCATCCTGGCGCGCGGCAATGGAGCCGATCTTCCCTGCCCCTGGTGCCAGTCTCAGACGGCCGAGAACGACGCCTACTGCCCCTCCTGCGGGCATAGGTTTGGCTAGCCCTCCAGGCATTCCCTCACCCGCACCGTCTCGAATCCGAGCCAGGAGTACACCTGACGCGCCCGCTGGTTCCCGGCATTCGTGTAGGCCAGTCCCGTCGCAGCACCGACCTCATGCAGGTATTCGAGAGCAGTGAGCGCAAGCTCTCTGCCCACCGACCGGCCCTGGGCCTCAGGATGCACGGCCAGCAGGTAGATCTCCCCCACCCCTCCCGGGTGCATCTTGGTCCAACTCACCCCGATGGCCCGATCGCCCTCCCAGGCAAGGAACACGCCGGCCGGGTCGAACCACGGGCGCCGCAGCCGCGCCGCCACATCCGCCTCGGTCCAGACAATGCCACCAAAAGCGGCGTTGTTGACGTCCAACAGGGCAGGTATGTCATCGGCAGAAAAGGTCCTGATTTCCACTCCAGCCGGCACACGGGCCCGGCGCTCGATCGGCAGAGCACACTCCAGCTCGAGCAGAGTTCGCGAACGTTGCAGACCCCGAGCCAGACCTGCAGCCAGCGTCTTCTCATCAACACACCAGAGCCGCACCGGATGGCCTTGGGCCTGCTCCAAAACGCCGTCAAGCAGCCGATCCAGCACCTCGTCGGCAGCTCCGGGAGCGCAAGCCAGCTCGATCACCAGATGGCCGCCCTCATGGCGCAGGCTGGCACAGCCGGCCAGCCGGCCCCGGCTCTCAATGACCACACCGGAGCCGATGGCGCCAAGATCGAGCCGCGCCTCCTCGCTGAGGGCTTCGCCGCCTTCCTGCGCCGCAACGTCGTTCAGCAGCGCCTCGACGCCGGGAAGGTCGGACGGCAACAACAAACGAAGTCGCACGACGCCTCAACCCTACCGGCGCCGCACCCGGGCCTGCGGCGGCCGGCCTCGGCAACGCGCTGGTGCCTCCCCTCGGGGAGGCACCGTGCTGCTATCTGCGGTCCGGCCGCTACTTGCGCTTGTCGTCGTCGTCCTTGGACATGTACTGCTCCGGCGGCATGTAGCTGCCGCTGGAGCTCGCCGACGTCACTTGCTTCTGAGTCTTTCTGGCCATGTCGTCGAGCGCCTTCTGGAGCGCCCCCAGGGTCTTGGGGCCGACGATGCCGTCTACCGCGAGCTTGGCGTGCTCCTGGAACGCCCGCACCGCGGCGTCGGTCTTGGGCCCAAAGATGCCGTCGATGGGTCCCGGCTTGAAACCTATGTACTTCAGCCCCCTTTGCAGCTTCTCGACCTCTTGACCGCTTGATCCGTTGCGCAGCATGTTTCCTCCCGGCGATAGGCCTCTGGTTTCCGAGGCTAGCCGGCCGGCACTGGCCAGCTCCGGGGCGGCTGCCGGCCCACGCGTAGACTTCGGGCTCCGGCAAGAAGCCGACCAGCCCGGAGGCAGCGATGAACGACCGGCTGCAGTGGTTCTACCTACCCGCGTTCGCCGTCGGTGTCGGCCTGCACCTGGCCCAACCGGTCCACCTGGTGCCCTCTTTTCGCATCGGCGCCATCGTCGCCTCATGCGTCGCCGTGACTGCCGTCATCATCGGGATACCGGCCATAGGACGGCAGGCGCCGCGGCAAATGGGCATCGCCTTCCTGCTCCTCTACGTTGCCGCATCCTTCGCCTTGAATTCCGTCTGGCCCCTGGCGCTGCTGCTGCCCCTCTTTGCTTTTATGGTGCGCTGGCGCGCCGTACAAAAACAGACGGGCCGTTCCTAGTCCGGGTCCCGTCCCGCTCGGGTAGTGTCAAACGACAACACACGTGGAGCCGACGGCTCTGGACCGCCGACCGCGAAGGAGAGACTCATGGATTCGCGACCGTGGCACAAGCACTACGACGAAGGTGTGCCCATCTCTATGGACTACCCGAAGCTGGCCCTCGACCAGCTGCTGAGAGAAGCCGTGAACACTTATGGGGACCGCGACGCCATTCTCTTCTTCGGCAGCGGCATCACCTATCGGGAACTCGACGCTCTCGTCGATCGTCTTGCCGCCGCTCTGCAGGAACTGGGACTCGAGAAGGGTGATCGTGTCTCGGTGTATATGGCCAACTGTCCGCAGACGGTGATGGCCTATGAGGCCATCTGGCGCGCCGGCGGCGTGGTGGTGCCGAGCAATCCTCTCTACACCGCAGCCGAGTTTGCCCACCAGGCCCGCGACGCCGGCTCCAAGATCGCCGTGTGCATGAGCCTCATGTACCCGCGGGTCGCCGACGCCCGCGGCCGCACCGACCTGGAGCACGTCGTCGTCACCAACATCAAGGAGTACTTCCCGCCGCTGCTGAACCGCCTCTTCACCCTCCTCAAGGAGAAGAAGGGCGGCCACCGAGTCGAGATCTCCGATGCCGAGGGCACCCACTGGTTCCAGGACCTGCTCGCCGGCGCACCCGAGAAGCCCAAGCCGGTCGACATCGGCCCGAGCGACACCGCGGTGCTCATGTACACCGGCGGCACCACGGGCCTGCCCAAGGGTGCCGTGCTCAGCCACACCAATCTCGTCGCCAACGCGCGTCAGTGTGGGGCCTGGTCGGTAGGTTTGGAGAAAGGCAAGGAGGTCATGCTGACCGCCCTGCCCCTCACCCACTCCTACGCCATGACGGTCTGCATGAATCAGTCCATCGACCGCGGCTACACCCAGGTGATCGTGGCCGACCCCCGTGATATCGGTGGCCTGCTGCATGTGATCGGCAAGCACCGCGCCACCGTCTTCCCCGGCGTGCCGGCGCTCTATGCCGCCATCAGCAGTCATCCCAAGGTGAAGAAGGGAAAGGTTGACCTCTCCTGCATCAAGCAGTGCCTCAGCGGCGCCGCCGGCCTTCCCCCCGAGGTGCAGCGTCGCTTCCAGGAACTCACCGGCGGCCGGCTTGTCGAGGGCTACGGCCTCAGCGAGGCCTCCCCGGTCACCCACGCCAACCCGCTCGAGGGTGAGGATCAACTGGGCACCATCGGGATGCCGATGCCCGACACCGACTGTCGCATCGTCGACGAGGAGACGGAGACCCGGGTGCTCAGGACCGGAAACAGTGGCGTCCTGTGCATCACCGGTCCCCAGGTGATGAGCGGTTACTGGAACCAGCCTGAGGAGTCCGAAAACGCGCTGCGTGCCGATGAATCGGGCACCGTGTGGCTCCACACCGGCGACATCGCCGTCATGGAGCCCGACGGCTTCTTCAAGATCGTCGATCGCAAAAAGGACATGATCCTCACCGGTGGCGGCCTCAACGTCTATCCGCGCGAAGTGGAGGACGTGCTCTTCGAGCACCCGGCGGTACGGGAGGCCGGCGTCATCGGCGTTCCGGTGGAGGCGGCCGATCAGAGAGTGAAGGCCTTTGTGGTCCTCGAGGAGGGCGAGGAGGCCTCAGTCGACGACATCATCGCCTTCTGCCGGGACCGTATGGCCCGGTTCAAGGTGCCGAAGCAGATCGAGTTCCGCGACGAGCTCCCCAAGACATTTGTGGGCAAAGTGCTCCGCCGCCAGCTTGCCGAAGAGGAGCGATCCGGCGAATCTTGACGGCTAGGTGAACAAGAACCATCTGGTTGCCAACCTCGTTGCCGGGCCTCATCACCCTGGGCGCGGCGAGCCTCCCAGCGCAGAGCTGGTCTGGTTTGAGCTGCCCAACGAGCTCCGGGTTGGTCTGCGCCCGGTGCATCCCGAGGACCGTGATGCGCTGCGTGAAGGTTTCGCCCGGCTCTCCAAGGAGTCCCGCTATCAGCGTTTCCTGGCGCCAATGGAGCGCCTCACCTCACAGCAGCTCTCCTATCTCACCGACATCGATCACATCAGCCACTTCGCCTGGGCCGCCGGCGTGCTCGACCCCGACGGCGACGAGTACGGCCTCGGGGTCAGCAGGTACGTAGTCGATCCCGAGAACAGCCGCCATGCCGAGATCGCGATCGTGGTCGCCGACGATCACCAGGGGAGAGGCATCGGCACCCTGCTCATGCACGCCCTCCTGGTCGCCGCCATGGACCACGGGGTCAAGCTGCTCTTCGGTTACGCCCTGGCCGAGAACCAGGCTGTGCTGCGCATCTTTGAGCGTCTGCACGCCCGCGTGCTGCCGGAAGGCCACGGGATGGTTCGGTGTGAGCTCCCCCTAGTGGAGCCCAACACCATCGGACTCGACGGCGAGGCCCAGAGCGAACTCAGGTGGGTGGCCAGCGCCGCGGCCCACCCCTCCCGGTGGCACCGGATGTAGCGGCCCGTTACGGCAGCTCGAACAGCCCGGCTGCGCCCTGGCCGCCGCCGATGCACATGGTGGCCACAACCTTCTTCGCCCCGCGCCGTCGGCCCTCGAGCAGGACGTGCCCCACCAGGCGGGAGCCGGTCATACCGTAGGGATGGCCGATGGAGATGGCACCACCGTTCACGTTGAGGATCTCGTTGTCAATGCCGAGCCGATCGCGGCAGTACACCGTCTGCACCGCGAAGGCCTCGTTCAACTCCCAGATGTCGATGTCCTCGAAGCCGACGCCGGTGCGCTCCAGCAGCCGGGGCACGGCAAACACCGGGCCGATGCCCATCTCATCGGGCTTGCAGCCGGCTACGGCGATGCCTCGGTAGTAGCCGAGCGGCTCCAGGCCGCGGCGCTCCGCCTCGCCGGCCTCCATGACCACACACGCCGACGCCGCGTCGGAGAGCTGGCTGGCGTTGCCCGCGGTGATGAAGCTGCCCATGACCGGCTTCAGGGCGCTCAGCGCCTCCAGCGTGGTCTCCGGCCGATTGCCCTCGTCCTTGGACAGGGTGACTTCCTCGTAGCTCACCTCGCCGGTTGCCTTGTCCTTCACCTCCTTGGTGGCGGTGACGGGGACGATCTCGTCGTCCAGCCGGCCCGCCTCCTGCGCCGCCGCCATGCGCTGCTGGCTCTGCAGGGCGTACTCGTCCTGCACCTCACGTGAGATCCCATAGCGCTCGGAGACGATCTCGGCGGTCTGGATCATGGGCAGGTAGGCGTCCGGGTGCGCCTCCAGGAGATTGGGGTCCATGGCCCGGAACAGGTTCTTGTTGATGGTCTGCACCAGGCTGATCGATTCGACACCGCCGGCAACCACGATGTCCATGCCGTCGTACATGATCTGCTTGGCCGCGGTGGCGATGGCCATGAGGCCGGAGGCGCACTGCCGATCGATGGTCATACCCGCCGTGGTCACCGGCAGCCCTGCAGCCAGAGCGGCCAGGCGCCCGATGTTGTACATCTGGGTGCCCTCGCTCATGGCGCAGCCCAGGATCACGTCCTCGACCTCCTCGGGCTCGAGCTGGGCCCGCTCCACCGCAGGCCGGATGGCATGGGCAGCCAGGGTGGGAGCCTCAAGGTTGTTGAACGCTCCCCGGTAGGCCCGGCCGATGGGAGTCCGGGCGGTGGAGACGACGACTGCTTCTCTCATGGGCCCTCCAACGACAACACCACCGAACCTAGCGCCGCCGCACGGCGGAAGCCCGATCCCCCGGGTGGCAGAATCGTGAGGAATCCGGAAGGAGCGCACCATGGACGCCGTAGTGGCATCGGTGATGGTTGATGGAAACGACATCGAAGCTCTGGCCGCCTTCTGGTCCAAGCTTCTCGGGATCGGGGAGAAAAGTCGGTTCCCCGGGTACATCTGGCTGGAGAGTCTGGGGCAAGGCGGGCCCAGCCTGGCCTTCCAGCAGGTGCCCGAAGCCAAACAGGTGAAGAACCGCCTCCACCTCGACCTGTCCACCGACAATCCCGGAGCCTTTATCGCCCGAGTCGAGGAGCTTGGGGGCAGCCGCCTCGCCGACCACGAGCTCGAAGGCTTCCACTGGACCGTGCTGGGGGACCCCGAGGGCAACGAGTTCTGCGTGGCGAAG
>CAZTJO010000035.1:0-18732 GCA_964614095.1 uncultured Acidimicrobiia bacterium
GTCGAGTTCGTCTTCGCCGACGAAGTTGCGCTCGATGAAGTTGTCGACGGAGTCGGGAAGTATGTTGGAGGCGCCCACGCCGGCGGTGGCTGCTGCCACTGCGGCGGTGCCGATGACGATCTTTCCGATGAGTGTTGAGAACAATCCTGCAAACACGGTTCTTCTCCTCCAGGTAGCCGGGGAGCGCCGGCTCGGGACCGGGGATGAGACCGGAAGGCTGACGGCTGTCTGTGCAGCGCGCAGCACATGGGTTCCGGCTGTCTCCGGGTCGACGGATGCCGTTGCCTCCTGGCGGATGCGTTTGATAACTCCGGCCCAGGCTTCGAGGCCGGGTGTTTCCCTGTCTGCGAGGAGAGCCTCGACGTTCTTGTCGCTGAGGGGCTCGAAGTCTTTCATGACACCCTCGTTACCGTCGGCGTGGCTCACAGGGGTACGCCTTCCGTCTCGATGATCTCGCGCAGCCTTTCCAGGCCGCGGCGCTGCAGGGCCTTCACCGCTCCAGGCCGTTTGCCCATGGTGTGGGCGATCTCGTCGATGGTGAGATCACCGAGCAGGCGTAGCAGCAGAACCGTCTGCTGACCCGGGGTCAGCCGGCCCAGTAGCTTCACGGTGCTCTCGGTACCCAGGTTCTGGAGGGCCTCCTGCTCCACATCGCCGCCGGGGCCACCACCGCGGTCGATGTCATTCGGCTCCACCGGGCGGCGGGAGCGGTAGCGCCGCTCGTCGATGAGGCGATGGTAGGCAATGGTGAAGACCCAGGAACGGAAGGATCGGGCATCGCCCCTGAACGAGCCGATGTTGCGGGCCACCTGGACAAACACCTCGCCGAGCAGGTCCTCGGCCTCGACGGCACCTCGGCTCTTGAGATACCCGAGCACGGGCCCGGCCAGGTCACGGTAGAGGCGCGACCAAGCCCATTCGGCACCGGCCTGGGCGGCCTCGACCGTCGCTCTGAACTCAGCTGGTTCCACGATGTATTGGCTCTTTCCTTGTTACCGATGGATTCTTGGGCTTGGTTACGCACCGAGTCGAGGGATCCGGCATCAATCGGGTGATCCGGGTCTCGTTTTGAGCTCTTCCACCAGGTGTCGGACCCGGCTCTCGATGTCGTCACGCACTGTGCGCACAAGATCCATCTCGGCGCCGTGAGGTTCGGCGACGTCCCAGTCTTCGTAGCGCTTTTCGGGGAATAGGGGGCACTCGTCGCCGCAGCCCATTGTGATTACCACGTCGGCGCTCCGCAGCATGTCCTCATTCCAACGGCGGGGAGTCGCCGTACCCAAGTCGATGCCGGCCTCGGCCATGGCGGCGACCGCGGCCGGGTTGATGTGTTCGGCAGGATCTGCGCCGCCGGAGAGCACCGTGACCCAATCGCCGGCGAGGTGATGCAGCCAGGCCGCCGCCATTTGGGAGCGGCCGGCGTTGTGCACACATAGGAATAGCACGGTGGGCCTGTTGCTGTTCATGGGCTGCCTGCGTGGGGTTCCCCATCTCAGCAGACCCCCCGCGGTACCGTCCTTTCATGGCGAGGGAGATCGTGTTTGTTTGTACCGGGAACATATGCCGTTCTGCCATGGCGGAGGCGATGGCCAGGAGTCGGACCGGCCCGGAGTCTGGGGTGAATTTCGGCAGCGCCGGTCTGTACTCGCTTGATGGCGCCCCGGCGGCATCGAACGCGATAGAGGCGGCGGCCGAGATTGGTGTTGATGTCACGCCGCATCGGGCTCGCGGGCTCAGTCGGAAGGTCGCCGAGAGCGCTGATGCCATCTACGTGATGACCGCTTCGCACCGTGTTGCCCTGCTGGCCATGGAGCCGGCTCTTGGGGGGAAGGTTGAGCTGCTCGATCCCGGCGGGGAGGACATTGGCGATCCATACGGCCGTGATCTCGAGGCCTATCGACGGGCACGGGACCAGATTGTCAAGGCCCTAGACGCCCGGCTTGAAGACTGGAAGAGCTAGGCCACATTCGCAACGAGCGCGGAGTGTGAGCGGCCCGATGAGGTGTCCGCTCCGCAGCCGAGACCTAGCGATCCGTGCTGTGCCGGGCGTTGCGCCGGCGCCACAGGGGTGGGACGACCCAGGTCAGCAGGATGCCCAGTGCCGCTCCGCCGATACCGATTCCGGCGTAGACCTTGGCCGCCGTGGTCTGGATGCAGGCGTGTCGTGCCGCGTCGGTGTCTTCAAACGCGCAGGGGAGGCCGACTGCGATGAAAAACCCGAGCAGCAAGAGGATGGTGACGGTGATTTGCAGAGTTATCCGGATGCCTTGAGGCATTGGCTCTCCAGGCGGCCGGGCCGGCCGACGACGGAGCTTGGGGGCGATGCTGATGGCGAGAGCGCCGGCAGCAAAGAACGATCCCATGATCCACAAGAGCATCCCGTAGCCCAAGGTGATCAAGCGCCACTCCTGTTTCGAGAAGGCGAACGACGCCAGGTTGACCAGAGGAAGGATGGCGGCGGCGGCGATCGTCACACCGGCCAGTACCCTCAGCCAAACCGGGACACTGCCCGTTGCCGGTGGTTCGGCCGCGGGCCAGAGGAGAATGGCGAGTGCTACCACTCCCAGGGCCGCCGCCGAGATCATCACGGCGAGGCTGGTGAACGCGGGCGCCGAGCCTACCCAATAGAGATCGCTGGCGAGCAGTTGATTGAGACCCCTTGCGCCTGCGGCGGTGAACAGGTCCCATCCGGATGTGGTATCTCCTAGCACCGACTGCAGCCAGGGTAGGAACGTGCTCAAGGCGGCCAGGCCGGCAAGGGGAAGGGCGGCAGCGGCAAAGCCGCGTCGCATCCGCACCGTTGTCGGCTGCAGCGTGCCCTTGTCCCTTTTTGCAGCCGGGGGAGGCGGGGGAACGGCGGCCGGAGGGGAGTCGGCCGGTGGGGGAGGGACGGCAGGCTGACGCAGCTCGCTATCGGTGTGGACGTCGGTCAGAGGGCCGCCGCAGGTGGGGCACTCGTCGGAGCCTGTGGCGGTCATTACCTGGTGACAGGCCTGGCAGTACCCGCGCCGGTACACCTCAAACTCGGCTCTGCAGAAACGACACAGCCTTGCTTCGGCTTTGATCTCGTTGCCGCAGCGCGGGCACACCTTGGCGCTGGGACTCGATGGTGGTCGGCTGCCCATGAGCACCTCCCGGTGCGGTGTTCCCTCCGGCCAAACTAGTCCTCGAGCCGGGCCGGTGAGTCTGGCCCGGCACCACGATGCAGCAGCTCGGCAAGGTGACTCGAGGTGCAGGATCGGCGCCGGGGCTCCGGCATCCGGAAGCGGCAATTGGCAGGTTCTCTGCGGATTTTGAGCGCTGATCCCATCCGCGTAGCCTCCGGGCCGCTGTGGATTCTGTCATCGAGGTGGAGCGCCTGAAGAAAACGTACGGCGACGTGATCGCCGTCGACGACGTGTCCTTCGCGGTCGACGAGGGTGAGATCTTCGGCATCCTCGGTCCCAACGGCGCCGGCAAGACCACAATTGTTGAGTGCCTCCAAGGTCTGAGGCGTCCCGATTCCGGCCGGCTGCGAGTTTTTGGACTCGACCCGGGGCGGGGCAAGCGTGAGTTGCGCGGCCGGATTGGCTCGCAGCTGCAGGAGTCGAGTCTGCCCGATCGCATTCGGGTGTGGGAGGCCCTGGACCTGTTTGCCTCACTGAGCCCGGAGCCGGCCGACTGGGAGACGCTTATCGGGCAGTGGGGCCTCGGCGACAAGCGGGATGCATCGTTCGCCAGTCTCTCCGGCGGGCAACGACAGCGACTTCTTGTGGCTCTCTCCCTGGTCAACAACCCTGAAGTCGTGTTCCTGGACGAGATGACCACAGGCCTCGATCCGGCTTCACGCCGGGTCGCCTGGGATCTTGTGGCCGCCATCAAAGCCCGGGGCACGACGGTGGTGCTGGTTACCCACTTCATGGATGAGGCGGAGCGCCTGTGTGATCGTCTGGCCATCGTCGACTCGGGCCGTGTGGTTGCCATGGGTGCACCCCAGAGACTTATCGACGAGCACGCCCCGCAGGTGCTGGTGCGCTTCAGCACCGATTGGGCCGACCTCGGTCTCCTGAGTGATCTGCAGGAGGTCGAGCGGGTGGAACGATACGGGAGCAGGGTCGAGGTGTCGGGGTCCGGTCCGGTGCTCGCGGTGGTTGCAGCCGCTCTTGTGGGCCACGGCATCCTGCCCACCGACCTTCGGGCCGAGCGGGCCAGCCTCGAAGATGTCTTCCTCGCCCTCACCGGAGGGCGTTTTGAAGAGGAGCCGGCGTCGTGAGAACCACCGCAAAGCTGGCCTTCGTCGAGCTGAAACTCTTCGGCCGGGAGCCGCTGACCGTGGTGTTCGCCCTGGCCTTGCCGCTGATCACGCTGTTTGTTCTCGGCGGTGTGTTCGGCAACGACCCCGATCCCGAGTTCTACCGGGGTTTTGGGCCGATGAACTACTACACCCCCGGCTACGTCGGCCTCGTCCTTGCCTCCATTGGATTGTTGAGTGTTCCTACCCATCTCGCCGGCAACCGCGAACGCGGCGTACTGCGGCGCTTCCGAGCCTTTTCGGTCTCGCTGTGGGCGGTCGTGGGCGCTGAGGTGCTGGTGAGCCTGTGCATCGCCGCGGTGAGCGGGTGCGTTCTCGTTGTGGCGTCGGTGATGGTGTACGACGTGAGTTGGCCTCAGTCCCCGGCCCTCTGCGTCGCCGCCTTCGGCCTGAGTTCGCTCTGCTTCGCCTCGATCGGTGTGTTGCTCGGCTCGCTGATGCCCAGCGCCCGCGCCGCCCAAGCGGGCGGCATGCTGCTCTGGTTCACCATGATGTTTGTCAGTGGGGTCGGGCCTCCCCCGGAAGTACTCAATACCCCGCTGCGCACCATTGGCGACCTCACCCCGCTCAAACACGTGGTGATCGTGCTGCAGGACGCGTGGCTCGGACTGGGGTGGAATTGGGGTGAAGCCGGCATAGTGGCCGGACTCCTGCTGGTCTCGGTGCTGGGGATCACGTACTTGTTCAGGTGGGAGTGAGGCGTTCCGCCGGAGACGGAGCAGCAGAGTTCAGAAGGCGCGATAGCGGCCCGACACCCGAGATTCTGAATCTTGAACGCTGAGCTCTGGACTTCTGCCCCCCTTGGGGCGGCAGTTTTTGCAGGGCCGATAGCCCGATGTCTCCGCCTGGCGTGCGTTCTTGAATTCGACGCGGTGCACATCGGTGATGCGGCGGGCATACGAGCAGGTCGGATAGCAGTAGATGTGGGTGGTGTCGCTGCCCAGCAGGCGCACCCCACGCCCGGCAAGTTGTGCCTGGGTGTTGGTGTCGAGTCCCTCTGCCTCAAGGAGGCGCCGTTTGTTGGCGTCCTCGCCGAGTGAGTACCGTCCGAGCCGTCCGTCGGCTCGCACCACTCGGTGGCAGGGCACCAACAAAGGAACCGGATTGGCGGCCAGAGCGCGGCCCACCGCCCGTGCTGCCTTCGGGTTGCCGACTTCATGCGCCACCCAGGTATAGGGACGGGTCTCCCCGGAAGGGATCTCTGCCGCCTTGTGCAACACCGACACATGGAAGGCACTCAGGCCGCGAAGGTCGAGGGGAAGGCTGCCGGTGCGTCCCGTGTCGATAGCTCGGGCCAGCGACGAGGCGAGTTCGGTAGGCATGCTGCCGGCGGCGCAGGCGCGTCGGCCAAAATGGTCCCGAAATCGCTGCTCGAAGGATTCGGCGGTTCCGGCGATGTCGACAAACGAGATGCCGTGTTCGCTGAAGGCCACATAGAGCAGTCCCAGAGGAGAGGATCGGGTCACGTAGCCGTCGGCGATGCCGGTCTTGATGAGCACGGCAGGGAGCACGCCGCCTGGGGCCGGCTGACGCAGGCTGCGGAGAGAATCCGTCAGTTTGTCGTCCATTGTGTTTCCTCCAGGTTGTTTCGCAGATGGGCCAGACCTCGGTGCACGTCCGCCTTGACCGTTCCCAAGGGGCGGTCGAGGGCCTCGGCGATCTCGGCGTAGGTGAGGCCAACAACGTGGCGCAGCACCACGGCCAGCCGCATCTGCCAGGGAAGTTTCAATAGGTGACCGGCGAGGAGCGAAAGCTCATCGGCGGCCACCGCCTGCTGCTCCGGGCCGGGGCCCTTGGCTTGCAGTGTTGCGGGGAGCGGAGCCTCGGGGTGCCGGCGCCTGCTTCGAATTCGGTTGCGGCACAGGTTGGCGGCGATGGTCCACAGCCACTCCCGCAGATGCAGAGCCTTGGTGCGGTCGGCCGTGTATTGGCCCAGGGCGTGATAGGCCTTTGTGTAGGTCTCCTGGGTCACATCTTCGGCGTCGGCCCAATTGCCGGTGAGGCGGAGAGCGCCGGAGAAGATGTCGTCCTGGGTGGCGTGGACCAGATCGAGGAAGGCCGTATCGATGTTGGCGGCTAGAGCCGCGGCCAGCTCAACGGAATCCGTGTGGTGTGCTCCTTTGCGGTCCATTTCATCTCCAAGAACACCGGATGAGCGCGCCGGGTTGCACGAGTACCGTTGTAGAACGTAGCGTCGCCATGCTCGCGGCAAGGAGTCACCATGCCCATCGGAACTTCCATCGTCAGCGGAGTGCTGCGCTCACCGCTGCACCGGATGATGAGCCGCTCACTCTTGTTGCTCAAGTACCAGGGACGCCGCACCGGCAAGGAGTACACCATTCCTGTTGGCTACGCGCGCCATGGTGAAGAGATCATCGTGATCGCCCGCAGGGCCGACACCAAGTCGTGGTGGACCAACCTGCGGGGCCCGCAGCAGGTCGAGGTCTACCTGGGGCGCTCCTGGAAAAAGGGCGTGGCCCGGGCCGTCGAGGGCGAGGATGCGGCAGAACGTATGAGGAGGTACCTCGAGGCCCAGCCGCGTATGGCCAAGATGCTCCGAGCCGAGCGTGATCCCGACGGCAAAGTCGCGTTGGCGGAAGCACGCCGGGTCGTTCAGGGGAACGCGGTTGTGGTGGTCGAACTGGATTCGGGTGTACAGAAAGGCGTCTCTGCGTGAGCCCACCAATGTTGGGCCCGATACTTTTCGCCATCTTCAGTGTGTTGATAATGCTTGCGACCCACAAGCACAAGTCCGAACAAGTGGGACGCGGTTGGGGGAGGCGGCACAGGTGCTGGGTCTGCAGCTCGAGCCGTCCCGCTTCTTCAGCAACCGTCCAACTCGGCTGGGGGGGAGCATCGATGGGTTTGATGTTGAGGCGTACATCTACCCGATGGGACGGGGAGCAAGAACCCCAGGCCGGATACGGGTTTCAGCGTTGTCTATCCCTCTTTGGGCCTCGGCCTATCCCTGAAGAGTGAGACCTTCTGGCGTCGTATCGGCAAGGCGTTGGGGGGGCAGGATATTGAGGTTGACGGCGGAGGTTTCGACGAGGACGTGGTCGTCAAGGGCCGGGATCAGAGTGAGATCATCCAGTTCCTGACTCCGGCCAGACGTGTGGCTGTACAACGGCTCCTGCTCGATCTTCCCTCCGCGAGGGTGGATGACTCCTGCATCTCGGTGGGGTATCACATTCGTGTGAAAGACATCGATGGTGTGGTTTTGGTGGTGCGCCGGCTTGTTGGCGTGGCGGCCCTGCTGACCGGGGATACGAGCGCCCCGGTGGATGAGGCCCTGCAGATGCAGGCCGAGGGCAACGCATCGGCTGCCTCCGTTGCCTTCGAAGAATCGGCCGATGAAGGCCCGGAGATCCTGTTCCTCGCCGGCCAGGCGGAGTATGCAGCAGGGCGGTACGAGGAGGCGGAGAAATCGTTCGGCGCCGTCGCCGAGGCCTTGCCCGCCGACAAACAGGTGGCGGCGTGGCGGCGCCGAACGGAGGAAAGGGTGAGCGTCGCGGAGCCGGAGGCTCCCCGCCAGGAGCCCGCGTTGACGTCTGCTGCCGAATTGGCCGAGGAGGTGTTCGATGCGAGCCGGCTTTCTTTCGACGCGACTCGGCTGTTCGAGGAGAAGTACGAGGGTCGGCCGGTGTTGTTGAGGGGCACGCTGAAGCGGGTCAATACCGTGCGTTCCGATCTGGACTTTGGTGGTGGGCCGGGGAAAAAAGCCTTGGTGACGGTGTATCGGCTGTCGGTGGATCTGTTCGGGGGCCGAGATGTGGACGCGGTGGTGTGGCTGCCCGAGGAGGACTACGGACATCTGCGTGGTTGGGTTGGGGAAGAAGTCGCGTTTGTGGGAGTTTTGCTGCGCTGCGATCAGCTGATGCGGAACCTCTACGTCGCCGACGGCAGGCTGAGCAAAGGGTAGGGATCGACCGACGCCGCTCCGATGCACATCAGGGCGGCGAGAGCTGTTGTGCACCCTGAATTCTGGGGCTTGGGCGCTTGATGTTCGGGCAAGGCGACGGTGGTGATCCGCTGCTGCCCATCGATCTGGGCGCTGAACCCGTCCTGCTATGGTGCTGGCTGCTCATGACCGGCCTCTGCACAGCTGGGCAAACCCCTCTGATTCCCGCCGCCGCGCGCCTCGGAGCGACGGAGCTGTTGTGAGCACAGAAGCCCCGGACTCTCTGGAATCGGCCCGCAGCCGATGGGGTTGGTGGGAGGCGGGTGTGGTGGTGGCGCTGGGCCTCCTGTACATCGTTCTGGTCGTGTTTGGCGAGCGCGGTGACTTCTTTCACATTGATGCGTGGAAACATCTGCTGCGCCGTGAGATCGGATCGGTGAGCGACATCATGGCCCCGGTCGGCGGCCAGATCGCCATCTACAACACCATCGTGATGCGCATCGCCTACGGAGTCTTCGGCCTCAGCTACTCGCCTTGGTATTCGGCCATTGGCGCCACCGTCTGGGCGTTGACTTGTGGGCTGGCGTGGTGGGTGCTGCGGCGCCGAGGGGTGCACCCGATCATTCGTGTCGGCGTTGTCGCGCTGATGCTCTTCCTGTGGACGGGAGACTTCCTCGCCGCCTGGTTCATCGGCAATCCCGTCGGGCTCTGTGCCGGGCTGGGGGCGCTGCTTCTTGTGGTCACCGTGGAGAATCCCGAGTGGCGGCACGTGGGCCTTCTCTTTTTGATCGCCGTGGCCGCGGTTGGCGCCGGAGGGGTGGGTCTCGGCGGGGTACTTTCGATAGCGGTGGCGTTGCTGTTGGCCCGGCGTATCAGGCGCTGGTGGCCGGCCCTGGTGGGGAGTGTCCTTCTCTACGTCGTCTGGTATGTGTTCGAGCGGGAGAGCACCAGGATCCTGCAGCCCTCGTTTGGCCCTGAAGCCTGGCTTGAAACCGGGCTCACCGTCGTCGACATGCTGCGCCGGGCTCTGGCGCGTCTGCTGCTGCTGCCCATCGGCTTTGGCTGGCCTCTGCTGGTTCTCCTCGTCGCCGTTGTGGCGTGGCTCGCCTGGCGGCGTCGCATCGACCTCTTCTCGGGCACGCTCCTGCTGTGGATGATCGCCTACCTGGCCATGGCCGCCTTTGCCAAGGTGGTTCCGGGTGTCCAGTCGGCGGGGGTGACGCGGTACTCCTTCTATGCGTGTGTGCTGCTGCTGCTGGCATTTGCGCCTTTGCTGCGGATTCCATCGATTCGTTGGGTGCAGTCGACAGTGGTTGTTGGAGTTGCTGTTCTGACGGCCGCAAACGGCTGGTTGATGTGGGGGAAGATGCGCAGCCGCGTCGAGATTCACGACCACATCAAGCCGAGGCTTGAAGCCGTGGCCCGGCTTCTCGACAACGGGGAGCCCCACGTGCCCTTCAGGCTCAGCATCAGCGACATCACGGACGAAGAGCTGCTGCAGCTGGTTGTGGATGGGTGGGAGCCGCGACAGACCCTGACGGAGAGTTCCGAGAAATGGGCACGAGGCCAGCTTCGTATGGAGACCTACCAGCGGCGCCAGCCGGGCTACACCACGATCAGCGAGAGTGCGGTGACCGACGCTCTGCTGGATGACGGCTGTTTGTCACTGCCCGCCGAGGATTCATTCGCCGTCCACGTTCTGGGGGCCTCGGTGCTAAGGCTGGAGGTGAGTATCCCGATGAGAATCAGGCTGAGGTGGGAGGATTCGTACGGCCTCGGGACGATGTCTGTTGATGTGGAAGATGTGATCTTCCTGGTCACCGCGGAGCCCGATGGGCTGACGCTGCTGCAGATAAGCAGCGGTGCCGAGACCAGCCTGGAGGTCTGCGGCCTGGGCTCAGTCTGACGGTAAGCGAGTGATGATCATCACCGGAGAGTGCCGGCTCGTTGTAGCGCCGTCGGGCACGCCGGGTGCCGTATTCGTCTAGCGTGCCGCCATGACCCCGCCTCGTCTTGCCGTGCTGCAGACCCTCGCCGACGCCGTGGTCTTGCTGCGGCGGCCTCATCCGGTGCGGGTCGCCGTCGACGGCATCGACAACGCCGGCAAGACCGTGCTGGCAGACGAGCTGGCCGCTTTGGTGGGAAAGCGGCAGCGGCCGGTGCTGCGAGCGTCGGCCGATGGTTTCCATCGGCCGCGCGCCGAACGGTTGCGGCGCGGGCCTCTGTCGGCGCAGGGCTACTACTACGACTCGTTCGACTATGAGGCACTGCGCCGGCGTCTGCTGGAGCCTCTTGGTCCTGGTGGTGATCTGGTGTGCCGCACCGCGGTGTTCGACCTCGACACCGATACCGCCGTCGAGTCCGCGCCGACGGCGGTATGCACCGACACCGTGCTGCTGGTGGATGGTGTGTTCCTGCAGCGCCCCGAGCTGGGGTACTGCTGGGATTTGGTCGTGTTTGTGGAGGTGTCCTTCGAGGAGGTGCTACGCCGGGCTCGCCTGCGTGATCAGGAGAGATTCGGCGACGAGCTCGAGGTGAGGTACCTGAAGCGCTATCTGCCGGGTCAGCGTATCTACCTGGATCGGTGCCGCCCCACGGAGCACGCCGACTTCATCGTCGACAACAACAAGCCGGAAAGGCCTTTGCTCTTGGTACAAACGTGAATGGGGCGGCCCACGGGGGCCGCCCCAATCAAGGCGCAGACGGACACTACGCCGATGTGGGAGTCGTCATGTTGCGAGGGTGTAGGTGGACTGGACCGAGCCCGATGCCACGACCTTGCGCATTCGAGGGGGGCCGGAAACCTTCCGCATCATGGTTTCTCCCCAGTTCCCCCTGGTGAGCACCGTGATTGGTGCTCACCAGGTTTCGTATGTCAATGGGTTATTCGGGCACCGTTGTCGAAGTGGTCGAAGTGGTCGAAGTGGTCGAAGTGGTCGAAGTGGTCGACGTGGTTGTCGAGCTCGTTGTGGTGGTCGGCTCCGGCTCGAGCCTGGTGAAGTACAGGCACCTATATACGCTCCAGGACTCGGTGCGTGCCTTGACCAGGAACCTCTCACCGACGGGAGCACTGTTGAAGCACACCTCCGCTGTCCAGGTGCCATCGTCTTCCACGGTCGTCGTGATCGAGCCGTAGTCTTTCTCGTATGAGCCCACCCAGATGGTGTCATACGGAATCGCCGTGCCCGTATAGGCCACACATGGATTTGAGTTCGCGTGCTCAACCGGGCTTGCTGTGAACACGGTGCAGCCGCTGCCCGGCTTCGGCGTGAAGGAGAACGCTATGTACTCCGTCCAGGGCACGTCGTGAACCTTCACGGTGAAGCTTGAATTGCAGTAGGCCCCTGACACGTCATACTCGATTCGAGCGTCCCACTTGCCGTCGGGTCCAACCTCGACCTGTGTCCAGCCGTAGGCGCCTTCGGGGTAGTGGCCGATCCAGAGGATGGTGCCTGGCTCGCCAGTGCCCCAGTACTCGCCGACGGCAGGGTAGGCCCCGCTCTCGTCGTTATGCCAGGCGTTGGCAGTGAACTCGTGAGAGACGCACCCGTCACCCCAGACGGTGAAGGTGAACGCCTGGTGCACCGTCCAAGGAACGTCGTGGGCCTTCACCGTGAAGCTGGTGCAGGCCGGGGCATTGGGGAATTCGACCCACACCGCCCACTCACCGTTCTCATTGACGGTGGTGGTGGCCGAGCCGTACTCCGTGCCGTAGGAGCCCACCCAGATGGTGGTGCCGGGTTCGCCGGTGCCGTAGTAGTACGACTTGGGCGGGTTGGCATCACTCGAGCTGTACTGCTGGTGGGCGGTGAAGACACCGTCGCCCGAGGGTTCGGTGGTCACCGTCGTGTTGCCGGGTTCACACTCGGCCCACGGCGGGCAGTAGCCGGTCGGTTCGAAGGCGCCGCCGTCGCCGGACGACTCCTCGCCACCGCCGACAAAGACGGGCGTGGAACCAGGCATCGAACTCGTCGTGTTGCCGAGTGTGGTAGCCACAGAGGTTTCGCTGGCAACGTCGTCGTCGCCGATGACTCCGGGCAGGGCGTAGACCGCCGACCCGATGAGGGCGACGATAAGCAGGGTGAAGGCGAACGCGCCGACCCTGTCGAGGCGTCGCCGGTGAACAATTGATCCGATCCCGGCCGGCAATGCCGCCTTGGCCACACTCGACTTGAGGGACCGGACCGCCCGGGAAGCGCGGGATTCGAGCGTCATACCTTCTCCTCCAAACTCTCACCCAGGCGGCGAGCAAGCGATGTCCGCCCCTTGTGCAGGTGAACCTTGACCGTGCTCTCGGTGCACCCGAGTAACTCTGCGATGTCGGTGACCGCTCTGTCTTCCAGGTAGAAGAGGGCGATGGCCTGGGCCTGGCGGGTGGGGAGGGAGCGAACTGCCTTCCAGAACGCTTCGTCTTCCGCCGGCATACGCGGAATGAAGGACTGCCGCGGCTTCAGCCTGGCAAGTGCCTTCGCTTCGCGTGCCTTGGTCCTGAAGAAGGAAGCCGACAGGTTGGCCACCACTCGACGCACCCAGGCTCCCGGGTGCTCGTAGCGCCCCACCTGCTCCCAGCTGCGGTGAGCCGCCAGGAACGCGTCTTGGGCGATATCCTCCGCGGCGACGCGGCTTCCTGAGAGGGCGAATGCGAGGCCCACTACGGGCCGGTACTCGCTCCGATAGAACTGTTCAAAGTTCCCTAGGGCGCGAACCGGCCGCAGGTGCGGGTGCATCTCCTTGAGTGTGCGGTCCCCCACCGTGCGTTCCTCGCGGGTTGAATGCACGGTCATTGTTGGTTAATCGTTGGAGAAGGCTCTGAGGTTTACTCGTGTCCGGGATTATTCGGCGGAGCTCGGCCGAGACTGTAGGTCGCGGCCGAGCTCTTGCGGTGAGGAAGAGAGGCTACGCGGTGCCGGGGTGGTGGTGTCTAGTCAACTGCAGGTGGCAAGCGAGGTGAGGCCCAAGGCGGTGGCGAGGGCGGCCCGGGTATTGGGTCCTACCTTGCCGTCGATGAAGATACCGGCCGCCTTCTGGAACTCGCTGACCGCCGCGGCGGTTCGATCGCCGTAGATGCCATCGACGGGCCCCGGATCGTGGCCGGCAACCCGCAGCCACTGCTGCAGCTCACGGACCTCAGGCCCGCGGGCTTCGCCGGGACGCAGGATGGCACCCCCGGGGTCGGCCAGGGCTGAGAAGCCTGCTCCGCCGGCGACACTCCTGATGGCCGACCGGGTCCGTGATCCGACGACACCGTCGACGGATAGGCTCTGTGACCTCTGGAACGAGCGGACTCCAGAGTCGGTTCGCGAGCCAAAGATCCCATCGACCGGACCGGCCTCATGGCCTTCTAGGTTGAGGAAACCCTGCAGCTCGGAGATCTCGGTGCCGCTTGACCCCTTGCGCAGCAACCGGGAGCCGTTGAGCAGCGTGTCGAGCGGAACATTGCTCCCAGGGGTGCAGACGGGGGCTGCGCCCTGTGCGGCGCGGAGCGCTTGATACGGATTCACGATCACCCCGTTGGGATCGTCAAGCTGGAAGTGGAGATGGGGTGGGGTGTTCTCGGCGTTGCCGCTGTCGCCCACCCAGCCGATGAGTTGGCCTGCTTCGACGTGCACGCCGATGGTGATGCCTGGAGCTATGCCCCAGCCTTGGCCGTCGTCGGTGCCGGGGTTGTCGTTGTTGAGATGGATGTAGTGGGTCTCCCATCCGTCGTCGTGACGGATGCCGAGAGTGCAGCACTTGTCCTCTCTGATGTACTGCGCATGGGTCTCACCGTTGACTCGGATGATGGTACCGGAGGCGGCGGCCACCACCGGAGTCATCTTGTCGGCCATGAGGTCCTGGGCATGGTGGTCACCGTTGGAGCGGGCGGCATAGAAGGAATCGGAGTAGGTGGCCGGCCCGGCGACCGGGAAGACGAGGGGATAGTCGACCATCTCGCCGTACTGGCGGCCGGCGGCGGTGGCTGTGCCATTTGAGGAGAACGTGACGGCGGTAATCACCAGGATGCAGGTGATCGTCAATATGGTGCGTCGGTGCTCCGTCAGCATGGTTCTTCCCGTCCGGCGACTGGCCGCTCCAACTTATCCACAAGGTTAGCGGAGTCGCGAAAACGGTACTAAACGGCCTCTCAGCGTACTCTCAGCAAGTTGCCGATCGTGTATCCGGGACGGGGTCGCGTCTCAGGGTGGCTGCCGATCACGCTCCCTTGGACCCTCCGGTCGGTCCGTTCCGGGGGCCGGGCCGGCTAGCTGCACCCCATCGAGTTGCCGCAGTTGAGGCACTTGTAGCAGGAGCCATTACGGATCGTGATGTGGCCGCAGGTGTCGCAGAGGGGCGCATCGCCCATCATCGAGCCAAGGGCCGCCTGCACCGAGCTCACCTGGGCGGCGACGCCCTCTGGTGCGGGCCCGGCTGCGGCTCCGGTCTCCGCTGCGGGTGTTCGGCTCTGTCCGTTGCCACCTCGATCCCCGTTTGTGGAAACGGGGCCAGTGTCCGCCACCGCCGGGTGCGAGATCGGGGCGGTCTGAGCGAGAGCGTCTTCAGGGTGAATCTTGTGAGTCGCATCGGATTCGGATAGTTCTGCTTCCGAAAGCTCCAACTGGAGGCCGGCGTCGACGGCGAGGCCGCTGGGCGGCTCGGGCAGTTCCCTGTCGTCGGCAGGAGGCACCTGCACCAAATCGGTCCGTCCCAGATACTCCATGCCGAGCGCCCTAAAGACGTAGTCGACGATCGAGTTGGCCATCCTGATGTTGGGATGGCCTTCGACAAGTCCTCGTGGCTCGAAGGTGTGGAAGGTGAAGGTGTCGACAAACTCCTCGAGAGGCACACCGTATTGGAGGCCCTTGGAGACTGCGATGGCAAAGCAGGAAAGTATGCCCCGCAAGGTGGCCCCCTCCTTCGCCAGGTCGATGAAGAACTCTCCCAGGGTGCCATCGTCGTATTCGCCGGTGCGGAGGAACACCTTGTGGCCGCCGATTCGAGCTTCCTGAGTCCACCCGCGGCGGCGGGAGGGAAGGAGGAAACGAGGCCTGGTGACGCCCTGGTAGGCCTCCGAAGGGCTGACACCGGGAGCGAAGATGCCGGTGACCACACGAGCTTGTGTCTCGATGGCCTCGGTGAGAGCCTCCGGTTCTTCCTCGAGTGTGTCCCCCTGGTCGGAGGAGACGGACAGCGGCTGGCTGGCTTTGGAGCCGTCCCGGTATAGAGCCATCGCCTTCAACCCAAGCTCCCACGAGAGCATCAGACATTCCGCTATGTCATCGGCCGTTGCTTCTTTGGGCATGTTGATGGTCTTGGAGATGGCCCCCGATATGAACGGTTGCACCGTAGCCATGGCCTTGATATGGCCGGAGTGATGGATGTAGCGGGAACCATGGCGGCCGTTTCGGTTGGCGGTGTCAAAAACGGGAAGGTGCTCGGCGCGCAGATGAGGGGCGCCTTCCACCGTCTGATGACCGCAGATGTGATCGTTGGCGGCGCGGACTTCCTCGCTGCTGAAACCAAGTTTGGTGAGAAGATCAAAATCGGGGGAGAGATCGCCGTCGATGCCGAGCCTGGCCCGGGTCTCCGGCGTCAGCGCCGAGGGATTGAAGGCGTGCTTGAGCTCGAAAATTCCGGGAAGCATGCGCTCGATGGTATTGATGTCCTCGTCGGCGAGGCCTTTTGCTCGCAGGGTCTCTTTGTTGATGAAAGGAGCGCCGTTGAGGGTGAGGGTGCCGACTACGTATTCCACGATCTCGCGCCGCTGCTCTTCGGTGTATTCGAGGTTGCCGAGCGCAGGCTCAATGGATTGGTTGGCGATCTTGAAATAACCGCCTCCTGCGAGTTTCTTGAATTTGACGAGGGCGAAATCCGGTTCGATGCCGGTGGTGTCACAGTCCATCAGCAAACCGATGGTGCCGGTAGGGGCCAGCACCGAGACTTGGGCATTGCGGAAGCCGTGTTGCTCGCCCATCGTCAATGCTGCGTCCCACGAGTCTCGCGCCGCGTCGACAAGCGCGGCGGGGCAGTTTTCGGGCCGGATGCCCATGACGCGATGGCTCACCTGCTCGTACTCCTCGGGGGGTGCGTCGTAGGTGGCGCGCCGGTGGTTGCGGATGACCCGCAGCATCGATTCACGGTTCTCGCTGAAACGGGGGAAGGGTCCGATCACGGAGGCCAGCTCAGCGGAAGTGGTATAGGAGTCACCGGTGAGCACTGCCGCAAGGGCTGCCGCTATGGCGCGTCCCTCTTCGGAGTCGTAAGGAATGCCGCTGCGCATCAGCAAAGAACCCAGATTGGCGAAACCGAGCCCGAGTGTCCGATAGTCGTAGGAACCCTGGGCGATCTCCTTGGAGGGGAAGTGGGCCATGGTCACCGAGATTTCGAGAACGATGGTCCAGAGACGAACGGAGTGCTTGTAGGTCTCGATGTTGAAGATCCCGTGGTCGTCGTCGAAAAAGGAGACAAGGTTGAGGCTGGCCAGATTGCACGCGGTGTCGTCGAGGAACATGTATTCCGAGCAGGGATTCGAGGCGCGGATAGGTCCGCCCGCGGGGCAAGTGTGCCACTGGTTGATGGTGGAATCGAACTGGATTCCGGGGTCTGCACAGGCCCAGGCGGCATTGGTGATCCGGCGCCACAGATCACGGGCCCGTACCGTCTTCATCACCGTTCCGTCGGTGCGGGCGGTGAGGTTCCACTCGGTGTCATCGAGCACAGCCTGGATGAACTCATTGGGCACCCTGACCGAGTTGTTGGCGTTTTGCCCCGAGACGGTTTGGTAGGCCTCGCCGTTGAAGTCGGCCGGGTAGCCGGCATCGATGAGCGCCCGGACTTTCTCTTCTTCGATCTTCTTCCAATCTATGAATTCTTCGATGTCGGGGTGGTCGATGTCGAGGATGACCATCTTGGCGGCCCGCCGGGTGGTGCCTCCCGACTTGATGGCCCCGGCGGCTCTGTCACCGATCCGAAGGAACGACATGACTCCGGAGGATCGGCCGCCTCCCGATAGCGGCTCATTCTCGGCGCGGATCCTGGAGAAATTGGTGCCGGTGCCGGAGCCGAACTTGAAGAGCCGAGCCTCGCGGGTCCACAGGTCCATGATGCCGCCCTCGCTTACGAGGTCGTCTTCGATGGATTGGATAAAACAGGCGTGGGGGGCAGGCCGGGAGTACGAGTCGGGGGAGGGTACGAGGCGGCCGGTGTCGGGATCTACATACCAGAACCCCTGAGGAGGGCCGGTGATGCCGTAGGCGTGATGTATGCCCGTGTTGAACCACTGCGGGCTATTCGGCGCCGCCATCTGATTGACCAAGGTGAAGGCGATTTCGTCCTCAAAACTCTGGGCATCGTCCTCGGAGGCGAAGTACCCGTAGCGCTGGCCCCACCAGCGCCAAGTGCTGGCGAGGCGTCGAATGACTTGCCGGGCGGAGCGCTCCGGGCCGAGGACTGCTTTGCCGTGCTCGTCGACGATTGGTTCCCCGTTGTCGTCGACTTGCGGAATCCCTGCCTTGCGGAAGTACTTCGACACCATGATGTCGGCGGCAACCTGGGACCAGGAGGTAGGGATCTCGGCTTGTAGCATCTCAAAAACGATTGATCCGTCCGGATCGGTGATACGGGAGTCGCGTTTTCCCCAGGAAACTGAATTGAGAGGGTCCTCGTCCGGCTTGGTGAATAGCCGAGTGATACGAAGTCCCGTATCTGTGGCCATAGCGTCCTCCCTGAGGCAGTGCCTCTCCCGGTCCCGTACCCGGCACCCCGCCGGACTTATCCACATCCACAATATGTTGTGGCTGCGGCAGCAGGGTGCACAACATATTGTTGAAAGGGGAACACAAGTGTAATTACACGTGTGTCGTCCAGTCAAGGAGCTTTCCGGCGGGGCCGGGTTTGGGGAAGTGACCCTGGGAAGTAGGGGTCGGGTTTGTTTTTAGTGGGGTGGGTGGTGTTGGTCAAGGTGAGGGGGTGCAGGGTTTTCGCGGGGCTTGAGATCCTGGATCGCAGATCCAGGATCTCAAGCAGACTTCAGAGTTCAGAGTTCTGGGTCGGCAGAGCACTATCTGGATTCTGAATACTGAATTCTGTGGCCTCGGAAGCGCTAATCCTCGATCTTCTCCAGCGCGGCCTGGGCGATTACGTCGTAGCCCAAGGGATTGGGGTGGATGTCGGGGGGAGTGTCGAGCATGTGGGTGGTGACTGCAGTGGTTCCCTCCATCGGGGTGAAGGCATCGGCGACAAGGATCCCCCAGTCGGTGGCGACTCGAGCTGCAGTGTCGTTGAGGGCATCCACGGTGTCGCTGGACCGCCGCTCGAACTCGACTCCGGTCCCCAGGCTGAAGGGGTTGTAGGTGCGCACAAAAACGATCGTTGCCTCCGGTGCTGCCTCACGAAGTCGTTCAAAGATGATCGCGATGTTGACTTCGTAGGCGGTGGTGGCGTCGGCAATACGCTCCTGGCAAGCGGGGGCATCGAAGTCGTCGCCGCAGTCGGCCGACGACAGATGGCCCAGAAGATCGTTGGCGCCGATGTCGATGGTGATGTAGGCAACCCGGTTGCCGCG
>CAZTJO010000036.1:0-17877 GCA_964614095.1 uncultured Acidimicrobiia bacterium
CCGTGAGGGTGGCCGCACCGTAGGCGCCGGCCGAGTCACCAAAATCATCAAATAGTCCGGGGGCCGGTCCTCCGAATCGGGAGCACTGCCTGGTTCGGGTGAGCGGCACCGCGCCGGAGGAGATCGAGAACCATGGCTTCGGACAAACGGCCACCTATCACGCTGGCATGCGAAGTGTGCAAGCGCCGGAACTACGTGACCACAAAAAACCGCACGAACACTCGTGATCGCCTGGAGTTGAAGAAGTACTGCCGCTGGTGCCGCACTCACACGGCGCACAAGGAAACCCGGTGATCTGGGGAAGAGGGCCCGGCGTCGCGGGCCCGCCGGCACCGTGAGCCTCACCGGCCTGGAAGGGCGTTCCTACGGTCCGGTGGCCTTGCCAGTCGAATCTGGCGCAGTCGCAGATCTTGTTGCCGCTACCGGCGACGAGCCGGGCCGCTGGAGTGGTCACGCGCCGCCCTCCTTCGCCTCCGTGGCGCTTTTTGCCGTGGCGCCGCGGTTCCTTGCCGATCCGGCCGTTGTACCCTTCACCCGCTCACTCATTCATACCGACCAGGGTTTTGCCTGGCACAGGGCGATTGAGGTCGGCGAGACGCTGAACGTCACCGGCCGGGTCGGCGCGATCCGCGCCCGCGGCGCGGTGCATCTGGTCACCTTCGACCTCGACGCACTAGGTGATGGAGGTCCATGGCTCGAGGGACGATCCATCTTCCTCCTCAGTGACGAGGCGGCCGCGGAAGCAGAGGAGAAGACTGAGCCGGAGCCCGGAGAAAGTGGGACCAATGAAGCCGCTCAGCCGCTGGCGCTCCCGGCAGCCGGAGAGCCGGTGCCGGCCATGGCACGCTCGGCCAGCCGCACCGATCTCATTCGGTACGCGGGGGCCACACGCGATTGGAATCCGATCCACTGGGACCACGAGGTGGCTCGGCGGGCCGGTCTCCCCGGCGTTGTCGTTCACGGTCTCTTGATGACGGCATGGCTGATGCAGGCAGGGGCGCGGTACAAGGAGGGTCCGGCGCCGCTGGAGGAGATGCGGGCGCGTTTTCGTCGTCCGCTCCATCCTGGAGCCGAGGCTACGGTGGCGGGCAAGGTGAAATCGATCGGTGACGACTACGCCGTGCTCGATCTGGCGGTTGCGGCTGAAGGTGAGGCGTTGGTGACGGCGACCATGCGGGTAACCCGATGACGGCAGGTGAGGTCAAACGCGACGAGCGAGAGCTTGTGGAACGGGCCCGTAACGGGGACCGGGAAGCATTTGGAGATCTTGTCTGGAGGCATCAGGACACCGTGTACACACTGGCGCTGCGATTGGTGGGCCCGAATCTGGCGGCCGATGTGGCCCAAGAGGCCCTGATTCGGGCCTGGAGGGCCATGCCTCGGTTCCGCGGTGACGCCGCTTTCTCGACGTGGCTGCATCGCATCACGGTCAACACGGCCTGGACTCTGCGACGGCGATCGGCTCGCCATCAGGCCCAGCAGCTCGACGATGCGATTGTAGATACCGGATTGGCGCCGGAGCGCGCCGGCGAGTTGGTCGAGATCAGGACCGGCTTGCGCCGGGCCATCGGCAAGCTGTCGACCGGGCAGAGAGCTGTGTTGGTCCTGCGCGATGTGTATGGGTGGAGCAACGGCGAGGTGGCTCATGAGCTCGGCATCACCCAGACCACGGCAAAGGTGAGACTGCACCGGGCCCGAAAACGTCTGCGGGTTCTTCTGGAAGGATCACGATGAGTGAAGTGCGCTGCCGGGTTGTTTCTTGGTGGCCCCAGGGCTGGCCAACTGAGTTCGCTCATCGTCATCGCGAGCATTGTCTCCGGTGCCAAGCCGACAAGGTGCGGAGCCGCTCCCTGGAGCGCGCCCTGGCTTCATTGCGTGGCGAAATGGTGACGGCACCGTCGTATCTCCACGCCGCCGCCATGGCCCGGCTCGGCACCCAGGACGCAGCCGATCCGCGCCGGCGCCTTGCTGCCCGGGTCGCCGCCCGGTATGCCGCCGCCGCCGGGGTCACGGCCGCTACGGCCGTGGCGCTGCTGACGGGGCTGGCCCGTCGGCGCTCACGGGCGGTCGGCTAGCCGGTCGCTTCCGCAGCACACGGGTTCCGGAGCCCCCGGCGCCGCCGGACTGCCGGTCACTCATCTTGGCTTGCGACGCATGGGTGCATGTACAATGCCGGCCATTCGTCTGCCAGGCTCACGCGCGTCGTGAGCGCACCGAGGGGCGTAGCTCAACTTGGCAGAGCACTGGTCTCCAAAACCAGCGGTTGGGGGTTCGAGTCCCTCCGCCCCTGCTCGATTGGAAGGAAGACGAGGATGAACCGAGAGCTGCGAAGGCTGCAGGCAAAGGAAGAGGAGCGCCTGCGGGAGCGCCGCGCCCGTGCACAGCCCAAGCGCCGGCGCCAGCGGACAGGAATCCGCCAGTTCTTCCGTGAGGTGCGCACCGAACTGAAGCGGGTGGCATGGCCGAGTCGTCGTGAGGTCGTCGTTTTCACCGTGGTCACCATCATCACGGCCGGGTTTGTCACTCTCTATACCTTGGGTGTCGACTTCAGCCTCAAACAAGCCGTGCTGAGCTTCCTGGAGATGAGATGAGCGATCTCGAGGAGCGACTTGAGATGCCCTCGAGCAAGGGGGGTACCT
The DNA here is from genome assembly GCA_964614095.1 of uncultured Acidimicrobiia bacterium. Lineage (GTDB taxonomy): Bacteria > Actinomycetota > Acidimicrobiia > Spongiisociales > UBA11373 > CAZWKX01. Next base: position 2,640 of record CAZTJO010000036.1, read on the forward strand.
CCGACGCGCTTGAGGAAAGCGAGATTTCAGAGCCCAGATCTCAGGGTTCAGAGCTTGCCGATTCGGCGGAGGATGCGATTGAGGAGATCTCTGAGGCCGTGGAGGGGGTAGAGAGTTCGGATCCCGGAGCCCAGGGTTCGGAGGATGCCGATGTGGTAGCGGATGCAATTGAGGAGATCTCCGAGGCCGTGGAGGGGGCAGAGAGTTCAGGGTCCGGAGTTCAGGTTTCAGAGTCTGCCGATTCGATGGAGGAAGCGATTGAGGGGATCGCCGAGGCGGTAGCGGATCTCGATGCCGCCGATCTTGTGGGGACGGCTGCTGAGGAGATCTCTGAGGCCGTGGAGGGGGCAGAGAGTTCAGATTTTGGAGTTCAGGCTTCGGAGGATGCCGATGCTGCCGACGCGGTTGAAGGGATCGCGGAGGAGGTAGCTGAGGCCGAGCCCGAGGAAGCCGCTGAGCCCGGGGAGACCACCGAGGCCGAGCCGGAGGCGACCGCGAAAGAGGCACCCGAGGCTGAGTCCGATGTGAAGGAGGGTGCTGCGGCCGAAGATGCCGGGGAGGCCGCCGCCGTGGCCAAGGTCCGACCCACCAGTCCTTTTGAGCTTCCCGGGTCCTGGTTCGTGATCCACTCGTATTCCGGCTACGAGAACAAGGTGAAGGCCAATCTCGGGACTCGGATCAAGTCCATGCACATGGAGGAGTCGATTTTCGACATCGTCATCCCACTGGAGGACGTGGTTGAGATAAAGGGCGGCCGCAAGGTGACTGTGCAGAAGAAACAGTTCCCCGGCTACCTGCTGGTTCGTATGTACCTCGACGACGATTCCTGGTCGACGGTGCGCAACACCCCGGGCGTCACTGGGTTCGTCGGTTCGGGCAACAAGCCGACTGCGTTGTCCCGGCGTGAGGTCGAGAGGATCCTCGGCGTTCGCAAGGACGAGGAGGAGAAGAAGGCGCCACGCTTCAAGCCTGAATGGGAGGTTGGCGAGACGGTGCGAGTCGTCGAGGGCCCGTTCGCCGATTTCAATGGTGTCATAGAGGACATCAACATCGACCAGTCGAAGGTGAGGGTGCTCGTCGACATCTTCGGGCGCGAAACTCCGGTCGAGCTCAACTTCGAGCAGATCCAGAAATTCTGATAGGCAATAAGAGGTTCAATCATGGGTCGTAAGAAGGTCGCTGCGCTGCTCAAGCTGCAGATCCCCGCAGGGCAGGCAAGTCCGGCGCCGCCGGTGGGGCCGGCGCTGGGCCAGCACGGCGTCAACATCATGGATTTTGTGAAGGCGTACAACGCCACCACGGAAAGCCAGACCGGAACCATCATCCCGGTCGAGATCACCATCTACGAAGATCGTTCGTTCACCTTCGTCACCAAGACGCCGCCGGCCGCGGTCATGCTGCGCCAGGCGGCCAAGGTGGAGAAGGGCTCTCCCGAGCCGCACACCAACAAGGTGGGCTCGGTGACTCGTGAACAGGTGCGCCAGATCGCCCAGACCAAGATGGTCGACCTCAACGCCAACGACATCGAAGCGGCCATGAAGATAATCGAAGGCACGGCCCGTTCGATGGGCCTTGTCGTCGAGGGTTGAATGAAGATGGGGTTGGAGCCCCGTTCGGAAGAACAGACACAGTGGGAGGTCCAGGCCGGACCGTGAACACCACAAGGAGAATGTGATGAGCAAAAAGCGCACCGACGCCGCCGCCAAGTTCGAGCGGTCGGCCTACTACCCCCCCGGTGAAGCCCTGGCGATGGTGAAATCGTTGGCCGCCGCCAATTTTGATGAGTCTGTCGAGGCTGCTTTTGTGCTCGGCATCGATCCGCGCCAGGCCGACCAGGGGGTGCGAGGGACCGTGACCCTGCCCCACGGCACCGGCAAGACGGTGAGAGTTGCCGTCTTTGCCGACGGCGACGAGGCAAAGGCTGCCGAGGAAGCTGGGGCCGATCTTGTGGGCGGCGCGGATCTCGGTGCCAAGGTCGCGGCTGGGGAACAGCCGCTCGACTGGGACGTCACCATCGCCGTTCCTTCGCTGATGAGTGAGGTGGGCAAGCTGGGTCGGGTTCTTGGGCCCCGCGGGCTGATGCCCAATCCCAAGGCGGGCACGGTCACCGACGAGGTCGGCAAGGCGGTTGCCGAGTTCAAGGCGGGTCGTGTCGAATACCGGAACGATCGCTACGGCAACGTGCAGGTTGTGGTGGGGAAGGTCTCGTTCGAGCAATCGGCTCTTGAGGGCAATCTCGCCGCAGTCGCCGACGAGATCATTAGGGCTCGGCCGGCCGCGGCAAAGGGCCGCTACGTGCGCAAGCTCACCGTGGCCTCGACGATGGGATTCGGTGTGAAGGTTGACGTCAACCAGATCGACGCGCTGCTCGATTCGCTTCGCTGAAGACAGAGTTGGGGGGGATCCCGACTACCCGCGGACCTCGGTCGGCGACGGGCCAGGAAGTCGCCGACTCATCATCGCCAGAGGGCCAGGGTAGGGACTGGCCTTTCCCAGCGGTGATCCGACTGCGGGAGCGCTGGTGGAAACGCTCCTGGCGCCGTGGATCCCCCCACGTCTGGCACCATGATGGCGCGGGGCGAGGCGCGTGTCCAGGTCACTGCATCGAATCCGCCTTGCTCACCCCATCGGGCGTCACTACTGTGCCCTCACACATTTGAAGGACCCGAGACCGCAGGTCCCATTTGGGATAAGGCCAAAAGGCCACCGGCGTAGGTTTGCCAGGCGTTGAGCAGGGCTCCCGCGGTCTCCAACCGGGAGCCCGTCTTTTTTACGGGGAGACTTCGTCTAGGAGGTGCGATGCCAAGACCAGAGAAGGTCCAGGCGGTCGCCGACATCAAGGAGCGCCTCGATGAGGCTGCCGCCGTGTTTGTCGCCGAGTATGCCGGGCTCTCAGTGACCGAACAGCAGGAACTGCGCCGCGGGCTGCGCCGGGCGGAAGCCGAATTCAAGGTCGTGAAGATGACTCTGGCTCGCCGGGCCGCCGAGGATCTGGGCCACCAAGGGCTGCTCGAGATGCTGGAGGGGCCTACCGGACTTGCCTACACCGGCGGCGACCCGACGGTCGCGGCAAAGGCATTGCGGGATTTCACCAGGGACCATGATCGCCTGCTGATCAAGGGAGCACTGCTCGGCGGTGAGGTGCTTCCGCCCGAGAAGGTTTCAGAGCTTGCCGACCTGGATCCCCGTGAGGTGCTGCTGAGTCGAGTGGCCGCAACGCTTCAGGAGCCACTGAGCACTCTCGCCCGGCTCCTGGCCGCCTTGCCCCGCGACACGGCGACCGTGCTACGCCAGCTCATCGAGAAGCGGCGCGAGGCAGGCGAAGAGCTCGAGCCGGCTGTCGAGGCCGCGAGTGCCGATGAGGCATCTGCCGAAGAGACGGGTGCCGGCGCCGAGATGGCGGCCGAGCACGTCGAGGAGCCGGTGGCCGAAGAGGCCGGAGCTGATGAAGCCGCCGTTGTGGCGGCGCCCGAAGGTGAGGCAAAGCCGGACAAAGCCGACAACACCGATGAACCGGCCGAGGAGGCCGAAGACGAGAAGGCCGCCGCGGCCGAGGAGGAATGACGATGGCTGCAAAGATGAGCGCCGAAGAGGTGCTCGATCAGATTGAGAAGTGGACGGTGCTCGAGCTCTCCGATTTTGTGAAGGCCTTTGAGGAGAGGTTCGGTGTGACGGCGGCTGCCCCTGTGGCTCTGGCCGCGGCACCCGCTGCCGCCGCAGCTGAGATCGAAGAGGAGAAGGACGAGTTCGACGTCGTCCTCATCGCCGCCGGCGAAAAAAAGGTGCAGGTCATCAAAGAGGTGCGGTCACTGACCAGCCTCGGTCTCAAGGAGGCCAAGGCCCTTGTCGACGAGGCCCCGAAGCCGGTGCTTGAAGCCGCCAGCAAGGAAGAGGCAGAGAAGGCGAAGGCGCAGCTGGAAGGCGCCGGCGCCACCGTAGAGCTCAAGTAGCAGCGCCTGGACACTGTGGGCGGGCCGGTGAGGCCCGCCCACAATCGCGGGTGGTGGAGCGAGAGTCCTGACAAGAGAATGCAGAATGCAGCGGGCAGAATGTGGGAGGCAAGGTCAGACTGCAATCCGCGATTGGCAATCTGCTTTCCCCTTGTGCTCGAAGCGGCCAAACGTGTCTGTCCCCCTCTACCCTTCCCCTGATGCTTGGCCCGGTACTTCTCCTTGTCGGCTTCTCCGTGACCGGCGCCGTCTGCGGCGGTTGGGCCGGGGCAGTGGCGGGTGCGGCAATAGCGGGCCTGCTGACAGCGGCCGTGGCTGCCAGCGCTGTCATGTGGGCTTTGCACATCGGGCGCATGCTGGAAGCCGATCAAGCGAAGGCCCTGGCTCCCCGGCCGCCGCTGTTTCGGCGGCTGTGTGACTGGGTGTACGACCGCACGCTGGTGCCCTGAGGTGGTTTTGGGCCTTGCCTCGCGGGCCAGAGAGGGGTATCTTTGGGCCGTAGACAACTGAGAGGTATGAACCAACCGGCAGGTGCCGAGCTGGGATAGCTGTGTGCTATCCTGGCTTCTTGCCGTCCGTGTAGGCCCGATAATCCGCCCGCCAGATCGATGAGGAGGAATCCTTGGCTCGTGCGCGCACCGAGCGTCTGTCGTTCGCAAAGATCCCCGAAGTCCTCCCGCTACCTGATCTCCTCGCCGTACAACACGATTCCTTTGGCTGGTTCCTCGAACGCGGCCTGAGGGAGATTTTTGAAGAGGTCTCACCGATAGAGGACTTCACCGGCACGCTTGCTCTCGAGCTCACCGATCACCGGTTCGAGGAACCAACAATGACGATCGAGGAGGCGAAGGAGCGGGACACCAATTACTCACGGCCGCTGTTCGTGACCGCGCGCTTCATGAACCGCCAAACGGGGGAGATCAAGGAGCAGCAGGTTTTCCTCGGCGACTTCCCGATGATGACGCCGAATGGGACCTTCATCATCAATGGCACCGAGCGGGTCGTAGTCAGCCAACTGGTGCGCTCGCCGGGCGTCTACTTCGACCAGAGCGTCGACAAGACGAGTGATCGTGACATCTTCACGGCGAAGATCATCCCGGGCCGGGGCGCCTGGCTCGAATTTGATATCGACAAGAAGGACACCGTTGGCGTACGCGTCGACCGCAAGCGCCGCCAGTACGTCACCACATTCCTTCGAGCTCTCGATTTCGCCCAAAGCGATGAGGAGATGCTTCAACTCTTCGACGGGGCCGAGTCGATCCGCAGCACGCTGGAGAAGGACACCACGGTGGAGCGAGACGATGCCTTGCTCGATCTCTACCGCAAGCTTCGTCCCGGCGAGCTGACCACGGTCGAGTCTGCACGCGGGCTCATCAACACTCTCTTCTACAACCCGAAGCGCTACGACCTCACCCGAGTGGGTCGCTACAAGCTGGCCCAGAAGTTCGGCCGCGGCGGTCTCGATCCGGCCGAGCTGGAGGCGTATCGCGAGGAGAACCTCGGCTTGCTGTCCAAGGACGACATTCTTGAGACCATTCGTTACCTGGTGAATCTGCACGAGGGAAAGCCGGACCACCGCACCGACGACATCGACCACTTCGGCAACCGTCGTGTGCGGACGGTTGGTGAGCTGATCCAGAACCAGATTCGTGTTGGCCTGACCCGGCTCGAGAGGGTGGTACGGGAGCGTATGACCACCCAGGATCCCGAGGCGATCACTCCGCAGAGCCTGATCAACATCCGGCCTGTCGTGGCTTCGATCAAGGAGTTCTTCGGCACCAGCCAGCTGAGCCAGTTCATGGATCAGCCCAACCCGCTGGCCGGGCTCACCCACCGCAGGAGGCTCTCCGCTCTTGGTCCCGGCGGGCTTTCACGTGAGCGCGCCGGTTTTGAGGTGCGCGACGTCCACTCCTCTCACTACGGTCGCATGTGCCCGATCGAGACTCCGGAGGGGCCCAACATCGGCCTCATCGGCTCTTTGGCGACCTATGGGAAGGTGAACCGTTTCGGGTTCATCGAGACTCCTTATCGGCGAGTGGTCAAGGGCCGGGTGACGGCGGATATCGATTACCTGACTGCAACCGAAGAGGAGCGGCACGTCATCGCCCAGGCAAACGCACCGCTCAAGGAGGACGGTTCGTTCGCCAATAGGCGGGTGCTCGTGCGGCGTGACGGCGGGGACGTCGACTACGTCCCGCCCTCGCAGGTCGACTACATGGACGTGTCGCCGAAGCAGCTCGTCTCGGTGGCCACGGCCCTGATTCCATTCCTGGAGCACGATGACGCCAACAGGGCTCTCATGGGATCGAATATGCAGCGGCAGGCGGTTCCGCTGCTGCGTTCCGAGGGGCCCCTCGTCGGCACCGGCGTGGAGAGGCGGGCCGCACGCGACTCCGGCGACACCATCATTGCCGACGAAGAAGGTGAAGTCATCGAGGTGACCGGCGACACCATCGTGACTCGCTCGGGCACCAAGCGCCGTCAGTACAATCTGAAGAAGTTCGTGCGATCGAATCAGGGGACGTGCATCAACCAGAAGCCTCTCGTCAGGGAGGGTGATCGGGTGCACAAGGAGACGGTCCTTGCCGACGGGCCCTCTACCGAAAACGGCGAGCTGGCGTTGGGCAAGAACCTGTTGGTTGCTTTTATGCCCTGGTTGGGTCACAACTACGAGGACGCCATCGTTGTGTCCGAGCGTCTCGTCAAAGAGGACGTGCTCACTTCGATCCACATCGAGGAGTACGAGATCGAGGCGCGCGACACCAAGCTGGGTGCAGAGGAGATCACTCGTGACATCCCCAACGTTGCCGAGGAGGTCTTGCACGACCTGGATGAGAGGGGGATCATCCGCATCGGTGCCGAGGTAGGCCCCGGCGACTATCTGGTGGGCAAAGTCACCCCGAAGGGTGAGACCGAGCTGACTCCGGAGGAGCGCCTGCTGCGGGCCATCTTCGGCGAGAAGGCCCGCGAGGTGCGGGATATGTCGCTGAAGGTTCCCCACGGAGAGTCGGGCAAGGCCATCGCGGTGAGGGTCTTCCGCCGCGAGGACGGCGACGAGCTTCCCCCCGGCATGAACGAGCTCGTGCGGGTGTACGTGGCGCAGCAGCGCAAAATCGCCGAGGGGGACAAGCTTGCCGGCCGCCACGGCAACAAGGGAGTGATCGCCAAGATCCTCCCCGAAGAGGACATGCCCTTCCTTGCCGATGGCACGCCGGTGGACATCATCTTGTCGCCGCTGGGTGTGCCGTCACGAATGAATCTCGGCCAGATCCTCGAGACCCATTTGGGGTGGGCGGCATCCCAGGGATGGGAGCCGCTGCAAGGTGACGGCCCAGGCGCAGAAGGTGCACGATCGTGGTCGAAGGTGGCGACGCCCGTGTTTGACGGTGCTCGTGAAGAAGAGATCGGCGCGGTGCTCGAGAAAACTCGACCCAACGAGGCCGGGCTGCGCCTCGTCGACGAGCAAGGGAAAGCCATTCTCTACGACGGCCGCAACGGTGCGCCCTTCGACCAGCCGATCACCGTGGGATACATCTACATCCTGAAGCTGCTGCATCTCGTCGACGACAAGATCCACGCCCGCTCCACTGGGCCGTACTCGATGATCACCCAGCAGCCCCTTGGCGGCAAGGCTCAGTTTGGAGGCCAACGCTTCGGAGAGATGGAGGTGTGGGCGCTTGAGGCCTATGGGGCCGCATATGCCCTCCAGGAGCTGCTCACCATCAAGTCGGACGATGTGAGGGGCCGGGTCAAGGTGTACGAGGCCATCGTCAAGGGCGAGAACATCCCGGAGCCTGGGATCCCGGAGTCGTTCAAGGTCCTCATCAAGGAGATGCAGAGCCTGTGCCTCAACGTCGAGATGCTCTCCGAGGGCGAGGAGGTAGAGCTGCGCGAGCTCGATGAAGACGCCTTCCGCACCGCTGAGTCCCTCGGCATCGATATTTCCCGCCCCGAGCGGAGTGACTGATCTGACATGAACGAACGAAGGAGCACCGTTGGCCCAGTTTTTCGATGAGCTGAAAATCGGCCTGGCGACCGCCGATCAGATTCGGGCCTGGTCGCACGGCGAGGTGAAGAAGCCCGAGACGATCAACTACCGGACCTTGAAGCCCGAAAAGGACGGACTCTTTGACGAGCGGATCTTCGGGCCCTCACGCGACTGGGAGTGCTACTGCGGCAAGTACAAGCGTGTACGTTTTCGCGGGATCATCTGCGAGCGCTGCGGAGTTGAGGTGACTCGATCCAAGGTGCGTCGTGAGCGTATGGGCCACATCGAGCTCGCCGCCCCGGTGACACATATCTGGTACTTCAAGGGTGTGCCCAGCCGCCTCGGCTACCTGCTCGACATGTCGCCGAAGGATCTGGAGAAGGTCATCTACTTCGCTGCTTACCTAATCACGAATGTCGATGTGGAACGACGGCAGAAGGACCTTCCCGAGCTGGAAGATCAGTTGCAGGCGGAGATCGGCATCGTGCGCCGAGAATTCGAGACTTGGCGCGAGGCGCGTCTGGAAAGGCTCGAAACCGAGCTGAAGCAGATGGAGGAGGCCGGAGCCAAGACTCAAGAGGTCTCCGCGGCACGGCGCGAAGCCGAGCGTGAGATCCGCGATCGTGAGGAGCGATCCACCTACGAGGCCGAGCTGGTCCAGGAGGCCTTTGACGTCTTCCGCGGCATGAAGGTGAAGAATCTCATCGAGGTGGAGCAGCTGTGGCGGGAGATCAAGGACCGCTACGAGGACTACTTCGCTGGAGGAATGGGTGCGGAAGCGGTGAAGGATCTTCTCGGGCGGCTCGATCTCGATTCCGAGATCGTCACACTCATCGGGGACCTCGAGGCCAAATCCGCGCAGCGGCGGCAGCGGGCGACGAAGCGGCTCAAGGTGATCAACCCCTTCGCCAGCGGAATCAACGAATCGCAGGCCATGATCCTGGAGGCCGTGCCGGTCATTCCTCCCGATCTCCGGCCGATGGTGCAGCTCGATGGCGGCCGTTTCGCCACCAGCGATCTGAACGATCTATATCGGCGCGTGATCAATCGAAACAACCGTCTCAAGCGGTTGCTCGATCTCGGTGCGCCCGAGATCATCGTGAACAACGAGAAGCGCATGCTTCAAGAGGCGGTGGACGCCCTATTCGACAACGGGCGGCGCGGTCGTGCGGTCACCGGGCCGGGCAACCGGCCGCTGAAGTCGCTCTCCGACATGCTGAAGGGCAAGCAGGGGCGGTTCCGCCAGAATCTGCTGGGCAAACGTGTCGACTACTCGGGTCGATCGGTAATTGTGGTGGGCCCTCAGCTTCGGCTCCACCAGTGCGGCCTTCCCAAGGTGATGGCACTCGAGCTGTTCAAGCCGTTCGTGATGAAGCGCCTCGTCGATCTGGATCTGGCCCAGAACATCAAGGCGGCAAAACGTATGGTGGAGCGCCAGCGTCCCCAGGTGTGGGACGTGCTGGCCGAGGTCATCCAGGAACACCCGGTGCTGCTGAACCGGGCGCCGACGCTGCACCGGCTCGGCATTCAGGCCTTTGAGCCCGTGCTGGTCGAGGGCAAGGCAATTCAGATTCATCCTCTGGTGTGCGAAGCCTTTAACGCCGACTTCGATGGGGACCAGATGGCCGTTCATCTTCCTTTGTCGGCGGAGGCTCAGGCCGAGGCGCGTGTGCTGATGCTTTCTACGAACAATGTTCTCTCACCTGCACACGGGCGTCCGATCGTCACTCCGAGCCAGGACATGGTCATCGGCATCTACTACTTGTCCGAGTTGGTCGAAGACGAGCCGGGGGCGGGAAGGGCGTTCTCCGACATCGACGAGGCGCTCATGGCGTACGACCTCGGTGAGCTTGGAGTGCATGCACCCATCAAGCTGCGGGTTGGGGCCACTGCGGGTGATCACGAGCTGGTAGCTGCGATGCCAGAGAGGCTGCGTCAGTTGTTTGAGCCCGAGGCCATCGACAGCAGCAGGCCGATAGAGACCACTCTGGGGCGGGCCCTGCTCAACGAGGCCTTTCCCCTCAGTTTCCCGTTTATGAACGCCGTGGTTCTGAAGGGAAGTGTGAAGGCTCTCATCGAAGAGGTCATCGAGCACTACGACAAGACCACGGTGGAGCATTTCCTGGACGCCCTCAAGGACCTGGGTTTCCGTTTTGCCACGAGGGCCGGACTGACCATCGGGCTTGTGGATGTGAAGACACCTCCGAACAAGGCCGAGATCCTCGCCGAATATGAAGAGCGGGCGGTCAGAGTGGAGGACAACTTCTCCAATGGCGTGATCACCGACGATGAGCGGCGCCAGGAGCTCGTTGAGATCTGGACGGAGGCAACCGACCGGGTCAAGGACGCCATGGAGTTGAGCCTCAAGGCAGAGAGATTCAATCCCATCGACATGATGGTTCGCTCGGGGGCGCGGGGAAACATCATGCAGGTGCGGCAGATCGCAGGTATGCGCGGTCTGGTGGCCAACCCGCGGGGAGACATCATCCCCAGGCCCATTCTCTCGAATTTCCGAGAGGGCCTTTCGGTGCTCGAGTACTTCATCTCGACGCACGGCGCCCGCAAGGGCTTGGCCGACACCGCGCTGCGTACCGCCGACTCCGGGTACTTGACGCGGCGGCTCGTCGACGTCTCCCAAGAGGTGATTATCAGCAACGAGGATTGTGAGACCGACCGGGGGATCTCGGTGATGGTGCGCGATGCTGCTGGCGAATCCGTCCGCAATTTGCGCAACCGGGTGTTCGGCCGGGTGCTGGCCGAGGACATCAAGGTGGAGCGCAAGTTGGTGGAGACAGTCGGCGGCGAGAAGCTGCGCGCGGGGTGCCTCATCGGCCGCAGGGAACTGGATGCCATCGCCTCGGAGCCTCAGGTGATCACGATACGGGTGAGATCGGTGCTCACCTGTGCCCAACGCCACGGTGTGTGCGCGGCGTGCTACGGGCTGAGCCTGGCCACCGGTCGACGCGTCGAGATAGGCGAGGCGATCGGCATCGTTGCCGCTCAGTCCATCGGAGAGCCGGGCACCCAGCTGACCATGCGTACGTTCCACACCGGTGGTGTTGCCGGCGAAGACATCACTCACGGCTTGCCCCGAGTTGTCGAGCTGTTCGAAGCGCGTGCTCCAAAAGGCAAGGCAGCCATCTCCGAGATCGGCGGCACGGTGAGCCTCGTCGAGGATGAGGTAGGACGCAGATTGATTGTCTCGGACAAGGACGATGAGAGGGAGTATCCACTGTCGCGGTTTGCCCGGGCTCGGGTTCGCGACGGCGACACCATCGAACCGGGCACGCAGATCACCAACGGCCCGCTCGATCCCAAGGAAGTGCTGGAGATCCAGGGAGTGAGGGCGGCACAGCAGTACCTGGTGGATCAGGTGCAGGAGGTGTACCGCAGCCAGGGTGTCGACATCCACGACAAACACATCGAAATGATCGTGCGCCAGATGCTGCGGAGGGTGCGGGTGGTGAACACTGGGGACTCCAATTACCTTCCGGCAGAGCTCGTGGATGATCGTGAGTTCCGCGACACCAATCGGCAGCTTGTCGAAGAGGGCAAACGCCCGGCGGAGGGCCGGCCCGAACTCATGGGGATCACCAAGGCATCGTTGGCCACCGAGTCGTGGCTGTCGGCGGCATCGTTCCAGGAGACGACGCGAGTGCTCACGGAAGCGGCTCTCCAGGGCAAATCCGACTTCCTGCGAGGGCTCAAGGAGAACGTCATCATCGGCAAGCTCATTCCGGCGGGGACTGGAGCCGACCCGTACCAGGAGGTGCAGCCGGTGCTGCCGGATGCCGCCGTCGTCAGCGCTTTGGGCCTCTTCGGCGAGGCGGTGCCCGATCTGGCGGAGGATGCTCTGCCGGTGAATCCGGCCGAATGGCTGGCTTCACTTGGCGCTCAGAGTCAAGCCGACGCCGAAGATGACGAAGAGCCGGGCGAGGCTGAGGCCGAGGAGCCGATTGACGAATAGAGTCTCTCGGGGTCACCCGCTGCTGATGCGGGGGCCAACGGAGGCCGCAGGAGCCGTCGTCGGCGGTGGAACCGGGGCCTGTGGGCGCTTTGCCTTGGGATCAGCCGGTGGCCTATACTCCGCCGCCGTGATTCTGTTTCCCTAGCCCCTTCCGCTTGGGGCGGTCCGGCTGCGACCCAAGCCGGGCCATGGTGCCCCGGATGGGGGTCAGGAATGGGTCGGCGAATCGGCTCCTTGGTGAGCCGAGGAGCCGGCTTTCCTATGTACCAGATGACCGTCCCCCTGGGGACGGGTGCGCCGAGTGAGGGATTGTGCCGACGATCCAACAGCTGATTCGACAGGGCCGCACGCCGAGGGTGAAGCGCGGCAAGACCCCGGGCCTGGCGGGTTCTCCGCAGCGCCGGGGCGTGTGCACGCGGGTGTACACCGTGACCCCCAAGAAGCCGAACTCCGCGCTGCGCAAGGTGTGCCGGGTGCGCCTGAGTTCGGGTATCGAGGTGACGGCCTATATTCCGGGAGAGGGGCACAACCTTCAGGAGCATTCCATCGTGCTCGTACGCGGCGGCCGGGTCAGGGACCTTCCAGGTATCCGCTACAAGGTCATTCGGGGGACCCTCGACGCCGCCGGGGTCACGGAACGGCGGCAGGCCCGTTCTCGCTACGGAGCAAAGAAGGAGTCCTAGCCGTGCGCCGTGCCCCTGCCGAGCTTCGTCAGATTGAGCCCGATCCGGTCTTCAGGAGTGCCCTGGTCAGCCAGGTCGTCAACAAGATCCTGTGGAAGGGGAAGAAGGAGACGGCACGGGCCATCGTCTACGGGGCTCTCGAGCTCGTCGAGCGTCGAGCGGGTCAGGATCCCATCCAGATCCTCAAGCGCGCCGTGGACAACATCCGACCCCAATTGGAGGTGCGTTCTCGCCGGGTGGGCGGTTCCTCCTATCAGGTGCCCGTCGAGGTGCGCCCCCGGCGTGCACAGACGCTTGCAGTACGGTGGCTTGTTGATTTTGCCCGCAAACGCCGTGAGCACACCATGGAGGAGCGACTCGCCAACGAGATCCTCGATGCTTCCAATCGTACGGGTGCCGCAGTGAAGCGGCGAGAAGACGTTCACAAGATGGCCGAATCGAACAAGGCCTTCGCTCACTACCGCTGGTAGGCGGTCGTTATGAGTCCGAGCGACACACTCACTCGTCTGCGCCAATACCCGCTGAGCCGAACGCGGAACATCGGGATCATGGCTCACATCGACGCGGGCAAAACGACCACCACCGAGCGCATCCTGTATTACACGGGCAAGACCTACAAGATGGGCGAGGTCCACGAAGGCGCCGCCGTCATGGACTGGATGACTCAGGAGCAGGAGCGAGGCATCACCATCACTTCCGCCGCCACCACCTGCTTCTGGAAAGACACTTGGATCAACATCATCGACACTCCGGGCCATGTCGACTTCACCGTTGAGGTAGAGCGGGCGCTGCGCGTACTCGACGGCGCGGTGGCTGTTTTTGACGCGGTGGCGGGCGTTGAGCCACAGTCGGAGACGGTATGGCGCCAAGCCGACCGATACGGAGTGCCCCGTATCTGTTTCATCAACAAGATGGACCGGGTCGGGGCCGATTTTTTTGCCGCCGTCGAGTCCATCGTCAAGCGGCTCGAGGCCAATCCCGTCGTTCTTCAGCTGCCGATCGGTGCGGAGGCGAAATTCTCTGGTGTTGTTGATCTGGTCGAGATGAAGGTCCACATCTGGCCCGATGAGATCGGTGAGCGTTGGGAGACGGTCGAGATCCCGGATGACCTGCGGCCTCTTGCCGACGAGTGGCGGCATCGAATGCTCGAAGGAGTCGCCGAAGTCGACGAGAAGCTGCTCGAGAAGTACCTGGAAGAGCTCGACATCACGCCCGACGAGATTCGTCAGGCACTGCGCAAGGGAACGATCGAAGGCCTGTTCGTCCCGGTGCTTATGGGGAGCGCCTTCAAGAACAAAGCGGTGCAGCCTCTGCTCGACGCTGTGGTCTGGTTCCTGCCCAGTCCCGTGGATCTGCCCCCAGTTGAGGGCTACAAGCCGGGCTTCGAACACGAGCCGCTCGTCCGCAAGGCGCAAGACGATGAGCCCTTTGCTGCTCTCGCCTTCAAGATCATGACCGACCCGCACGTGGGGAAGCTCACCTACCTTCGCACCTACTCCGGGCATGCCTCCAAGGGACAGGCCGTCCTCAACACGACGAACGGCAAGAAGGAGCGGCTTGGACGCATCCTTCGTATGCACGCCAATCATCGAGAGGACATCGAAGACGTTTTTGCCGGCGACATCGTTGCCGCCGTAGGCCTCAAGTTCACGACGACGGGTGACACGCTGGCGATGGCGAATGACCCCATCCAGCTGGGGTCGATGACGTTTCCCGCCCCGGTTATTGCCGTTGCCATCGAACCAAGGACCACGGCCGACCAGGATCGTCTCAGCGAAGCGCTCCACCGTCTTGCCGACGAAGATCCAACGTTTCTCGTTCGTTCCGACGAGGAGACCGGCCAGACGATCATCTCAGGCATGGGCGAGCTCCACCTCGAGATCCTGGTCGATCGACTGCAGCGGGAGTTCCGGGTGGACGCCAACGTGGGCCGGCCACAGGTGGCCTACCGCGAGACCATCAAGGACGCGGTGCATGGCGTCGTGGGTAGACACGTCAAGCAGACCGGCGGCAAGGGCCAGTACGGCCACGTTGTCATCGATCTCGAGCCGACGGCTCCCGGCTCCGGCTTCGAGTTCATCGACAAGACAAAAGGCGGATCTGTGCCTCGTGAGTACGTTTCCTCGGTCAATGCCGGTATCGAGGAGGCACTCGACTCGGGAATACTCGCCGGGTACCCGATGCTCGACATTCGAGCCACGCTGGTCGATGGGTCCTCTCACCCGGTCGACTCATCGGAGTTGGCCTTCAAGATTGCCGGAGCTCTGGCCTTTCGCGAGGCGGCGAAGCGGGCGGGCGTTCTGTTGCTCGAGCCGATAATGGCCGTCGAGGTCACCACGTCGGAGGAGCACACCGGCGACGTCATCGGCGACCTGAGCAGTCGGCGAGGACAGATTGGAGAGATGGGCCAGCGCGGCGCGGTACGGGTCATCACGGCCCACGTGCCACTGGCGGAAATGTTCGGCTATGCCACTGATCTGCGTTCGAAGACGCAGGGTCGTGCCGGCTACACCATGCAGTTTGATGCCTACCAGCCCATACCGGACTCCATTGCCCACGAGATTGTGGCGAAGGTCCGCGGAGAATAGGAAGGAAGGGAGCGATGGGTAAGGCGAAGTTTGAGCGGACGAAGCCTCATGTGAATGTGGGG
>CAZTJO010000037.1:0-17627 GCA_964614095.1 uncultured Acidimicrobiia bacterium
CCGGCGACCTCTTGACCCCCAGTCAAGCGCGCTAACCAAGCTGCGCCACAGCCCGGAGCCGCCATTCTATCGCTGGTCGTCCATCTCCTCCGGCGAGCCCCGACCCGGCTTGCGTGAGCGTGTCACCAGGCGAATCGGCGAGCCGATGAAGTCGTAGGTAGAGCGAAGCCGATTCTCCAGAAAGCGCAGGTAATCGGGCCCCAACTCGCCGCCGCGCACAAACAGCACGATGGCCGGCGGCCCGGTACCGGCCTGCACCGCGTAGAGCACCCGAGCCCGTCTTCCCTTGCGTGTCGGCGCCGGGTGTGCCTCCTGCCAGGCGCGAATCTGCCGGTTCAGCTCGGGGGTGGCGATACGGGCCCGGCGCGCCTCGAGCACGGCCCGTATCGCCCCCGGCACACGCTTCAGGCGAGCGCCGGTCAGGGCGGAGAGCCGCAGCACGGGCGCCCAGCCCACAAAGGCAAGCCGGTCGCCGACGCCGTCCTCCGTAGCGGCCTTCTCCTCGGGACCAGCGGCATCCCACTTATTGAGCAGGACTATCAGGCCGGTGCCGGAGTCAACGATCTCCTCGGCAAGACGCTGCTCCTGATGCGTGACCCCGGCCACCGCATCCACCATCAGAAGTGCGACGTCAGAGACGGCCAGGGCCTGTCGGGCCCGCACCACCGAGTAACGCTCGGTTGCCTCGTCGACCCGTGCCGGACGCCGCATGCCTGCAGTGTCGTAGACCCGGAACGGCTCCCCGTCCAGCTCGACCACGGCGTCGATGGCGTCACGAGTGGTGCCCGGCTCGGCTGAGACTAGAACCCGCTCCTCGCCAAGCAGCCGATTGAGCAGAGTCGACTTCCCCACGTTTGGCCGCCCCAGGATGGCCAGCGTGGCCACGTGGTCTTCGTCGGGCTCACCGCCTTCAACCCAGGGCAACAAGGCGACAAGATCGTCGAGCAGGTCTCCCGTCCCGCGACCATGAAGTGCACTGACGGGCCGCGGCTCGCCCAGGCCCAGAGACCACAGCGGACCGAGTTCCGGGTCCACCTTTGGGCTGTCGGCCTTGTTGGCGGCCAGCAGAACCGGCACCCCGGAACGCTGCACCAGCCGGGCAACCGCCACATCGTCGTCGGTGAGCGCAGTGGTGGCATCAGCGACAAAAACAACGGCATCGGCCCCCGACACCGCAGCCTCCGCCTGCTGGCGGATCCCGCCAATGAGCTCATCGCCGCTGACCGCCCACCCCCCGGTGTCCACCACGACAAAACGCCGCCCGGCCCATTCGGCCGGGAACTCCTTGCGGTCGCGGGTGACCCCGGGCTTTTCTTCGACGACGGCGGCCTGCCGGCGCAGGAACCGATTGACCAACGTGGACTTACCAACGTTGGGGCGACCGACAACGGCGACCACGGGAAAGCGGCTCATGAGCATCGATTATGCCCGGCGCGGATTGCTGCCGGTCGTTCCCTAGCATTGCCGCGGTGGTCGACAAGGTGCTCCTCGCCGAACCACGCGGGTTCTGTGCCGGCGTGGAGATGGCCATCAAGGCGCTGACCTGGATGGTCCGTGTCTTCGAGCCGCCGGTCTACTGTTACCACGAGATCGTTCACAGCACTGCGGTCGTCTCCATGTTCGAGCAGGCCGGCGTGGTGTTTGTCGACGACATCCACAAAGTCCCGCCCGGTTCCGCCATCATGCTGTCCGCCCACGGATCGTCGCCGGAAGTCGTGCAGATGGCCGCGGCACGCGGCGCGGTGATGATCGATGCGGTATGTCCCCTCGTCACCAAGGTGCACCACGAAGTGGAGCGAAAGGCGCGCGACGGCTACAAGATCCTCTATGTCGGACACAACGGCCACGACGAAGCCGCGGGCACTGTGGCCGAGGCCCCGGATGCAGTAACGCTGGTCGAGCCCGAGCGGGGAATCGGCGCGTTTGAGCCGGCCGACCCGGAGCGGGTGGCTCTTGTCGCCCAGACCACGCTCGGCATGAACGAGTGGCGAACGGTGCTCGATGCTGCCTCCCGGCGTTTTCCCAATCTCTGGACCGCCCGCAAGAGTGACCTCTGCTACGCCACCACAAACCGCCAGGCCGCCGTTGAGGTCCTGGCCGCACGATCCGACCTAGTCCTGGTGGTCGGCAGCTCGACATCGTCGAACACGGCCGCTTTGGTCCGGGTAGCACAGGCCGCGGGAGCGAAGGTGCACCGGGTCGACGGCCCCGCCGCGCTGCAGCCCGAATGGCTCCACGGCGTCTCGATCGTCGGGGTGACCGCCGGTGCTTCAGCACCCGATCGGTCGGTGCAGAAACTCATAGAGGCGCTGCATCCCCGCCTCGGGGTCGAGACCGTCCGCGTGACCGCGGAGGCCGAGTATTTCCCTCCCCCGCCCCGGCTGCGGCACTTCCTCAGCGCCCTGCAGGCCGTGGTGGAGGCAGGATACTCGGCGAGAAGCCCCGGGAAGCCGGGCCCGCTGAACGACGATCGCGCCTGGGACGCCACGCGGGCTCTTGAGGTGCTGGGCTAGGTGCCGGCGGCAAGCGCCAGCACAAGAGCGATCACCTCATCGATGCCCAGAGCAGAGGTGTCGATGACAACGGCGTCCTCAGCGGGCTTGAGGGGTGAGCTGGCGCGCGTGGAGTCGATCCGGTCGCGAAGCTGAAGCTGGCTGGCCACCGCATCCAGATCCTGGCCGGCGGCCTCAGGATCCTGAGCACGGCGCTGCGCCCTGGTGGCGGCGTCGGCGGTCAGATAGACCTTCACCGGAGCGTCGGGAAAGACCACCGTGCCGATGTCGCGGCCCACCACCACAGCATGGCCTTGATGCCGCTCCACCCAGGCCCTTTGCCAGCCGACGGCCCAGCGGCGGACCTCCACCATGGCGGAGATGGGGCTCACCAGTGCGTTGACCTCCGGGGTGCGAATAGCCGCCGATACATCCTCGCCGTCCAGAAAGGTGATTTCGTCGGCATACTCGAAGCGGGACGTTTCGGCCAGGTGAACGACCGCTGCGGCGTCCTGCGCATCGCAGCCGCTGCGTAGGACCCCAAGCGTCACGGCCCGATACAGGGCTCCGGTGTCAATGTATGCCGCGCCGAGCGCAGCGGCGACGCCTCGGGCCACGGTGCTTTTTCCCACCCCTCCGGGGCCGTCTACCGCGATGACCACATTGCCTCCAGGATGGTGGCGAAATCGGGCCACGACACCGAACTGGCCGCAAAACCGCGGATAGCCACCTCACCCTCGCACACCAGGGCGGCGACGGCACCAGCCATGGCGATGCGGTGATCGCCCGAGGCGTAGACCTCTCCCCCGGCCAGGCTCCGTTTCCCGCTGACTACAAACCCGCCCAGCTGCTCGGCTGCATCGCCGCCCAGCCCACGGATAAGGGCAACCGAGGTGGCAACCCGATCGCTCTCCTTCACTCGAAGCTCCTCTGCCTCGCGCACCGTGGTTTGGCCTTGGGCGACGGCGCCCAGAACGGCCACGAGAGGAAGCTCGTCGAGGGCACGCACCGCAAGCTCGCCGTGGACCTCGATGCCGCGCAGGCCGGCGCCGGTCACGCTGACATCGCCAACCGGATCGCCGTGGACCTCGCCGATGAATCGGCGCTGCACCCGGGCGCCCATCTCCTCGAGGATTTCCAGGAAGCCGGTGCGGCCCGGATTGAGTGTCACCGCCCGGACCACCACCTCGGCGCCGGGGCGGAGCGCCGCCGCGGCCAGCAGGAAGGCCGCCGAGGAGAGGTCGCCCGGGATCGGGTAGTCGGCGGCGGGCAGGGGCCCAGGATCGATGCTGACCGAGGTGGCAGAGCGGTAGCCGGCACGGCCCAGGCCGACCAACCAGCGCTCGGTGTGATCGCGAAAGCCGGCCGGTGAATCGATGGTTGAGGGACCCTCGGCCTGAATGGCGGCAAGAGCCGCGGCGCTGCGTACCTGCGCCGACGGAATGGGAACGTATAGATCGGCGCCGTGCAGCGTCTGCCCGCCCACCGTTATCGGAGGCCGTCCCGCAGGCCCGGTCTCAACCGGACCGCCGAGAGCCCGCAGCGGTTCAGCGACTCGCTCCATGGGGCGGGCTGTGAGCGACTTGTCGCCAACAATGGTGCTTCTGAAGGGCCGTCCGGCGAGGGCGCCGGCCAAAAGGCGCATGGTGGTTCCCGAATTGGCGGCCTCCAAAGGCGTTCCGGTGGGCGTCCATCCCGAGATCCCCGGTGAGTCGACGGCATCGCCCTCGAACCGGACTCCCAGCGCCTCGAGACAGCGGCGGGTGGCGGCGACATCGTCCCCGGAGCCGAGCCCGATGACTCGGCTCCGGCCCTCTGCCATCCCGGCGAAGATCAGGGCACGATGTGACAACGACTTGTCACCCGGTACCCGGAGAACGGCGCGAAACGGCCCCTCGGGAGCGCGGAAGATTCTCACCCCGACATCATCGCACGTAGAGGGATCGGACCTCGGCAACCGACAGCCGGCGCCACTTGCCGGGACGCAGCGACTGGTCGCGTATCGGTCCGATGGCCGTTCGGACCAGGGCCTGAACCGGGTGCCCCAAGGCGTCGAACATGCGCCGGACCTGCCGTTTGCGCCCCTCGCCCATCACCACCTCGACCAGCGCCTCGGCGCTGAGGCTGTCCAACAGGCGTGCCTCGGCGGCGCGGGCGGGGCCGTCGTCCAGTTCGACACCTTCAACAAGGCGGCGCAGCGCGGCCGCAGAAGGCACGCCGGTCACCCGGGCCACGTACGTTTTGGTCACCCTGTGGCGGGGATGGGTGACCTGCTCGGCAAGCTCTCCATCGTTGGTGAGGATGATAAGGCCCTCGCTCTCTGCATCGAGGCGCCCCACCGGATAGACCCGCGTCTCGGCCGGAACTAGATCGACAACCGTGGGACGGCCTTGCGGATCGGAGGCGGTGCTCACCACTCCCGGCGGTTTGAAGAGCAGGTAATGCACCAGATCAGGACGCACCGGAAGGGGGATACCGTCCACTTCGACGTGAGCCGTGTCGACGTCGATCTTTTGTCCCAGATGGGCCGCCGCGCCGTCGACCGTGACCCGCTGGGCACGAATGAACTCTTCGGCCGCGCGTCTCGAGCACAGGCCGGAGTGCGCGATCAGCTTCTGGAGTCGCTCGATGGTTCCTCCGGACGGAAAGGCTGCTCCAGTACGTCCACCACATCGGCAGGCGGCACGTGATCGGCCAGCGGCGGCAGCTGCTCCAGCGAAGTGAGACCGAGCTTCTCGAGGAACAAGGTGGTGGTGCCGTATAGGATCGCCTGCCCCGGTCCCGGCGCCCGTCCCGTGATATCGATGAGGCCGCGCCGCTCCAGGGTCCCTAGAGCATGCTCGGAGTCGACGCCCCGAATCTCGGAGACCTGGGCTCGCGACACCGGCTGCCGATAGGCGACCACCGACAAGGTCTCCAGCGCCGCCTTGGAGAGACGGCTTGCCGTTGTCGTCGTCGCAAACCTCTCGAGGAAAGGGCGCAGGTCGGGGCGGGTGTACAGCCTCCATCCTGCTCCCATCTCCTTGAGCACCAGCCCGGAGCCGCTCTCTTCCAGTTGCTCGCCGAGTGCCGCCAGCGCTTCTTCGACGGTCGTCGCCGCCACTTCCAGCACCTCGGCAATCTCCAGCACCGGGACCGGCTCCTCGGCCACAAAAAGCACCGCCTCGAGGGCGGGCAGAAGATCGCTCACCGTTGCCATTCGCTCACCAGCCGTCCATCGGAATCCTTCACGTGCTCGATGACGATTGCCGTCTGCGGGCTCTCTTGCGTGGCCCGCAGCAGGCCCCAGCGGGCCAGCTCCAGCACGGCAAGGAAATAGGCGACGACCTCCACGGGCCGGTGCAAATGTTTGGTGAGTCGATCGAAGTCGGTGGAGAGCTCCGCCGCCACTCGAGAGCGGATGTCCTCGATGGCAGCGCCGACTGAAGGGAGGTCGAGGTCGAGGTGATCGAGATCGGGCTCGCGGCGGCGGCCGAAGAGACGCCGGGCCACATCGGCCAGCTCCTCGACTCCGAAGGTGAGCCGCACCTCCGGAGGAAGCGGGTTGACGCCGGGATCAAACCCGGCGCATCGGCCCACGTACCGCGCCGTCGCCTCCATACGGTGGGAAAGAACCGCAGCGACGTCCTTGTAGGTGAGGCAGGCAAGCAGGCGGCTGAGAAGACGATCGCGCTCCTCAGCAAGGGCGAGCTCCTCGTCCAGATCGATTTCGGCGTCCTCGGGCAGAAGGCGGCGAGCCTTCAGCTGGATGAGGGTGGCGGCGATGAGCAGGAACTCGCTGGTCACTTCGAGGTCGAACTCGCGCATGGCGTCGAGGTGGCGCAGGTATTCCCCAACGAGGTCGGTGAGGCTGAGCTCGGTGATCTCGACCTGGCGCGCGGTGATGAGTCGCAGGAGCAGATCGAGTGGCCCCTCAAACACGGGGGTCCTGACGTCGTAGCTCATCGGCCCATCGTATTGCTGTGGCTGGAGGAGAACGTCGTTTTCATCGATTGTCCGCCCGGCAGAGCAGTTCCCAATCGGTGGGATCGATTTCGGCGGGACGGTCGCCGTGGTGGTGGCGGGCGAAGGCGACGACAAGCGGCTCGGCGCCCGTGCCCTCCAGCTCATCGGCTCCGGTGGGCCCGTGATCCTGATAGGTGCGCAGCCGCCCGCCCAAGGGGAGACGCAGCAGCCGGAGACCGGACGCAAGCGACCGGCCGAGCACCCCCAGATTGGTCCGGCTTTTCCCCACGTCGTGGAACAGGGCGGCCCGAGCCAAATCGGCGCGTCCCGCCGCCTCCCCGGCCACAAAACGTGCACAGTCGAGGGCGTGCCGCTGATCGGCCACAGCCTGGCGCCAGAACAGATCCGCGTCCGTCTCTCGGAGCAGCGGCGCCACTTCGGCCTGCTCCGAAGGCGAAAGCGGACGGGGCCGCAGCGACCGGAAAAAACGCCGCACGAGATGGCGGAAATGGGCCATCAGACGAAGCCCCGCATCAGCCAGCCCACCGCATCACTCAAGAAGCCAAGCCTCCCCCGGAACACGACAAAAACCAGGGCAAAAAGGATGAGGAATCCGTACTGGGAGACCTGGTAGAAGACTCTTTTGCCCTTCTCAGGCAGAACCAGCGGGAGCAGCTTGCTGCCGTCGAGTGGCGGAATGGGCAGCATGTTGAAGATGGCGAGGACGATGTTGAGGAAGGCAAAGCCGAGCAGGACCTGTGCCCACAGCCCTTCCGTGGTGATACCGATACCGAGGTCATACCAGATGACGATGTTGGGATGTGCCGCCTCAATGCAGGACCAACTGCGACAGAGACCGGTATCGACAAAGGGCCCCAGCTGCACCGTGATGAAGGCCAACAGGAGGTTTGTGGCCGGCCCGGCCAGGGCGACGACGGCCATCATCTGAGTAGGACGACGGAAGTACGACGGGTTCACCGGTACCGGTTTGGCCCAGCCGAACACGGGCTGGCCGGCAAGGGCCAGCACACCGGGCATCAGGAAGGAGCCCACCGGATCCAGGTGAGGGATGGGATCGAGGGTGATGCGACCGGCGCGACGAGCGGTCGGATCTCCAAACCGCTCGGCCACCCATCCGTGAGCCACCTCATGGAGAATGACGCTGGGCAGCAAGATGAGTAGGAAGATAACAAGGTCGGCGAAGACATTGCCGGAGATCTCCATCAGGCGCGGTGCATGAGCTCACTCACGGGCTCAGGAAGAGTTCTTGTTCTTGCAGTCCACACAGAGTGTCGACTCGGGCCGGACCTCGAGCCGGCCAGCTCCGATCTCCTTGCCGCATTGGGCACAGGTTCCGTAGGTGCCGTCTTCAATCCGGCCCAGGGCTGTGTCCACGTTCTCGAGCATGCCCTTGAGAGAATCGATCAGGCCGATCACCTCGGTGCGCTCCGCCGTTGCCGCGGCGGCATCGGCAAAACCCTCGCCGAAGTCGTAGTCGCTGCGCAGCTCCCCGCTCTCACTGGCGCCGAGCTCAGCAAGCTGGTGTACCAGATGACCCCGCTCTTCTCGCAGGCGGGCCTCGGCCTCACTTGTGGAGTATGTGCTCATGAAAACTCAACTGCGTGGGTGACAGGTGGCATACACCTCTAGGAGGTGGCCTGGAGACACTCGTGTGTAGACCTGTGTCGTGCTGATGCTAGCGTGCCCGAGCATCTCTTGAACGGATCTCAGATCGGCTCCGCCCTCCACCATGTGGGTTGCCGCCGAGTGCCGCAGCACGTGTGGGGAAACACGATCGACCGGAAGACCGGCCCTCTGCGCCTGCCGACGGACGATGGTCCAGACGCCTTGACGGGTGAGACGGCCGCCACGCTGATTGAGGAACACCGCTCCCGAATCGCCCCCCGGCCGGCGCAGCGCCAATCGATCCGGCAAGTACGCCGTGATGGCAGCGCGGGCGTAGCGGCCGAAGGGGACGACCCGCTGCTTGTCCCCCTTCCCGGTGAGCAGCACGCTTCCGCCCTCGAGGTCCAGATCGAGCTGATCCAGTGCGGTCACCTCGGATACGCGGGCGCCGGTGCCATAGATCAACTCGAGGAGAGCCCGGTCTCTGCGCCCTCGCGCCGAACCGGCATCGGGGGCCTGCAGCAGCAGTTCCACCTCG
Organism: uncultured Acidimicrobiia bacterium; assembly: GCA_964614095.1. GTDB lineage: Bacteria > Actinomycetota > Acidimicrobiia > Spongiisociales > UBA11373 > CAZWKX01. Next base: position 8,602 of record CAZTJO010000037.1, read on the forward strand.
CTGATGGTCAGCGCCTTGGGGAGGGAGCGGGGCCGGCGCGGCGTCTCGATCAGCGCCGTCGGATCTTCGGAAGAGAGGTCCTCCGCAACCAGAAACCGGTGAAAGGTGCGCAGCGCGGCCAACTTTCGGGCCACCGTCGACGGGGCCAGCTCGATGAGTGACCGAATGAAGAGGGACACCGCCTCCGCGTTTGGCTCCCGGCCCTCCAGGTGGGCAACGTATTGGCCCAGATCGCGTCGATAGGCGGAGACCGTCGCCTCGGAAAGGCCGCGCTCCAGACGCAGCGCAGAGAGGAACTCGGCGATCTGCTCCTGGATCACAGCCGCTTCCGCAAGGCGTAGACACCGAGGATGGTCTTGGCGTCCTCGATGATTCCCGCCTCGAGCGCATGTTCGGCCTCGGCGAGGGTCATGCTCACCCTCGTCGCCGCGATTTCCTCCACGCCCTGTGGTTCGGCAGGAACCACCTCGAGATCCTCGGCGAGGTAGATCCACGAGACCTCGTCGGTGAAGCCGGGGGACGTGTAACAGCGATGCAGCAAGGTGACTTTGCCGGGTTTGAGCCCCAGTTCCTCGGCACACTCCCGGGCCGCGGTGATCGCGGGTGGCTCGCCGGCCACATCCAGCTTGCCTGCCGGCAGCTCCAGCACGGCCTTGCCGGCGGCAGCACGATATTGCGAGATGAAGAACACCCGCTCTCCGTCCCAGGGGACCACCACGGCAGAGCCCGGGTGGGACACGAGATCGCGCGCGGTCCACGCCCCATCGGCGGCCAGATGGTACAAACGCTCAAAGGTCAGGAAGCGGCCGCGGGCCAGACGGCGCCGGCCGAGCAGTCGGAACATCTCCACCGCCTCAGGGAGCGTCGGCCCGCTCCTTGGTCCATTCCTCAGCCGGCACATCGGCCCGTCGGCGATGGTCCTTGGCCGCGGCCATGAATCCAGAGAAGAGCGGATGCGCGTTGTCGGGCCGTGACTTGAACTCGGGATGGAACTGCGAGGCGATGTAGAAGGGGTGCCCGGGCAGCTCCACGATCTCCACCAGCTGATCGTCGGGCGACAGGCCCGACAGCAGCAGGCCGGCCCCGCTGAGGTCCGTGCGGTACCGGTTGTTCACCTCGTAGCGGTGGCGGTGCCGTTCGTAGATGAGCTCTTCACCGTAAAGGCGCCGAGCCAGCGAACCTTCGACCAGTTTGGCTGCATAGAGGCCCAGGCGCATCGTGCCACCCTTCTCCTCCACATCCTGCTGCGTCTCCATGAGATCGATGACCGGGTGAGGGCTCGTGGGATCAAACTCGGCGCTGTTCGCCTCGTTGAGGCCGAGCTGGGATCGGGCGAACTCGATAACGGCACACTGCAGCCCCAGGCAGAGTCCCAGGTACGGGACCCCGTTCTCCCGGGCGTAACGAGCCGCCTGGATCTTGCCCTCGATGCCGCGCACCCCGAAGCCGCCCGGCACCACGATGCCATCGAGTCCCTGCAAGTACGAGGGAGCCAACAGGCCGTCGACATCGTCGCTGGGTATCCAGCGCAGGTCGAGGGAAACATCGTGCGCCACCGCCCCGTGTCCCAGCGCCTCGACCACGGAGAGATAGGCGTCGGGAAGATCGACGTACTTGCCCACGAGGCCGACGGTGACCTGCTCCGTCGTGCTCGCCATACGCTCGACCAGCCTGCGCCAGCCGTCGAGATCGGGCGGCGCGGTCTTTATGTCCAGCTTGTCGAGAACCACCTGATCGAGCCCTCCCTCGTGAAGCACCAGCGGGACCTGGTAGGTGCAATCCACGTCGGGGGCCACGATGACTGCCGAAAAAGGCACGTCGCAGAAGAGGCTGATCTTGCGGCGAGGGCTGTCGTCTACCGGCCGGTCGGAGCGAACCACGATGGAATCGGGCTGGATGCCGCGGCTGCGCAGCTCGGCGACGCTGTGCTGCGTGGGTTTTGTCTTCAGCTCCTCACTGGGGGCGATGAAGGGCATCAGCGTGAGATGGATGTAGACGGTGTTGTGGGGGCCGAGGTCGTTGCGCAGCTGCCGGATGGCTTCGAGGAAGGGAAGGATCTCGATGTCACCCACCGTGCCGCCTATTTCGCTGATGACGATGTCGGCCTCGGTGCGCTCCCCAAGACGACGGATACGGCTCTTAATCTCGTTGGTGATGTGGGGGATCACCTGGACGGTGTCGCCTAGGTAGTCGCCTCTTCGCTCCTTCTGGATCACGGCCAGGTAGACCGAGCCGGTGGTGACGTTGGAGTCGCGATGCAGGTTCTCGCCGACAAACCGTTCGTAGTGGCCGAGGTCGAGGTCGGTCTCGCCCCCATCGTCGGTCACGAACACCTCGCCGTGCTGGAAAGGGTTCATGGTGCCCGGATCGACGTTGATGTAGGGGTCGAGTTTTTGATTCACCACCCGCAGACCGCGGGCTCGCAGGAGCCGACCCAGAGATGCTGCGGTGATGCCCTTTCCCAGGCTCGATGTCACGCCGCCGGTGACAAAGACGTACTTGGTCACAACCGTGTAATCCCTGGTGGCTCGCGGCATCGTAGCACCGGCCCGCCGCGGTACCGGATTCAGCCTTCCTCGCGGCGCCGGCGCGCCAACTCCAGCAGCTCCACAGCATGGCTACGGCCTCGTTCGCTGGCGGGCAGGCCGCCGAGCATACGGGTGAGCTCGGCAACGCGCTCCTCGCCCTCGACGCGCTGCACCGATGCCTGTGTGCCCGAACGCTCAACAGACAGCTGGGTATGGGCGAATGCGGCCACCTGGGGAAGATGGGTGACAACAAGCACCTGGCGATCGGAGGCGAGCGCGGCCAGCTTCTCCCCCATGGCCAGAGCGGTGCTACCCCCAATTCCGGCATCGATCTCGTCGAAAGCCACAACCGGAGTCTCCGCCACCCCGCCGGCAAGGCGCACCGCCAGCACCAGCCGGCTCAGCTCTCCCCCGCTGGCGATGCGGTTGACCGGCCCCGCCTCGATATCCACATCCGAGGAGAAGCGGAGATCGACGGAATCGGCGCCGCGGCGCCGCGGCGCCGAGTCGATCACCCGCAGATCTACTACGGGGCGGCCAAAGCCCAGATCACGCAGGTGCGCCTCGGCGGCCTGGGCGAGGTGTTTGGCATAGCGCCGGCGCGCCTCGGCCAGGTGTTCGCCCGCGGCTGCGACCACCTCCTCGGCCGTCTCGATCTCGGCGCTGAGCTGCTCGGCCCGGTCGAGCAGCCCCTTGACGCGTTCGGCCTCAGCGCCGGCCCGAACCCCAAACTCCAGAACCTCATCGAGCGTGTCCCCGTACTTGCGCTTCAGGTCGCCGAGCGCGGCCAGGCGCTGCTCGGCCTGCTCGAGCGCCCCGGGGTCGTGTTCCATCGATTCACCACGCCGGCGCAACTCTGCGGCCAGATCACCGGCCTGTGCGGCCAAGGCGGCCGCGTCCCCGGCCAAGGCCGCAACCGTCGAATCGAGTGCGCCCACCTTACGCAGCAGGCCGATCAGGTCGCCGAGTCGGTCGCCGATGCCTGCTTCGGCGCTGAGGATCTCATGGCCTTCACCCAGGGCGGCGGCGATCTCCTCGGCATGCCGCAAGCGCTCGAGGGTGACGGCAAGTTTGGTGTCCTCATCGGCATCGATGGCGGCGGCCTCTATCTCGCGAGCCTGATGACGGGCCAGATCCGCCTCCCTTTCCAGCTGGCGGCGGTCTCCGCCAATGGCGGCGGTATCGGCCCGCAGCCCTTCGAGAACGGCCCAAGACTCGCCGTAGAGGTCGAGCGCGGCGCGGCCGTCCGCATCGAGGCCGCCGTCGATGATGCCCCGCAGCACCGATTCACGTCCCAGCGATACGTGCTCGTTCTGGGCCACTATCTCCACAATCCCGCCAAGCCGATCGCCGAGGGCGCCCACGGTTACCATCGAGCCGTCCAGATACGCCTTGGAGCGGCCCGCGGCCACCCTCCGGGCGGCCACGATCTCGTCACCGTCCACCAAGAAACGGCCCTCAACACGTGCCTCCCGGCCGTCGGGCCCAATCTGGTCGGACCGGGCCGCATCGCCGCGTAGAAGCCGCAGCGCGCCCAGCAGCAGCGTCTTGCCGGCGCCGGTCTCACCGGTGACCGCCACCAGCCCCGGCCCCGGCTCGATGTGGGCCCGAGAGATGATGCCGAGGTTCTCTACTACCAGCTCATCAAGCATCGTGAAGGCCGAATTTCTCGCGAACGGCTGCGGCAAAGTGTCTCGGAGACAAGAGAACCAGGCGGGCCGGCTGCGGGCCGCATGCCACCTCAACCGACTCCCCGGGCTCCAAGCCTCCGATGGCGCGTCCGTCAAGGTTGACACGAGCGGACCGATCACCCTCGGCGCTGAGCCGGAGGCGAGCGTTGGGCCCAAACACAAGGGGGCGGGCAAACAGGTTGTGCGGTGCCACCGCAGTCACCACCAGAGCCTCCAGCTCGGGATCCACCAGGGGGCCGCCCGCCGAGAAGGTATAGGCGGTCGAGCCGGTCGGCGTGGCAACAACAACGGCATCGGCTCGATAACAAGCCAGGCGCTCGTCGCCGACCGACACCCCGATCTTGACCACATGCTGGCTGACCACCTTCTCCACCACCACGTCGTTGATGCCCGCCACCGGATCGGCACCGGGCATTTGCGCGGTCAGAGTCATCCGAGGCGATTCCTCCCAATTGCCGGCGCCCAGCGCATCGAGAGCGGCGCTCACCTCGTCGGGCTCCACCGCGGTGAGGAAACCGACATGTCCGGCGTTGACCCCCAGCACCGGAAGGCCGGCGGCCAAGCCAAGCCGCACCGCTTCCAACACGGTCCCGTCCCCTCCCACGGCCACGATGAGGTCACCGTCGAGAGGCGCCGCGGGCGACCTGGCTTTGGTGCCGGGCACACGCTCGGCATCGGCGGCGGTGGCGGTCACCGTCATCCCGCGCCGGGCCGCCTCGGCCACCAGCGTCGTGGCCACGGCAACGGCACGATCGCGGCTGGGATGCACCACCAAAACGAGCTTCATGCCACAGCCTCCTCGATGGCAGCAGGCGTCAGGGACGGAGTCTCGCCGAGCCGTCCGGCAACAAGAAACTCGACATTGCCTTTGACCCCGGTGATGGGAGAACGCATCGCCGACCAGGGGCCGATACCGACGGAGCCGAGCGCCTCGGCAACGCCGGCCACGGCCTGCCCGTGCAGCGCCGTATCGGTGACGATGCCGCCTTTGCCCACGTTTCCCCGTCCTACCTCGAATTGTGGTTTGACGAGCACAACGTAGTCGCTGGCGTCCCGGCCGCAGGCGGCGAGGTTCTCCGCCAGCACCCTGATCGAGATGAAAGACACATCGGCAACAACCAGATCAAAGGGGGCTCCCAGGGCCTTCGGGTCGGCGTGGCGGAAGTTGGTGCGGTCATGGACAACAACGCGCTTCTCGTTGCGGAGACGCCAGGCGAGCTGGCCGTAGCCGACATCGACCGCGGCCACGGCCGCGGCGCCCCGGCGCAGCAGCACGTCGGTGAAGCCCCCGGTGGAAGCGCCTACGTCGAGGCAGCGGCAACCCTCGGGGTTGATGCCGAAACGGTCGAGAGCCGCGGCCAGCTTGACGCCGCCCCGGCTGGCCCATTCGGAGGACACTTCGATCAGCGAAAGACCGGTGGCTTCGTCGACCAGGGTCCCCGGGCCCGGGACCGGGATGCCGACAACACGTACCCGGTGCTCCTGGATGGCTCGCCGGGCCGCCGCCCGGCTGGGAACCAGCCCGCGCCGAACCAGCTCACGGTCCAGACGGCGCCGAGTCAGGGGGTGGCCTCTCCGGGCGGGGCGGATTCGAGGCGTTCGGCAAGTGCAGAGGCGACGGCGTCGGCCAGATCCGGGGCGTCGGCCGGGTCGGCTTCCTCCAGGGCGAGGAGCAGGTGCTCGATGCGCGTAGTATCCATGGGTGCATTATCACCCGGCGGGACGACAGGAAGCTGGTTTTGATCCCGATAGGGGATGTGAATCCCACCCGAAACCGCCCGTATGTGACCTGGGCCCTCATCGCCGTGTGCCTGATCGTGTATTTCGTGGTGCAGCCGTCGCCGGGCTCCGAGGATGGTCCCTCAACCTGGATTGACTACAACACGTTCCTCTACAAGAACGCCGCCATCGCCTGCGAGCTGACCACGGGCCAGGCCCTCACTCTCGATGAGATCAACTACGAGCGTTGCTCGGATTCCGATGCGGAATCCCCCTATTTCCCCGAAAAGAACATCTGGCTGGCCGCCATCTTCACCATGTTTCTGCACGGTGACATAGCCCACGTCCTTTTCAATATGTGGAGTCTGTGGATCTTCGGCGACAACGTGGAGGAGGCCTTCGGTACCGCCGGCTATGTGGCGCTCTACGCGGTCACCGGAATCATTGCCACGGCGGGGTTTGTGCTCTTCAACCAAGACCTCACCGTTCCCCTCATCGGGGCCAGCGGGGCCATAGCCGGGGTCATGGGCGCCTACCTCGTGCTGTTCCCCCGGCACCTGATCAAGATGTGGTTCTTCTTCAGGATCGTCGCCGTTCGCGCCACGCTATTCCTCGGCATCTGGTTCGCCAGCCAGATCACCATGGTCGGAAGCAACCAAGGCATCGCCTGGCAGGCTCACGTGGCCGGATTCCTCGCCGGCATGGCCATCGCCGCCCCCCTGCGCAAGAGGCTGCTGGCCAACACCCTCAACCCCGATCCGCCCCAGTCCAAATACTCTGCCGCCGCCTAGAGCAGCAGATCGGGCAGCTCGGCGACGCTGACCAGCACGTGATCTGGTGCCAACTCCCGCGGCACCTCTGCCGCGCCGGCGGTGATCCCGGTGAGAACCAGCACGCTGGTCCAGCCCTCGTGCGCCGCCATGGCCAGATCCGTCTCCGGCCGATCGCCGACCACCCAGGTGGGACCAGGCCCGAGGCAACGGCGGATGACGGCGCGCATCGGCTCATGTGGTTTGCCTGCCACCTCGGCCAGGCGGCCTGTGGCCGTCTCCACCGCGGCTACCACTACTCCCGCCCCGGGCCAGACGCCCTCGGGCGTCGGGTAGGTGGCATCGGAATTGGTGGCGATGAGGCGGCCTCCCCGCTCCAGAGCCCGCATCGCCGAACGAACCATCTCGTAGTCGAAGCTCCAGCTGAGCCCGATCACGACGGAGCCCGCCTGCTCCGGGACCCGGGTCACCGGAATGCCCATTCCCTCCAGGGTCGTGGCCAGCCCGGCCTCCCCCACAACAAAAACCGGCCGGTCATCCGCGCCCAGCATCGATGCCGCCGCCATGCCCGAGGTGATCACCTGGTCGGCCCGCGCCGGATACCCGCAGCAGGCGGCAATGTGCTCCGCCACCTCTGGTGGCGCCCGCATGGCGGCGTTGGTGGCGAAGAGCATGCCGAAACCCTCGCCGCTCAGCCGTTCGAGGGCCGCCCCGGCCCCGTCGACGGGACGCCCGGCCAGGTAGAGCACGCCATCCAGGTCAAAGATGATGTTTCCTCGCTCCATCGGCATTCCCTTCTCGGATTCACCGGGCTCTGAGGCCCCCCGGCGGCGCGGCCGGGCACGCTACCACCCGGCGGCGATTCTCCGCCCACAACGCCCGTTTTGCGTCCGCGCCCGCTCAGGTCCCGGTGTGCACTCCAAAACGTTCCACGGTGGCGGCAAGATGGGCGACGGTCAGGCGCAGCGACTCCTCGCTGACCCTTTCGTCGTTGCCGTGAAAGAGGGTGTGGAACTCCCCAAATGGGATCCGGTCGTCGAAGACGGCGACACCGTACGCCACCGTCCCCCGCCTGCGGAAATAACGGGCATCGGTGGCAACGGGGATCAGCGACGGGATCAGGCGCCGCAGGCCGGTCACCCCCTCCAGGGCATCGGCGATGGCCTCCCACAACGGCCCTTCGGGCAGGGAACCGTTCGGCAACGTGACCTCAAGACGTTCGAGGCGCAGGTCTTCGCCACCGATGACACGCCGCAGATGGTCATCGACGTCGTTCTCGTCCTGTCCGGGGAGGGCACGCACATCGATGCGGGCTTCCGCAAAATCGGGAACCACATTGGTGTGCACCCCGCCTTCGATGACGTTGACGCTCACGGTGAGATGGGTGCAGGCGTGAATCCATCGGGCCAAGCCCGCGTCGCTGCGGGCAATGTCGTCGATGGCGTCGTCGATCGACGCGGCATCGAGGAGCCGGGTCTGCAGAGGCTCTTCAGGTGCCCAGTCACGAACCAGGCGCTCCCACTCGCTGGTGATGAGAGCCGGCGGCGGATTGTCGACCAGCCGCGCCGCCGCCCGGGCCAGCGGGGCCAGTGCGCTGCGTGTCCCGTAAGGCTGGCTCCCGTGGCCGGGAATACCCTCGGCGACAAGACGGCGCCACTGCGGCCCCTTCTCCGCAACCGTCACCGGCAGGCCCGGCCCCTGCCTCCCGGAGAGGAAGGGGGCGCCCACTTCGGTCAAGAGATACTCGGACGCCACGTCCTCCCAGTGGTTCTCCACCAGCCAGCCGCTCCCCAGCCGGCCGGCCGCCTCCTCGTCGGCCACGCCGAGGAACAAGAGGTCCCCGGGCAGAGGGGGCAGGCTCCCGTCGAGATACCGTTTGAAGACGGCCGCCATCGCCGCGGTCTGGTTGAGCATGTCCACAGTGCCTCGCCCCCATATGAAGCCGTCGGAACGTTCACCGGAGAAAGGGGCGTGCCTCCAGCCGTCGGCTCGGGCCGGGACGACGTCGGTATGCCCGAGAAGCATCAACCGGGGCCCGGCCGAGCTGCCCGGAACCCGGTACAGCACGCTCTGGCGGCCCGGATGCGGCTCAAAAACCCGTCCCTCGACTCCCAGGTAGCCGGCAAGGGTGGCCACTGAACGAAACTCGTGTCCGCCGTCCGGTGTCCCGTCATTCACACACTCGTTGCGGATCAGCGCCACGAGAAGTTCAACAACCTCTTCAGTGGGAATGGTCACAAGACACCTCCTGAGCGAGGCGGGCCCGACCCCAGGCTGCGATGCAGAGTGATCCGGCGCGCCGTGAAGCCGCACGATTC
>CAZTJO010000038.1:0-17379 GCA_964614095.1 uncultured Acidimicrobiia bacterium
AACCACCCAGCAGTTCTGTTGTTCCTCAAAGCCAATGAGGTCACCCTCCCCTGAACCAGTGTCACCCAGTGTCACCACTCCCACTCTCCCCCCTCCAGGGGGAGTCCCGAAGCCCGCAGGGCTGAGGGGAGGGGGGTGCTTGTCCCAGGCTGGGAAACGCACCCCTTCCGTCACCGGCCTACGGAAGGTGCCTCCTTCCCCTAGGGGGAAGGAGCGCTCCCAGGGAAGCCGCAATGTGGCTCTCCACTCCCCATGCCTGCCTGGCGCCATTACCCTGCCTGACTACGGCGACGAAAGAGGATCGGTGGCCGGAAACGCCGATGTCGGGCTCATCGGACTGGGGGTCATGGGGCAGAACCTCGCCCTCAATCTGAGCGACCACGGCTATTCCGTCGTCGTCTACAACCGGACCGCGGCCAGGACCGAGGATTTCATCTCCGCAAAGGCCGGCGACGCCGACATCGTCGCCGCCTACAGCCTGGAGGAGCTGGTCGGGTGGATCACCCCGCCGCGTCGCATCATCGTGATGGTCAAGGCCGGCGCCCCAGTCAACGCCGTGGTCACCGAACTCATCACCCTGCTCGATCCGGGTGACGTCATCATCGACGGGGGCAACTCTCACTACCTCGACACCATCCGCCGCACCCACGCCGTCGAAGCCCACGATCTCCTCTACGTGGGCGCCGGCATCTCCGGCGGTGAGGAAGGAGCCCGCCACGGCCCCTCGATTATGCCCGGGGGTTCGGCGCGCGCCTGGCCCCTAGTCAAGGACATGCTGCAGGCGGTGGCGGCCCGGGTTTCCGACGGCACCCCGTGCTGCGATTGGGTGGGCGGCGACGGCGCCGGCCACTTCGTCAAGATGGTCCACAACGGCATCGAGTACGGCGACATGCAGCTCATCGCCGAGGCCTACCAGCTCATGCACGCCGGCCTGGGCATGAGCCACGACGAGATGGCATCTGTGTTCAACGCCTGGAACCAGGGCCGACTCAACTCCTACCTGGTCGAGATCACCGCAGAGATTCTGGCTCGACGCGACCACGGCGAGCCGCTCCTCGACCAGATCCTCGACGCCGCCGGTCAAAAAGGCACCGGACGCTGGACCGTAGCCGCGGCGCTGGAACTGGGCACCCCGGCCACTCTCGTCGCCGAGGCCGTTTTCGCCAGGATTCTTTCGGCACTCAAGGAGGAGCGTACCGGCGCCTCGGCCGTGCTGGCCGGGCCGGAGCCATCAATCGTCGGTGACAGGGACGAGGTGGTCGATAATCTCGAACACGCTCTGTACGCATCCAAGATCGTCTCCTACGCCCAGGGTTTTGCTCTCCTGAGAGAAGCCGCCACCGCCCACGAATGGGATCTCGATTCCGGGTCCATCGCGCTGCTCTGGCGCGAAGGATGCATCATCCGCGCCGTCTTCCTCGACGAGATCAGGAACGCCTTCCAGCGCGAGAAGGACCTGCCCAATCTGCTACTCGACCCGTTCTTCGCCGAGGCCCTCGGCGCGGCCCAGCCGGGATGGCGGAAAACGGTGGCTCGTGCCGCCGAAGCGGGCTTGCCCATCCCCGCCTACACCAGCGCCTTGGCCTTCTACGACGGGTACCGCAGCGAACGGCTACCCGCCAACCTCATTCAGGCACAGCGCGACTACTTCGGGGCTCACACCTACGAGCGGGTCGACCGTCCCCGCGGCGAGTTCCATCACACCGACTGGACCGGCAAGAACGGATCTGAATGAAGACGTCGCCACTGCAGGAACACCTGTTTGTGGTCTTTGGGGCCACCGGAGACCTCACCTCGCGCAAACTGCTGCCGGCGCTGTATCACCTGGTGCACGAATCGAAGGCTGTGCTGCTCGGCGTCGGCTCCTCCGACCTGGACGAAAACAGCTTCCGCCTGTTTGCTCGTAAGGCCCTCGCCGCTGCCGGTTTTGGGAACGCCGACGCCTGGTGCGACGAGCGAGTCCACTTCCAGCGTCAGCCCCGCGATTCCGGCTACGAGGATCTGGCCAAACATATCGCCGAGGTGGAACGGCGCCATGATCTGCCGGGGAATCGGGTCCTCTACCTGGCCCTTCCCCCTTCGACCTTCACTAGGGCCATAGAGAACCTGGGAGGGGCCGGGCTCCACCGCAGCACCGGCTGGAACCGTCTGGTGGTGGAAAAGCCGTTTGGGCACGATCTGACCAGTGCCTGCGAGCTGAACGCCGCGGTGCATCGCCACTTCGATGAGTCCCAGGTGTACCGCATCGATCACTACCTGGGGAAGGAGACGGTGCAGAACCTGCTGGTGTTCCGCTTCGCCAACCCTCTTTTTGAGGCTTCCTGGAACCGCGACCGTATCGACCGGGTGGAGATCACCGTGGCCGAAGCCCTGGACGTGGGTCGCCGCGGCGGCTACTACGACGGAGTCGGGGCGGTGCGAGACATGATTCAAAGCCACCTGGCCCAGGTGCTCACCCTGGTCGCCATGGAGCCGCCCATCTCGATGGAGGCCGCCGCCATTCGCGACGAGAAGGTCAAGGTGCTGCGGTCGATTCGCCCCGTCCGCCCCGAGCAGGCCATGCTCGGCCAGTACACCGCCGGAGCCGGCATCCCCGGCTATCGGTCTATTGACGGTGTCGCCACCGATTCGACAACCCCGACGTACGCCGCAGCGAAGCTCTTTGTGGATAACTGGCGCTGGCAGGGCGTGCCGTTCTACCTGCGCACCGGCAAGGCAATGGCAGAACGCACCACTCAGATAGCCGTCACCTACCGGCCGCCACCGGTGTGCCTGTTCCACGGCGTCGCCGACGAGTGTCCCGAATACTCGGACGTCCTCTATCTGAACATCCAACCGAACGAGGGTTTCCGGCTCGAGATAGAGGTGAAGGAGCCCGGCGAGACACCGCGCCTGCGCACCGTCCCGCTGCGGTTCGACTACGCCGAGGCGTTTGGCGAAGTGCCCGAGGCTTATGAGGCCCTTTTGCGCGACGTCATCGAAGGCGATCAGACCCATTTTGTCCGCAGCGACTGGGTTGAGGACTCGTGGCGCATCTTCGAGCCGCTCCTGCGGGCAGATCTGCCCGTGAGCGAGTATCCGGCCGGCTCCTGGGGCCCGACCACGGCACGGGATCTGCTCGGCGACGCTCCCAACTGGGCCACCGGCTCCTAGAGCCGCACCGGCAGGGACCCGGACCCTTTGGCCGCGGCCAAGACACCTACCGCCGTCGTCCGCAGTAGATTGCCCCTGAACATGCTCATCAGGGTCCATCGCGAATCGCGCCCCGGCGAGCAGCGTGTTGCTCTTGTGCCCCGCAGCATTTCCTCGCTCGTCGACGACGGCCACAGGGTCCTCGTGCCGCCCGGCGCCGGGTCCGGCGCCGGCTACCCCGACGAGGCCTATGCCGAGGCCGGTGCCGAGCTCACCGAAAGTCGACCCGCCGAGACCGATCTCGTGGCCGCGGTCGGACCCGTCACTCTGGACAACATCTCCCCCGCCGCTGCCGTAGTCGCCTTCCTGGATCCCCTGGGCAGCCCCGCCGAGATGCGGCGTTTTGCCGAATCCGGCGTCACCGCACTGGCCATGGAGCTGGTGCCCCGAAGCACCCAGGCCCAGTCCATGGACGCGCTGAGCAGCCAGGCCACCGCAGCCGGGTATGAGGCGGTGCTACTTGCCGCCCGCCGCCTTCCCCGTTTCCTGCCCATGTTGATGACCGCGGCCGGGACCATCCCCCCGGCACGGGTGCTCGTCATCGGCGCCGGCGTGGCCGGCCTCCAGGCCATCGCCACCGCCCGCCGCTTGGGGGCGGTGGTGGCCGGCTACGACATCCGGCCGGCGGCGGCAGAACAGATCCGAAGCCTCGGCGCCACCTTTGTCGGCGGCCCATTGTCCGATGAGGCCGAGACCGCCGGCGGCTACGCCGAAGAAGTCACCGAGCAGGCTCGGGAAAGCCAGCTGGCCGCACTGGCCACCCACGTGGCCAACGCCGACATCGTCATCACCTCCGCCCAGGTCCCCGGCCGCGCCGCGCCCAGACTCATCACCACCCAGATGGTGGAGGCGATGCGGCCGGGCAGCGTTGTCGTCGATCTGGCTGCATCCAGCGGGGGCAACTGCGAGGCCACCATCGCCGGAGAAGAGGTCGCAGTCGGCGGCGTCACCGTGCTGGGCCCCACCGACCTGGCCGGTCGCACCGCCGGGGACGCCAGCGACATGTACTCCCGCAACATCACCGAATTGATCCGGCACCTCAGCACCGAGGGTCACCTGGTAATCGATCCCGACGACGAGATCGGCGCCGCCGTGTGTGTCACCACTGCCGGCGAGATCCGCCTCGACGAGGTGCGCCGAGCCCTCGAGGAAGCCTCCTGATGCTCGATCCGGTCGTGATCGGGATCATCACCTTTGTGCTCGCCGCCTTTGTCGGCTTTGAGGTGATCAGCAAGGTTCCGCCCACCCTGCACACGCCGCTCATGTCGGGCTCCAACGCCATCTCGGGCATCACCATCGTCGGGGCGCTCATCGCCACCGGCAGCGGCTCCGACACCCTGGCCACGGTGCTCGCCTTCGCCGCCGTGGCCACCGCCACCATCAACGTGGTGGGTGGCTTTCTGGTGACCGACCGCATGCTGGGCATGTTCCGCCGGCCCCGGCGCACCGAAGAGAAGCCAGGGCCATGAGCCCCAATACCCGCGCCCTTCTCTACCTGGTTGCCGCAATCTCCTTCATCGTCGGCCTGAAGCGGCTCTCGTCGCCGCGCACCGCCCGCTCCGGCAACACCATCGCCGCCGTCGGCATGTTGCTCGCCGTTGTGGTCACCCTGGTCAATGCCGACGTCTCCTGGGGCATCATCGCCGCCGGCATCGCCACCGGCACCGTCATCGGAGCCGTGGCCGCCATCCGGGTGAAGATGACCGCGATGCCGCAGATGGTGGCGATCTTCAACGGCTTTGGGGGCATCGCCTCGGCACTTGTTGCCGGCGCCGAGTTCATCCGAGCGGGCGGCCAGATCCCCAAGGCCGAGACCATGCTCACCATCATCCTCTCGGTTGTCATCGGCGCCGTCACCTTCACCGGGAGCCTCATTGCCTACGCCAAACTTCAGGGCATCTTGCGCGGCGCTCCGATCACCTTCCCGGGGCAGCGCCTGGCCAACCTCGTTCTCGCCTTCGGACTCATAGGCATCGGTATCTGGGCCCAGGCCACCCAAGACGCCCTCCCCTTCTGGACCGGCGCCGCTCTTGCCCTCTTGCTCGGCCTTTCGCTTGTGATCCCCATCGGCGGCGCCGACATGCCAGTGGTCATCGCCCTGCTCAACTCGTTTTCCGGCCTGGCCGCCGCCTCGACCGGGTTTGTGATCAACAACTCCGCCCTCATCATCGGGGGCGCCCTGGTGGGAGCTTCGGGCATCTTCCTCACCAAGTTGATGTGTGATGCGATGAACCGGCCCGTCTCCAATGTGCTCTTCGGCGCCTTCGGCACCGAGGGCGCCTCCGCCCCGGTCACCACCGGCGAGGTGCGCCGCACCACCGCCGACGACGTCGCCATCGCCCTCGCCTATGCCTCGCAGGTGGTTGTTGTTCCCGGCTACGGCCTCGCCGTGGCCCAGGCTCAACACGCCCTCCGCGAGTTGGCGTCCGGCCTGGAGCGGCGGGGAGTGAACGTGGCCTACGGCATCCATCCGGTAGCGGGGCGTATGCCCGGGCACATGAATGTTCTCCTCGCCGAAGCCGATGTCCCCTACGAACAGCTTCTAGACCTCGATGCCACCAACTCGCTGCTTCGCCGCACCGACGTTGTGCTGGTCGTCGGTGCCAACGATGTGGTCAACCCGTCGGCTCGCGATGATCCGGGCAGCCCCATCTACGGCATGCCCATCGCCGAAGTCGATCGCGCCACCACCGTCGTTGTGATCAAGCGCAGCCTCTCCCCCGGATTCGCCGGCATCGACAATCCGCTGTTCTACCAAGACCGCACCCTGATGCTTTTCGCCGATGCGAAGAAGGCGCTGACGGAACTGGACGGCGCCCTCGCCTCCGTCTAGAACGACGGAAGACCGCCGGAGCGAAGACCAGCCACCCGGCCACGGGAGCCGGTGACGATCGTCGCCGCCGGATCGGCCGCGTAGCATCCACGCAGAGGCGACCATCGGTCACATGTTCACCACCCGTATCACCGAACTCTTCGGCATCGAGCACCCCATCGTCCAGGGCGGCATGCAATGGGTGGCCACCGCCGAGCTGACCGCGGCCGTGGCCAATGCCGGAGCCCTCGGCTTTTTGGCCGCGCTATCGCACGACACCCCCGAAGACCTGCGCGGCGAGATCCGGAGATGCCGGCAACTCACCGACCGGCCCTTCGGGGTCAACGTCACACTCCTGCCGACGCTTCGTGAGCCCGACTACCCGGGCTATCTGGCCGTCTGCACCGAGGAGGGCATTCCCGTTGTCGAGACGGCGGGGCAAAACCCGGAACCACTGCTGCCCCCATTGCAGGAGGCCGGTGTCAAAGTGATACACAAGTGCACCTCGGTGCGCCACGCTCTCAAGGCGGAGGGCCTCGGCTGTGATGTGGTCAGCATCGACGGCTTCGAGTGTGCCGGGCATCCCGGCGAGGACGACATCACCTCCCTGATACTGGTGCCGCGGGTCGCCGACGCCGTCGACATACCCGTGCTCGCCTCCGGCGGTTTTGGGGACGGCAGGGGCCTGGGGGCCGCCCTCGCCCTGGGCGCCGACGGCATCAACATGGGTACCCGTTTTGTGGCCACCAGGGAAGCACCGGTACATGACAACGTGAAGCAGGCCCTGGTGGACGCCAGCGAACTCGACACCCGGCTGGTGCTTCGTTCTCTGCGCAACACGCTTCGTGTGCTCAACAATGCCACCGCCGCCAAGGTGTCCGACATGGAAGCCGGGGGCGCCTCCATCGCCGAACTCGCCCCTCTTGTTTCCGGCGCCGGTTCCAAGGAGCACGGTCTGGAAGGCGGCGACGTGCACGCCGGGCTTTTTGCCGCAGGACAGGTGACCGGCCTCATCCACGACATCCCCAGCGTGGCCGAGGTGATCCAGCGAATCGTCACCGAAGCCGCAGCCATCGCCGGCGGCCGGCTGCCCGGGCTCCTCTCCCGCAATCCGCACATCGATGTGTGACCGGCGGTAGCCGGAACGGCAGAATCCCCCGTGCCACGGCTATGCTCGCCTGCCGAACAGAAGGAGGCCGAGCTGGTGCAGAAGCGGCTCCGCAGCTTCACATCCGAGTCCGTCGCCATGGGACACCCGGACAAGGTTGCCGATCGCGTTTCCGACGCCGTGCTCGACACCGTGCTCACCGCCGACGCCAACGCCCGCGTCGCCTGTGAGACCCTGGTCACCGGGGGCCACATCATTGTTGCCGGCGAGATCTCCCAATCGGCCATGCCCGACGAGTCCACCCTGGAACGAGTGACCCGCGCCACGGTGGCTGCGGTCGGCTACGACTCGCCCGAAAAGGGTTTTGATGCCAAAGAGGCCGTATTCACCAGTCTGATCCAGCCCCAATCCGCCGACATCGCCCTCGGCGTCGACGGCCGCGATGACGGCCAGCTCGGCGCCGGCGACCAGGGACTCATGTTCGGCCACGCCACCAATCAAACCCCGGAGCTGATGCCGCTCCCCATCCTCCTCGCCCACCGGCTGGTCGCCCGCCAGGCCCTGGTGCGCATCGAGGGCCTCATTCCGGACCTTCGGCCCGACGCCAAATCCCAGGTCACCGTGCTCTGCGAAAACCGGCGGCCGGTGGTAGTCGATTCGGTTCTGCTGTCCACCCAGCACGGACCCTCGTGGAACGACCACACCGCCGAGCTCGAGGCCGAAGTGATCGAACACATCCTCAAGCCGGTCCTCGGCCAATGGTGGAACAACGACATCACCGTGCTGGTCAATCCCACCGGCCGTTTTGAGTCGGGCGGGCCCGGCGCCGATACCGGACTCACCGGCCGCAAGATCATCGTCGACACCTACGGCGGCTGGGCCCGGCACGGGGGCGGCTCCTTCTCGGGAAAGGATGCCTCCAAGGTGGACCGTTCCGCCTCATACATGGCGCGCTACGTCGCCAAGAACGTCGTGGCCGCCGGGTTCGCCGACGAATGTGAGGTACGCCTCTCCTATGCCATCGGCGTGCCCGAACCCACCGCGGTGACCGTCGACTGCCACGGCACCCAGAAACTCGACGAGGCGATCATCGAGGGAGTGGTCAAGGAGGTCTTCCCCCTCACCCCGTCCGGCATCATCGCCGATCTGAGACTACTGCGGCCGATATACGAACCGACCTCGTATCACGGTCATTTCGGCCGCACTCCCGGTGAGGCGGGCGAAGGCACCTTCTCCTGGGAACGAACCGATCAAATCGACGCGCTCCGCTCCGCCGCCGGCGGCGCTTTCAACCCGGATTGACGTGGACTACACGGCGCCGCCTCGCCACCGCCCCGACACCCATCTTCTTCCCGGCCGCCCATGACTGCCCCCTCCAGAGCCGATGCCGCCGCGGCCGATCGAACCGACCCCCTGGCCTCCTTCCGCGATCGATTCGTCTTCGCCGACGATGCCCCCCTCTACATGGACGGCAATTCGTTGGGCCGCCTGCCCCGGCAAACCATCGGCACGCTGATCCAGGTCGTCGCCCGTGATTGGGGCCACGGCCTGGTCGAATCCTGGGAACACTGGATCGATCTGCCCCAGCGTGTCGGCGCCAAGCTGGCCGGCCTGATCGGCGCCGAGCCGGCCGAGGTCACCCTCTCCGACTCGACCTCGGTCAACCTCTACAAGCTGGCCGTCGCCGCCCTCGACTCCCAGCCCACCAGATCCGCCGTCGTCACCGACGGCGGCAACTTCCCCACCGATCGTTACGTGCTCGAGGGCATCGCCGCAGCACGGGGCCTCGAGCTGAGAATCATCGACTGTGACCCCGTGAACGGCCCCACTGTTTCGGACCTGGCCCCGGCTCTCGACAAGAACGTGGCCCTGGTGAGCCTCTCGCACGTTGCCTTCCGCTCGGGGGCCCTGGCCGACATGGCCGCCGTCAATCAGGAAGCACAACGGGTCGGAGCGCTCTCCCTGTGGGATCTCAGCCACTCGGCGGGCGCGGTTCCCGTCGATCTGGCAACTGCCGGCTCCGATCTTGCCGTTGGGTGCACCTACAAGTACCTCAACGGAGGCCCCGGGGCTCCGGCATTCCTGTTCGTGCGCCGGGATCTCCAGGAAAGGATTTGCCAGCCCATCTGGGGCTGGTTCGGCCATGCCGACCAGTTCGCCTTTGAGCCCGGGTACCGCTCCTCTCCCGGCATCGAGCGTTTCCTCGTCGGCTCGCCGCCAATACTGGCGGCCACAGTCGCCGCCCCCGGCATCGACATGGTGGCCGAGGCGGGTATGGCGAGAATCAGAGAGAAGAGCCTCGCCGCCACCGGGATGATGCTCGACCTCTTCGACGCCTGGCTCGCCCCACTCGGGGTGGGCCTGGGAACACCCCGCCGCCCGGAACGCCGAGGCTCACACCTCTCATTCACCCATCCCGAAGGGCTCTCTTTGAGCCGCTGGCTGCGGGCCGAGGGTGGAGTCGTCACCGACTTCCGGCCCCCGGACACGATTCGTATGGCGGTGGCCCCTCTGTACACCACCTTTGTGGAGTCATGGGATGCTCTCGACGCCCTGCGCCGGGCACTTGAGAATGGCGCCTTTCGTCGTTTTGGGAATGGAACCGGCCGCATCACCTAAGCACCGATCCCGAGGGTGAGGCGTGCCTGCCGATGTGGCCGCCCACCTATCTGGGCCGGAGCATCCGAACGGGTTGCGTACCATCGGGCCATGATGCTCGTCGACGCCGTGGAGATCCGGGAGGTGGTGGTGCCCTTCCACGCCCCCTTTCGGTCGGCCGGCGCAGAACTCACCGAACGGCGCCTCTTCCTTATCCGGCTGGGCGCCGGCGGCGCCGAAGGCTGGGGTGAATGTGGGCCCATCCCCGGCTACGGCGCCGACACGTTTGCCGCCGCCCGCCGCTCCCTCAAAGCCGCGGTGGTCCGGATCCTCGGCCGGCCCGTTCCCGATGGGCTCGAATTCGCCTCAGATCTGGATTCCGTCGCCTCACCGTCGGCTCGTTTTGCCTTGGAGTGTGCTCTTTTGGACCTGGCCGGACATGTGTCCGGCTTCCAGGTGTGGAAACGACTCGGCGGGCGTAGGCCCAGAATCCCCGTCGGTGTGGTGATACCCACCGGCGCTGCCGCCGACGTCACCGGCGCTGCCGCCGCTGCAGCCGCCGCCGGGTATCGCCGGATCAAACTCAAGGTCACCTCTCCCGCCGACCTGGATCTGGTCAAAGCCATTGCCGCCAGTATGGAGAACACCGATCTTGCCGTCGACGCCAACGGCGCCTTCTCCAGGGCCGACCTCGGCTCTCTCGAGAAGATCGACGATCTCGGCCTGTGTTTTGTCGAGCAGCCATTCCCTCCCGACGACATCAGCACCAGCGCAGAGCTGGCCGGTCGCATCGAGACGCCGATCTGCCTCGACGAGTCGATCACCAGCGCGGGAGTGGCACGGCGGGTGCTCGAAGCGGGTGCCGGTTCGATGATCGTGGTCAAGCCGGCCCGGCTGGGCGGCTTCGGGACCAGCCGCGAGGTGTTGCACGTTGCCGCCGCAGCAGGCGCCGGAGTCTGGGTCGGGGGCATGCTGGAGAGCGGCATCGGACGCGCCGCGGCGTTGGCCGCGGCCACAATGCCCGGAATCACCGCACCCGCCGACCTGGCCCCGCCCCGGCGTTTGCTGGCCACCGACCTGCTTCGCGCCCCATGGTCGATCAGAAAAAGTGTTGTGGAGATGCCGCCGCGTGACGGCCTCGGCATCGACGTCGACCTCGAAGCCGTAGAGGGACTCACCGTCGAGGTAGACAACTATGGCAAGACGTTTTGAACCGGCGCCGCGGGACGGCATCATCGTGCTGATGACGGCCCGTACCCGGCTTGAGAGGATCACCCCGTGAAACGCCTCGCTCTGCTGCTCTGTCTGTCTTTCCTACTTCTGTCGGCTTCCGCTTTCGCCCGACAAGAGGAGCCGGCCGACTGCCCCGAATACGAGGGTGTGACCTGCGACGGCTGGGTCACCGACACCGCCGGCGTCATCAAAGACGACGCCTACCTCGAGGAGGTCGCCGGCAGAGTCATCGCCAACCACGGCAACGAGATCGCCGTTGTGATCATCTCCAGCTCCGGTGCTCTCACTCCCTTGCAGTTTGCCGAAGGCCTGGGCAACACCTGGAGGGTCGGCAGCGCCGCCGCCGACGACGGCATCGTCGTGCTCGTCGCCCTCGATGAACGCGAGACCTGGATCATCACCGGGTCGGGGCTCACCCTCGATCAAGGCGACATCGATTCTGCCCGCTCCTCAGGCAATTCGTTCTTCGCTGCCAGCGACTTTGGCGGAGGCACCGTCGCCATTCTGGGCAGCCTCGACTCCATCCTCGGCGGCGGGTCGCTGGCACCCGATTCCGGAGACGGGAGCAACGCCGGTCTGATCGTCGCCATCGTGTTTGGGGGCCTCGTCGCCGCAGGCGGCGTCGGGGCCGTCGCCGCCTCCCGCAGAGCTGCGGGGCAACGCGTCAAGGACCAACGCTCTCTCCGCATCGACGCCGAGCTGGCCGCTCTCGAGGCCACCGGCCAAGAGCTTCCCCTCATCGACGAGTATTCGGTTCGGGCCAAGCGGGTCGGCCTCAATCTGCCCACCGTTGACGCCATCGCCTTGCTCAACAACCTCATCGAGCGTCATACCGGCGGCGACGAGAAGACGCTGCGCGCCCTCTGCTACGGCGGCGCCGTGGCCGTGCTCAAACGGGACCGCCTCATCGACGATACCCGGGTCTCCCTCGAGCTGCGCACCTCCGGCGAGCGGCGCATGCTGGAAGACGCGGTGCAGACGGCGGCAAAGGAAGCTCTGAATATCTCCAGGCACGACGAGGACCGGTTTGACCTTGCTCTGGCCGAGCTGCGGAAACTCGTCGAGGCCCTGCGCCCGCACCGGGTCGCCGCCGCCCGGCAACGCACCGCCGATGCCATCTCCGACGCTCTCACCGACACCGAGATCGGGCCCACCTACGTCACCGACCTGGGTGAGCGGCTGCATCGTGCCGCCGCCGCCCTCGACGGCTCGGCGCCACTGTCCCAGTCGCTCAACGAGCTTGACGCGGTGTACACCACCGCCCTGGAGAAGACCGGACGACTGAGCCGGCTCTATGAGAGCCTCCCCGAGTCGACCACCCGTCCCGCGGTGGCCGCCGCGCTCGCCGACCTCAACGACGACACCGACGCCGCCCTGGCTTCATACGAAGACGTCCGCCGGCGGCTGGAGGACCAAGGAGACGCACTGGAAAGCGACGGGCTCCAGATTCCCGCCGTCGCTGCTTTGCTGCTGATGAACCACGACGAGGGCAACGTCGACGATTTTGTTGCCGCCTACACGGAGCGGCGGGTGGCCGGCAGCTCCCCCGCCGAGGCGGTCGAGTACGCCCTCGCCGGGCTGCGCGACCCCGGCGAGATTGAACGGGTGCGTGAGGCTTCGCGCCTCATGCATCTGCCCGTCTCCATCACCGCGGCACTGCTCCGCCGTCGTGACGACGGCATCGAGGTCTACGAGGAGCTGCGACGTCAACTCACCGAGCATGGCCTCAAACGTGATACCCGGCGCGCCGTCGCCGGCATCCTCGCCGTCTCCCTGGAGCCGGCCCAGGCGGTGCGCCGCTGGCTCGAAGCCCGCTCCGCCCTGGCCCAGCTGGGGCTCCAGGGCGCCTACGCCGACATCGCCGCCGCCTTTGGCGCCTCGGACAGGCGCGGCCCCCGCGCCTTTGCCCTCGCCTACGCCGCCCAGCGCCAGGCGCTGGCCCGCTCCGACATCGACGATGCCGATCGTTTTGCTCCCGAGCTGGCCCACGAGGGCACCAGTCGCCAGACCGACTCCTGGACCGGCGAGCCCATTCCCGCCGGCTACGGTGACTTTGATCCCTTCACCTTCTTCTACTACCACTGGACGGTCACCCAGGGGACCAAAGGCTCCTACGGCTGGGAACCGGTGTACAAGGACAAGTCTTGGAGCCGTGACGGCAAGTCGTGGTGGGGAGGTTTTGGCGGCGGCGGCGGATTCGGCAGCAGCGGATCCTCTTGGGGCGGCGGCTCGTGGGGGTCGTCGGGCGGAAGCACCTCCTTTGGCGGGTTTGGGGGCGGAGGAGGTTTTGGCGGCGGCTCGAGCAGTGGCGGCGGCTGGTGAGCCTCGACCCGGTCACCAGCACGTCGAACCCGCGTATCAAACAGCTCGTACGCCTCCGCAATCGCCGCCACCGCGACCGCAGCGGGCTCTTTCTGATCGAGGGCTACCGTGAACTGAGCCGGGCCGCCGATGGCGGCGTTGAGATCCTCGAAGTCTTCACCTGCTCGCAGCTGTACCTGGGCAACAACGAGCAACCGCTTGTCGATCGGCTGGCAACCCAGGGCGCCGACATCGTCGAGGTGGCTGAGACGCCGTTCCGTAAGGCCTCGTACCGGGACCGGCCTGAGGGGCTAATCGCCGTGGCCCGGCAGTTCCCCACCGGCCTCGACCGTATTCAACTCGGCACCGACCCTCTGTTACTCGTCGCCGAATCGATCGAGAAGCCGGGCAATCTGGGAACCATGCTCCGCGCCGCGGAGGCGGCCGGCGCCGCCGCCGTGATCGTCTGCGATCCCACCACCGACCCCTTCAATCCCAATGTGGTGCGGGCTTCGCTGGGCACCCTCTTTTGTTTGCCCCTCGGCGTCACCTCCACCTCCGATGTCATCGCCTGGCTCCGCCGCCACGGCGTGCGCACCGTGGCCACCACCCCCGGCGCCAGGCGGCCCCACTGGGAAACCGATCTCACCGGATCCGTGGCCGTCGTTGTCGGCAACGAGCAGTACGGGCTCTCCGCGGCCTGGCTCGAGGCCGCCGACTACCAGGCGCTCATCCCCATGCCCGGCTCCGTGGACAGCCTCAACGCCGCCATGGCCGCCGCCATCGTGCTCTTCGAAGCGGCCCGGCAACGTCAAGTGGGCTAGAGGTCATCTTCGCCCGGCTCCCCCAACGGGACACTTTGCGGAGTACCCGGCACACACCGCTGACGTGCCGTCAAGAGCCAGCTGGGCCGGTGCAGAAAATCCGTCCCTGCGCAACAAGCGGCTGAATTCACTCGTAGACTCAAAAATGAGCCAATGCTCCGGAATTGATGCCGGATTTATCGCAGGAGGTGGCCATGGGACTGCTAACCCTTGATCCCCTGGTGTTCGGGCGCAGGCTGCGCCATTACCGCAAGGCCCGGGGCCTCACCCTCAAACAGCTTGGAGCGAGAATCGGAAAGCAGGCGCCCTACCTCTCCATGGTCGAGAGCGGCAAGCGCCGACCCCGTCCCCAGCTGATCGAAATGCTGGCACAGGCTCTCGATGTCGGCACCGCCGATCTGCTGCGCGCCGAACTCCCCGATCGCAGATCACACCTCGAAGTCGGCCTGGAACGCGCCCAGCACGAACCCCTTTATCGCCAGTGTCGTCTCCCCTACATCAGAGCGGCAACGTCGGTTCCCGACGAGATCCTCGACCACCTGCTCACGCTGTACGGGGAGCTGAAGCGCATCCACATGCCGGCAACACCGGCGGTGGCCGATGCACGCGCCGCCAACATCGCCCTTCGGCGTGAGATGCGCGAAAACGACTTCCACCTGGCGCCCATCGAGAAGATTGCCACTGAGGCCCTGGCCGCAGTGGGGTACTCCGGAACCGGCGCCCTCCCCCAGCGAGTGCTCAGCGATCTCACCTCCCACTTCGGCTTCACCGTTCAGCAAGTGCGGGGAGTACCCGCCTCTACGAGGTCGGTCACCGACCTGCGCCGCCGCAGCATCTTTATTCCCCAGCGTGATGCATTGAGAACTCGGGCCGCCCGCGCCGTGATACTGCAGACCCTCGGCCACTTTGCCCTCGATCATGCAGAGCCGTCATCGTTCTTCGAGCACCTGCGGCAGCGGATCGAGTGCAACTATTTCGCCGCCGCCGTGCTGGTGCCCCAGGACGCCGCCGTGCCGTTTCTCGAGACCGCCCGCTCCGAGGGCGACCTGTCGGTGGGTGACATGAAAGAGCTCTTCTACGTGACCTACGAGACTGCGGCGCAGCGGTTTGTGAACCTGGCCACCCGCCTTCTCGGCATTCGCACCCATTTTGTGCGCTCCGACGCCGAGGGCGTCATCTGGAAAGCGATGGAGAACGACGGGGTGCCCTTCCCTACCGCCGTCGACGGGGGCATCGAAGGCGAGCGCCTGTGCCGCCAGTGGGGCACACGCCAGGTGTTCCACAGCGCCGACAAGTACGCCGTACACAACCAGTACACCGACACCCCCAACGGGACCTTCTGGTGCACGACACACGTTGAGGCCGACGGCGAGAATCACCACGCCATCACCGTTGGGACCAGGGCCGAGCAAGCTGAAGCATTCCGCGGCTCCGACACCCCGCGGCATGCCGTGTCCCGCTGCCCCGACGGCCTGTGCTGCAAGCGGCCTTCGACCGCATCCAGCGCCCGCTGGCAAGGCCAAGTCTGGGCCTCATCCAGCGCTCACGCCCATGTGCCTGCGGCAATGCCCACCGGGGCGTTCCCCGGCGTCGACATAGCCGAGGTCTACGAGTTCCTGGACCGCGTCTCCGACACCAAGTAGACCACTCATCACGAGGTGGGACCCCGCCCAGGTGCGGGGCCGCCGTTTGTTGACATCGAACGTCTGTTCGGTCTAGCGTCCACTTATGCCCCTGGCTATGCAGCGCAGCTTCGAAGACATGGGAGCGCCGCTGGTTGAGGTGCCCTTCTGCGTGCTCGACATCGAGACAACCGGCGGATCTCCGGCCCATTGCAGGATCACCGAGATCGGCGCCGTGCGCTACCGGGGAGGAATCCTCGAATCCGCCTTTCACACCTTGGTGAACCCCGGTTGTGAGATCCCCCCGTTCATCACCGTTCTCACCGGCATCACCCATGCCATGGTGGTGGAGACTCCCCCCATCGAGCAGGCGTTTCCCTCTCTGCTCGAATTCATCGGCGACGCCGTAGTAGTCGGCCACAACGTTCGGTTCGATCTGTCGTTTCTCAACGCCGCCGCCGAACGGCTCGGCTACGGCCGGCTGGCCAATCGATCAGTCGACACGGTGGCCCTCGCCCGCCGCCTGATGCGCTCCGAAGTGCGGAACTTGAAGCTGTCCACTCTGGCCGGCTACTTCCGCTCGCCCGTCCAGCCCAACCATCGGGCTCTCGAGGACGCCAAGGCCACTGCCCACGTGCTCTGGGGCCTGCTGGAGCGTGCCGGCACCCTCGGCGTGACTCATCTGGAGGACCTCCTCCAGCTCCCGACGGCGCGGGGCACCCCCCAGTACGGGAAGATCCGGCTGGCCGACTCCCTCCCCCGCCGTCCCGGCGTGTACCTCTTCCGTGACCGCAACAACGCGGTCTTCTATGTGGGAAAGGCGAAGAACCTCCGCAGCCGGGTCCGCTCCTACTTCTACGGAGACACCCGCCGCTCCGTAGCCCAGATGCTGCGCGAACTCGCCACCATCGAGCACCGTGTTTGCGAGACCGAGCTGGAGGCTGCCGTCACTGAGGTTCGCCTGATTGGCGCCCATCGACCCAGACACAACAGGCGCTCCAAACCGTCCCGCGCGCCGCATTGGGTCCGATTGACCGACGAGCTTTTCCCTCGGCTGGCGCTGGCACGCTCACCCAGGCCCGAAGGAATCCTCTACCTCGGCCCGTTTCGAGGCCGGAGCGGTGCCCGGCTCGTTGTCGAGGCCATCTGGGACGCGTTGCCGGTGCGCCGCTGCACGGGAAGACCGGGAACTCGTGATACCCCATGCACCTATGCCCAGCTCGGTGTGGCCCTGTGTCCCTGCGACGGCTCCCTCCCCGAGCCCCGGTACCGGGAGGTGGTGAATCGGCTTATAGCCGGGGTGGAGAACGACCCTTCGCTGCTCCTCGATCCCCTCGTGTCCAAGATCGAGCAGCTCGCCGGCAGCGGCCGCTTCGAGGAGGCAGCCTGGGTACGTGATCGCCATGCGGCACTGCGGCGCGCTATAGAGCGCCGCCGCATTTGGCGCGCCCTCAACGAGGCCGGCACCATTCGCGCCGAAGGCTCGGACGGCGGCGCCGTCATCGAGTCCGCGCAGCTCACCGGCGCCTGGAGACCGGGTGCTCCACCACCCCTTTACCCCATCCACACCACCAACGGCAATCAGGCTCGGTCCGAGGTGCCCTCCTCGGTGGCCGACGCCGAGGAGGCTCACCTGATCTGGCAGTGGCTGACCAGCGGGATGGTGATTCCCATCGACATCACCGGGCA
>CAZTJO010000039.1:0-14705 GCA_964614095.1 uncultured Acidimicrobiia bacterium
TCACGGTGCTGGGACCGGCGCGGCGCTACATGTCCGCCAACGACAACTCGATCGTGCTGCTCGTGTCGTCGGCCGGACGTACTCTGCTGCTGCCGGGCGACATCGAGGCCATCGCTCAGGGTGAGCTGGGGCCGGTGCCGTGCGACGTTCTCAAGGTGCCGCATCAAGGCGCGGCGACGAGCGACCCGCGCTGGCTGGCGGCCATCGATCCAGATGTCGCCGTGTTCAGCGTCGGACCCAACAACTACGGCCACCCTGACCCTGCGGTGATCGAGCTGCTCCGGGGAGAGGGAGCCGAGATCCGGCGCACCGACGAACTCGGCGACATCGTGGTCAGGCTCGACGATCTCTGACCACGGCGCCGGGGAGACTGAGACCGCCGATGGCACTAGCGTCGGGGTCGTGAATCATGTACTGGCCGTCATCGGTCCCGGCGACAGCGGCCCCGGCGAACGTGATGAGATGTTGCGCCGGGCCACGGCCTTGCTCGAAGAGGCCGGCGCCGAAGGTATCGATCGTTTTGATGTTCCTCTGCATGAGCGAGGGGAGGAGGGCGAAGCGACGCTGCGGCCTGAGATCGAGGCGCTGGTGCCGGCTCTGCAAAGTGGATCGCTGTTTGGGGGCCTGCGCGGGGTGCTCGTTGTCGATGCCCACCGCTTTCTCAAGGCGGAGGCGGCGGTGATGGCCGAGCTCGCCGGCTCACTGGATGCCGGCACCGCGATCGTGTGTTTTGTTGCCGATGGAGCGCTGCCCGCGGGACTTGGCGCCGTGGTCAAGAAGATGGGCGAATCGGTTGCGGTGAAGAAACTGCGTGAGCGTGATGCTGCGGACTGGCTGGGGCACGCCGCTCGCGAGCGGGGCGTGCGGCTGGCCTCCGATGCCATTGCCGCCCTCGTGCAGCGATTCGGGTCCGATATCGCCGCTCTGGGGCAGGCCCTCGATCAGCTGGCCACGGTGGAGGGCCCGGTCGGCGGGGAGGAGATAGCTTCGAGGTTTCGCAATCGGCCGGATGAGCCCATGTGGCACTACGCCGATGCGGTGGCGGCGGGGCACACGACGGACGCTCTGCGCCGTCTGACCGATTTTCTGACCCACGGCCACCCGCTCCAGTTGCTCGCCTTCCTGGAAAACGATCTCCGCCGCAGGGCACTGGCCGCAGCAGCTCCAGACATCGAGACCTTTGCCGAGTGGGCCGGGGCCTCGCCGAATCACTTTCCGGTGCAGAAGGCGTGGCGGGGGCGCGCCCGTACGACGGAGGCCGATCTCCATCGTGCACTTCAGGCGCTGACCCGTGCAGATATGCAGATGAAGACGATGCCCGAGAGCACTCAGCAGCTGACCATGGAACGTTTGACTGTTGCCCTGTGCCGCTGGTACGGAGGCGCCCGGCGCGCCGGCTAGCCGTCGAAGGGGCGGACGGCAACGATGCTGAGCGAGAACACGCCGCCGGGAGCCTCATAGTCCACGGTCTCACCAACCCGAGAGCCGAGGAGGGCTGCGCCCAGAGGGCTCGATGGACTGGCCAGGGTGATGCCCGGTACCTTGTTCTCCTGTGAGGCGACGAAGTACTCAGTTTCGGTCCCATCGGCGGCGCGGACCGTGGCCACCGATCCGATCTCGACGGTGTCGGTGCTGGGAGCCGGGCCGACCTGGGCGGTACGCAGGAGATGCTGGATCGTCCGGATCCGCGCCTCCATTAACCCCTGCTCGTCCTTGGCGGCGTCGTACTCGGCGTTCTCACGGATGTCGCCGTGGGAGCGCGCTTCGGAGAGGCGCTCCTCGAGATTGGCCCGGCCTTCGGTGGTGAGGAGATCCAGTTCTTGCTCGAGCCTGCGGTACGCGGCAGGGGTGAGCCAGGTGGCGGCTGTTTCGTCGGACATGTGGATTGGCGTTCTAGCCGAGGAGACCCTGCACCTGGCGTTCGAGGCGCGACTTGCGGCGGGCCGCGGTGCGCTTGTGCAGCACTCCCTTGGCTACGGCGGTGTCGATGCGCTTCTGCGCCAGACGTAGCGACTCCCTTGCTGCGTCGGCATCGCCGGATCGGGCGGCTTCGAGTGTGGTCCGGGTCCGAGTCCTCATCTCGGAGCGAACCGACTGGTTGCGGAGCCGCCTTTTTTCGTTCTGGCGATTCCGTTTGATCTGCGATGCATTATTGGCCATGAGGAACCGGCTTCTCGGTTCGGGGATGGCTGGAGATTAGCAGGCGGGCGTCCGCGCACAACGCGGGGCCGGCATCTTGATGCACTTCTCGGCCCGGGAGGCGGTGGGGGGCCGTGTTGGCACTCGCTGCCCGAGACTGCTAGCAGTCCGGGGCGACTGCTAACCTCGCTTCCATGCTGGACGAACGCAAGGCGGGCATCCTTGGGGCAGTGGTCGAGGAGTACATCAGGACCGGCGAAGCCGTGAGCTCACGCGCCATCCTCGATCACAGCGACCTCACCTGTTCGAGTGCCACGATCCGCAACGAGCTCACCGTCTTGGAGCGTGAGGGATTCATTATGAAGCCGCACGCCTCGGCGGGCCGGATTCCCACCGACAGCGGTTATCGCTACTACATCGACAGTATGTCGCCCGGTGCGCTGCAGCACTCCACACACACCCGCATCGAGCAGTTCTACGCCTCGATGCACGCAGAGCTGAACCGTATGCTCAAGCAGACTTCCTCGCTGCTCTCCGAGATCACGCACTACCCGTCGGTGGTGGTGGGGCCCGGCGTACGCGGCCAGACCGTTCGCGACACCCATTTGCTACCGGTGGGCCCGGATGCGGTGCTGTTGGTGATCATCACCGACAGGGGAAGGGTGACCCAGTCGCTGCTGCGGTTCGCTGAGGCGGTGAGCCCTGCCGAAGTTTCGATCGCCGAAGAGGTGCTCAGCGATATCATCGGCGGCCTCCAGGTGGCTGAAACCCTCGGCGAGAGCTTCGACATCAGCGAGTACAAGCTGCCGGCGTCTGCGGCCGCGGTGCTCGAGCAGGCGACCGATGCCTTGGTGGAGGCGGCGCGCAGCGACCGTGAGGTCTTCCTCGGTGGGACCAGCCTGATGGCAACACTGTGGGAGGACCTGGCCAAACTCCACCGCATCCTTGCGTTGGTGGAGAGGGAGGCGTCGGTGCTGGATCTTGTCGGTGGCTCCTCGGCACAGACCTTGGTGCGACTCGGCTCCGAGATCGAGGCTGGCGAGGATGATCTGGCCGTCGTCTCGGCACCCTACGGCGATAGCGGCAGTGGTGGCCGTATGGGTGTCTTTGGGCCGATGCGCATGGACTACAAGCACACCATCAAGGTCGTCGAAGAGGTGAGCGACGCCCTCGGCGACAGTCTGGGCGATTGATGGCGGTCGACTACTACCAGGTGCTCGGGGTGGATCGTGATGCCAAGCAGGATGAGATCAAACGCGCCTTCAGGCGATTGGCGCGAGAGACTCATCCCGACGCCAACCCGGACGACGCGCAGGCCGAAAGGCGATTCCGTGAGATCGCCCAGGCCTACGAGGTGCTGGGCGATCCGCAGCGGCGGGCCGCCTACGACCGTGGTGTGAGTTTCGATACGCGTGACCTGTTCTCATCGTTTGCCGGCATCGACGATCTGCTCAACCGATTTTTCGGCTCCGCCGGCTTCGGTTTCCCGTTTGGGGCGGCGTCCTCAGGTCCGGTGACGGGGGCCGATGTCTCACGGGGCATGGAGATCAGCCTGGCCGAGGCGGCACAGGGAGTGCAGCGGCAGGTGGAGTATCAAGCGGCGACCCGCTGTGCAACTTGCCGCGGGAGCGGTTCTGCTCCGGGTGCCGATCTCGAGATCTGCGACCGATGTGGCGGCCGGGGGTCGCTCCGCATGAGCCGCCAAACCCTGCTGGGGACGACTCTGTCAATCGTGGCATGCGATAGATGTCGGGGCCGGGGCCGTGTTGTTGCCGAGCCCTGCGCCGACTGTGGAGGTGTCGGCTCTTCGATCGGCGAATGCTCCGTGACCGTCGACGTGCCGCCGGGAATAGACGATGGGGCTCGGCTTCGACTTTCCGGCAAAGGAGCTGCCGGGGAGCCCGGGGGCCGGCCCGGCGACCTGTTTGTTGAGGTTCGAGTGCTTCCGGACGAGCGTTTTGAGCGTCACGGCGGCGATCTTGTTCACCGTGTGCATTTGGGCTTCTCCGAAGCGGCACTCGGAACGTCGGTCAGCGTGCCGACCGTCGATGGTGAGGAGCTGGATATCGACGTGCCGTCGGGAACCCAGCCGGGCACCGTCTTCAGGCTGTCGCGACGCGGCATGCCCCGTCTCCGGCGCCGGGGAAGGGGAGACCTGCTGGTGGAGATACTCCTCGATGTGCCGGCCAAACTCAGCGCCGAGGAGGAGAAGACGCTGCGAGACTACGCCGCTCTTCGGGGAGAAAACCCCGTGGACGGGCGCAGGATCCGCCGCCCTCGGGCCCGCTGACCCCGATGCCGCAGGTGTGCCGCCGTTGATGGTCGCCAAGGCCTTCCGGCTCTGGCTAACATGGTCACCCAGAGCGGTCCTGCCGAACACGCGGTGGTGTCAGCGTATTAGGGGAGTCGGAGGAGAGCATGGAAGCGACGGAGTCCTACAACCAGCTGGTGGGGTCTCGACTTCGGTCGATTCGCAAGCAACGTGGCCTTTCGCTCCAGGACGTACAGCGCCTGTCGAGTGGAGAGTTCAAGGCTGCGGTAGTCGGCGCCTACGAGCGCGGTGAACGAAGCCTCTCCATGCCGCGGCTGCACCGCCTCGCTGCCTTCTTTCAGGTTCCGATCAACCAGTTCATTCCGCACGAAGACCTCTCAGAAGGCTCCATCCTCCCCTTGCCGAGCGGCGGCGTCACCATAGATCTCACAGCTCTTGAGCGGCTTGAGGGCTCGGAAGCTGATATCTTCGATCGATTCCTGCGATCGATCCAGGTGATGCGGCAAGATTTCAACGGCAAGGTTCTCACCATCCGCCACGACGACCTGCGGTTGCTTGCTTTGCTGCTCGACCAGCCTGAAGAGGCGTTCGGCGAACGCCTTGCCGAATTGGGGTTGACCGAAGGGCCCGGCTGACCGGCGCCGCGCTGAGGTGACGGGCTTGGGGGTCTGCGTGGGTATACTGCGATTCCCCCCTGCTCTCTGAGTGAGGCGTTCCGTGACCCAAGCTTCTTTGAACGAGGTCAAGCTCCGCGTCCCCGGCGAGTACGACATGCTGGCGCTGCTGGGCGAGCACGACACGTTCTTGCGGATTATCGAAACGGCGTTTCCTACGACGCAGATAGTGGCGCGAGGCAACGAGTTGACCATCAACGGCGATCCCGACACCGCTCGGCAGGCGAGGACGGCTTTCGAGGAGCTGCTCGTGCTGGTGCAAGAGGGCCAGCAGCTCGATGAGAACCAGGTGCGCCGGGTGGTCGACATGGTGCGTTCCGATGTCCCGGCGCCTTCGGGGATCTTCACCGAGGGCGTGCCGGTGGGGCGGGGCAAGATCATCCGGGCCAAGAGCCTGAACCAAAAGCGCTACCTGGACGCCATCCGCAAGGGCACCTTGGTCTTTGGCATCGGGCCGGCCGGTACGGGCAAGACATACCTGGCCATGGCTCTCGCCGTGGAGGCGCTGACCACGGGCGCGGTGAGCCGAATCATCCTGACCCGTCCTGCGGTCGAGGCGGGTGAGCGGCTCGGGTTCCTGCCCGGCGATCTGGCGGCCAAGGTCGATCCTTACCTGAGGCCTCTCTACGACGCCCTCTACGACATGCTTGGGCCCGACGAGACGCGGCGTCTTCTGGAACGGGGCACCATCGAGATTGCCCCGCTCGCCTATATGCGGGGTCGTACCCTCAACGATGCCTTTGTGGTCCTCGACGAGGCCCAGAACACATCTCCGGAGCAGATGAAGATGTTCCTCACCCGGCTTGGGTTCAACACGAAGATGGTGGTCACCGGCGATGTCACCCAGGTGGACCTGCCCGCCGCCCAAGGCTCCGGCCTTCGCCAGGTGCGCAAGGTGTTCCACAACATCCCCGGCGTGGCCTTTGTGGAGCTGACTTCCGAAGATGTGGTGCGGCACCGCATTGTGGCCTCGATCATCGATGCCTACCGGCTCTTCGAAGAGGAGAAGCAGGGCGAATGAGCTTCCGGCCCCGGGCCTCGGGGATCCTTCGGTCGATGGTGATCGTCCTCACCATGGCATTGAGCGCGGGCCTGCTCATGGCCTTCCACAACGAGGGCGAGGAGCCGATCGTTCTGGAAGTGGGTGATCCGGCTCCGCAGCTCTTTATCGCCACAGAGCACGTCGAGGTTGTCGACGCGGAAGCCACGCAGGCTGCACGTATGGAGGCCTACGACAACGTGGCACCTGTTATCGGGAGAGCTTCCGAAGTCGACGAGCAGGTGCGCGCCGGCATCGAGATCTTCTTCAGCGCGGTGAACGCTAGTGCCGAGCCGATCGAGGATACGGGTGACAATCCCGACGATCTGACACCGGACCTTTCCACCTCCTCGACGGTGACCGCCACCACACTCGAAGATGAAGGAACCACGTCGACGGACGGGGCCTCCACAACGAGCGTTGGCACCGACGAGTCGACCACCTCATCGACCACAACAACCATTCCTTTGACCTATCTTCCCCGCGAAGTCCAGATCGCCGTGCTCGTCGATGAGTATCCGTCACTGGACAACGAGACGATCGTGGTCATGGTCGACATTCGCAACGATGACATCGACCGCATCGAAAACGGTGAGCCGGCGCTGTTCGATTTTGTCGAGCAGGAAGCTCTGGAGGAGGCGGAGAGCCTCCTCGAATTGGGCATACAGGCCTCCGAGTTGACACGGGTGCGTGAGGAACTTCTCGGCGACCCCCCGAGTCTGATCCTTCTCCGTGATCTCGACGACGAGCAGCGTATTGCCGCCGAGGCTGCCGTTGCCGACCTGCTGGCGGATTTGTTGCAGGCGAACCGGATCGTGGACGAGGCCGCCACGGAGCTGAATCGGGAGGCCGCAGCCGCCGCCGTCGACGACATCACCGTCTCTTTTGGCAGCGGGGCACTCATCGTTGGCGAGGCGGTGCCGGTCACGGAGGTGCAGCTGGCGGCTATTGAAGAGCTTGGACTGCTGGCACCGGAATCCAGCGAAGGATCATCCTGGGCTCTCGGTATGGTCGCAGGCCTTGTTGTCGCGCTCACCTTCTTCTACATCTGGCGTACCGGAAAGGCCTACTGGGAGCAGCCGAAGATGATGCTGCTGTTCGGCCTGCTTGTTGTGTTTGCGGCCGGCGTCGCCCTGGTGCCGGCGCTGATCGACGGGGATCGCCCTGCGTTCGGGTTCCTGGTGCCGGCTGCTTTGATCGGCTACCTGGCGGCCAGCCTCTTCTCGGCTCGCGTCGCTCTTGCCGTTGTCCTCCCGATGGCGGTATTCACCGCGGTCGGCGGCCCCGAGAACCTGGGTCTTGTGGTTTTTGTCATCGGAGCCACCGTGGCGCCCATCCCTTTGGTGTCGGCGGCATCGTCTCGCGCTCAGCTCAACCTGGCCGTAGTCGTGAGCGCCGTCATTCTGGCTCCGTTGGCGGCTGCGTCTTGCTGGTTCTTCTACACAGACACCTCGGTGTGGCAATCGGGGGCCTATGCCGTGGGCGCGGGAGTGGGATCTGGTCTTGTTGCGCTCGGTCTGATGCCACTGCTGGCTGCGGTCTTCGGAGTGACCACCACACAGACGCTGCTCGATCTCACCGACCGCAACCACCCGGCGCTGCGTCTTATCGAGGAGGAAGCCCCCGGCACGTTCAATCACTCGATCATGGTGGGCAATCTGGCGGGGAGGACGGCTCGCGCCGTTGGTGGCAACCCTCTGCTGGCACAGGCGATGGCCTACTACCACGACCTCGGCAAGACGGTTTCCCCGCAGTACTACGTGGAGAACCAGTTCGGGGTGTCCAATCCTCACGATCGGCTGCCTCCCGAACAGTCGGCGGCAATTGTGCGCAGCCATGTTGCCGAAGGCCTGCGTTTGGCGCGGGAGTACCACATTCCTCCCGCGGTCTCCCAGGGCATTCTGTGCCACCACGGGACCAGCCTGATGCGCTACTTCTATCACAAGGCCGTTGAGATGTACGGAGAGGACAACGTCAATCCCTCCGATTACCGCCATCGCGGCAGCAAGCCTCGGTCGAAGGAAGCGGTCATAGTCATGATGTCGGATGCCTGCGAGGCCGCGGCTCGGGCGATGGTTCAGGAGGAGGACCCGACGGAAGAGAGTCTCCGCGGCCTGGTGGAGCGGGTCATCGCCGAGAAGGTGGAGGACGGCCAGCTCGAGGATTCCGAGGTCACGTTCGGCGAGCTAACCCGTATGAAAGAAGCCATCGTCGATAGCCTTATCAGCCATTACCACGCTCGTATACCGTATCCGGGGTTCCCCGGGTGAGGAGTGCGGCGCTGTCGTGAACGTCTTTTTGGGAGATGAACAGGACGAGCCGCTTGACGGTCCCGGCCTGCTGCGCTTTGCCGAGATGATCCTCGAGGACGAGGGTTTCCGGCAGGACACGCAGATGGCGGTGGTGCTGGTGACCTCCGAGCAGATGGCCGAGTACAACCGGCGTTTCATGAACCGCCCGGGGGCCACCGATGTGCTCGCTTTTCCGATCGAGGATCTTTCACCCGGCCTGGTGCCGGCTCCGGTGGCCAACGAGCCGCCGGTGGCGCTGGGCGACGTGTTCCTGTGCCCCGCCGAGATCAAGCATCATGCCGAAGAGGAGCGCATCGATTTCGACGACTACCTGCATTTGCTTCTCGCTCATGGCATCCTTCACTTGCTGGGCTACGACCACGACGACGAGGACGACGCCCGGCTCATGGAGCGCCGCGAGCAGGAGCTGTTGGATTTGGTGGGGCGGAAGCCATGGTGACCGGTCTGGCCCTAGGCCTATCGGCGGTCTTCACGCTGGTTGCCGCCGCCATCAGGCTCGGCGGCGCTTCCCTGGTGCGCACGCCTCGTGCCGAGGCGCTCCACGATTCCGCCGAGGGTGACCGCAGGGCTGCCCGCGTCGCCGCGCTGCTCGAGGATCGCACGATCATCCAGCCTTCTCTGGGCATGGTGCACGCCGCCTTGCTGGTGGCCGCGGCCATCCCGGCCGCTTGGGCTTTGGCGGCGCTGTTGTCGGGGTGGCTGCTGTTGGGCGCCCTGTTCGGGCTCGGCTTGATCCTGGTGCTTTTGGGGGATCTGCTGCCCCGATCGTTCGGCCGGGCCCGGCCGCGCCGTCCGGCTTACCTGTTCTCGTGGCTGCTCGAGGGAGCGGTGAAGATTGGCGAACGGGCCAGCGATCTGATTCAGGACGACGAGGACGAGGAGGAGGAGGAGGAGGGCGATGCCCAAGACGCCGAAGAGCTGCAGCTCATCTCCTCGGTTCTTGACTTCACCGACGCCGTTGTGCGTGAAGTGATGGTGCCGCGCACCGACATGGTGACGGTCAGCGCCGGCGACGATACCGATCACGCTCTGGACGTTGTCATCGCCGCGGGGCGCTCGAGGGTTCCGGTGACCGGGGAATCGCTCGACGACATCGTGGGCGTGCTGTACGCCAAAGACCTGCTCGGTCTCATGGATGCCGGCTCCGGCCCAGCACCGGTCACGAGCATCATGCGGCCGGCGCACTTTGTTCCCGAGACCAAGAGGGTGACCGAGCTGCTGCGCGAGCTTCAGGCCGACAAGGTCCACCTGGCGATCGTCGTCGACGAGTTTGGAGGTACCGCGGGCCTGGCCACCATTGAGGATCTGATCGAGGAGATCGTGGGCGAGATCGTCGACGAGTACGACGTGGAGGAGCCCATGATCACATCTCTGGGCGTCGGTGAGTACCTGGTCGATGCCCGGCTCTCGGTGGACGACCTGGCCGAGTTTCTGGAGGCCGATCTTCCCGACGAGGGCTGGGACACCGTGGGCGGGCTGCTTCTGGGCCTGGCCGGGCGAGTCCCGCGCGAAGGGGAATCCTTTGAGGTGGAGGGCCTGGTGGTCACCGCCGAGCGGGTGCAGGGACGGCGGATCGCTCAGGTGCGAGTGGTCTCACAGTGAAATCGGGTTTTGTCGCCGTCGTCGGACGGCCCAACGTGGGAAAGTCGACCTTGGTGAACTCTCTGGTCGGCAGCAAGGTGGCCATTGTTTCGCCTCGGCCGCAGACCACTCGCAACACCATTCGTGGTGTGCTCAGCAGCGACGAGGCGCAGCTCGTGTTTGTGGACACTCCCGGTCTGCACCGGCCCCGGACCGCCCTGGGAGAGCGCCTCAATCGGCTGGTCGAGGGGACGCTGGCCGAGGCGGATGCGGTCGTTTTTGTGCTCGACGCCACCCAAAAGATCGGGCCCGGCGACCGGCTCATCGCCGAGCGTCTCGGCGCCGC
Source organism: uncultured Acidimicrobiia bacterium (assembly GCA_964614095.1). Classification (GTDB taxonomy): domain Bacteria; phylum Actinomycetota; class Acidimicrobiia; order Spongiisociales; family UBA11373; genus CAZWKX01. The sequence goes on from CAZTJO010000039.1 coordinate 10,364, forward strand.
CGGCTCCGGGATCGTGGTGGTGGTGAACAAGACCGATATCGCGGCGCCGGACAACGTGACCGATGCCCTGGCCGAGGCGGGGGAGTGGGATTTCGCCGCCTATGTGCCGCTGAGCGCTTTGGAGGGGGAGAACCTGGCGCCGCTTGTCGATGAGCTGATCGCCCTGATGCCCGAAGGTCCGGTCTATTTCCCCGAGGGAATGGTCACCGACCAGCCCGAGCAGTTCCTGATTTCCGAGCTGATCCGGGAGAAATTCCTGGCTCGGCTCCGCGACGAGCTGCCCCATTCCCTTGCCGTGGTCATTGAGGACACCGAGGAGCTCGAGAACGGGGTGCTGCACATTTCCGCCAGGTTGATCGTGGAGCGCGATTCACAGAAGGGCATTGTTATCGGCAAGGGGGGATCACTGATCAAAGAGGCAGGCACCGAAGCGCGCAGTGAGATAGAGGCATTGCTCGGCACCAAGGTGTTCCTCGACTTGCGGGCCCGCGTCGAGAAGGGCTGGCAGCAGCGGCCCGGCATCATCGAGCGCCTCGGCTTGTAGCCCACCGTCGGCGCCTCTAGCCGCCGATGGTGATACCCGACATTTCCTCGAGGGCCTTCACCAGGGCATGGTTGCCCTCACCACCCAAACCTCGCTCCTGCAGAGTTGCATACATCTCGGAAACCATGCTGGTGCCCGGCAGCGGCACTCCCAGCTCCTCTGCCAAGCCGAGCACCAGGAGTAGATCCTTCTGCTGCAGGTCGATGGTGAACCCAGGGCGCCAGTCGCGTTGCACCATCTGCGGTCCCCGATTGGACAGCATCCACGATCCGGCGGCGCCGCCGGCGACGGCTTCGATGGTGTTGGCTAGCTCGAGGCCGTTGGCTTGGGCCAGCAGCAGCGCTTCGCTCACGCCGAGAGTGTTGAGCACCACAAGAATCTGGTTGGCCAGCTTCGCCGTCTGGCCGGCGCCATTGGGCCCGACCCGGACGATGGTGGAGCCGTAGGCCTCCAGGTAGGGACGGGCTCGCTTCACTTGGGCGGCATCGCCTCCAATCATGATGCTGAGGGTGCCGCGCTCGGCGCCCTCACTGCCGCCGGAGACGGGGGCGTCAAGCCAATGGCAGCCACTCTTGGCCACCTTTTCGGCCAGCCGGACGGTGGCGCGAGGGCTGATGGAGGAGTGGTCGACGATGAGGCTGCCCTTGCCGAGGCCCTCTAGGATGCCTCCGTCACCGAGGGTCACCTGCTCGACATCGGGGGTGTCGGAGACGCAGACCATGACGATGTCGCAGCGGCCGGCCAGGTCGGCGGGACTGGCGGCCGCCTCCGCTCCCGCGTCGACAAAGGGGGCCGTGCGTCCGGCGGTGCGGTTCCACACGATCAGTTCGTGGCCGGCTTCGAGCAGGTTGCGGGCCATGCCACCGCCCATGATGCCGAGGCCGACATATCCGATTCTTTCGGTCATGGTGTCTCCGTTCGTGAGGATGGCAACGCTAGTGGTGGCAGAGTTCAGAGTCGCCAGTGTGACCATCGCGCGATTTGAACCCTGAACTCTGAATTCTTGCTCTCCCTGTACCCTGAGAGACTCACCAGGAAGGCACATGGGTCTCCGCCACGATCAAGGCATTGTTCTCCGCTCGTTTCCGCTGGGCGAGGCGGACCGAATCGTTGTGCTGCTCAGTCCGAATCACGGAAAGGTGCGCGCTGTGGCCAAGGGGGTGCGCAAGACCAAGAGTCGTTTTGGTGGCCGTCTGGAGCCGTTCACCCACGTCGACCTCGTGCTGTACGAGGGACGCAATCTCGACACGATCACCCAGGCATCGGTGATTGAGGCGTTCCCGGCGCTGCGTGCCGATCTCGACCGAGTGCTTGCTGCCGGCACCATGGTGGAGGTGGTCGATGCCGTTTCGCAGGAGGGAGAGAGTGCCCACCGCGCCTTCCTTCTGCTGCAGCGGGGCCTCAAGGCGCTAGAGGCGGGCCCGCTGCACCCGGATCTTGTTGCCGCCTTCCTGCTCAAGGTCGCCGACGTGGTCGGCGTGGCGCCCGCCCTCGATCACTGTGCCGGATGCGGTGCCCGGGATGGAGTGAAGCGGTTCTCGTTTGCCGCCGGGGGAGCGCTGTGCGAACGCTGCCGTACCCCGGGGGCGGTGATGCTGCGCTCCGGGATCACCGATTATCTGGCGGCGCTGGCCGGTGCCGACTTGAGTGCGCTGCCCGCATCGAATCCTTCGCTGTCCAAGGATGCGATGGGGGTGACCCGGCGTTTTATCGAATACCATCTCGACCGCAGGCTGCAAAGCCTGGCAACTGCCGATGGCTGAGCAATCGGACGTCCCCCGCCACGTCGCCATAATCATGGATGGCAACGGCCGCTGGGCGGAAGCCCGCGGCCTTCCCCGCACGGCGGGCCATGCCGCCGGCGAGGAAGCCCTTTTCGACGTGGTCAACGGCGCCATCGAGTTGGGCATCGAATGGCTGACCGTCTATGCCTTCTCCACGGAGAACTGGTCGCGGTCCGGTGATGAGGTGGAGTTCCTCATGCAATTCAATGAGGATCTGCTGCTGCGCCGCCGTGACGAGCTGAACGAAATGGGGGTGCGAGTCATCTTTGTCGGCGACCGAGACGACCCGCGGGTCACCGACCGGCTTCGAGGTCACATCGCCGACACGGAAGCACTGACCGCAGGCAACGTTGTGCTCCATTTGGTGTTTGCCTTCAACTACGGATCACGGCTGGAGATCACCGAGGCGGTGCGCCGCATCGCCGCGCAGGTGGTGACCGGAGGGCTTAACCCGTCCGAGATCGATGTCGGCACCATCTCCACAAACCTCTATCTGCCGGAGATGCCCGACCCCGATCTGGTCATCCGTAGCAGCGGCGAGCAGCGCATCAGCAATTTCCTGCTCTGGCAGTCCGCCTACTCCGAGTTCGTGTTCCCCGAGACCTACTGGCCCGATTTCCGCCGTTCGCATTTGGCCGAGTGTGTTGAGGTGTACCAGGGGCGCCGCCGCCGGTTCGGCGGCGGCGAGGAGGGGTGAACGGGAGGCCGACCGTCCTCGGCCTATCATGCGGCGCCCGCCGGGAGAGGACCCCTTGACCAACGTTTCGCTGGAGACCATTGCCCATCTGGCGCAGAAGCGCGGCTTTGTGTATCAGGCCTCCGAGATCTACGGAGGCCTACGCTCGGCATGGGACTACGGGCCGCTTGGCGTCGAGCTGCTGCGCAATGTGAGAGAGGCCTGGTGGCAGGCGATGGTGCGGGAGCGCGACGACATCGTCGGGCTCGATTCGTCGGTGATTCTCGCTCCTCAGGTGTGGGTGGCGTCGGGACACGTCTCATCTTTCACCGATCCACTGGTTGAGTGCACGAGCTGCAACAACCGGTTCCGCCAGGACAAGCTAGAAAGCCCCGATGTGTGCCCCAACTGCGCCGCAAAGGATCCATTCACTGCGCCCCGGCAGTTTAATCTGATGTTCAAGACGTTCATGGGCCCGGTGGAGGACGAGGGCAGTGTCACCTACCTGCGGCCGGAGACGGCGCAGGGTATCTTCATCAACTTCAACAATGTGGTGCGGACCGCCCGCATGAAGCTCCCGTTTGGGATCGCCCAGATCGGCAAGGCCTTCCGCAACGAGATCACCCCGGGCCAGTTTGTCTTCCGCACCCGAGAGTTTGAGCAGGCCGAGCTGGAGTTCTTCTGCCATCCGGATGAGGCCGAGAAGTGGCACGAGTACTGGCTTGAGGAGCGAATGAGTTGGTACGAGGGCCTGGGCATGAGTGAGTCGAGCCTGCGTCTGCGCGCTCACGAGGCCGACGAGCTGTCGCACTATGCCGCGGCCACCAGCGACGTCGAGTACCGCTTCCCCTGGGGGTGGGACGAGCTGGAGGGCATTGCCAACCGTACCGATTTCGATCTGAAGGCTCATGGGGAGCACAGCGGCGAGGACATGCGCTACTACGACCAGGAGCGCGACGAGCGCTTCTATCCCTATGTCATCGAGCCTTCGGCCGGGGTGACTCGCTCGGCGTTCGCTTTCCTCATCGACGCCTATCACGAGGAGGAGGTGCGGGAGGAGACCAGGGTGGTGCTGAAGCTGCATCCGAGATTGGCGCCGGTGAAGGTGTCGGTGTTACCGCTGTCCAAGAAGCCCGAGCTGGTGGGTGTGGTCGACGAGGTGGCCGACCTGCTGCGGCCGGTGTGGCCCATCGAGGTCGACGTCACCCAGTCGATTGGGCGCCGCTATCGCCGCCAGGACGAGATCGGTACACCCTATGCGGTGACGGTCGATTTCGACACTCTCGAGGACCGGGCGGTGACGATCCGGGAACGGGACACCATGGATCAGATCCGGGT
>CAZTJO010000040.1:0-6322 GCA_964614095.1 uncultured Acidimicrobiia bacterium
TTGAATATTGGGAATTTAACTGAATTGAAGGGCCAGTCTTTATTGCTGGAAGCTGTTAATATATTAAATTTAAGTAATATGGAGTTTAAGGTTTTTATAGTTGGTGACATCTATCACCGGAGTGAATTAGCTTATAAGAACAGGCTTAAAAATTATATTTCTTACAATAACCTGAGTAAAAAGGTTGTTATGCTTGGATACCAGGAGGATGTTAAGAGTTTAATAAATGGAGCAGATGTTTTGGTACACTGCCCCATAAAGGAAGACGCTTTCCCCAGGGTAATTCTCGAGGCTTTTTGTTTTAGAAAAATTGTCCTGGCAACAGAGATTGGAGGTATACCGGAGATGATAGAAGATGACTACAACGGGTTTTTATGTAAGATTAATGCAGAAGACTTGGCCGGAAGAATTTTATATATATATAATAATAAAGCTAAACTCGATTTTATTGGGAGAAATGCAGTAAAAGCGGTAAGAGAAGATTTCAGTTTAAAAAAACAGGTAATGGAGACAGAGAAATTATATAAAGAATTATTAAATATCAATTATTAACTTGCAGAGATTTTTTGAATTATTATATAAATAAGGAATACCTATGCAAAAAATTGGAATTGTGGTCATAAATTATTATTCTGAAGATTTAATTTCAAGATTTATCAAGGGTCTATCGGACCAAGTTTATAAAAATTGGATTCTGGTAATTGTTAATAACAGCCCAGATGATTCTTCTATTAAAAAAGTAATTGAATCTTCTGGAAGTGAGAAAATATTACTGTTGAATATAAATAAAAATGTCGGGTATTCAAAAGCCAATAATTCCGGGTATTGTTACCTGCTTGAGCAAAATAAGATCAGCAGCAACGATATAGTCTTTTTTAGTAATGAGGATATTGTTATCAAAGATAAAGATTTTTTAGGTAAATCTATGGAGCTACTTAAAAAACTGAAATGTGGATTCTTGGGACCTAAAATTATAAATAATGACGGATCATTTATGTTACCGCATTTAAAAGATACAAGTTTTTTAGAATGTATGTTTCATATCGGAAATAACGGAAGAGTCGATAGGGTTTTTGCTATTAATAAAAATTTGAAGAATATAGCAAAACCTAAGAAGGTATTTCTTTTAAATGGTTCTTGTTTTTTTTGCAGGGCAAGTGATTTTAACAAAGCAGGGATGTTTGATATACATGCTTTTATATATTATGCAGAGGAGTTAATTTATAGGAAGGTTAATGACTGCGGGATCAATGTTTTTTATTGTCCTGAGATTAAAGTTTTCCATGATCATTCGGGATCGGTCAAAAAAATTTTAGGGGTAATAAAGAAAAAAAGGTCCGTTTACCAGAGTGAGCTTTATTTTTTAACAAAAATACTTAAAATAAATAAATTTTTATTATTTATATTTAAAATAGAGAGGAATATAGAATTTCTATTAGTTAAATTTATGTCAGCTTTGAGATTTGCTAAAAAGAGTTAATAGTCTGGTGCTGGGTAAATAATTTTAAAATCGATTGTATTTATATTTGTACGTTATAATAAGGCATGAGAGCTTTTATTTTAAATAAAAGTAAAATAATGAATCTGGGTGCAGGAAAGGTAATTTATGTATTAATAGCCTTACTGCCATTATTTCTATTAATGAATAAATTTCCATATCTTTCAATAGCAGCTTTTCTATTATTACTTGTTTCAAGTATTATTTACTTTTTAAAAGATAAAATCATCACAGGGTACCATTACAGGATAAATATTTTACTGCTTATTATTTACCTATATTTTATATTAAGTTATTTTTTATCCGACCAGACTTTGGAAAATTTATTTTCATATGGTTTTCTACGATTTGATGGAAGCTTTTTCTTCTGTTATCTGCCTTTTTTTATATTTGCTGTTCCGTTTTTGAGCTATAAAAAGACCCTGAGCATTTATTTATGGTTTTTGTTTGTTATATTTATATTTTTTTCAGTTGTAGGTTTTTTTGAATATTCGAACAACAGCCATTTTCTAACTGTAAAAATAGCTAAAGTAGAAGTAGGCCTGGAGTATGTAGCATTAAATAGTTCACATAATGCCACGGGTTCGGTAATTGCGATTGCCAGTATTTTTTCACTAGCGTTTTTTTTAGAATCAAATAAAAAGGAAAAAATATCTTATGCAGGAATATTAACCCTGTTACTTATTGCACTTATGATAACTAAAAGTAGAGGAAGCTTGATCGCATTTGTTGTGGCTATATTTTTTATGATTTGGATAAACAGCAGATCATTTATAAAATTTATTCGTAACTTTTTTATATTAATTGCATTATCAGCCCCTTTTATATTTGTAACAGGGGCTTACAGGAGAATTGCACAAATAATCAATTTCTATGATGAAAATATATTAACCAGGTTTGATCTGTGGGATAAAGCTATTTATTTATTTAAACAAAGCCCTATTATTGGTGTTGGTTTTGGAAGATATAATGATATGGTTTGGGAGAATTATGATATGATTGATTTATCAGGATATCCAAGAATATTTGCATTATATAAAACACCAGGTTTTGTGTTCAATACTTCTAATGCCCATAACTCGTACCTTCATTTTATGGCTGAAACAGGAGTAATCGGGCTTATACTTATAATATCTTTCTGGATTTTTTGCTTCATAATTATTTTTAAGTCTTACAGATCAACAAAAGATGTGTTTTCAAAGAAAATATATTTATCTGTAATAGGTAGTATTATAGCATTATTTATCTTATCCTTGACTGAAAACTATATGTCTGCACCCGGAGTTATGATGTGTATTTCTACAGTTACTTCACTGGCTATAGGCCTAAATTGGGAAGAGAAAAGGATTAATAAACTGTTATGAAGTTATCTATAGGTTCGAATATAATAAAGGGTTCTTGGGGCGGCGGCAACCGGTTTGCGGTAAGCTTATTTAATTATCTGATAGAGAAGAACTGGGAAGTGACTGCAGATCTAAAAGATAAAGATATTGATATTATATTAATGACTGAACCAAGAAGAACCTCACAAACCAGTGCATATAATCAAGTTCAGATATCTAAATATTTGATAAAAAAACCTGATACAATAGTGGTTCATAGAATAAATGAATGTGATGAAAGGAAAAATACGAGATATTTGAATAAATATCTTGCCAGGGCAAATAAAGTTGCGGATTATACTATATTTATAAGTAATTTTTTAGAAAATCTTTTTACCGGCAAAGGATTTTTTAATAATAAAAACCATGGTGTTATAAGAAATGGAGCAGACAGGAGTATTTTTAATAGAAACGGGAAAAAAAAGTGGGATGGTAAATCTTCAGTTAAAGTTGTTACCCATCACTGGGGGGCCAATTATAACAAGGGCTTTGATATCTATAAGAAATTGGACTTGATTGACTCTATTGGCGGCAGGAAGATTGAGTTTAGTTATATTGGAAGAGTTCCGGAAAATTTTAAATTTAAAAATTGTAAGGTAATAGCATCTTTAAGAGGAAATGAATTATCAGAAGAATTGAAGTCAAATCATTTATATGTTACCGGATCGATTAATGAACCAGCGGGAATGCATCATATCGAGGGAGCTATGTGCGGTCTGCCGCTGTTATATAGAAATAGCGGTGCACTTCCGGAATATTGCAGGGACTTTGGAGTCATTTTTAACGGATTGGAAGATTTTGAGGAAAAATTTATTGAACTGATAGAAAATTACGAATATTTTTATAATAGATTAAATAAATACCCTTATGATTCTAATTTTATGTGTCAAAAGTATGAGGAAATATTTTTAAGATTATTACAAAAAAGGAAAATATTCAGTCAGGCAAAGAGACGCTTTAAATTTCTGGTAATTTTTATAAAGGAAGTCGGGTTCCTTACCGCAGGTGAAGTTTGGCGAAAATTTCGAAGTATTCTGAAGAGATGTTCCATACGAAAACTAAAAATAGATCATAATTGTATTTTTTAAAAATATAGATAATATTAATCTAAGTTAATAAGTAACAGTTTTAGTTTTTAGATAAGGGAAGGAAATATTATGATATCAGTTTTTGGTTCAAAGGTTGGAGAAGAAGAAATTGCTGAGATTAGAACAAGTATTGAAAATCAGTGGATCGGTATGGGTCCTAAAACAAGGCTTTTTGAGAGCAGGTTTGCCGAAAGGCTTGGTCTTAAAAGTTTTGTAATGTTAAACAGCGGGTCCAATAGTTTACATCTGGCATTGAAACTGCTGGATCTTCCCAGTAACTCAGAGGTAGTATTACCCTCTTTTACATGGATATCATGTGCTTCAGCTATAATCCAGAGCGGCTGCAAACCTGTATTTTGTGATATTGATCTGGGCACCCAGAATGTGACCCATCAGACTATCGCACCCAGAATAACTAAAAAGACAAAAGCAATAATGGTAGTTCACTATGGCGGCAAACCGGTAAAGATGAAAGAAATAATGGCATTTAACATCCCGATAATCGAAGATGCAGCCCATGCTGTGGATTCAAAAATTGGTAATAAGTATTGCGGGAGTATTGGAGATATTGGAATATATAGTTTCGACGGAGTCAAGAATCTGGCAATTGGTGAGGCAGGCGGTATTACTTCCGGCAATGAAGAGTATATAGAGAAAGCCAGAAAGCTCAGGTATTGCGGTATAGAAAAATCTGGGTTTGAAGCTTCTGCTACAAAAAATAGATGGTGGGAATATAATGTGGTAGATTTTTATATGAAGATGATCCCTGATGATATAAGTGCATCAATAGGCCTGGCCCAGCTTGCAAAATTGGATAAAAATCAGAAATACCGAAAGTATATATGGGATCTATACCAGAAAGAATTTTCAAGATTATCATGGCTTGATATACCTGAAAATGCAGATAAAGAAGAGCAGCATTCTTATTTTACCTATTTAATAAGGTTGAAAAATGATAAAAGAGATGAACTGGCAAAATATTTATATGATAAGGGAATTTACACTACTTTGAGATATCAACCTCTGCATATGATTCCAATTTATAATTCGACGGATTTAAAACTGGAAAATTCTGAAATATTAAATGAAGTTGGTTTAAACATTCCGCTGCACCCTAGTTTAAGCGAATCCGATATTGAATATATTATAGAAACCATAAAGAAATTTGGTAAGGAATATAAGCTTTAAAAAGAAATAGTGATTATACTGAATACGGCGGTTATTTGTTTGTTATTACGAACCAATCTATTAATTCTGAAAGACCTTCTCTGAATTTAACAACAGGTTTATATAATAAATCTTCTTTAATCTTATCAATTGATGCCAGGCTGTGTCTGATGTCACCTTTTCTGATTTTATCATAGGCTGGTTTTATATCTTTTCTAAAGTATTTTGACAGTAAGACAATGAAATCATTAAGATTTATATTATCATTACAAGCAACATTGTAGTAATTGCCGAATGTATTTTTATTATCAGATAAAACAGCTAGAGAATTGGCGTATATTATATTATCTATGTAGGTGAAGTCTCTGCTCTGATTGCCATCACCATATATTACCGGATTTTTACCTTTGATAATGCTATAAATAAATCTGGGAATAACAGCAGAATATATAGAATTTGGATTTTGTCTTTTACCAAAGACATTAAAATAACGAAAGGAAATAGTTCTTAGTTTATATAGGCTGTAAAATAACCTGCAATAATATTCAGCAGTTAATTTGGTAACTGCATAAATAGATTTAGGATTTGGAGGCATTTCTTCAGTTTTTGGTAATATTTCTGAATCACCGTATATTGAAGATGAAGATGCATATATGAATCTTTTAACCTTATTCTCAAGTGATGCTTTTAATAAATTTAGAGTACCGTCAATATTAACTGAATTGGAGTCTATGGGGTTTTCAATTGATCTTTGGACAGAACCCAGAGCAGCCTGGTGAAGGACGATATCTATATTTTTTGTAGATCTAATGCAGCTGTTGTAGTTTCTTATGTCGTCTTCTATGAACTCAAAGCTGATATTTTTATTAGCAGAGGATGCTTCCTTTAAGGCGTCGTCTATATTTTCCCTAGAACCTGTAGACAGGTTATCAAAACCTCTGATATATAAACCTTTTTTTAAAAAAAACTCTAATAAATTAGATCCGATAAATCCTGCGCATCCGGTAATCAGTATCCTAATATCCTTATTTATTTTGAATCCATCTAAATCCAATATTAAAGTCTCCAGTACTTAAATCCCTTTTTTTCAACAGTTTTTTTATTAAAAATCCATTTAATGTCAAAAAGAATGGGATTTTTTGATTTCATTCTTGATTTTAAGTCATCCAGATCTATTTCTTTAAAAC
>CAZTJO010000040.1:6422-14487 GCA_964614095.1 uncultured Acidimicrobiia bacterium
GGATTTTTTGATTTCATTCTTGATTTTAAGTCATCCAGATCTATTTCTTTAAAACAATTATGCGCAACGCAAAATACGAATGCATCTGCATCATTAATTTCATTAAATTCTATAAGCTTAACACCATAAATTTGTTCAACTTCTTCCTTATCTACCCAAGGGTCATATATGCTGACACTAATGTTATTTTCTTTGAGATAATTATAGATATCGATCACTCTTGTGTTTCTAAAATCTGCGACGTTTTCTTTAAAAGATAAACCAAATAATACCACTTTTAAGCTCCCGGCTCTTTTATTATCGGTTAGATTTTTTAATACCTGTTCTCCTATGAATTTGCCCATCATGTCATTTATTTTTCTTCCGGCATTAATAACTTCAGGATGATAGCCTGTTTCTTTTGCTTTATATGTTAGATAATATGGGTCAATTCCTATACAATGACCGCCAACCAGACCTGGTTTAAAATCCAGAAAATTCCACTTGGTCTTTGCAGTTTCAAGAATATCCGAAATATTTAAACCTAATTTTAAAAAAAGTATGGCAAGTTCGTTGATAAGTGCTATATTAATATCCCGCTGTGTGTTTTCTATTACTTTAGCGGCTTCAGCTATTTTTATGCTTTTAGCTTTGAAAATTCCGGCTTTAATTATTTTACCGTAAACTTTGCTTATTATTTCCAGAATGTTTTTATCCTGGGCTGAGACAACCTTTACTATATTTTCTAAAGTATGCTCACTATCGCCGGGATTTATTCTTTCGGGAGAGTAACCTACATGAAAATCCTTCCTGCAGATTAGTTTTGACTCCTTCTCAAGAATCGGAATACAGATTTCCTCGGTAACACCCGGATATACTGTAGATTCATAGACAATTATTGAATCCGGTGACATATTTTGGCCTACCAACCTTGTTGATTCTTTTATAAAAACTAAATCGGGATTTTTATAGACATCTACAGGAGTGGGGACTGCTATTATGAAAAAATTGGCCTCTTTTAGGGTATTTATATCATTGGTGATTTTGTAACTTGCATTTGATAGTTTGTATCCGGCAATTTCACTATGATTATTTATATTTTTTTTTAAGGACCTTACCTTCTTTTCATTTATATCAAAACCTATTACATCAAAGTGTCTGCTTAATGCTACCAGTAAGGGCAGCCCTATATAACCTAATCCGACAATACAGATTTTCTTTTTTTTATTTTCCAATTGGTTATAAAGGTCTTCGATGGCCATAATTTAATTATAAAAATACCAATTTTATAATATAATTTTATTTTAATAGGTTTTATAAAAATATAAATTTTTAGTAACTGAGTATACAGTATATTTTAATTAAATTCTATTATGTTTTATGTAATAAGAAAATTACTTTAAATGGTTCCAAATAAAAAAATATTTTATATTGTTGAGCCTATTATCTGGGTAACTAACTGGGAAGGCAGATATATAACTGAAAATATTAAAAAGTTATACAATATTCCTGCAGCTTTGATCAAAACATCCAGGCGCAGAATATCGAGATTCAAGAAACAGATTCTGCACTTCGGTTCAAGAAATACTTATCTGCCTTTTAACTATGTTTATGTTAATAAAGATAATGTAATAATCCTAACATGGTATCATGGGACCGATAAGGATCTGGAATATATCAGGTTAATTCCCGAAGTTTCAAAGATTTTGGATATTATCCACACTTCATGCTCAATTACCAAGGAGAAGTTGACCGAATGGGGCGTAGGGGAAAAGAAAATAAAAGTGATACCAATAGGTGTTGATACGGACTTATTTAAGAGCTCTAATATTTCAGAAAAAAAGCATATCAGAAAAAAATTGAAAATTCCTGATAATTCTATTTGTATAGGTTCATTTCAAAAAGACGGAAATGGCTGGGGTGAAGGTAATACTCCTAAGCTGGTAAAAGGTCCAGATGTTTTTTGTGAAGTAGTTAAAAAACTAAAGGAAAAATATCCTATTTTTGTTTTGCTGACTGGTCCTGCAAGAGGGTATGTAAAAAGGAGATTATCATCGGAAAATATTCCTTTCAGGCATTTTTACTTTAAAAATTATCTGAATATCGTAAATTTTTATAAGGCAATCGACCTTTATATAATAACTTCAAGAGCCGAAGGCGGACCGAAATCTTTAATCGAATCATTTGCTTCAGGTGTTCCGGTTGTGAGTACCGATGTGGGTATGGTTCATGATATAGCTGTACACGGATATAATGCTTTAGTAAGTAAAATAGACGATTTGGAGGATTTGGTCTATAATTGCGAAAAAGTCATAGAAGATAGTAGTCTTAGAGAAGAAATAATCAAGCAAGGCCTGGAAACTGTCAAGGATTTTGATTGGAAATTAATTGCAGAGAGATATTATAAGGAAATTTATTTTAGTTATCTATGATTTAAAATATGATATATATTCCCTTTAACCTATATGAACAGTTTATTGGTGGACCTGCGACATTTATGAAGGATTTGCGGAAGTGTCTTTTAAAGAGATCCTATAAGTTCATAGATAATCAGGAGAATTATAAAGAATCTGATAGTATATTTTTCCCCATATCTTTTAACAGGAAGATATTAAGATATTTTAAAAGAAATAATCTCCCTATAATACAAAGGCTTGATGGAGTTTATTATCCTTCAAAACATGGTTTAAAATATATTTATTTCAATAGGGAAATAAAGATGGATTATTTGAAATATTCGGATTTTGTTATTTTCCAAAGCGAGTACAGCAAAACAGAGTGCTTTGCCATACTCGGAGAGATCCAGGAGGAAAAATATAAAATTATCTGTAATGGTGCAGATAAATCCATTTTTTATCCCAATAATAAAGAATTTAATGAGGGTAAGATAATTTTTACCACTACCGGCTTTTATAGGAACAAGGATATGATTGAACCTGTAGTATTAGCATTGGATACAATTAAAAATAAATATAATTTTGAACTTAAAATAATCGGGCCGGTTACAGACCCTGAGGTCAAAGAATTGATAGAAAGGAATTATATTACTTATCTGGGAGTGATGGATAAAGAAGATATAGCAAAAGAGCTGCAAAAAACTGATATTCTTATTCATTGCCAGTTAAATCCGGCATGTCCCAATTCAGTAATTGAATCTATCTCCTGCGGTGTTCCTGTTGTTGGTTTTGACAGCGGAGCTATGAAAGAAGTGCTTTTCTTCTCACAGGGGCTGTTAGCTTATGTATCTGCTGATACTTTTCAGAGATACCGGGATTTTAAATATGAAAGGTTAAGGGAAAAAATTGAGCTTTGTATTGAAAATTATAGCAAATTCAGGGAGAAATTTTTAAAACATAGCTGTTTATATGACTCTGAAGATGCATGTGAGGAATATTTAAAAGTTTTTGAGATATTGAGGCAATAATACGAAGAAGAAAAAATAAATTTTGATTTTTAAAAAATGACTGGCTGGTTTAATAAAAATAATTATTTAAAAAAAGAAATATCCATAGATAGCTATAATTATGAAATTTATTTGAAGGAAAAAATTACTGCTCCGGCAGGTTTTCCCAGATTGGTCATTGTAAGCTATCAGCCTAATAAAAACGCATCTAAACTCCTGGAACTGTGTATAAAAAGCATAAAGAAATTTACTGACACTGACTATGAATTGTGGATCATTGACAATAACTCACCTCAGAAGAATATCAAATGGCTGGATATGGTCGAAGATATAAATATTGCTTATATTAGAACTGATCCTAAGGAAGGCGGAGGGTCATATGCAAATGCAATTGCCCTGGAAGTTGCCACAAAATTAATTGATCCCGGGACTAAATACTTTATGAGCCTTCATGAGGATACCGTTGTTTGCAGATATGGGTGGTTAAAATATATGCTATCTAAATTTGACCATAAAACAAAAGCTGCAGGATTCAGGTTAACAAAGGCAAGGGTACTGGATGGAGTTCTTCATGTTTGCGGCTATATGGTTGATTTCCAATTTTTTAAAAAAAATAACCTGAGCTTCTTACCTCAGCTTCCACAGCTGGATGTGGGTGATAAAGTAATCTGTGAAATAAAAAAAAGTGGCTTTAAGATATTCAGCACCTCCAATACTTTTGATGATGCCAGTTTGGTAGAATCGATACCAGAGACTCTTGCAGCCCGGAATTTAAATGTCACAAGGTCATTTAATGATAAAAATGAGATTATTTATATGCATCTTGGAAGAGGAGTTCCGAAAGCTGAAAAAACATACAGGAATCAGAAGAAATGCTCTCTGGAGGAGTGGTCGGAATATATAAGAGGCAAATTGTTTTCCGAACCGGTTTTACAGAGAATAAAAGAAGAGAAGTTAAGAGCAGTCGATTTTTCAAAAACATCAATAATAGAATTTTATACTTCAAGCTTTTTTGAAGAGAATTTGGACCTGCTTCCGGATAAATCAAAAATTTTATATTTCGGAGAAAAGGAAAAAATACTGGACAAATATGATTTTAACAGCGGGGAATATTCTGAGAGAGAAGCCTATAACAATTATTCGTTTGACTGCATAATGTTTTCTGAAGCACCGGATACCATAAGCGGAGCGGAGGATCTGTTAGAACAATTTTACAGATTACTGAATATAGGTGGAATTTTATTGATAACAATTCCATTTGTAATAGGCGATGATATTGAGTGCTTAAAAGAAGTTGAGCATTCTTACCAATGGATCAGTGATAAATTATGGGAAATGGGATTCAGGGAAGTATCAGTAAAAGAAATAGGCTCATATCACAGCATATCATTATACCTGGAGTACAAAAAGTTTGTGCTGAAACTAAAAGGTATGGATGATGGAACAGCTTCTGTTAAAAAAAATAAGTTTATAAAAAAGAGATTTAAAAATATACTGACGCTTGAAAACAAATTAAGTTCTGATAGAAAATTGAAACCGGATATTATTACGGCAGGTTTTGGAATAACTGCAGTTAAGTAGCTAAGTTTCATTCAAAACCGGTGATATTGCTCCGGTTTTAAAAATATTAAAGCTATGGATTTAAAGTCAATTAAAGAGTATATAAGAAATAACCGGATTGTCAGGTACTTTAAAAGAAATTTCAGCGACAGTGCATATGGCATGTCAAATCTGTTGATTGCTTCACTGGATGGTTTCTTTTTAAACGTACTGCTTGTCCGTTTTTTAAGCTATGAGGATCTAGGAAATTATAAACTGTTTTTCTCCATTATTAATATACTGATTATCTTTTCTATAAATGGCCTAAACACTTCTGTTACCAAATCTGTGGCAAAAAAATACAAGAGATTTTTTATCAAAGCTGTTAAATTTAGCGGTCTGTTTTCATTAATTGCAAGTCTGGCACTAATAATTTTATCAGTAAGTTATTATAAAGGAACTGATATAAAGTATGCTTTGCTGGCATCAAGCTTTATAGTACCGATTTACTTTGGTTTTAATATATGGGAATCTTTTTTATACGGCGAGAGGCAATTTAAGAAAGTCTTCCTGCTGAACGGAGCTATTGCGGTTACCAGATTTGCGGCATGCGGCCTTATTTTATTTTTTTACCGGAATTATCTAATAACTATTTTAGTTTATTTGTTTATTGTGTCCTTATATAATTTAATTTTCTCTTTCCGGATCTATAAGAGAGTAAAAAAGGAGGAAGTAGAGCCTGATAAGGACAAGGAACTTATTAAGCACGGCTTCAGGCTTACCGGGGCAAGTGCAGTTTCGGTTATAGCAAAAAACGTTGAAAGGATAATTCTTGATGTTGTCTCCAATGCTACAATGGTGGGAATATATAGTGTCATAAGTGTTTTCCCGACGTTTATTAAAAATAGTTTAAAGACTCTGGTCAATGTCCCGACTGTTAAACTGGCTGCACGCCCTGAGAAAGAAAACAGGTTAATAATTAAAAAGGGTCTGTATCTTATCTTTTTTAGCGGTGTGATGATTTTTGCAATTTTTTGGTTTATAACTCCGTTTTTACTTAAATTTTTCTTTAAGGTAGATGATGTGGATATGATAAGGTATGGAAGGCTGATACTTATTCCTCTGGTATTCATGCCTGTTAACCTGGTCATTAAATATATGTGCAGCTATCAGGGAAGCGGAAGCAGTGTGTTAAAATTATATACAACTACTGATATTTTAAAATTGTCTTTACTTGCTGTTTTTATTCCACTTTATAAAATTAACGGAATAATAATTGCTTTGATACTTGCTGAGTTTTTCTCTTTTTTAATTTTAATTATCTGGTTCATAAGAAGTAATAAAAGATTTGGAATCGGAGGGAAAAAGGATTAAAAGGAAAATTTTATTAAGAATGATTAAAATGCTTCTCTTTTTAGATAATTGTCTGTATACTGTCTTATCCAGGTTCGCAGTGAAGCTGGATAATGGAATTCATCCGAAGCACAGATTGATGAAATATCACAATTTCTTTATAGATAATATAAATTCAACCGATATTGTTCTTGATGTTGGCTGTGGGAATGGATTTAATACTTACCATATTGCAGGGAAAGCCAAAAGAGTAGTGGGTATAGATATAGATAGCAAAAATATAGCTTATGCAGAAAAAAGTTTTTCATCAGACAATATAGATTATCTTACTGCAGATATAATGGATTATAAATTTGATCAAAAATTTGATGTGATTGTCCTGTCAAATTTACTGGAACATATTAAAGATAGGATTAAGTTACTTAAAAAGATAAGAGGCATAGGCAGAAGGGTTTTAATAAGGGTACCGGTAATAGACAGAAGCTGGCTGGTTTTATATAAGAAGGAACTGGGGATTGAATATAGATTAGATAAAACCCATCATATAGAATATACTATTGATAGTTTTACGGAAGAGCTGAAGAAAGCCGGACTAAAAATTAAAAATTATTCTATCCGGTTTGGAGAGATCTGGGCTGTAATAGAGAAGTAATATAATTTATATTAATGATTACTGGTAAAAATATGAAATCGATGGACAGAAAAATTGCATTGGTCCATTACTGGCTGACAGGAATGAGAGGTGGAGAGAAGGTTGTTCAGTCAATTTGCGATGTTTATTCCAGTATCGATATTTATACTCTGGTATATGATGAAAAGAAAATAATAGATTCCATAAAGAATCATAAAATACATACTTCTTTTATACAAAAGCTGCCTTTTTCAAAGAAGAAATACCAGTTTTATCTGCCCTTTATGCCTATTGCTGTTGAACAGTTCAACCTTTCCGAATATGATATTGTGATAAGCAGCGAGTCCGGAATTGCTAAAGGTGTTTTGACAAAACCAGAAACCTGCCATATATGTTATTGCCATACTCCTATGAGATATATATGGAATATGTATTTTGATTATTTGGAAAATGAAAAGCTTGGTTTATTTAAAAGAAATTTCATCAGGATGTATTTTAACTATTTAAGATTATGGGATGTTACCAGTTCTTTCAGAGTGGACTACTTTGTCTGTAATTCGCATAATGTCAGGAAAAGAATACTTAAGTATTATAAAAGGGACTCTACAGTCATATACCCTCCGGTAGATGTTGATGATTTTAAATTTTATCCTAAAAAACAAGATTATTATTTGATAGTCAGCCAGCTTGTATCTTATAAGAGGATAGACTTGGCCATAAAGGCGTTTAATAAAATTGGCAAAGAATTGATTATAATAGGAGAAGGCCCTGAATTTAAAAGACTTAGGAAAATTGCCGGTCCAAATATAAAATTTATAGGCTGGCAGAGTGGTAATAGCTTAAGTGAATATTATGCTGATGCCAAAGCTTTTATTTTTCCTGGCGAGGAAGATTTTGGCATAACTGCAGTTGAAGCTCAGGCAAGTGGTACTCCGGTGATAGGTTATGGCAAGGGCGGCTTACTGGAAACAGTTATAGATAGAGAAACCGGTTTATTTTTCTATAGGCAGGATATAGAAGATTTGATTGAAGCTGTGGAGAGTTTTGAATCGGGCAGTATTAAATTTGACAGTTATAAGATAAGGGAAAATTCTCTGAAATTTAGCAGAAAGAATTTTGAAAAGGCTTTAAAAGAATTTGTTGAGGAAAAATATCTCCAG
>CAZTJO010000041.1:0-13949 GCA_964614095.1 uncultured Acidimicrobiia bacterium
GGGTTAGCTACAGCCAGCTACTCCGAATGTGTCGATCTGGCCGGTAACCGATGTGAAGACAGTGTCGCAACTGCCTTCCGTCAATTCGAGAACCGTGCCGAGGACGACCAAAGCCGGAGCTTCGTACATTGCGGACGCCATTGACGCCCCTCCTCCTTGTGTTCCTCCTCCGCCGGCCCACCAATGGTGCTCCGGCGGCTCCTGACACGGAGTGTAGTCGCCTCCCCGCCAACGTGTCACAGTGACCCTGCCCCTCCGCGCGGCCACGGGCAGTGGTGACGGGCAGGAAGCCGTTCCCGGCACATCTCCAGTCGATCAGAATCGAATCAGAGGACGGCCCCGCGCCGCCGTCGCTGCATCAATCGCCATAGAGGTCAGTCGAAATGGGACCGCGGCGAGAGCATCGGCCTCGGGAAAGGCTGATAAACCTCGCCAACGTCGCCACTGTCGTTGACCACTTGGCCCTTGTACTCCAGCCACGCGTGGAAGCGCAGAACACCGTCCTCCTTGCGGCAGCCAAACCGCATTTCGGTGTCAATCCCCTTGCGCTGCAACAAATACGACAGCACCACCGACCTCTGCAAGCAGTCCGGGCGCCAGACACCGCGCCTGCCGGCGGCCCTGACCCACCCGGCGTCGGCGCGGGCCTCCCGGATCGCATCGGCGGGTTTCTCGACAAACCGTTTCCGCGCCCGCCGGACCCGACGCTCCAGGAACCCCTCGACCCGTTCCAGGCCCCACACCCGCAAGCCCACCGACACCAACGGGATGGCCACCAGCGCACGCAGCAGCGTCCGTTTTTCCTTTCCCGAAAGCGCGAAGAATTTCTTAAATCCCTTAAGCATCACTGCCTGTGTTCCGTGCGCTGTGGTTCGGCTATCGGCCGGCCCGCCGGTCCGGTTGATCCCCGGCCTCGCCTGCCGACGCCGCGGGGTCGTCGCATTCTGGCAGTTCTCCCCGCCGGCAGGGGGCGGTCCTGCCCTCTTGTGCCCGCCGCAGGGGAATGACTCGCCGGAGCGGCCGGTAGGCTCCCGGAAAAGATTCAGACGCGCCTGCGGGTGCCGAAGGGGTATCTAGCCAAACGATGCTTCACGTCGACCACGTCACCAAGGTGTACAAGCCGCCGCCGCCGCTGCTGCGGCCGTTTGTGCGCACCGCCGTCAAAGAGCCGGTGCCTGCGCTCAAAGACGTCTCGTTCCAGGTCGAGCGAGGCAACATCGTCGGCCTGGTCGGCCCCAATGGAGCCGGAAAGACCACGATCATCCGCGTCATCACCACCCTGCTGACGGCCACCTCGGGCACGGTAACGCTGGACGATCTGCACGTCGACCGGGACGGGTACGAGTTCCGCAGGCGCATCGGCCTAGTGCTCTCCGAAGACCGCGGCCTCTACTGGCGCCTCACCGGACGCCAGAACCTCGACTTTTTTGGAGTGATGGCCGGCCTGAGCCGGGCCGCCGCAAAACGCCGCACCACCGAACTGATGGAAGAGGTCGGCCTGGCCGGCAGGGACAAGCTGGTTTTCGGCTATTCGGCCGGCATGCGCACCCGCCTGAGCCTGGCGCGGGCCCTTCTGATCGATCCACCCCTGCTGGTGCTGGATGAGCCCACCCGCAGCCTCGACCCGGTGGCTACCCGCGAAGTTGGCGACATGCTGCGCGGGCTGGCGGCAAGAGGGCACGCCGTATTGCTCTCCAGCCACCGGCTTGACGAGGTGGCCGACGTGTGCACCAAGGTGGTGGCTCTTGTCGGTGGCGCCGTCCGCTTCGAGGGAACCGCCGCCGAACTGGCCGCCGATCAGGCGGGACCGACGGAGGCGTTAGTCCGGCTTCTGACCCAGGAACCCAAAACCGCATGATCGCCCAGACGACGCCGCCCCCCACCGCCTCGATCTTCGGACGTATCGGCGCCATCACCCGGCGCGACATGACCATCGAGAAGTCCTACCACTTCCGTCTCTTCCTCCAGTTCTTCAACGCCATCTTCACCGTGGCGACGTTCTTCTTCCTCTCCAAACTCGTCGGCAGCTCGGAGTATCTGCAGGAATATCGCGGCGGCTACTTCACCTTCGCCCTGGTCGGAGTTCTGGTCACTCAGTCGTCGTATCTGGGCCTGCGCACTTTCAGCGCGACCGTCACCCGGGAGCAGGACGCCGGGACCCTCGAAGTGCTGCTCTCGACGCCGACACGCCTGCCCACGCTGATGGCGGGCACCTTTGTGATCCCCGCCGCCTTCACCGCAATTGAGCTGGCGCTGTGGTTCTCCATCGCCGCGATCTTTTTCGACGTTCGGTTCCCCATCACCGGATTGCTGATCGGCCTGCCCCTCCTGATCCTCACCCTGCTGGTGTTCTGTTCGATCGGGATCTTCTCTGCGGCGTTCATCGTGCTCACCAAACGAGGCGAGCCTTTCACCCTGGTCGCCTCGCAGGCAACCACCTTCCTGGCCGGAGCCATGTTCCCGGTGGCCCTGCTGCCCGGCTACCTGCAGGTCATCGCCCATATGGTTCCCGCCTACTACTCGCTCACCGGCCTGCGCTCCGTGCTCCTCGGCGGGGCCGGTTTCGTCTCCATCATCGACGAGATGCTGGTGCTGGCCGCCTTTGCCGCCGTGTTCCTGCCCCTGTCGCTGGTCGCGCTGCGCCGGGCCATCCGCTCTGCACGTGTCACCGGCACCCTGGCCAACTATTGACCTCCCGTATCGATGTGCTCTGGTACACCTAAAATGACCTGACGGTCCCAAGAACCATCCAGAAGGGACGCCGACGTGACAGATTCCAGCGACAGCCAAGACGACGAGCAGGTCTACCGGCTGCGTGCCGAGGCCCTCGATTGGCTCGAGGCCGACGAGGAGGTAATCGCCCTCGACGGCGCCCAATCCCAGTACCTGGCCACCAACCCATCCGGTGCACTGCTGTGGCGGGAGCTGGGCAAGGGCGTCACCAAGGCCCAGCTCGCCAAGGCGCTGGTCGATGCCTACGAGATCCCGTTGGATCGTGCCGAAGCCGATGCCGCCGCCTTCCTCGAGGCCATGGCGGCACAGAATCTGCTGGCCGAAGAGGCCGGCGAGTAGAGCTGGCCCCCTGGCCCGTTCTGAACTTGTTCAACGACCGGCGGAGGCCGGCGCGGTAACCTGAGCGGCACGATGCCGCGTCCGCATCCCGCCCTCATCGAACTTGCGGCCGGTCGTCCCCTGCCCCCAGTGGAAGATCACGCCGCGCTGCTCCAGTCCGCTGGGGAGCACCGGATGCGCGGCCTGCTGTGGAGCCGGCACCAAGCGGGCGACATGGAGCTGCCGCCCCGTCTGTCACAGAAGCTGGCGCGGCGGGAGCTGCTGGCCGAGGCCTGGAACAAGCAGCTATGGCAGACGCTGCTGGAGGTGCAGGGCCGTCTGGAGGCAATCGGCGTCGAAACCGTGGCCGCCAAGGGCGTGGTGGCGGAGTCCCGCTGGTACGACCGGCTGGGGGAACGCCCTGCCGACGATGTCGACTTCATGCTCGCCCCCAAAGACCTACCGAGGTCGGCCGAGATCATCCGGCTGCTCGACCCCGACCACGAGATGGCCGACCTGTACGCCCGCCTGATGCAGCGGGAATGGATCCAGTCGGTCGATCTGCACGTCGACCCGGGCGTGTGGGTCGACATCCACACCGACATCATGAAGGTGGAGGTGACCACCCGGCAGCGCCAGACGGTGTGGGACCGCTCCGTCCTGGTGCCCGCCCCGAACGGAGAGGGCCGGGTGCGGGCCCTCGACCCCGAGACCTCACTGATCCAGCTGCTGCTGCACCTGAACAAGGACCGCTTCTCCCGCCTGCTCGGGTTTGTCGACGTGCTCCGCATCATCCAGCGTGAGAGCCTCGACTGGGACTTCATCGACAAATTCCTGAACGTCGAGGGTTTTGACACCCACGCCTACCTGGCGCTCGAGGTGGTGAAGCAGGAGTTGTCCGTCGACATCCCGGTGCCCCAGAGGCCAAAAGGATGGCGCTCCCGGGCGTGGCGGGCGCTGTGGCACCCCCGGGTGCGGTTGAACGGCGACATCGGGCTGAACCGCAGGCACCGGCGCCAGTTCTGGATGCCTTTTTTGGCCCGAGGCCGGGCCCGCGAAGCTTTTGGGCCCTGGCGGCGGCGTGCCATCCCGCCTATGGACCTCATGACTATCCACCACCCGGAAGGTAAAGGCTCCTACCTGCGCCGCCTGGTCTCCAGCCGTCGCCACAAAGCGCTGGACCGGCGGCGGACCATCAGGCGGCTGAAGCAGTCGGGCCGGTAGGTCCAGCCGCCGGCAGGTCGGCCGGTCAGCGCCGGATCCGTGCTATCGTCCCGCAGGCCGCACCGGGTGGAGGCTAGCGCAACGTCGCTTCCCCGGTGATCACACGGCTCAGTTCTCACCCGGTTGGACCGCCTCTTCGGCCGATTCTCGATCCCGCAGGCGATTGATGCCGCACGGTCGAGCGAGAGATCGGCACATACCCCTACCTTCCCCTACCGGGACCAGGAGTCCTCACATGTCAGACACGTTCGCCCACCTCGGGCTTCCCCATCCGCTCGTCCGTACCCTCACCAACAGCGGCATCGTCGAGCCTTTTCCCGTCCAAGCAGCCACCATCCCCGACGTCCTCGCCGGTAGGGATGTGTGCGGCATGGCCCCAACCGGGTCCGGAAAGACCCTCGCCTTCGGCCTCCCCCTGCTCGCCGGAATCGAAAGCGCGAGCCGGCATCGGCCCCGGGCGCTGATCCTGGCCCCCACCCGGGAGCTTGCCGAGCAGATCAAGGAGGAGCTGGCTCCCCTCGCCAAGGCAGTCGGGCACCATGTGCTCGCCGTGTACGGCGGCGTAGGCTACGGCCCGCAAAAGGGCGCGCTGCGCAAGGGTGTCGAGGTTCTGGTGGCCACCCCCGGACGGCTCGAAGACCTCATCGAGCAAGGCTCCGTGGACCTGAGCGAGGTCGACATCGCTGTGGTCGACGAAGCGGACCGTATGGCCGATATGGGATTCCTGCCTGCCGTGAGGCGAATCCTCGACCGCACGGCGCGGCGCCGGCAGACGCTGCTGTTCTCAGCCACGCTCGACGGCGATGTGGCAGTGCTGAGCCGTGACTATCAGCGGGATCCCGTCCGGCACGAGACGGGCACCGTGGATTCGGAAACGATCGACGCCCGGCACCACTTCTGGCTGGTGCAGCACCAAGACCGTGTTCAGCACACGGCAGACCTGGTCCACGCGGTGGGCCGCTCCATCGTCTTCACCCGCACCCGCCACGGTGCCGACCGCCTCGCCAAGCAGCTCACCAAGCTGGGAGTCGGTGCGGTTGCCCTGCACGGTGGACGCTCCCAGAGCCAGCGGCACCGAGCCCTCCAGGCGTTTTCGTCGGGTGGTGCCGAGGCGCTGATCGCAACCGATGTCGCCGCCAGGGGCATCCACGTCGAAGCGGTCGCATCCGTGATCCACTTCGATCTCCCCGGCGACTCCAAGGACTACCTCCATCGTTCGGGACGCACCGCCCGAGCCGGCGCCGCCGGAATGGTCATCAGCCTCGTGACCGGCGACCAGCAGCCATCGGTCCGCCGCATGCAGCAGGATCTCGGCTTGCGAGCACCGATTGAGGCACCTCGATTCGAAACTCTCCACCATGGTGGGCACCGCATCGGCGAGCCGCCGCCCGCACGGCGCGGCAAGAAGCTTTCACCCACGCGGCCGGCCGCACGTTCGCAACGGCAGCCGCGCCGTACCGCCAACGGCGGGCAAAGTGTCTACGTGTCAAACCTGCCCTGGGGAGCCACCGCCGATGACGTGCAGGCGCTGTTTGCACACTACGGCGAGGTTCACCAGACCAAGATCATCACCGACCGGCGAACCGGACGTTCCAAAGGGTTCGGCTTTGTCGACATGCCCCCGCCGGCCGCACAGACGGCCATCGAGGCGCTGCACGGCTCGACGCTGGGAGGCCGGGACCTCACGGTTTGTTTGGCCCGTCCGAGGCCAAGCCGGGGCTGACCCTTCTATCTCACCTCAACAGTGTCGGGCCATCAGGCCCAACCGAAAGGAGTGCCTATGACGGCACCACAGACCTCACGTGCAGACGTGAACTGGAACCTCAATCACCTCCGGCGCGGTGTGACCTACCGAGCCAAGACCCAAGACGGCATCGTGATCGGCGACTACCTGGGTATGGAGACCGCCCACGGCGACCGGGCGATTCTCCTCCGCCACGGCGCCGGGACCGAGTCGATCGAGCTTTGCCAGGTCATCTCGATGCAGCCGACCGCCGTGTGACGGCACGGCCCGCCGCTTCAGGCGACAATCCGTGCGACTCGATCCGCAGACGAGCCTCCGATCGACCGGTGGGAAGCCCCGCTGCCAACGACCCCCTCCTCTTGGGTCATCCCGCTCCCGTCCTTCCCCGCGCACGCCAAACATTGCGTGCCGAGCCATGGTCGTTATGGTTGATGGAGAGGTGGCACCAGAAACCGGACACACGCCAGCGCTCCTACAAGGCGTTGAGTGCACGTCGAATAGGACAAACCGGCCGATTCCGGGGTGCCGCCGTTCGCCAAGATCCTCGTCCACAGGGGTGTGATCCGTGACCAGCACATCGCCGACAGGGCCGCGAATCCTGATGATGTCCCTGCACGGCTACGTGGCCGCCGAGCCCGAGCTTGGGTTGCCCGATACCGGCGGCCAAGTCGTCTTTGTTCTCGAACTCGCCAAACACTTCCGCGACCTCGGCTATGCCGTCGACATCGTCACCCGGCGTTTCGAGAATCAACCCGAGTTCGATGACATGGGCCCGAACCTTCGGGTGTGGCGTTTTCCCTTCGGCGGCCCCAAGTTCCTCCGCAAGGAGGATATGCACGACCATCTCGATGAGTTGGTGCGCCGCTTCAGCGACGCAATAAGCGAGCACCAGCTCAACTACGACTACATCAGCTCCCACTACTGGGATGCCGGTTACGCCGCACAGCGGATCTCCGAGGAGTACGGAGTCCCCCACATCCACACCCCCCATTCTTTGGGGTCGTGGAAACGCCAGGACATGTCGGGCGACCCCCAGCAGCAGGAGTCCAGGTACCGCTTCGAGGAGCGCATCCGCAAGGAGTTCCTCACCTTTCGCCGCTGCGACCTCGTCATAGCGACCACATACCAGCAGGTGGAGATCCTCGGCACCGACTACGAGATTCCCGAGGATCGCATCGCCATGATCCCACCGGGAATCGACGAGAGCCGCTACACACCGATAACCAGGGCACAGACCTACGCCCTGCGCCGCCGGCTGAGATTCCGCAAGCACGACGTGTACACGGTCGGCCGCGCCGCGGCGAACAAGGGCTACGACCTGCTGATCCGCGCCCTGCCTGAGCTGCGGGCACTCATCGGCGATGCCCGGCTTCAGCTGGCGGTGGGCGCTGATTCACCAGCGGACCGGCGCAAGGTCGACAAGTGGAAGTCGCTGGCCGCCAAACTCGGCATGACGGAGCACGTCAACTGGCTCGGTTACATCACCGATGAATGTATGGCCGAGTACTACCGCGCCGCGCCCGTCTTTGCGCTGCCCTCCCGCTACGAGCCCTTCGGCATGACCGCCGCCGAGGCCATGGCATGCGGAACGCCGTGTGTTGTCACCGTGTACGGCGGCCTCGAGGAGATGTTCGACTTTGGCTCGCACGCCCTGTTCGCCGATCCGAAACGTCCCCGGGAGTTCGCGGTGATGCTGTCGATGCCGCTTCGCTACCCGCAGCTGCGTGAACGTCTCTCCATCACCGGGGCACGTTTCGCCCGCCGCATGTTCGGGTGGCGGGGAATTGCCAAGCGCACACTCGAAGCATTCGAACGGGCCCGGAGTCTGCACAACCGCATGTCGACCGATGCGCCGGGCCGGAGCATGGACCTAGTTCCCTAGCGCCCCCAGATCGAGCGGCGGGAAGACCTGGGTATCTGCTCCCGCACGCAGCGCCGAGTACGCATGCACGTATGATGCTGCGCTCCAGGCCTGATGGGCCTTGCCCATGGGCCGGCCGGTCTGCCCGTGCAGCCACTCGTTGAACTCCCATTCGCCTCGGATGCCCTGGCGGCACGCCTCCGCCAAGCCGGCCAGCTCACGATGGGCCAGCTCGGCCCGGCCGATCTCGGACAGGAACCGCACCCAGAGGCCGCCGATGAATGGCCAGATGCCGCCGTTGTGGTAGTGGTCGGGCAGGTTGAGGAAGTTGACTAGGAAGTAGTCCTTCCAGTCCTCCGCCCCCGAGGCGATCGGCGGGTACAGGCACGCTACCGGGAACGGGCTGTTGACGCCGACCCCCCACAGGAACGTAAAAAGGCGGTCCAGTTTCTCCTCGTCGAGCAGGCCCGACAGCGCCGCCAGCAGATTGGCGTAGACGTCACATCGCCACCCGTAGTCGAAGGGGGTGATTTGGCTGAGCAGGTAGTGGGCCTCGCCCGATGAGAATCTGCCGGATTGCGACCCTGCAATCTCCATCAGCTGTACCCCGCTGGGCCAGAACTGGTACAGGATCGCGTTGCGGACGCGGGCGGCGTGATCGCGCCACTGGCCACCGTCCCGCCCGAGAACGTCGAGCAGCGCGGCGGCGTCGAGGCACACCTGCCACCACAGCACCTCGTCGTACAGCACGTTGTACGAGCGGGGGAAGATGTCCATCCAGTCGGATGACTCCGGGATCTCGAGCAGGGCATCGTTATTGGCGTCGTGCGCTGCCAGCCACTGTGTGGCCCGTTCCACCGGCTCGACGATCTCCTCGGCGAAGGCACGATCCCCGGTATGGAAGGCGAGGCGAACCGCTCCGATCACAAACCACATGACCGAGTCGACGCCGGCGATGCCCCCCAGGCCCGAGTATTCGGGCTCTTCGTCCCGGAGGCGTACGTTTGTCGGGATCTGCCCGGACGGCGCCTGATGCCTGGCCAGCACCTCGACGGTGCGGCGGAAGGCGGCCACTAAATCGGGATCGTCGAGGCACAGCGTCCAGAGCCCAGTGATGACGCCGTCGCGGGCCCATACCGAGGCGTAGTTGCCATCGTTGGCGTTGAGTGGGTTGTCGGTGATCGAGGCCGCGGTGAAGCCGATATCGCTGATGTTCTTCCGCAGGGTGTCAAGCGCAGCTTCGAAGGCCGTCTCGCAGATGTCGGGCGCCGCCGCGCCGGCGCCTCCGAAGAGCTGGGCCTCCTGGAGCGCAGAGATCACCTCGTCCTCGTCCGGGCTCTGCACCCAGATGACACCATCGGGTGCAGGCTTGCCGCCCACCACAATCACCCGACCCTGCTTGGGCATCGCCCGGCTCGGACCCAGCACGCAGTACACCTCGGACCACGGAATCAGGAACGCTTCGGCGATGTGCCCCAAGGCCTCGATGATGCCCGTCGGCTCCCCTTCTCGGGGCCATTCCTCCACCAGAGCGCCGCTGGCAAGGCGGGTGATCGATTCGCCCGCGGCGTCGATCGCATAGTCCGGCTCCGGCAATCCGGGAAGAGTCGCCTCTCCGATGTAAGCCAGCACGGTGTCGGCGCGGATCGCGGCGATGCGGTCGCCGAGCCGAGTCCATCCGTCGTCTCCGGGTCCTCCAAGGGCGTCGAGAGCGAGAGCGAGCAAACGACTGGGAGAGCCGCGATCGGTTGCCGACAGCGTCATGCAATTCCTCCTGGGTTCAAGGCAGATTGCCCCCATGATCGCGCCGATCCAGGTGCCACCCGGCATCAACGACACAATGATTGCCGGCCGCCAAGCGGATAGAGTCCGCCCCGAACCCAGCCGGGAAAGGCATTGACTGCACGACGACTGCTTGCCACGGACCTCGACGGCACCTTCCTCGGCGACGACCAGGAGATGGCCGATCTGTGGCGAGATATCGAGAACAACGGCATCCTGTTGGCGTTCTCGACGGGCCGCCATTTGCCTTCAATCGAAGAGTTCTACACCCGCGCCGGAACGGAACGCCGGGCGAATGCCTGCGTCTGCAATGTCGGCACCGAGATCTGGCATCGAAGTGGCGATCACTACGTCCTCGACCACACCTGGGCCGGCGCTATCGCACAATCCTGGAACGAGAGCAAGGTCCGGGCCGTGCTTCGACAAATCGACGGTGTCGTCCCACAGCCCGAGGAGTGGCAGTCGCCGCTCAAATGCAGCTACTACCTGGAGCAGGACGCCGAGGCGATGCTGGCCGAGGCCCGGCGCCGGCTCGCTGCCGCCGGGGCCAAAGCGAAGCTCGTGTACTCGGCCGGCCGCTTCCTCGATCTCCTGCCCCTCCGCTCGGGCAAGGGCAAAGCGGTCGCGCATCTGGCCGCTTCGCTGGGCGTGGCCCCCGATGATGTCATCACCGCCGGTGATACCGGCAACGACCTCGACATGATGAACCCGGATCTGGGATTCCGCTCGATCGCGGTCGGTAACGCCACCCCGGACCTTCGCCACCACTTGGCGCCGAGCGTGTACCAGGCGATCGCCTTCTACGCAGCCGGCATCCGAGAAGGCCTGGAGCACTTCGCCTGGCTGCCGGGTGAGGCGTAGAGCAAGGGTCTTCGCCGCAGATTCGGTGAAGCGTCGCCCCTCAGTAGCTCAGCAACGTCTCGACAACTGTGGCGACCCGATCGCTGACACCCGGGTCAATGGCACCCAGACGATGCACGAGACGGTCTCGGTTGATAGAGCGGATCAGCTCGCACTGGACGTAGCTGGTGTCATCGAGCCCGGTATCGGCGGTCGCTTCGACCTCCACATGCAGCGACAGGCCTCTGTGCACCTTGGTCAGCGGCATCACGATCACGAACGGGAAGCCCGGTCCGAACGTATCCGGCGGACCGATCACCAGCGCCGGCCGATGTGATGCCGGCTCCCCCGGGAACGGCTCGCCGAAGTCCACCAGCCAGACGTCGTCAACCGATGCCATCGGTCACCAAGGTCGAGCCTGCCTCGGCCAGGTACGCCTCCCAGGCCTCCGGATCACTGCGCAGCTCGGCAAGTTCGGCCGCCACCTGATGGGCGAACCGTTGCCGACGCAGGGCCTCGGCGGCATCACGAACCGTGTCGATGAGAGAAGCACCGGCCGCCTTGCTCAACTCCACCAGGTGGGCATGGGTGTCGGTGTCCACTCGGATCGTTGTTGTGCCCATAGCGTTAGTCTACATATAGTATGCGCTATTGTCTACAGCCAACAACGGCACCTGGGCATCCGATCCTCACGAAAGCCGCCCGCTTCTCCCCCGCCGGCTGCGACCAACGGGTCCCCGGCCCGTCCTATCTGGGCCGATAGATGTCGGCCCGGTGGTCGATGTGAATCACCCGCACCATGCCATCGGCTGCGTCGATTTCGTAGACGACCCGGTATGCGCCGATCCTTGCGGAGTGAAGACCGGCCAATTCCCCGAGCAGCGCCTTGCCAACACGATGCGGATTCTCGACAAGGGGCCCTAGCAGGAAATCGAGCACAGCGATGGCCACCTTTGCAGGCAGACGATCGAGACCTCGCCGCGCCGATCCGGCAACGACGAGGCCCCACCGAGACGACGTCACGTCACCGTGGCGCGGAGCCGATCGCGCAACGCCTCGATCTCATCTTCCGTCGCGATGTCACCTGCCGCAATAGCAGCCCTGCCCGCCTCGAGCTGACGCATCGCTGCCGGATCGGAGAGGATCGCCAGCGTTTCCTCGATTGCCTCAAGATCATCCGTACTGAGAAGGACCGCAACCGGGCGCCCGTTGCGGGTAACCGTGACCCGCTCGTGTGTGGCGGCGATATCGTCCACCACCTCGGACAGCCTGGCCTTGACTTCCGACAACGGCAGCACCTTCGTCATGACCATAATTCTAGTCACCAGCTGCCTGGCGTCAATGCCCCTGCCGAAAAGACACCGAAGACTTGGCTGACGTCGTCGACGAGCGAAACGTGCTGTGGGTATCTCAGGGAGGGCCCGGGGGCACAGACGACCCTCGCCGCGTCGGGCCGACAGAACCTCCGCACCGACAGCTATGCGGCGATCCGGCGGAAGGCATCCGTCTGCGTGGTGCATCTATCTACACTCCGGCTTCCGTGT
The DNA here is from genome assembly GCA_964614095.1 of uncultured Acidimicrobiia bacterium. Taxonomy (GTDB): domain Bacteria; phylum Actinomycetota; class Acidimicrobiia; order Spongiisociales; family UBA11373; genus CAZWKX01. Next base: position 12,047 of record CAZTJO010000041.1, read on the forward strand.
CGCATCCCGATTCCTTCTTCCAACACCAGTCGGTCGTGCGGGCATCCGGTCGCCGCGCCGAGCCACGCACCTTCACGACCGTTGCGCCACCGACTCGATAGGACATCGTTGACCGCCCAGAACAAGCTCAGCCATCGCCAGGTGCTGGTGGTCTTCAGCGGCCTCATGCTGGGCATGTTCCTCGCCGCCCTGGACCAGACCATCGTGGCCACCGCGCTGCCGACCATCGTCGGCGAGTTGGGAGGGCTCAGTCACCTGTCGTGGGTGGTTACCGCCTACCTGCTGACCTCGACGGCCTCCAGCCCCCTCTACGGCAAGGTGAGCGACCTCTACGGGCGGCGCATCGTCTTCCAGTTCGCCATCGTCGTGTTCCTGATCGGATCGGTGCTCTCCGGCCTCTCCCAATCGATGGGCCAGCTGATCGCCTTCCGGGCCGTTCAAGGCCTCGGCGCCGGAGGGCTGATGGTGATGTCGCTTACGATCATCGGGGACATTCTCTCCCCGAGGGAACGCGGTCGCTATCAGGGCTACATAGGATCGGTGTTTGCCGTCTCCAGTGTCGCCGGGCCGCTGATCGGCGGCTTCTTCACCGACCACCTCACCTGGCGGTGGGTGTTCTTCATCAACCTCCCCATCGGGATCGTGGCGCTCATCGTCACCACCTCGGCGCTCAACCTCCCCTTTGCCCGCCAATCGCACCGCGTCGATTACCCCGGAGCGGGGCTGCTAGTGGCCGCCGTCTCGGCGATCCTGCTATTCACCGTCTGGGGCGGCAGCGAATACCCGTGGGGCTCACCGGAGATCGTCGGCCTGGCACTCGCCGGCGCCGTGCTCACCGGCCTGTTCCTGATCCGAGAACACCGGGCCGCCGAGCCGATCCTGCCGCTGCGGCTGTTCCGCAACCGGGTGTACACCCTCACCGGGGCCGGAGGGTTCATCGTCGGGCTCTCCATGCTGGGCGGCGTAATCTTCCTGCCCCTGTTCCTCCAGGTGGTGACCGGAGCCACCGCCACCAACTCCGGGCTGCTGATCCTGCCGCTGATGGTGGGGATCTTCACCACCTCGATCACCACCGGGCGGCTCATCACCCGAACCGGCCGCTACTGGCGCTACCCGGTGGCCGGGACCGTGGTGACGGCCACCGCCCTGCTGCTGCTGTCCCGTATGGACGCACAGACGACGCGGCTGGTGTCCTCCGCCTTCATGCTGCTGCTCGGCCTGGGCATCGGCATGATGATGCAGGTGCTGGTGATCGCGGTGCAGAACGCCGTCGAATACCGGGACCTCGGGGTGGCAACCTCAACCAATGCCTTCTTCCGATCCCTCGGCGGCGCCTTCGGCACAGCCATCTTCGGCGCCATCCTCACCGCCCGGCTCAACGACCTGCTCCCCCGGCTACTCCCCACCGGAGCCGCCGGCATCGACCCGGCTACCCTGATGGGCAGCCCCGAACAGATCCGGGCGTTGGCTCCCGACGTTCAGGCTGCCGTTGTCGAGGCATTCTCCAGGGCGGTCTCGTCGGTGTTCCTATGGGCGGTGCCGTTCGCCGTCATCGGGTTCTTTGTGGTGGTGTTTATCCCGGAACTGCCCCTGCGCGACACCGCTTACGTCGGCAACACCGGCCCGCCCCCCGAAGCCGGCACCCAGGGCGCGGCGGCCCCGGTCCGCGGTGGAGACTGATTCATGTCCCGACTCCCACAGCAGCAACAGCGCGCAAAGGGGAAGGTCTTCACGCCGGCACGGGTCAGCCGAGCCGGAGCATCGAGATGGCGAGTTGGGCAGATCGGTGCAGGATGCGGGTCCGGCCGTCGTTGGCCACCACCATGGCGGTGCGCTGGCAGTCGGCATCGATGAGGGCGGTGGCCGCCCACATCGTGTTTGACCCCTGCATGCCGTAGGAGAG
>CAZTJO010000042.1:0-12403 GCA_964614095.1 uncultured Acidimicrobiia bacterium
AGGTGTGGCGCATCGACGCCATTCCCGGCGGGAGCAGGGTGACTCTCGAAGAGGAAATCGAGCTGTCCGGCGGGGTGTTCGGCCGAATCCTGCTGGCGCTCTCTGTGGGCCGGATGATCGGCAGGCACCTGCAGGAGATGCTGGAGAACCTCAAGAAAACGGCCGAGGCCTGAGAGCCGACATCATCGAGGAGCCGGAGCCGCCGGTCGCCCGTAGTTGGACACCGGGCATCGGGCCTTCTGATTCGTCAGAAACGCAGATCCGTAGTCGGATGCGCCGGACCCGACTGATCAAGTAGAGGCTCACCGGAACGGTACTGGTCAAGTGTTCCAGATCCTGTGCCGATCTCTGCCGGATGTACAAATGTTTCCATTGTGGGGATCTGCACTTCTCCAGTGATCAGGGTCGCCGATGTGCTGGGTGCAGCATTGATATAGACCACGATGTGGTTCGGGAGGCTCGTCGGCAACAGGAGAGGGGTCCATTGCCGTGGAAGTACAAGATGGATGTGCGGAAACAGAATCTCCGCACTGAGTCCGAAAAGAAGCTCTGGCGCAGCCTGAATGCGAGACTTCCAGGGAAGGTGGTTCTGGCACAGTGGTGGTTGGAGGAATGCGATTACTTGGTCGACTTCTTGATTGAGCCGTGCAGGCTTGTTATTGAGGTTGACGGCGACTCACACCGGGGACGCGAGGGAGCTGACCGATATAGGTCGGCTGAGATCCATGCTCGCGACTACGAGATTGCACGGGCGACCGCTGAGCACGTCATGGCAGATGCAGAGGGGATCGCCGCGCAGATAGTCTTCAGAGTCGGATCGGCTGCGGCAGACAGACGTATCCACGACCAGGAGACTCCCGACTCGGCCGTCGCCTGAAGTGACAGAGCGCTGAGCCGGTTCTGACACAGCAGCGGGGACCCTTCCCCTGACTGCCTCTCCCGCGACGGCGGGGGAGGGGCGAGGGCCAAAGGCCCGAGCGGAGGGGGTCTTGCCCCGGCGCGGAGGGGGTCTTCACAGCCTCAACCGCAACGCCCCGCCGATGCGCTCCACATGTTCGGCCTGCACCGCGGCCCGCTCGGCAAACTCGGGCCAGCGTGCCACCGACGCTGCCACCTCGCCGATGATCTCGCCGGGCCGGCCAATGCCGAAACCGTCGGCGACGGCAAGAAGATCACTGCGGTCGAATCCGTCTCGTTTGCCGTTGATGCTCATCTGGTGCCGGCTGGTCCAGGGTCCCTGAGGGTTGTAGGCCCAGGTGACGTCGAATGCGGGGGCCAGCGACCAGCGGCCATCCCTGTTCATGAGGTAGGCGATGTTTTTGGTGTGATCGTCCTGGTTGCGGGCCATCACGTTGAACACCATGCGGCGGAAGAGCTGTGACAGGGCGCTGGCCCCGGCACGCAGCGCTCTGGTTATGGCCAGCGCCTCCTCGTAGTCGTAGGCTCCGGCCCGGTTGAAGTCCATGTGGTTGATGGCGCTCAGCGATTGCATGTGGATCTTGGCGCCGTCGTCGTTGCGATCGAAACGCCGGGTCATGAAGTGGGCCCGGTTCGTCGCATCGACATACAGGCGGCAATCGGTCATTTCTATACCCGCCGACACCGCCATCAGGTGATAGGCGTACTCGATGCGTCCGTAGCCCTCCGGGTCGGTGAGATCTCGGTACGAGCTTCCCACACCGTCGAACTTGATGATCCAGTACTCGAAGCCTGGTGGAGCGATCACCTGACCCGAGCGCACCTCCTCCGTCGCCGGGTTCCAGGCGATGAGGGCCTTGGCCCGGGCCCCGCCGGCCGACGATCCTACCCGGAGAAGCTGGGTGAGCCCCGTCTCGTCGAGGTCCACTTCGAGCCTCTCCCGGCTCCTGAGAATATCGGCGGCCAAGTCGACTAGCTCGTTGACGTCGACGGGTGCGGATCGCTCCTTTCTGTGATGGGCGGGCCGAAACTCGAGCGCCCCCATTCCCCGTGTGCCAACGTAGCAGAGCTGCTCGACGGGACTGAACGAGGCGCGGTCGCGGCCCTGCTGCTGTAGCCAGGCGTCGACGACCAGGTTGCCGAAGCGGTCCGGGAGCGAGTCGGCGAGAAACCCGGGCAGGCCGTGGTAGGTGTCCCGGCTCAATGCCGGAAACCGGAACTGCCCGGGACCCAGCGGCATCGTTAGCGGCGCTACCTCGATGGGGCTGGCCAGGAACTCGGGGTCGTATTCGAAGGTGCCGAGATCCGCCTCCGCGTCCCAGGCCACCGCGCCAATGCGCCGGTCCCAGAGAATCACCTCGGCGACATCGATGGGCCCGGTCACCATTGCCAGGTGTTGTCGCCCTTGGGACGGAGCCGGCTGCCGGAGGCGCGTTGGCGCTCTTTGCCCCTCAGCTTGGCCAGCTCGATCGGGCTGGGCCCGGGCTCGGGGAGGAGAGCGTCGATGCGGTCGAGCAGACCCAGGGCGCGCAGCAAGCGGATGAGGGTCTCCATCGAATAGTTGGCGCCATGCTCAACGTGCTGGATGGTGGAGGTGGAGACGCCGGACAGCTCGGCAAGCCCGGCCCGGGTGATATTCCGGTTGAGCCGCTCGCGGCGCAGGCGCCGGCCCGTCTCGGCAAGCACGGCAGCATCGGTCCATTGTTCTTTCTGCATAAATAGTACCCTGTGACCGTTTATTGCCTCACTAGGCACTTTGACGGGAGCATTTTCTCATTTAACCGATCAAATGTCAAGACTCCTCTGACAATTGGTATCCCACGGCTAGTTATCTCTGCTCAGAGCCATTACGCATTAGAAGAAACTAATTATCAGAGAGAAGTCTGGTGGTCATAGCGGGGGTGGGGCCCACCCCCGCTCACTGCCCAAGTGCACGACCCAGCACGGCGAGACGCTCCGGGCAGGGACGGCAAAAGACCCAGCTAGCATGAGCCGCAGATACACGTCGGTGGAAAGCCAGGTCAATGACTCCTCGAAACCGCCAAAGGGCCTCCACGCGCGCACGATTGCGGCGGGTTGGCTGTCTCGCCGTGGTGGTGGCCCTTGCCGCTACGGCTGCCGGATGTGGTGGCGAGAGTGTCTTCTCGGCCACTACCGAAGCATCGACCACAACTTCAACAACAGCGCCGACTGTGACAACAAGCACCACAAGCACATCGACGTCGACCACAACGACCTCCACGACCCTCCCGCCTACGACCACCACCACCGTCCCGCCTCTTCCGATCGCCGGTTGGGACGGGCCCGGAGTACACCAGATGGCCGTCGTGTTCGACTTCGAGCATTCTGCAGCAGCCATGGAGATGCGGGGCATCGTCAACCACGCTCTCATCGTGCTCGGCATCGACGACATCGAAGGCTCCGAGGCAGTTATGGAACTCAACCTCACCGGGTGGGGGAATTCGGCCACCTACGAGAACCTGGGCACCTGCTATACCGGTGCCCACATCCAAGGTTCGCTGACGCTGACGGCACCGGGCGAGCCCACCATCGACCTGTGGCTGTCGGGTGACCGCCCGCTGGAATGGGTCGTCTTCAGCTCGGAGTGTGCTACCGAGCCGGAGTTTGCGCCCTATGCAGATGCCTTCGAGCGTCCCTTCGTGGAGGCGATCGTGGACATCTGGGGTTCGGGTTCGGTTCCGCTGCTTCTCGACGTCATCGAACGTCCCATGATGAATTCCCAGGTCGACCTACCGCTGTGGGCCGCTGTGGTGGATGCCTTCGCCTCACTAGACCAGTCAGCCATTACCACCGGGGTCATCTACCGTTTCCTCGGTTCGACGATCGATGCGCTCGAGGAGGCCATCGACCTCACCGATCACGGGTTTATCGCCGCATCACGCCGGCTGCTGACCTCGTACTCGGGAACCGATTTCGGCTTCGCCGATGCGGCCGATCTCGACGAATGGCGGGATTGGCTCGAGGAGTGGATGTCGGAGCAGTAGGCCGTGCCCTCGAGGAGCCGACGAGTCGCCACAAGCGTCGTCGGCCCGAAGGCCCGGTACCTGGCCTGGTCAGAGGGTCTGAGGCCCTTCTAGGACTACTGCACGGGGCCATACATTCCACTCGTGTAGGTGGATGCTTTGGGTAGCCGGCCGCTACCGGCTGGGTCCTTTGCCTCCTATTCGGTCTGCGCCGAATAAGTACGGTGGTCGGCAGCCAACTCAGGAGCCAGGAAATGCGTCGGCTTTTTGCCCTTCTGCTCGTTGTTCTTCTTCTTGCCGCCTGCGGGGGAGACGATGCCGTTCAGGAGACAGGTGCTTCCACCAGCGTCGCGCCAACTACCACCGTCGCGGCCCAGACCACTACCACCGCGGCCCCAACCACCACTGTGGCAGAGGAGGAACCATGGGTGGATGGATCCACTGTGCTGCGCGCCGGGGACTGTTTCATAGAGGTCGAGGGAGACGACGACGACTCAATCGATCGTGAAGTCGTGCCGTGTGACACCTCTCATTTCGGAGAAGTGATCGCGACAGGATCTGCCTGCCCGGCCGGCATTGAGGCCACCGAGTTTGGAGCGCTGGCCTCGGACTACGTCGGGGTGGCCGAGGCCGACGTCTTCGATTGGCTGGAAGGTGAGGGAGTTGTCGGCAGAGCCATGGTGCGATTCGACGATGCGGGACACCTGGCCGGCACGGCCTGTTACCTGGAGGCGGCGGAAGGTTCTCTCACCGGCTCGTATCGAGCGACATCGGAATAGGCCTATGGGGCTCCCAGCCGATAGAAGGCGCCCGCAGCTTCAAGGCGCCCTTGCGCTGGGATGCCGGCCGGGGTCGTGCTGGCTCGCCGGAGGTTCTCCGGTGCCTCGCCTACCTGTCGGGTGTTTGTGACATCGCGCCCGCCCTTAGGCCAAGAAACGTATGGGGGTTCACCTGAGCGCAGAATCCGGTACCCGCGTAGCCGACGGCAACCGCCGCCGGCGAGTCACCGGTAGAGTCGGGCGCCCGCCGATCAATCGGCCCGACCCGGGAGTGAGTGTTTGACCGTCGTCGTCACCGGCGCATCGGGGCACATCGGGGCGAATCTCGTCCGGGAGCTGCTCGCCCGGGGCGATCGGGTCCGGGTGCTGGTCCACCGCAACACCCGCGCGGTGGAGGGCCTCGACGTCGAGATCGTTTCCGGCGATGTGCTCGATCCGGAATCGCTGCGGGCGGCCTTCACCGGGGCCGAGATCGTCTACCACCTGGCCGCGGTGATCTCGATTGTGGGCGATCCCCACGGCACGGTGCGGGCGGTCAACGTCGGAGGCGCCGAGAACGCAGGCCGAGCTGCCCTCGAGAGCGGCGTCGGGCGAATGGTTCATTGCTCGTCGGTGCATGCATTCGACATGGAGACCGTGGGGCCTCTCGATGAGGCTGCAGCCCGGGTGCCCGACGATCCCCGCAGGTACGCCGCCTACGACCGTTCCAAGGCAGAGGGCGAACGGCGGGTGCGGGCCGTGATCGCCGAAGGTCTCGACGCGGTCATCGTGCACCCCACCGGGGTGATCGGTCCTCTCGATTTTGGGCCGTCCCGTATGGGACAGGTCTTCCTGCGGCTGTACAGGCGCAGGCTGCCCAGCCTGGTCGCCGGCGGATTCGACTTTGTGGATGTGCGTGATGTGGTGCAGGGCCTTATCGCCGCCGGGGAGCGGGGCCGCCGCAACGAGAGCTACTTGCTTTCGGGCCACTACGTCGGCATCGCCGAGATCGCCACCATTGCCCACGGCATTACCGGCAGGAAGCCGCCGCGTCTGACCCTGCCCATCGGCGTGGTGCGGCTTGGAGTGCCGCTGATGCGGTTGATTGCCGGATTGACCGGCTCCGAACCGCTCTACACCACCGAGTCCCTACGGGCGCTGCGAGGAACCCTGGATATCGACAACTGGAAGGCTCGCCGCGAGCTGGGCTTCTCGCCGCGGCCTACCGTCGAGACCGTCGGCGACGTCTACCGCTGGTTTGCCGAACAGGGGCTCATCCCCGAGGATGCCGTGCTGGGCGATGGGGTGGCGGGGTGAATCGGATCGGGGTGCGGGGCGAGAGATGAACGAAATCGATATCCATAACTGGGCCACCTGGGTCGAGATTCTCCTGGCCGGGGCGGTGTGCGTGCTTCTAGTCTTCCTCGCCGCGCCGTACGGACGCCACGACCGTGCCGGCTGGGGACCGACGATCCCCAACTCGGTCGGCTGGGTGGTCATGGAGCTGCCTGCGGTATTCCTGTTCCTCGCCATCTTCCTGCAGGGAGAGCACAGTCTGGAAGCCGTCCCGCTGGTGTTCCTGGCATTGTGGATGTTCCACTACGTGCACCGCACCTTTGTATTCCCCCTGCGCGTTAGGACGGCGGGGAAACGAATGCCGCTGGTCATCGCCGTTATGGCCTTCACCTTCAACAGCCTGAACGTCTATGTGGTGGCCAGGTGGCTGTCCCACTTCGGCAGCTACCGGCTCGATTGGCTGCACGATCCGCGTTTTGTGCTCGGTGCCGTCCTATTTTTCGCCGGTTTCGCCGTCAACTACAAGGCCGACGTCTTGCTCATCGGCCTGCGCAGGCCGGGTGAGACCGAGTACCGGGTGCCGAGCGGATGGCTCTACGAGTACGTGACCTGTCCCAACTACCTGGGCGAGATAGTCGAGTGGTTCGGGTTCGCCATCGCCACTTGGTCGCTGCCGGGTATGGCGTTTGCTTTGTTCACCGCGGCCAACATCGGGCCCCGGGCCTTCTCGAATCGGCGCTGGTATCGCAAGACGTTCCCCGATTACCCCGGTGAACGGAAGGCGCTGATCCCGTTTGTGCTCTAGGCGTCGTCGGTTGATTCGCTGACCGACGCCTGACCCTCCGGAGTCTGGAGCCACCATTCCGCCCAGCCTCTGGCGCCACGGCCCGGGTCCTCATCGGTGATGATGCGCAGGGCGAGATCGATATCAGATGTGCACTCCCACCCCTGGGCTTCCGCGGCGGCGAGCCTGTCGATGAGGTGGGGGATCAAGGCCAGTAGCTCGGGCCCGGCCGGCAGCAGGCCGTCGTTGCTCACGTCGTCGTCGTCGGCCGCCTCATCATCGTCGTCGGGCAGTGCCTCGTCGTCGTCATTGTCGACTACCTCATCGTCCGAAGGCGGGACCCACTCGCTCCCCAGGCGAACGTCTTCGGCGAGCTGCCCGATCAGACCGGCTGCCCGGCAGATGCCCTCGGGTGAATCGCCGTAGAGGGCGGCGGTGAGGACGTCGTACGTCACGTCATCGGTCTGCAAACGCTCCACCTCATCGCCGTTCGGGGGCAAGGGCGGCAGGTTCAAACGGGCCGCCACGCGGCCCATAGAGCCGAAGAGATCGCCGAACACATCGAGGATGTCCGGGACCCACCCGTTGGTCGGAACGGGGCCGCCTGGTGGCGCCTCGTCTCCGGTGCAGTCACCGACGAGGAACTCGGACGTGGGTGCAGCCACGGCATTGCTCCAATCCCATTCCTCCCCGGCCACCGAGGCGACAATGTCGCTGCCCGCTTCCCAGCCGGTGAAACACTCGCCGGCACTTTCGTACTCCGCTGAGTACCGGCGGCCGTACATGTTGATGCCGAGCGACAGATCGCAGTCGACTCCCACCACATCAACGCCGATGAGCTCGAAGGCCGCAGCGAGATCGGCCGCGGTCGCCTCATGGTCGCCGATGCCGTTGTTGATCTCCAGCTCGATGCATACGGTCTCTATGGGCAGCGGGCCTCCGTAGTCCTCGGTTAGGGAGGCGGCCGGTATCGCCGGGATGGGACCGGTCTCGATCTGGGGCATCGGGCCGGGGTCGGTTGTGGTAGTGGCCGGGACCGTCGTGGTGCTCTCGGGCGGAATGGTGGTCATCGGCGCCAAGCCACTGTTATCGCCACAGGCGGTAACCAGCAACGCGAAGAGAACCGCGAGCAGGAACGATCGGCGGGTGATGTGCATGCGGAAACCCTAATAGCCCCCGAGTCCTTTGCGGCCGCGGGCTCAGGTGTGAGAGTTTCTTCGAAGCGCCGATAGCATGCCCGCCGGCAAATCGAATCCGTGGAGGTTCAAGTGAAGTCGAACATCGGTATCGTGGCCGTCTGGCTGCTCTGCCTGGCGTGCGCCGCCTGTGGCGGCAGCGCGGCCAACAGCACCAGCTCGACTACCCCGTCGACGAGTTCGACCACCACCACGTCGACCTCCACCACGACGACTTCCACCACCACGACGACAACAACCACCATCCCACCGACAACCACAACCACCGTGCCGAAACCGGAGACGAGGCCGATCACCGCTGATGATCCCCTTGTCGTATGGGTCATCGGCGACTCGCTGGCCGGACCGACGGGCAAGGAGTTCGAGACTGCCGGCGACGCCACCGGTGTCGTCGTCACCACTGTGGAGGGTTTTGGGGGCACCGGATTGGCCAGCCCGCTCTACTTCGACTGGCCACTGTATGCCGCCGAGCGTTTGCCGGAGGTGCAGCCAGACGTTGTCATCGTCGTGGTCGGCACCAACGACGGTCAGGGCATGAACACTGCAAACGGCTGGGCGGAGATGGGCACACCCGAGTGGGAACAGGCCTACGGCGAGATCGCCGGCTTGTTTATGGATAGGCTCGTCGGCGGATCGACATGGGTGTATTGGGCCGGTCCGCCCATCATGTCCAGCGCCTACCGCAATGAACGTGTGTTACGCATCACCGAACTGATCGAGCAACAGGCCGGGTCGCGCTACGAGGTCACCTACATCGACACTTTCCCGCTGTTCTCCGACGAGAACGGCAACTACAGCTCCGTGCTGCCCGACGACGACGGTGTGCCGGTGCAGGTGCGCTGGGAGGACGGTGTGCACTTCACCAGACAGGGCGCACAGCGCCTGGCGGACCATCTTCTGGCCATCATCGCCACCGACTGGGGATTCGCCGACCTGCTCGCCGGCTGAGGCGAGCGAACTAGAGCTGCCCCAGGTCTCGCACCGCCCCGCGCGCCGCCGAGGTGGTGAAGGCGGCGTAGGCCTTCAAGGCGTCCGAGACCTCACGATCGCGCCCCAGCGGCTTCCAGGCGTTGTCGCCGCGCTCCTCCATGGCTCGGCGGCGCCGCTGCAGCTCTTTGTCGTCGACGGCGAGGCGGATCTGCCGGTTGGGAATGTCGAACTCGATGGTGTCGCCCGGCTCAATGAGGGCGATCAAGCCGCCCGCAGCCGCCTCGGGGGAGATGTGGCCGACCGACAGTCCCGAGGTGCCTCCGGAGAAGCGGCCGTCGGTGATGAGGGCACACACCGTGCCCAGCCCTTTCGACTTGATGTAGCTGGTCGGGTAGAGCATCTCCTGCATCCCGGGACCACCTTTGGGCCCCTCGTAACGGACGACGACCACATCGCCCGGATTGACTCCATCGGCAAGGATCGTCTCGATCGCCTCTTCCTGGCTGTCGCAGATGACCGCCGGGCCCGAGAACACCAGCATCGAAGGATCGACCCCGGCGGTTTTGACGATGCCACCCTGCTCGGCGAGGTTGCCGTAGAGCACGGCCAAACCCCCGTCGGGCGAGTAGGCGTGCTCCACGTGGCGGATGCATCCGGCCTCGCGGTCCAGGTCGAGTTCGGGCCACCTTTCGCTCTGGCTGAACGCCTCCTGGCTGGGCACGCCGCCCGGCCCCGCTCGGTAGAACTCATGAGTGTCTTTGGTGCGCATGACGTCGCCTTGATCGATGGCGTCGCCGAGGGTTCTGCTGTGCACCGTCGCCACGTCCCTGTGGATGAGCCCGGCCCGGTCGAGTTCGCCGAGGATGCCGATGACCCCGCCGGCACGATGCACATCTTCCACGTGGAAGTGGCTCGAAGGTGCGATCTTGCTCAGGTTGGGCACGCTGCGGCTCAGCCGATCGATGTTTTCCATGCCGAAGGCGACGCCGGCAGCCTCGGCGGCGGCCAGCAGGTGCAGCACGGTGTTGGTGGACCCACCCATGGCGATATCCAGGCTCATGGCGTTTTCGAATGCCGCAAAGGTGGCGATGCCACGAGGCAGAGCGTCCTTGTCGTCTTTCTCGTAATAACGCCGCGCCAGGTCGACGATCAGGCGCCCGGCCTCCAGGAACAGCTCGCGGCGGTCGGTGTGTGTCGCCACCAAGGAGCCGTTGCCGGGCAGGCTGAGGCCGAGGGCCTCGGTGAGGCAGTTCATCGAGTTGGCGGTGAACATGCCCGAGCAGGATCCGCAGGTGGGGCAGGACGAGCGCTCGTAGTCCAGCATGTCCTGGTCGGTGGTCTCGGGGTCGGCGGCGGCGACCATGGTGTCGATGAGGTCGACGTGGATCTCCTTGGTGGCCAGGCGCACCTTGCCGGCCTCCATCGGACCGCCGGAGACGAACACGGTGGGAATGTTCAGTCTCAGCGCCGCCATCAGCATGCCCGGGGTGATCTTGTCGCAGTTGGAGATGCACACCAGGGCGTCGACGCAGTGGGCGTTGGCCATGTACTCGACGCTGTCGGCGACCAGGTCGCGTGAGGGCAGCGAGTAGAGCATGCCGCCGTGGCCCATGGCGATTCCGTCGCAGATGGCGATGGTGTTGAACTCCCGGGCGATGCCCCCGGCCTTCTCGATCTCGCCGGCGACCAGATCGCCCGCGTGTTTCAGGTGCACGTGCCCGGGCACAAACTGGGTGTAGGAGTTGGCGACGGCGACGATCGGCTTCTCGAAGTCGCCGTTACCCAGCCCGGTGGCTCGCCAGAGCGCCCGGGCGCCGGCCATATTGCGTCCCTGGGTGGTGGTTCTCGATCGGTACTCGGGCATGCTGCTCCCCTTGACGAGACCGTGGATTATGGCAAGGCGGCCGCTGCTGCGGTAGCCGGCGCGGGTGGTTTGGGTGTGTGGAGCCTTTTTCGGCTCGGCCGATTCTTGACGTGCCTCAGCCGGCAACCTCCTGTGCCAAGGCCAGGGCACCAAAGAGTCCGGCACGCATGCCGAACCGCGGCGGCACCAGCTTTGGGGCCGGCACGTAGCCGGCGAGCACCACCTCCAGGTGCCTTCTCACCGCTTCCAGCAGCCCGTCCCGCTGCATCACCCCCCCTCCCAGCACGATCACCTGCGGTGACAGCACCAGGGTGACACCGTGCAGCCCTTCGGCCAGATAGTGGGCCTCCATCTCCCAAGCCGGGTGATCATCGGGTATCTCCGCCGCCGGCTGCCCCCAGCGGCGCTCAAGGGCAGGGGCGTTGGCGAATCCCTCCAGGCAACTCCGATGCGAAGGACAGACTCCCCCGAAGTCGTCGTCCGGGTGCCGCGGCACCAACAGGTGCCCCATCTCGGGGTGCATGGCACCGTGCACCAGCGCTCCATTAACGACGGCGCCGCCACCGATGCCGGTGCCCACGGTGATGTACACCGCCGGGTCGTGTCCCTGGGCCGCGCCCCAGCGCCACTCGGCCAAGGCGGCCCCGTTGACGTCGAGATCAAATCTCACCGGAAGGGTTATCCCGGCAGCCTTCAGGCCGTTCCGGGTCGATCCAAGCACGTCGAAATCCCGCCAGCCCGGCTTGGGGGTGGTGGTGACGAAGCCGTAGGTGTCCGACGACTCTTCGGGATCGACCGGGCCGAACGTGGCGATCCCGAGCGCCTCGAGTGCTCCGTGCTCCCGATTGCTGCGGGCCAAGAATCCGACGACCTCATTGACGGTTGTGGTGGGATCGAGTGTTGTCGGCGTGACGAATTCGGGCGCCAACGGCTCCGGTACCTCATCGGCCTGAACCCGTGCGATCGCTGCTACAAACTTGCTGCCGCCGCCCTCGATGCCGGCGACCAGAGCCATCGGTGCTCTCCCTTCCCTGGCTTGGGTAGGGCCAGCCTATCGGCGGCCACCTCGGGCGGGGGGTGATGGTGCCTTGTCGGAACATGTCCTCACGGTCGGCAGAGACGCCGCCAGGACGAGCCTGGAGGGATACGCCGGTACAGCTCCCCATGATCGTTGGCGCGGACCAGCTCGAATTCTGTCGAAACGGCATCCCCGCGCGCTTGATCGGCATCGTCCGTGTCTACCGCGATCACCACGTAGTCGACTTCGTCGGCTTGCGGCAGCCGTGTTCCCTCGGGGGACTCGTCGGGCCTGTAGAGCACGAAGGGGGTGGGGAAGTAGTAGACCTCCTCGCGGCGAGAGATCTGCGGCACGATGCGGGAGTGTGGCGATACGAAGGCATCGGCGGGGATGTCGCTGATGATGTCGCGTGCGTCCACGGCGGCCGGGTGTGAAGGCAGCCGTTAGCCGCGCAGATGACGTGAGAACGGCCAGGGCCCCAGATAATGGCGGCCCACAAGCTGGCGAGCAGGAGGCCGAGCATTGCCCAGGCCCGGATGTGCCGGCGCATGGCTCCGAGGGCATGGACGGTGCCGAGGGTAAGGGCGGGGACGGCAACAACCCGTCTCTGGCTCACCTGTTGGCCCAGACCCTACCCCGCGTCACCAGAATCCGG
>CAZTJO010000043.1:0-12158 GCA_964614095.1 uncultured Acidimicrobiia bacterium
GAGGTCTCATTGACCGGAGACGGCAGCTTCCTGCCGTCTTTCTTTTCGCCATCAGCGGGAGGAGCTATCGCACAGGAACTGAGAGTGAATGACCGGATCCGGGCACGTGAGGTGCGCCTCGTTGCCCCGGACGGGAGCCAGATTGGTGTGAAGAACATCGACGAGGCTAAATGGCTGGCTGCGCAACTCGAGTTGGATCTGGTCGAGGTTGCACCGGACGCCAGGCCACCGGTATGCCGCCTCATGGACTACGGGAAGTACAAGTACGAGCAGTCCGTGCGCCAGCGTGAGGCGCGCAAGCACCAGGCGCGCACGGTCATCAAGGAAGTGAAATTCCGCCCCACCATCGACAACCACGACTACCAGACAAAGCTGCGTCGTGTCATCGAGTTCCTCGGGGAGAACGACAAGGTCAAGGTAACCATGATGTTCCGGGGCCGCCAGGTGACCCATCCTGAGATCGGTCGGCGGATCCTGGAGCGTCTCACCGCCGATGTTGAGGGACTCGGAGTGGTGGAGCAGGCTCCCAAGTTCGAGGGCCGTTTCATGACCATGCAGCTAGCCCCAGAACGCAAGTCTCGCAAGGGGACCAAGGCAGAGAAGCAGACATCCCCAAGCGACGAGGAGTGAGCCAGGATGCCGAAGATGAAAACAAACCGGGCCGCGGCCAAGCGATTCAAGGTGACCGGAGGCGGCCGTATCCGCCGTCGTCAGGCGGGCCGCAGCCACCTGAAGGTAGGGAAGAAATCGAGCCGCCGCCTGCGCCGTCTCAAGGGCGACGCCGACGTGGCACGTGCCGACCGCACCCGGGTCGGCCGAATGCTGGGACGCTAGCCATGGCAAGAGTGAGACGCTCAGTCCACAAGAAGAAGAAGCACCACAAGGTTCTCGCCCGAGCCAAAGGCTACAAGGGGGCCCGTAGCCGCCGGTTCCGCACCGCCAATGAGCAGGTGATGGGGGCCATGCAGGATGCCTACCGAGATCGACGGGCTCGGAAGGGAGATATGCGGCGCCTTTGGATTACCCGGATCAACGCGGCCGCCCGGCAGAACGGAACCACCTACTCCCGCTTCATGGCCGATCTCAAGGCCGCCGAGATCGAAGTCGACCGCAAGATACTCGCCGACCTTGCCGTGAGTGATCCCGAGGCGTTCGGTGCGTTGGTGAAGACGGCCGCAGGAGCGCACGACGGCTGATCCTGTCGCCTCTCCCCGCAATCGACGGGTGCAGCAAGCGGTCAAGCTGCACCGGGCCCGGGGACGTGCCGTCTCAGGTTGCGCACTGCTGGAGGGACCGCACCTTGTTGCCGAAGCGCTGGAGGCGGGCATGGTGTTCAGGAGCCTCTTCGCCACCCGCGATGACGCGTATGCGCTGGAGGCGGCTCGATCCGCCGGAATCGAAGTTGTTGTGGTGGCCGACCGAGTCCTGCGGCGGCTCTCCACGACGGAGTCGCCGCAGAGCCCGGTGGCGGTGATACGGATCCCCGACCAGCTGATTCCGGCATCCGGCCATCTCGTCGTTTCCTGGGGTGTCGGCGATCCGGGGAACGTCGGCACGCTGATTCGTACTGCGGCTGCTTTTGGCATGGGTTACGTGGCCGGCCCCGGCAGCGCCGATCCCTGGTCTCCAAAGGTGCTGCGGGCCGCCGCGGGCGGGCACTTCCACACGGCCATCGGCACCGTGACCGGCTGGGCCGGGCTTGCTGATCGGTTGCTGGTTGCCACCGTGGCGCGGGGTGGAGTTCCGCCAAGCCGGCTGGATGCCGGGCGGGCCTCGGCGCTGCTGATCGGTGACGAGGCCCGTGGCCTGCCGCACGATGTGGTGGAGGCCTCCGACGTTGCAGTCACCATTCCCATGCGGGGTGGAATGGAGAGCCTGAATGCAGCGGTTGCGGGTGCGATTGTGGCCTATGCCCTTGCCCGCGGTGACGAAGCCGGGAGCGGGCCCTTCGAGGACTAACCTGCCGCACCATGACCGTTCTGGAGGTCTTGCGTCAACTCGACGGGGAGGCGCGGCAGCGTCTGGCTGCCGCTTCGACCGTCGAGGAGATCGACGCGGTCGAGCGCGACGCCATCGGCCCGGCTTCACTCGTTGCCGAGGCGCGTCGCAGCCTGCGTGACGTTCCCGAGGACGAACGACGCCGGCTGGGCCGGGTCATCAACGAGATTTCCGATGGTCTCTCGGCTGCGGTGACGCAGCGGCGCCGGGAGGTGACTGCGGCGCAAGAGGCGGCCCGACTGGAGGCCGAGCGAATCGACATCACCCTTCCGGGCCGGGCCCCGCCGCTGGGATCGCTGCACATCGTCATGCAGGTGTGGGAGGAGATCACCGACATCTTTGTCGCCCTCGGTTACACGGTGGCAGACGGACCCGAGGCGGAGACCGCCTTCTATCACTTTGATGCCCTCAACACGCCCGAGACGCACCCGTCACGCTTCGAGAGCGACACCCTTTATGTGGACCACGGCGACGATCCGCTCGGAGTGCTGCTCAGGGCACAGACATCTCCGGTGCAGGCCCGGTACATGGAGCAGCACGAGCCACCGGTGTACGTCGTGTCCCCGGGCCGGGTGTTCCGACGCGACACCATCGATGCCACCCACACTCCCGTCTTTCACCAGATGGAGGGCCTTGCTGTGGATAGGGATGTCACCTTCGCCGACCTCAAGGGCACTCTGGCGCACTTCGCCAGAGAGTTTTTTGGCCCGGACGAGCAGGTGCGCTTCCTTCCTCACTTCTTTCCGTTCACCGAGCCGTCCGCCGAGATGCTTGTCTCCTGCTTCTCGTGTGACGGGGCCGGATGCCGTACCTGCGCCAACACGGGCTGGATCGAACTGCTCGGGTGTGGGGTGGTCGACCCCAATGTGTTCACGGCCGTCGGCTACGACCCGAACGAGGTGAGCGGATTCGCCTTTGGGGTCGGCATCGACCGGCTCGCCATGATTCGCCACAGCGTCCCGGAGCTGCGCCACTTCTTCGATGGCGATCTTCGCCTTCTGGAGCAGTACCGATGAAGGTTCCTCTCCGCTGGCTGCGTAAATACGTCGATCTGCCTGGTGACGATGCCACCGGTTACGCCGAGGTTCTCTCCAATATGGGCCTCGAGGTGGAAGGCGTGGAGACGGTGGAGGTGTGCTTCTCGGGCGTGGTGGTGGCACGGGTGCTCGATATCCGGCGGCACCCCAAGGCCGACAAGCTGGGCCTGGTCCGTGTCGACAACGGCTCGGGCGAGCAGGAGGTCGTCTGTGGCGCCTGGAACTTCGAGGTGGGCGATCTAGTGCCTCTTGCCGCGGTGGGGGCCATGCTCGACGGCAATGAAGTGGGGGAGCGCAAGATCCGAGGCATCACGTCGGCCGGCATGATCTGCTCGGAGGCGGAGCTGGGACTGGGCGAGGACGCCTCGGGCATTCTGGTGCTCGAAGAGGACGATTTCGCGGTGGGGAGTGATCTGGCGGCGTGCCTGCCCTACCCGGATGTGGTCTACGACCTCTCCATCACTCCGAATCGGGGCGACGCTATGTCTGTCTATGGGGTGGCTCGTGATCTCGCTGCCTTCTACCGGTCGCCCCTTGCACCCCAGCAGGGCGAGGTCGAGGAGGCCGGGGAGCCGACCGCGGCGAGGGTTGTTGTTGAGGATCCCGAAGGCAGCCCTCGTTTCACCGCTCGCGAGATCCGCAGCGTCGGCATCGGATCATCCCCGCTGTGGATGCGGCTGATGCTGCGCGATGCCGGCATGCGCCCGATAAACAACGTCGTGGATGTCACCAACTACGTGACCCTGGAGTACGGCCAGCCCATCCACGCCTACGACATGGATCTTCTCGATGAAGAGACGTTGGTGATCCGCCGTGCCCGCGCCGGAGAGACGCTGACGACTCTCGACGGTGTCGAGCGGTCTCTGCATCCGGACGATCTGGTCATCGCCGGACCGGATCAGGTCCTGGGCCTGGCCGGTGTGATGGGCGGCGAGTCATCGGAGATCGGAGAGGCGACAAGCCGCATCCTGCTGGAGGTGGCCCACTTCTGCGCCTCCGACGTGCTTCTGACGGGATGGCGTCACGGGCTGCGCAGCGAAGCTCAAATGCGCAACGAGAGGGGAGTCGATCCGCAGCTGCCGCCGCTGGTGTCGGGGCGGGCAGCCCAGATGATCGCCGAGCTCGCCGGCGGCGAAGTGGCCCCCGGGTTCATCGATGCTTGTGCCGGCCCGATCGCGCCGGCACGGGTGTTGCTGCCGACCGGCGAGGTGCGGCGGCTGCTGGGCATCGATCTGGAGCGGACGGAGATCAGCGACCTGCTCACCAGACTGGGGTTCAGTGTGGCCGGTGACGGTCCCTTCGAGGTCACCGTTCCCACCTACCGGCCCGATGTGACCAGGCCCGCCGATCTTGTTGAGGAGGTGGCCCGCCTCTACGGCTACGACAAGATCCCTTCACGGCTTCCCCAAGGGCCAGGTGAAGGGCTGCCGGTGTGGGAGCGGCGCCGGCGCTTGGTGCGCCACACCATGGCCGGGGCCGGTTTCCACGAGATCATGAGCTACTCGTTCCTCGGACGGGCCGAGATCGACGCTCTTGGCCTCCCCGAATCGGATCGCAGGAGGCTCATGGTGGCGGTGCGCAATCCCCTCAGTGAGGAGCAGGGATTTATGCGGTCGAGCCTGCTGCCGTCGATTCTGGGGGCGCTGAGGACAAATCAGGCTCGGGGGCGGTCCGACGTGGCGGTTTTTGAGGTGGGCCGGGTCTTTTTCCCATCGGACGACGAGGTTCCGTTCCAGCCGCAGCGGCTCAGCTTTGCCGCGGTGGGGCGGCGGCCTGGCCCCCGCTGGGAGCACCGGGAGACCGAGCGGGACGCCAGGGACGCCGTGGGTGTTTGGGAGACGCTGGCGACGGCACTGGGTGTGGGGTACACGTTGGAACAGGGTGAGGAGGCCCCCTTCCATCCCGGGCGCTGCGGCATCGTGAGCATCGACGGATCAGCAGTGGGTGCCGTCGGGGAGCTGCACCCGAGTGTGGCCGAGGCGTCCGGCGTTGACGGCAGGGTGGCTCTGGGCGACTTCGACCTGGAGGTGCTTCTGGCAGAGCGCGCCCCGTGGACGTTCCATGTGCCGAGCCCCCTGCCGCCCGTGGTTTTTGACTTGGCCTTCGACCTGGAGGAATCGGTGTCGGCGGCGGCGCTCATGACCGCCATTGGCGAGGCGGCCGGCACCGATCTCGAGAGGCTGGAGCTTTTTGATCTCTTCAGCGGGCCGCCGCTCGATCAAGGGCGAAAAAGTATCGCGGTGCGGCTCACGTTCCGGCATGGCGTGCGTACCCTCACCGATGATGAGCTGGTCCCCGTTCGCGAGGCGATTGTGGAGCGGGTGAGGACCGTGCTCGGCGGACGTCTTCGAGGCGGATGAGATGGACTTTCTTGGTGCTGCCGATCTCGGTGAAGCGGGCCTGGTGCAGGTGCTGCGCCTCGCCGCGTCGGCGAAAGCGGATCCGGCTTCGGTGGCGGGCCGACTGGCCGGCAGCAAGATTGGGCTCTTTTTTGAGAAGCCGTCGACCCGCACCCGGGTTTCCTGTGAAGTGGCTGCGGCCGACCTGGGAGCGGTGCCGATCGTGCTGCATCAGGCCGAAGTGGGTCTGGGCCGGCGCGAAGCGGCCGAGGACGTCGGCAGGGTGCTCGATCGGCTGCTGGATGTGATTGCTATGCGGGTCTTTGATCACGCCGACCTGGTGACGATCGCAGCCGCCGCCGAGGCGCCCGTGATCAATCTCCTGTCCGATCTCGAACACCCGTGTCAAGCGCTCGCCGATCTGTTGACCCTGGCCGAGGCCCGGCCCCTCGACGGATCGGTGCTGGCTTTTGTGGGTGACGGGAACAACGTATGTCACTCGCTTCTGGTGGCGGGCGCCCTTGCCGGGGTAACGGTGCGGGTGGCGACGCCGCCTGGATACGAGCCCTCGGTGGAAGTGGCGGCGGCGGCGCGCTCGGTAGCGCGGCCCGGCGTGGAGATCACTGTAGGCAGCGATGCAGAAGCTGCGGTGAAGGGGGCCGACGCGGTGTACACCGACATCTGGGCCTCGATGGGCCAGGAGGAGGAGGCAGAGGAGCGGCGCCGCGTCTTCGAGCCGTTCCGTGTCGATGAGGAGTTGTTCGGCTTGGCCGCCGGTTCGGCGATCTTCCTACATTGCCTGCCCGCCCATCGGGGCGAGGAGGTCACCGATGGGGTTATGGATCACGAGCGGAGCCGTGTCTTCGATCAGGCGGAGAACCGCATGCACTCTTTCAAGGCTCTCCTGCTCCATCTGGCTGGACCTCTGGCCGAGTGAAAACGCTTCCCGAGCTGCTGGCCGGAGACGTCATCGATGCGGCTCGCTGCCTCCTGGGACGCCGACTCAGCAGTGAGATCGGCGGGCAGGTCTGTGCGGTCGTGCTCACCGAAGTGGAGGCGTACGGTGGCGAGGACGACCCTGCCAGCCACGGCTTCAGGGGCCGGCGTACCGCCAACGCCTCGATGTTCGGCGCCGCCGGAACGCTCTACGTCTATCGGTCCTACGGAATGCACTGGTGTATGAACGTTGTCACCGGACCTGCCGGCCGGGCGGCCGCGGTGCTGCTGCGCGGGGCCCGCCCGGTGGCCGGGGCGGATGTGATGAGTCGGCGGCGGGGACGTTCGGACCATCTGGCCGACGGTCCGGGGAAACTGGCCCAGGCTCTTGGAGTGAGCGGAGAGCAGGACGGCACGACGGTGTACGAGGGGCCGGTTCTGCTCGGGCTTGACGTGGAGGCTGAGGGGGTGGTGCGCGCGGACAAACGAGTCGGGATCACCCGAGCAATGAAGAGACAGTGGCGGTTCTTGCTCGAGGAGGGGCCGGACGTCAGGGATTGACCCGCAGTACCACTGTCCCCGCGTCTGCCGTTGTCTCGGCAGCGGGTGTTTGCAGCCACACGAGCCCGGATCGCTCTAGGGCCCTCTCCTCGTCAGGCTCGGCAACAACGATGATCTCGGCGGCAAGCCCGAGCCCGCCGAGCCGGCCCACCGCCTCGTCGACGGGCAGGCCGATGACCTCAGGGATGGTGGTGCCCGGCTCGGGGCCGACGACGGTGAGCCGGACCGTGGCGCCGGGAGTGAGGTCGGTGCCGGCGGCCGGCTGCTGGACGATAACGGTCCCCGGGACCCGATCGGTCGCTCCCACCCATTGTGCAGAGACCTTGTAGCCGGCCGTTTCGAGCAGGCGAACGGCCTGGGCGAGATCGAGATCGGTGATGGCAGGCACGGTGCCGGGCACCAGATTGGGCATGCCTTCGGGATTGTGGATGGGGCAGGGCACGGTGGGGGCTTCACCGGGCTGGACGTAGATGGTGGCGACGTGGGTGCGGGGACAGAGAGGGCCGGCCAGGAAGCCGGTGGACAGGTCGATGTCAACCGGGACGAGATTGTTGTTGTCGACTTCGGGCAGCTCGGCGTAGGAGGTGCCGGAGAGGGCGCCGCTGGCAAACCGTGCCCAGATCTGCGCCGGCCAGGAGCCACCTGTGATGGTGTACGGAGTGTATGGCGACTCGAGAGGATGGTCGCCTTGGGGGTACCCCACCCAGACCGCGGCCACGAGCTCGGGGGTGTAGCCGACGAACCAGGCGTCGTAATGCCCTTCCGTCGTCCCGGTCTTGCCGGCGACGGGGCGTCCAATCTTGGCCTGCTGGCCGGTGCCCCTTCGTACGACCTCGGTGAGAGCAGCGGTCACCTGGTCGGCAATATCGGCGTCGACCACACGGCGGGCGGTGGGCACGGATTCGTAGAGGACTCTGCCTGCGGAGTCTTCGATGCGGGTGACGAAGATGGGATCGATGTGCAGGCCGCCCGCGGCAAAGGTGGAGTATGCCGAAGCCATGTCCAGAACGGTGACTTCCTGGGTTCCGAGCGCCAGCGAATGGACCGGATCGATGCTGGTAGTGATGCCGGCGGCGGCAGCTATCTCGGCGACTCTCTCGGGGCCGACGATGTCGATGACCCGGGCGTAGACGGTGTTGACCGAGAATACGGTGGCCTCGGAAAGGGTGAGATTGGGGAACTTGAGGTTGTTGTGATTCATCACCCGCCATTTGCCCGTCGGGGTGTCGATGGTGATGGAGCGTCCCCCCTCAAACTCGGCATCGAGGCCGATGCCGGCTTCCAAGGCAGCGGTGAGGGTGAAGACCTTGAACGCCGAGCCCGGTTGCCTCAGGCCCATCGTGGCGAGGTTGAACTGCGCCACCGGGTCGATGGGGTCGTAGTAGTCGCGTCCTCCCACGAGGGCGACTACGTGGCCGTTGCGTGGGTCGATGGCGACAAGCGCCGCCGACGGTCCGCTGTCGGGGAGCACTGAGTCGACGGCGGCTTCTGCCGCGGCCTGTGCCGCGGGATCAATGGTCGTGTAGATGCTGAGCCCGCCGTGGTGGAGCGTCTCGAAACGTTCCTCCGGCGTATCGCCGAGGGCGGGATCGGCGAGCAGGCGGCGCCGCACCTCGTCGGTGAAGTAGGGGAAACGCATCAGATCGGCGCTGCCCTCGGGCTGCAGACCCAGGGCGGCGTTTTCCGCAGAGGCCGCCGATGGTCCGTCCAGCCATCCCAGCTCCACCATCTTGTCGAGCACGGTGGTACGTCGGGAGATGACGGCGTTCGGGTTCTCATACGGATCGAAGAACGGAGGGTTCCGAATGATGCCGGCAAGCATTGCGGATTCGGCAAGGGTGAGTTCGGCGGGGGTCTTGTCGAAGTACCGCTTGGCCGCGGCGGCGATCCCGTAGGCCCCATTGCCGAAGTACACGGTGTTCAGGTAGCGCTCGAGAATCTCTTCCTTGGTAAGGGTTTCCTCGAGGCCGAGGGCGAGGGCGGCTTCCTCGAGCTTGCGGTCCAGGGAGACCTCGGGGGAGAGGAGAACGTTCTTGACGTACTGCTGGGTGATCGTGGAACCGCCCTCGATGATCTCGCCGGCTTCGTAGTTGGTCTGCACGGCCCGGGCCACGGCCTGGGCATCGACGCCGCTGTGAAGCCAGAAGCGCTGGTCCTCGATGGCAACAACGGCGTTGACTAGATCGAGGGGCAGGTCGGCATAAGTAACAAGAAGGCGGTCTTCGCCCGCGTGAAGCTGGGTGAGCACCGTCCCGTCGGCGGCGTACACCGTGCTGCTGAGGCCGCCCGCTCCAATCCCCGGATCCTCTATGGGCTCAACAGAGCAGGCGGCGGTTATCAGCGCGATCACCAACACGCCCACCTTGCGGCGAGGCATAGGTAACGGTTCTCCTGCGCGCGAAGGGTAGTGATCCGGCCGCGCTTCGCCGGGGATTTGTCCACAGGCCGGCCTCAGCCGGGATCAGACGAAGCGGGCGAGGAAGTAGCGCTTCTTGCCGATCCGGAGGACGATGGTGCCGGTACCGGCCAGATCGCCGCCGGCGACGACGGTCTTGATGTCGTCGACGCGACGGTTGTTGATGCTGACGCCACCCTGCTCAACGAGGCGGCGCGCCTCGCTCTTGGAACGCGCCGCCCCGGCCTCGACCATGAGGTCGATGAGCCCCATGCGGCCGACACGATCGCGAGGCAGCTCCACGGACGGCGCCGACTCGAAAGCATCGACGAGCGTGCGGTCGTCGAGATCGGTGAAGGGTTCGTCGCCGAAGAGCACCTGAGTGGCCCGCTGTGCCGAGGCGAGGCCGTCGGCCCCATGGACCACCCGTGTCACCTCTTCGGCCAGTGCCCGCTGGGCGCAGCGGGCGGCCGGGTCCTTCTGGTGCTCGGCCTGCAGTTCGGAGATCTCGTCGAGGCCGAGGAAGGTGTAGAGCTTGAGGAAGGGCACCGCATCGGCATCGGCCGTGTTGAGGAACCACTGGTAGAGGGCGTACGGCGAGGTCAGTTCGGCGTCGAGCCAGACTGCCTCGCCGGTCGACTTGGAGAACTTGCGGCCATCGCTGGCCTTGACAAGCGGCCACACGAGCCCAAAGACTTGGGCGCCGTGGAGGCGCCGGGTGAGGTCGATGCCGGCGGTTATGTTGCCCCACTGGTCGGAGCCCCCACATTGCAGCTTGCAGCCGTAGGCGGCGTAGAGGTGGGCGAAGTCGTAGGCCTGGAGAAGCTGGTAGCTGAATTCGGTGTACGAGATACCGTGCTCTCGCTCGGTGAGCCGCCGTTTCACCGACTCGCGGGAGATCATCGTGTTGACGGAGAAGTACTTGCCGACATCACGCAGGAAATCGACAAAAGGCAGTGGGTCCAGCCATTCGGCATTGTCGACCAGGAGGCCCTCTTCCAGATTGATGATCCGGGCCAGCTGACTCCGGATGCCTTTGACGTTGCGCTTTAGATCGGCCGGCGCAAGCAGCTCGCGCTCTTCGTCGCGTTCGGAGGGATCGCCGATGCGGCCGGTGCCACCGCCGGCGACGGCTATGGGTCGGTGGCCGCTGCGCTGCAGCCAGGCCTGAAGCATGATGCCGACGAGATTGCCGATGTGGAGCGACGTTGCAGTTGGGTCGTACCCCACGTAGTAGGTGACCTGCTCCGTGTCAAAAAGGTGGCGCAGCGCGGTTTCGTCGGTGAGGTCGTGCACGAACCCCCGGGAGCGGAGGAGATCGATCGGGTTGGACATGGATTGAGACGGTAGCCTGCCTACAGCGGGCCACCAACCCGGGATGCCGCATGGGTGCGGGGCGGCCTCATCTGCGGTATAGCGGAGGAGTGAAACATGGCTGCAATCAACGGCTCCAAGGTCGTGGGGACGTTCCTTTTCGCCTTGGGCTGTGCGGTTGCAGTGCTGGGAGTGTTGCTCGGGATCTCCGGCCTCGATTCGGACGAGATCTCGGGGCCGGTGATGGTGGCGCTGGCCGGCGCGGTGCTCGGGGGCATCATCGCTTACGGTGGCTGGCGGCTCAGGAGGGCGGGCGACGTACGTTGACCGAGGAGCGGCCCAGGCGCGACCGCGTCCGGCGTGCGCCGACCGGAAACCTCTCACGTTGACGTAGATCGCGGCCGAGGGTACGATGATAGGCCGCATCCGGTGTCGGTGCGCCGCGCCGGATGTTTGGAGTGTCCAAGCTCCTTGACAACTAAACAGTGTGCCACAAGCCAGTTTTGGCCTTTCGCCGGCAGGCGGCGTGCTGTCTTGCCTGCGTTAGGTCGTACTCGAGCAAGCATCAACGTGACAACGCGCTGATGCCAGAGCGGGTGGACGGTTTGGCCAGAAACCCGCACACACTCACCTTGAGGATTCCGGCCTCACGGCCGGTATCTTTCGTTGGAGAGTTTGATCCTGGCTCAGGACGAACGCTGGCGGCGTGCCTAACGCATGCAAGTCGAACGAGGTCCCCACGATGGGTAACCATCGAGGGGTTCCTAGTGGCGAACGGGTGCGTAACACGTGAGGAACCTGCCCCGGAGACCGGGATAGCCCAGGGAAACCTGGATTAATACCGGATACCCTCGTCTGGTCGCATGTCCGGACGAGGAAATGGTCAGCCGCTCTGGGATGGCCTCGCGGCCTATCAGCTTGTTGGTGAGGTAGTGGCTCACCAAGGCAAAGACGGGTAGCTGGTCTGAGAGGACGATCAGCCACACTGGGACTGAGACACGGCCCAGACTCCTACGGGAGGCAGCAGCGGGGGATTTTGCACAATGGGCGCAAGCCTGATGCAGCGACGCCGCGTGAGGGATGAAGGCCTTCGGGTTGTAAACCTCTTTCAGGAGGGACGAAGCGAAAGTGACGGTACCTCCACAAGAAGCCCCGGCCAACTACGTGCCAGCAGCCGCGGTAAGACGTAGGGGGCGAGCGTTGTCCGGATTCATTGGGCGTAGAGAGCTCGTAGGCGGCTCAGTAAGTCGGCCGTGAAAACCCGGAGCTCAACTCCGGGACGCCGGTCGATACTGCTGTGGCTAGGGTCCGGTAGAGGAGAGTGGAATTCCCGGTGTAGCGGTGAAATGCGCAGATATCGGGAGGAACACCAGTAGCGAAGGCGGCTCTCTGGGCCGGTACCGACGCTGAGGAGCGAAAGCTAGGGGAGCAAACAGGATTAGATACCCTGGTAGTCCTAGCTGTAAACGTTGGGCACTAGGTGTGGCGGATTCATTGACGTCTGCTGTGCCGGAGCTAACGCATTAAGTGCCCCGCCTGGGGAGTACGGTCGCAAGGCTAAAACTCAAAGGAATTGAC
>CAZTJO010000044.1:0-11453 GCA_964614095.1 uncultured Acidimicrobiia bacterium
CGTACGTAGCGGTGTCGCCGATACGCTAGCAGTTGGCGACCGGCACCAATACCCAGACTGCCCAACAGCACCGGGCAAAAAGCACCCAGCGTCAGACGCCACAGAGCCGAAGCGATGCCCTGTGCAACACCGCCCGAGAGGTGATAGCGGGAAAGAAGCGAAGGGCCGTGCCACGGTTTTCGACGGCTGCGCTGATCCTCTCTGCAGCGGCGGCTACCGCCGGCTGCGGCGGCAGCAACAGCGGCTTTGCCCCCACCAGCGCCGTGGAGAACACAACCACAATCACCGCCGATACCACCACGACGGTGACACCGCCCACCCAGGCCCCGGCCGCCGCCGCCGCGGCCCCCGCCACGACTGCCGAGCCCACTCCCGAGCCCACGCTGGGGCCCCCACCGCTGTCGCTGATGTTCTGGCCCGACGGCCTCGCCATCACCATGTTCGGCGACGACCCCACCACGGCGATAGCCGGCGTCCAGGCCTACCTCGGCTTCCTACCCACCTTCGACAGCGGCTGGGTTGGACCGCTGGAATACGGCGTCTGCCCCGGCACCGATTATCGGCACGTCGTCTTCGACGGGCTCACCCTCCAGTTCACCGACGCCGGGTACTTCGCCCCCGACGGCGCCAGGGGGCTCTTCGGCTACATGTGCAACGGGTCGCCATTCGGCCTCACCGTCGGCCTCGACGTGGGCAACACCCTGGCCGACCTGCTCGCCGCCTACCCCGGCGCATCGGTGTTCACCGGTGATCCCCATTTCGGCACGACCTTCCGAGTCGACTACCCGGGAACACACGAACAGCTCTGGGGCGTGCTGACCGGTGACGCCATGGGTGACACGATCGAGCAGGTTCACGGCGGCTGGGGCGACGGCGAGTAGAACCCGCCTGCGGTTGCGTAAACCCCAGCACCGATAGCATCGTCACCCAATGAGAATTCAATCCCAACTCCTGAAGCTTCTCCTTCTGTTGACCGTCGCCTTCTTCGGCGCCTGTGGAGGAACTCAATCCGCCGAACCCGCCTCTACGTCCGTTGCCGTCCCCGCAGAGCCCACCTCGACGACAGACACCGCGAACACGACGACGGAGACCTTCGCCCCCACAAGCTTCGACATCGATGACGACACGACCGTGCGTGAGGTCGCCGAGGGCATTTTCGTCGTGACCCACTCCTTCCCCTGGCCGGCCAACTCGATGATCGTCGAGATGAAGAACGGCGAGATGGTGCTGGTCGACACTCCCTACACGCCGGAGGCCACAGAGGCCGTGCTGGCGTGGCTCGGAGGTCGGCTCGGTACCCGCGAGATCACCGCCATCAACACCGGCTTCCACGTCGACAACCTGGGAGGCAACGAGTACCTCATCAGCGCCGGCATTCCGGTCTACGGATCCGAGAAAACGGTGGCGCTCATCGAGGAGCGGGGCGAGGCGACCCGAGCGGTCATCCTGGACTGGCTGCAGGATCCCGCCGATGCACGGTTCCACGATGCCTTCGCCGGTTTGACCTTCGTAGATCCCAACCATCTGTTCACCCTCGAAGATGGCCTCAAGCTTCGGTTCGGCGACCAGACGGTGGAGGTCTACTTCCCCGGACCGACCCACTCCCCCGACAATGTTGTTGTCTATTTCCCCGACCGCCGGCTGCTGTTCGGCGGGTGCATGGTCCTCGCCGGCGACAGCGTCGGGAATACCTCCGACGCCGATCTCGAGGCTTGGCCCATTTCGATCGAGAACCTGTACCGCTTCGACGTCGACATCGTGGTGCCCGGACACGGTGATCGTCTCGACCCCGGCCTCCTGGATAACACGCTCGAGGTGCTCACCGGTTCTAGCTAGGCAGGCCGAAGAGTCCCGCCTCTTTCTCTGGGGACCCCTACCCGGCTTCAGCCTCCCAGCAGATGCACATCTCGTTGCCCTCAGGGTCCTGGAGAACGTTGAAGTCCGACTCCCGCCGAATCACCCTGCCGCCCAACTCCACGAGGCGCTCCTCGAAGGCGGCCACTTCGCCGCCGTCGACGAACACGTCAAAGTGCACACGGTTCTTGATGGTCTTCGTCTCAGGAACCTGCTGGAACCAGATGAGTGGCCCCTCTCCCTTGGGATCGACCAGGTCGACGGACCCATCGTTGGACTCGACCGCCCTGTAGCCGAACGCCTCTGCCCAAAACGGCCACAGCGCGCTCGGGTCGTTGGCATCGATGCAGATCTGGTAGCTCTTCTCCACCATCTGCAACCTCCACTGCTCCACTCGTCGACGAGTATGACACCTTGGAGCGAGCGATGGCGGCGCCCCCGACACCCGCCCGAGCGGGTCCCTCCAAGGTTCCCTAGAGTGCGGGCGACGAGCCGAGCGGGGAGACGGCAGTGGACACGGTGGTAGCAGGTGCCGGTGCTGCAATTATCTCGTATCTGCTGGGCTCGATTCCATCGGCCTACCTGATCGGGCGGTTTGTCGCCGGCATCGACGTCCGCAAGGAGGGCGAAGGAAACGTCGGGGCACGCAACGTGTTCCACGAGGTCGGACCCGGATGGGGCATCGCCGTTTCTTTGCTCGACCTCGGCAAAGGCGCCACGGTTGCGCTGATGTTCCGGGGCGGCCCGACATGGCAGCTCGCCGTGGCCGGCACGTTTCTGGTCTTCGGCCACGCCTATCCCATCTGGCTCCGCTTCCACGGGGGCAAGGGACTTGCCGCCGCCGGCGGCTTCACCATCGCACTCACGCCGTGGAGTGCCCTCGCCGGGACATGCGCCGCGGGCCCGGTGTGGCTGGCGACCCGCCGCTTCCTGCCCACCCTGATCACAATGGCGGTGACCACGTTCCTGGTCGCCCCCTTTGCTGGAGTCCCATGGGCCCACATCGGCGTGGCCTTCGGCGCATTCCTCCTGGTGGCCGCCAAGCGGGTCCTGGACGAACCACGCATGAGGCGCATCGAGGCTCAGACCGGCTGGGACCGGGAGCGAGGTGGCAGCCGGCCATGAGCTGGGACTTCCTCCTCAATTCGGTGCTCACCTGGATTCTGATTCTGCAACTGGCACTCATTCTGTGGAACCAACGGGTGATGCGCCGCCCGCAGCCGTACGTGTGGGACGAGGGAGCGCCCCTGGTGAGCGTGCTTGTGCCGGCCCGGGATGAAGAGGAGTTGGTCGGCGAGTGCATCGAGAGGCTGTTGGCTCAGGACTACCCGAACCTGGAGATCATCGTCCTCGATGATGACTCGAACGATGCCACCAACGCCATAGCCGCCGGCTTCCAGGATCCCCGGGTGCGGCTGGTGTCCGGCAGAGCCCTGCCCCTGGGCTGGACCGGGAAGAATTGGGCCTGCCATCAACTGTCCTTGCTCGCCGCCGGCAAACTGCTGTGTTTTGTCGACGCCGACACACTGCTCGAGCCGGGCGCCATCTCTGCGGCGGCCGGCCGTCTCCACGAGGAAAGGGCAGGGCTCGTCTCGCTGCTGCCCCGCTCCAAACCGGAGTCGGTAAGCGCAGCAGTGCTGCTGCCGATGGTCACTCATGCCCTGCTGGGCCTGTTCCCCGCCTACCTGGTCCACAGCTCGCGTTTCCCCAGTGTGGCAGTCGCCATCGGCCCATTCATCATGGTGACGCGCGATGCCTACCGCGCCGCCGGCGGCCACGCCGCCAACCCTGAGTCCATCGTCGACGACGTTGATCTGAGCCGCAACGTCAAGATGGCCCACTATCCGGTGCGCCTCGCCAACGGCACCGATCTGGTGCAGACCCGCTGGTACGGCAAACTCGGAGACATCTGGCAGGGCTTCTCGAAGAATGCCTACGGCGGCATCGGCTACAACGCCCTGTTCGGTTTGGCGATTGTCTTGGTGGCCATGCCTCTGCTGGTGACTCCGTTCTGGCGAGTCTGCCTGGGACTCTGGAATGGGCATGTGCCCGCGGTGGCGCTGCGGCAGCTCATCCTGCTGCTGGCCGGCCGGGCTCTCACCGCACATCTGGGC
Source organism: uncultured Acidimicrobiia bacterium (assembly GCA_964614095.1). Taxonomy (GTDB): domain Bacteria; phylum Actinomycetota; class Acidimicrobiia; order Spongiisociales; family UBA11373; genus CAZWKX01. Next base: position 3,969 of record CAZTJO010000044.1, read on the forward strand.
CGAGACCGGCAATGGGCCACGCCGCTGCACGCACTGACGGTCGCCTTCTGGGGCACAACGCTGGCCTGGTCGATGACGCTGTCTTCGACCGGCCGCCCGGTGATGTGGAAAGGCCGGGATACCGTCACCCGGCCCGCCGACTAGCGGCCCCGTTCACCAGCCGACCGGCTCCACGCCCAACGATGCAATCTCTGCGGCTTCCACCCAGTTCTCGTGCGCCTCGTTGACCGCCGCAACCGCCACCACCAGCGCCGCCGACGGGTCGGCCCACCACCAGCCGAGGGCTGCATTGAGTGCCAGCCCGGCCAGAGTGGCAGTAGCAAGGATGCCGTCGAGAAACGTCATGGTCGCCTCCGAATGAAGTGGAGCCGAATCGAGGCCATCGGCGACGCGTCTTTTCACCGCGGCAAGAGAGAACATGACCACTGCGGTGACCGCCAGATAGGCGATGCCCCAAGGAGATTCCCCAGGCTGCCTTCCGGCCACAAGATCTCGAATACCTGCCACCGCCAGTGCCAGCGCCAGGGTCAAAAAGGCCCCAGACACGAGCCGGAGCGCTCGGGACGTCCTTTCAGGGTGCTCGATCTGGTGACCGCCGGCTAGGTGCCACACCACCACCAGCGAGGCGAATACCTCGATAAGCGAGTCGACGCCGAAGCCCACCAATGCCAACGAGCCGGCGGCTACACCAAGGCCGATGGTGAGCGCGGCCTCACCCAGGTTCCATCCGATGGTGGTGTACTCGAGGCGCAGGGCGCGGCGCTGCAGGCGGGCACGGTCGTTCATAGATGGCGGATGTTGCCACGCTCGGCGTGCTGAAGAGGCGCGCCGCGCCGGCTGCGGCGAATCTTGCGGTTATGGTTCGCCGTCATCAGGCCATACGCCCCCGGCGAGTCGACGCCGGAGGCTGCCGACGATAATGAGCACAGGACTGAAGAAGGGAGTACCCGATGCGGGCGCTGGTGGTCTACGAGTCGATATTCGGCAATACAGAAAAGATCGCCAGGGTGATAGCCGACGGCCTCGCCGCCCGGATGAGTGCCGAAGCCGTGGAAGTGGGTGTCGCTCCCAAGTCCATAGGTGAAGATGTCGCCCTGCTAGTGATTGGCGGCCCGACCCACGCCTGGGGAATGAGCCGGCAGGGATCACGCCAAGGAGCCATCAAGGACGCCACTCAGAGCCCCGTCTCTGCGGGGATTGGTGTACGCGACTGGCTCGGCGCCATCGACAAAGGGTCGAAGACCGCCGTCGCCACCTTCGACACACGGTTCAACAAACCCCGCTGGCTCACCGGCTCGGCGGCGCGCTCCGCCCAGAAGCAACTCCGGCGCCTTGGCTTTCGTATTGCCGCCCCCGCCGAGAGCTTTTTTGTGGCCGGATCGACCGGCCCGCTGGAAGACGGTGAGATGAAACGCGCCCGCCGCTGGGGCGAAGAACTGGCAGCCAAGGTGGCCGGATAGCAGCGGCACACGTTATGCATTCTGCATTCTCAGGAGCATTCAGAGTTCAGAGTCGGTGTTTCGCGATCTAAAATCTGAATTCTGCCCTCTGCATTCTGCGGAGCATCGCTACGCCGTCGCCAGAATCCCCCGCAGCCTCTTCGTCAGCGCCATCACCGGGATCATCAGCAGGGCGATGACCCCCAGAGCTACCAGGATCTCGACCCATACCTCGCCCAGACCGGCATCTTCGATCGTCACCTCAAACAGCGGGTTGATGATCCAGTAGGTAGGAAAGAGTTTGGCGATCCACTGCGGCCAATCGGGGAACAGATAGAAGACGGTGGGCCCGATCAGCAGGGCACCCGTCCCCTTGATGAGGGCGAACACACCGTTCACGTCCTTGGCGGCGGCGCCGAAGATGAGGCCGAACTCGGCGCACATCAGTGCCGCCACCGCCAGCACCACCACCAGCGGCAGTGCCTGGGCACCCATAGCGCGGTTGAGCCACAGCGTGAAAACCGCCATGAGGAAGGCGAGCACAAACCCGAGCACACCCTTGGCAGCCAGGACTTCGGAGAGCCTCACCGGGGTCACCGTGAGCGCATTGAGAGTCCCCTTCTCCCGCTCGTCGGCGATGCTGAACGCAGGAAGGAAGACGGCGGCCACTACCAGCGCGTACATCATGATCAGCGGCACCAGCCGCAGTGAGATGGGAAGGCCCTCCTCGCCCAGCGCCACAATCTCCACCTCCACCGGCGCCGCCTCCGGCTCTAGATCCCTGACCAACTCAAGGGTGGTCGCCACCAAGATGATGCGGTTCGAGGCCAGGCTCTCCCCACCGACGTACAGCTCCAGAGGCGGCCGGGCTCCGGTGCGGACCGCCTCGTCGAACCCGGCCGGCAGCACAAGTCCGGCGTCCAGGTCGTTGGCCTCCAGCTTGGCCTTCAGCTTCTCGACATCGTCGAGCCGAGCCAGTTGGATGCCTTCGATCTCTTCAACGGCTGCAGTGATCTGGGAGTCGCCGGAATCGACGATCCCCAGACGCGGTTTGGGCTCGAACAGGCTTCCGAACACCACCTGCAGGATCAGTGTCAGGAACACGGGCAGGAACAGCACCCAGAGAAAGATGGGAGACCGCGGCCCCAGTCGCAGATCCTTGCCCAGCACCTTGAGGGTCCGGGTGAGGCTCACAGCGTCTCCACCTTCCGCTTCAGTATCACCCAGCCGACCACAAACAGGCCGGCGCACCAGGCGGCCAGCGCTCCGATGGAGGGGAGGGTCTCACTCCACCCGTCACCGTAGGTGACCACGTTGACCAGCCCTTGCGCCATCGGATATGAGGGAAGAACCTTGACCCAAGGCGAGGCACTGCCGGGGAAGATGGCGGCGAACGCCGGAATCATCAGCGGGATCAGGAACAACATCCCGTAGAACAGCGTGCCGATGAAGTCCTTGCCCGCCGATCCGGCGATCATCGACACGCCGGAGACCAAAACGGCCCCCAGCAGCATCAGGGTCAGGATCAGAGCCGGCTCCACCGAAAGCGATCCGGTGGCCGCCAGCAGGATCACCGCCTGAGCCAGGCCGGCCAGCGCGCCGGTGATACCCTTGGCGGCCAGCACGTCTCCGGTGGTAGCCGGCGTGACCAACAGCGCGGTGACGGTTCGCTGCTGGATCTCCTTGGCCACCAGCCCCGACATCACAAAACCCTCCATCAGCAGCACCATAAATGCCAGCAGAGGGCGGAAACTCTCGCGAGGGGTGATCTGATTCCCCACCCGATCCTCTCCCAACACCACAAACACCTCTTCGGGATCGGGCGTCGCCACCGGGAGGGCGTCGCCGGCCACCGCATGGGCGAACTCGCCAATGACTCCGGCCATGGCGACCCTGATCTCCTCGGGGACGGCGGCATCGACAAACACCTGCACCGTGGCCCTCTCACCCGATGCCGTGGTGGCCAGGAAGTCGTCGGGGAAGGCGATCCCGATGTCGAAGCCGATCTGCTCGGCGTCTTCGGGAGGCTGGACGCCGGAACCCTTGGGAACAACAACAGTCTGTGATCCCTCCACGAATGCGGTGGCCTCACCGGCTACCAGGGCCTCCAGATCGGCGGCGGATTCGACCGACACGATTGCCAGTCCTTCCTCCTGCTCGAACTGGGCCACCACTTCATCCAGTTGGCCGGCGTCGACATCCACCCCGAGGGTGTCGGCGGCCTGGTCCACCAAGATCTCGAATCCCGGTGAGACGCCGACGGTGATGGACTCATCAACGCTGTCGGGCAGCACCCAGAACATGCCGATGAGGATGGCCAGGACAAACACGGTGAGGAAGGCCCACAGCTTGTCCCGTCCATACTCCTTCAGGTCCTTGGCCAGGATGGACCGGACGATGGACGAGTGCGAAACGGGCCGGCTCATTCGTCGAGCCCTCGGCCCGTCATTTGAATGAAAATGGCCTCGAGGCTGGCCTCTTCGGTGTGAATGGTCATGAGGCCGGGCGACGTCACCGCATCCTTGATCCGCTCGCCCACGCCGGCGTCGTCCAGCGAGACGGTATCTTCCCTGACGCCGTCTTCCTCTCGGACTCGCACCTTCACTGAGCGTTTCCCGTGCTTCAGCTTCAGGTTCTCGGGGGTGTCGATGGTGTACAGCTCACCGTCGTTGATGAAGGCGACCCGATCGGACAGCTCATCGGCTTCCCACATGTCGTGGGTGGTGAGCAGGATGGCGGCGCCGCGGTCGGCTTCCTCTTTGATGAGCTTCCTGATCGTCTGTGAGGAGACGGGATCAAGGCCGTCCGTAGGCTCATCCAGAAACAGAGCCTTAGGGGAGTTCACCAGCGTCCGTGCCATCATCAGGCGCTGGCGCATGCCCTTGGAGTAGCCGCCGACCCGATCCTTGCCCCGGTCGGCCAGCCCGACACGGCGCAACAGCTCCTCGGTGTCAACGTCCTTCATGCCGAACAGGCTGGCGAAAAAGCGCAGGTTCTCCTTGCCGGACATCGACTCGTACAGGTTCTTCTCCTCGAAACACACCCCTATCTGCGCCTGCATGACCGGATCGTCGGCGGTGACATCGACACCCAGCACCTGGGCCGTTCCCGACTGCGGGGTGAGCTGGCCGGTGAGGATCTTGATGGTTGTCGACTTGCCGGCGCCGTTGGGGCCGAGGAAGCCGAGTATCTCCCCCGGCGCCACCTCAAAACTGAGATCTTTCACGGCCTCGATGTCGCCGTAGGCGTAGCTGACACCCTCCACCCTGATGGCGGCTTCCGTCATGTTCTCGTCCTCTCCCTCCACGGGAAGGCGGCCTGCCCGATGAGTGCCCGAGCAGACGGCCTCCTGATCCTCAGAGTGCCGTGCCCAACGTACCCGGTATAGAGGCTTCAGTCCCGCGTAACGCAGAGCCGACTGGAGGCGGTGATGAAAGTCCCGCCGCTTCCTAGGGAAAGGCACCCTCAATCGGCTCAACGAATCGGATCATTCTTCTCCGAATGCCGGGCGGCTCAGCCAAGGCGCGGTCTGGAACCCGAGTTTCGCCGCCTCGATTATGAGCTCCCCCACCGGCCCGTCCGGATCGAATCCAGAAAAACCGGCAGTGCGCCCCACCACCACCATGGAACAACCGAGCGATTCGGCGTCCCGCTCTATGGCGAGGAAGTCCTGATACAGCCCCGTATTGTGCAGAGCTTCGGCAGCAGCGGCCACCTTCAGGTACGCATCCGGAACATCCTGCCGGAAGACTTCGACGTTGACCACACCGGGGATCAGCTCCAGCCGGCCTTCCACCTCATCCCACCGCCCCAGATTCGTGGTGATGCGGATCGACGACGGCAGTATGGAGGGGTCTTCCTCAATGATGGCCAGTGCCTCCTGATAATCCGACATGGCCTCCCGGGCCTCTTCGAGAGCTTCCTCCCTGCTGACATAGGTGACGGCGCTGACTCCCTCCCAGGAGGCGATATCGTCCAAAAGACTGTCGATTGTGGCGTCCGTTGCAGGATGGTCAAGAAACGCCAATACCCGCACCGTCAAGATCGGATAATCCGCAACGGAGGCATGCCCGACCTCTGCCACCAACTCGGCCACCAGCAGTTCAAACGGCTCAACAAGACCGGCACATTCCGAGACGACGCCGTCGGCAAGTCCGGACCCTTCCGTCGAGGTGGTCGATGCCTCGCCGCTCTCCTCCGAGCTGCAGGCGCCTAGAACAAGCGCAACAAGAACCGCTGCAGCGCTTGGACGCACCCACCGCGACATGGCCACATTCTTGCAGCAGACAGCTTGGCTACGCCGGAAAGTATGCATTCGGAGACATGGCGATCACCAGAATGGCCCCTTTGTCCCTACGGTTTCAGATGACATGGAAACGACCATCCGGGCCGCTCTTCGAAAGGGCGGGATCGCCGACGTCACCACTATTGGACGCAAGACCGGGTCGCCCCACCGCATCGAGATCTTCCTCCATCGCTTCGACGGGAAGTACTACCTGGTGGGCCGCCCTGGACTGAAGAAGGACTGGTTCGCCAACCTGGCGGCAAACCCACATTTCACTCTGCACCTGAAGAACGGCGCCTCCGCCGATTTGCCGGTGGCCGCCGAGACTGTCGGTTTCCCCCGATGGGCGCTCCTCGATCATTCATCGCATATTCACCGAGAGCTGGGGCAAGAACCCAGGTGAACCCCGGGAGAACCTGGATAGCTGGGCCGAGGGGGCACCACTCATTCGTTTCCACCTCGCCTGATTGCGGCCGACACGGCCACGCCCGCAATCAGGAAGGGCCCATGGAGACAAGGTTGCATCGGCGCCACGTCGGCGCTTTCTCCCTCACCGCCACTCCCCCCAAATACGGCCCAGCCGGCACAGAAGACGGCATGATCCGCCCCGGCTGGTTAGCCTCGCTACAGCGGGTAGACCCCGAAGACGTGCCTTGAGGAGGGATCATGTTCCGCCGTACGACCGCCACCATCGTCGTGCTGCTGCTCGTCGCCTTGGCCGGTGCATGCGGCGGGGATTCGCCATTTGGCGCCACCACAACCGCGCCGGCGTCGTTGACTTCAGCGGACGCCTCCACCACGGCGCCAACCGCCTTGACCTCAACGGTCCCGACCACAACTGTGGCGCCCACCACCACGGCTGCCCCCGCCACCACCGCCGCACCCACCACCACTGTGCCCCCATTTGCCTGCCCCGGGATGGGAGTTGGAGGGATACCCGCCGGCGCGACGGACATCTCGTCGGTGTCGGCCTATCTGGATGGGGATTCCCTACTCGACGAGTTCACCGGCTACCAGAACGGCGGTATCTGGTACCTGCACGTTCGTCTTGGACCCGGATACACCGCCAACCTCGCCCTCGATGCAGCTTGGGACGCGGCACATTGGGGACTGGGCGCCAACTACGTGAACGTGGCGGCAGCAAAGACGCTTGGTGATCCGCGGCAGGTTGTGGTGGTGCAGGTGTACGGCGGCCTCGTGGCGGCATACGGCCTGTTCGCGGTGGAAAACTGTCAGATCGTGACCCTGGCGGACGCAGGCGGCGCCATGCCGGATCTCTATGTCCTCGGGTCTCCGGCACACTCGGACTTTCCCGTCTGTGGCCCGGGCAACACCGTGGTTCAGGCAATTTTCGGCGCCAACCCGCCATGCTCCGACATTTGGACCTGTACCACCCCCGACCTATCCGGCGAGGAGTACCGGGTGCTGCGCGACCCGGGCCGGATCCAGCATGTAGGCAGCATCTCCAGAGCGTCGACGGATGCAGAGATGGCCAACATGCAGGCCAACAGCTGCCCAAACCCGTAGAAGAGAAGTCGTCTCTCCCTCGGCATGAGCTGGGGGAAGTGCTTGAAGGGCAGAACGGGAGGTTTGTCCCAGACTGAAGGACACGCCCCCCTCCGTCCGCCTCGCTGCTCCGCTCGGCGTCCATTTCCCCCTCAAGCGGAGGAACGTCCCCTGACAACCCCTGATGACATCACCCTCCTCTGGGCCAGTGCTACCTCATCAGAAGCACTCAGCCGACTGCGCCCTCCATCTGCA
>CAZTJO010000045.1:0-6578 GCA_964614095.1 uncultured Acidimicrobiia bacterium
AGAGGACGACCGGCGAGCACCGAGTCGAGTGCTTCCGCCTGCGGAGTGGTCCGCGGAAAACCGTCGAGCAAAAAGCCGCAGACGGCGTCGTCGCGCCCGAGCCTTTCCTCCGCCATGGCGATCATTATGTCGTCGGACACCAGCCCGCCCGCCTCCATGATGGCCCGTGCCTGCCGCCCCAGCTCGGTCCCATCGGACACGCGGGCACGCAGCATCTCACCGGTGGAGACGTGGGGCACACCGAGGGCACGGCAAACCATTGCCGCCTGGGTCCCCTTTCCTGCGCCCGGCGCCCCGAGCATAAGCAGGCGCCGGCCCATCAGCGGAGGAACCCCTCGTAGTTGCGCATCATCAGTTGGCTCTCGATCTGCTTCATGGTCTCGAGGGCCACACCAACGACGATGAGGATCGAGATGCCGCTCAGGCCGAGCGTGATTTTCCACAAGATGGCCACGATCGAGGGCAGCACGGCAACCGTGGCCAGAAACAGCGAGCCGGGCAGCGTGATGCGGCTGACGATCTGCTCCAGGTAGCGCGTGGTCTGCGACCCGGGCCTGATGCCGGGCACAAACCCGCCCTGGCGCTGGATCATCTCGGCCTGGCGCTGCGGATCGAACTGGATGGCCGTGTAGAAGTAGGTGAAGAACACGATCAACAAACCGAACGTAGCCACGTACCACCACGACGCTCCGCTCGCCAGGTTGTTCTCGACAAATCTACGGATGGCGGCCCAGAACCCGGTATCACCGGTGGGGATGGAAGAGACGATCATCGCCGGCATATAGAGCACGCTTGAAGCGAAGATGACCGGGATGACTCCGGCGGTGTTGACCTTCAGCGGGATGTAGGTGCTCTGGCCTCCGAGCACCCTGCGGCCCCGGACCCGCTTCGAGAACTGGATGGGTATTCGCCGCTGCCCCTGGTCGACGAAGATGATGCCGGCCACCAGTGCCACAAACATGACCACCACAACGAGGAAGCGGATGTTGCTCGTCGACGTCTGCACCCTGGCGAATTGCGCCGGCAGCTGGCTGACGATGCTGACGAAGATGATGAGGGACATGCCGTTACCCACCCCGCGCAGGGTGATGAGCTCACCGAGCCACATGATGAAGGCGGTGCCGGCGGTGAGGGTGAGCACAATCAGCAGCACCCGGCCAGCCGTGTAGTTCTCGGGGGCAATGAGCTTGTAACCGCCGGTCAACTGGCCCCGGCTGAACAGGAAGCTGAGGCCGGCAGCCTGCAGCATGGCCAGGATCACAGTGAGGTAGCGGGTCCACTGGGTGATCACCTTGCGTCCTCGTTCGCCCTCCTCCTGGAGCCGCTGCAAACGGGGGATCACCACCGCCATCAGCTGCATGATGATCGACGAGGTGATGTAGGGCATGATGCCCAGGGTGAACACCGAGAAGGACTCGAGCGCACCACCGGAGAACAGGTTGAGCAGACCGACGATGCCTTGCTGGGCCGCCTGCTCGGCAAACTGCTGCACTGCATCCAGGTCGATCCCCGGCACGGGGACGGCCGCCCCGAGCCGGTAGATGAGGAAGATGAAAAGAGTGAAGAGGATCTTGTTCCGGAGATCCCGGATCCGGAACATGTTGCGGTAGACGGCAAGCATCAGCGGTCGTCCCTCATGGGTCGGGTGGAGCTTATCGCAGCCGCGGCTGGCTCCCTTCCGCTCACTCGATGACCTCTACCTTGCCACCGGCGGCCTGAATACGCTCAACGGCGCCGACGCTGAAGGCATGGGCCCGCACCGTTAGCTCTTTCTCGAGATCCCCCTCGCCGAGCACCTTGATGCGGCCCCGCTTCTTCACCAGGCCCTTGGCCCGCAGCTCGTCGGGCCCAACCGTCGAGCCCTTCCTGAAGGCATTGAGCCGCCCCACGTTGACGACGGCGAAGTACTCCTTGTTGGGCCGCTTGAAGCCACGCAGCTTCGGCATACGCCGGTAGATGGGCATCTGCCCGCCCTCGAACCACTTGGGCATGCTGCCCCGCGCCTTGGCGCCTTTGGTACCGCGCCCGGCCGTTTTGCCCCGCCGGCCCCCTTCGCCGCGTCCAACACGAACACGCTGCTTCTTGGAGCCCGGCGGCGGCTTCAGGTGATGCAGTTTCATACCTCTTCAACCTCCACCAGGTGCCGCACGCGGGAAATCAGCCCGCGCACGTCAGGAGTATCGGGACGCTCCACCGTCTGGCGGATCTTGCGCAGGCCGAGAGTGCGCACGCAAGCGCGGGTCTTCGGCTTCTGACCGATGACGCTGCGGGCCAGCGTGATACGCAGAGTCTTGTTCTTCGCCATCGTCTTCCCCGTCCTAGGACTCGGCACCGGGTTCGGTGCGAAGCTTCTCGGTGGTGAGGTATGCGCTCAGCAGTGCCGGCGGGGTAACCTCGCCCGGAGTTTTACCCCGCTTGGCGGCTGTCCGGTCGGGCCGGTGCTGCGAGAACAGCGCCTGCATGGTCGCCTTGGCCACATTCACGTGTGTCGGCGATCCCAGCGATTTGGCCAGCACATCGCGAATGCCGGCCGCCTCGAGAATCTGGCGCACCGCCCCGCCGGCGATAACCCCGGTGCCCGGCGCCGCCGGCTTCACCAATACCCGGGAGGCACCCTGGCGTCCCACCACCTCGTGGACGATGGTGGTGCCGGCCATGGGCACGGGTTTCATCTCCTTGCGGGCGATCTCAATGCCTTTCTGGATGGCGGTAGGGACCTCGTTAGCCTTTCCGTATCCAATGCCCACGCTGCCCTTGCCGTCACCGACGGTCACCAGCGCGGTGAACGAGAAACGCCGCCCGCCCTTCACCACCTTGGCGACACGGTTGATGGCGATGACCCTCTCGTCGAACTGGGGGGCCTCGGTGTTCCGCGGTGTAGTCAAAACTGCAGACCTTCCTCTCGGGCCGAATCGGCGAGAGCCTTCACTCGTCCGTGAAAGGCGTACCCGCCACGATCGAACACGACCGTAGATACGCCGGCGTCCTTTGCCCGGGCAGCGATCAGCTTGCCCACTTCGGCGGCCGTCTCCACCGTCAGGGACCGCCCACGCAAGCTCTTCTCCTGTGACGACGCCGCGGCCAAAGTACGGCCGACATCGTCGTCGATGATCTGAGCGTAGATGTAGCGATTGCTGCGGTACACGGCAAGACGCGGCCGCGGCGCGGTGCCGTGCACCTTCTTGCGCACCCGGAAGTGCCTCTGACGACGAGCGTCGGTGCGAGAGCCCCTCATACCGATGTCACCCCTGCCTTGCCGGCCTTCCGGCGCACATGCTCATCGACATAACGAATGCCCTTGCCCTTGTAGGGCTCGGGTGGACGCACGGCGCGGATATCCGCCGCCGCCTGCCCGACCTTCTGCTTGTCGATGCCGCTCACGATGATCTTGGTGGGCTCAGGCACCGCAAACTCGATTCCGTCTGGAGCCTCGATGTGCACCAGGTGGGAATAGCCCACCTGAAGCTCCAGGGTGGAGCCGCTGAGTGATGCCCGATAGCCGACGCCCACGGTCTGCAGCTCCTTGGAGAAACCCTCCGCCACGCCCTTGACCATGTTCGCCAGCAGCGCCCTGGACAGACCGTGAGTCGCCTTGGACTCCCTCTCGTCGTTGCGTCGCGACACGGTGATGACGCCATCTTCGACGGAGAACGAGACCCGCTCGCTGAAGGAGCGCTCGAGTTCTCCTTTGGGACCCTTCACCACAACTTTGCCGCCTGAGACCGAGACTTCGACACCGGAAGGAATCTGTATGGGGGCGAGGCCGATCCTGCTCATCACCACACCTCACAGAGGATCTCGCCGCCCAGCCGGCGGCGCCGCGCTTCCCGATCGGGCAGCAGGCCTTGGGAGGTGGAGATGATGACGACGCCCAGGCCGCCACGAGTGCGCGGCAGTTCCGAGGCACCTGAGTAGATACGGCGGCCCGGCTTGGAGATGCGACGCAGGCCACTGATGACCCGGGAGCGGTCAGCACCGTATTTCAGCCTCACCTCGAGCACGGGCTTCACGCCCTTGACCTGGATCTTGTATCCACCTATGTACCCCTCGAAGGCGAGGATCTTCGCGATCTCCTCCCGCAGGTGCGACGAAGGCATGGACACCGTCTCGTGCAGAGCAGTATTGGCATTGCGCAGCCGGGTGAGCATGTCGGCAACAGGATCGGTCATCATTGTTACCACGACGCCTTTCTCACTCCAGGAAGCTCCCCGCGATGAGCCAGTTGCCTTACGCAGATCCGGCACATGCCGAACTTGCGCAGGAACGCCCGAGGACGGCCGCAGCGGCCGCACCGGTTGTAGGCCCGCACCTTGAACTTCGGGGTCCGTTTGCCCTTTGCCACCATCGATTTTTTGGCCATCACACACCTGCCTGCTGGCGGCGGAAGGGGAATCCGTAGGCCTCGAGGAGAGCAACACCGCCCTCATCGTCCCGGGCCGTCGTGCAGATGGTTATGTCCATCCCTCGCACCTTCGCCACTTTGTCGTAGTCGATCTCGGGAAATATGAGCTGTTCGGTCACACCAAATGAGTAATTGCCTCGACCGTCGAATGACGCAGAATCCAATCCGCGGAAGTCTCGAATACGTGGGATCGCAACATGGATGAGCCGGTCGAGAAACTCCCACATTCGGTCGCCGCGCAGAGTCACCGACACTCCCACCGACATGCCCTCTCGGACCTTGAAGTTGGCGATCGACTTGCGGGCACGATTCACCCGGGGTTTCTGCCCGGTAATGACGGACAGGTCCTCGACCGATGCGTCGACAAGGCTGCGGTCGCCGATGGCATCGCCAAGGCCCATGTTGACCACAATCTTGGAGAAGTGCGGAACATCGTGAGGGTTCGCCGCGCCAAGGCTCTCCCTGAGCGCATCGCGGACCTCATCGACGTACTGCTGCTTGAGGCGCGGGGTCATAGCTCACCCCCACATTTCACGCACACCCGGAGTTTCCGGCCGTCGGCTCCTTCGGCGTGACCGATACGCGTCGGCCCACACTTGGAGCAAACAATCATGACGTTGGAGACATCAACCGCCATGTCCTTGTCGATGATTCCGCCCTGCATGGTCTGGCCCCTCGGCTTCATGTGCCGCTTTGCAGTGGCCACGCCCTCGACAATGACCTTCCCTCTTTTGGGGAACACCTGAGAGATACGCGCCTGCCGGCCTTTGTCCTTGCCTGAGATCACCACGACCTGATCGCCTGCTCGCATTTCCATCAGAGCACCTCCGGAGCCAGCGAGACAATACGCATGAAGCGGCGGTCGCGCAGCTCACGGCCCACCGGACCGAAGATCCGGGTACCACGAGGCTGCAATTGCTCATTGATGAGCACGCAGGCATTGTCGTCGAATCGTATGTAGGTGCCGTCGCGGCGCCGGCTCTCCTTCCGCGTCCGCACTACCACGGCCTTGACCACCTCGCCGCGTTTCACTGATCCGCCGGGGACAGCGTCCTTGATGGTCCCGACGATGATGTCGCCGAGACCGGCATACCGGCGCCCGGACCCTCCGAGCACCCTGATGCAGAGCAGCTCTCTGGCCCCAGTGTTGTCGGCGACCTTGAGTCGGCTTTCCTGACCGATCATCGGGCACGCTCCACAATCTCGACCACACGCCAGCGTTTCGTCTTCGAAAGCGGGCGCGTCTCCATGATGCGGACCGTATCGCCGACTCGAGCATCGTTGGATTCGTCGTGCACCGGCAGCCGCTTGCGACGTTGCACGGTCTTCGTGTACCGGGAGTGACGAATGGAGTCGACAATCTCAACGGTCACCGTCTTCTCGGGCGCGTCGGAGATGACGATCCCGGTGCGCACCTTGCGGCTCTTGCGCTCAGTCATCGGACACGCCCTCCTCCTGCCGGCTGTAGTAGGCCTCAATCTCCTGCTCACGCATCACCGTTGAGATCCGCGCCATCTCGCGGCGAAGCTCGCGAAGGCGCGCCGAGTTATCCAGCTGGTTGGTAGCCAGCCGGAAACGGAGATTGAACAGCTCCTCCTTCGCCTCGGCCATACGCTCCGCCAGCTTGTCGTAGGGGAGGTCGCGCAGCTCTGCAGCCTTCACAGATCCTCCCTCCTCACAAACTTTGTCTTCACCGGAAGCTTGTGCCCGGCGAGGCGCATCGCCTCACGGGCCAGATCCTCGGAAACCCCGGACAGCTCGAACATCACCCGGCCGGGACGCACCACGGCGACCCAGTACTCGGGGTTGCCCTTGCCCGACCCCATGCGGGTCTCCGCCGGTTTCTCCGTGACCGGCTTATCGGGAAAGATGCTGATCCAGACCTTCCCGCCGCGACGTATCTTCCGGGTCATGGCGATTCGGGCGGCCTCGATCTGGCGGGCGGTGATCCAGCCCGGCTCGAGTGACTGCAGCCCGAAATCGCCGAAGTGAACCTTTGTCCCACCCTTGGCCATTCCGCGCATCCTGCCGCGCTGCTGCCTGCGCCAGCGAACACGCTTGGGCATGAGCATCTCTAGGTCTCCTCCTTCTCGTCGGAGGCCTTCTTGCTGCTCCGCCGCGCCGTCTTTTTGGCCGGCTCGTCCTCGGCCTTCTTGCTGCTCCGCCGCGCCGTCTT
>CAZTJO010000045.1:6678-11382 GCA_964614095.1 uncultured Acidimicrobiia bacterium
GGCTCGTCCTCGGCCTTCTTGCTGCTCCGCCGCGCCGTCTTCTTGGCCGGCTCCGCCTTCTCGGCGGCTGTCTTCATGGCGGCAGGCTTCTTGGCCGTGGCTTTCGGGGCCGGCTTCTCCTCGGTCTTCTCAGCCGCAGGCTTCTTCACAGCAGGCTTCCTGGCCGCAGCCTTCGGGGCCGGCTTCTCCTCGATCTTCTTGGCCGCAGGCTTCTTCACAGCAGGCTTCCTAGCCGCAGCTTTCGGGGCCGGCTTCTCCTCCGCTGCTTCAGCCGGCGCGGCCGCAGCCTTCCTCGCGGCCGCCGTCTCCGCGGCAGGTTTCCCGGCCGGCTCCTCAGCGATGACCGCATCACCTTCGAGTGTCTCCTCGGCCGTCTTGCGGGCTTCCTCAAACTCGGAACGGGCCGAGTCGGCGTCGATACGTTTGCCGCCGCCGGCCTCAATGAGACGCCTGCCCTCACGTTTGCCGCCCCCGGCCTCCACGAGGCGTTTGCCGCCCCCGGCCTCAATCAGCCTGCTCCGCGGCTCTCCGGCAGCCTGTTCCACTCGCGCCTTGGCCGGAGCCCGGCGGCTCGCCGGTCCACCCGCAGCCAGAGCGGCCTCGGCGGCGATCTTCTCTCGAGTCGTCGACAGCGAGGGCAGCACATCTCCCTTGTAGACCCAAACCTTCACGCCCACGGCCCCCACGGTGGTACGAGCCGTCGCTCTTCCGTAGTCGATGTCGGCACGCAGTGTGTGCAGCGGCACCCTGCCTTCGCGATACCACTCACGGCGGCCCATGTCGGCGCCGCCGAGGCGGCCCGAACACTGCACCCGCACGCCCTGTGCCCCCGCTTTCATGGCCGTGGCGACCGCTCGCTTCATCGCTCGGCGGAACGAGACCCTTCCCTGAAGCTGATCGGCTATGCCCTGGGCCAGAAGCTGTGCATCCGTTTCCGGGTTCTTGACCTCGATGACATTCAGCTTGATCTCACGCCCAGTCTGCTTCTCGAGGAGACGGCGCAGCCTCTCCACCTCGGAACCGCTGCGCCCAATAACAACCCCGGGCCGCGCAGTATGGACGTCGATGCGCACCCGCTTCTCCCCAATGCGCTCAACCTCGATGCGCGAAACGGCTCCGCGCAGCAGCTCGTCGCGCAGTGTCTTGCGGATGGCGGCGTCCTCAACCACCTGACTGGCGTACTCCTTGTCGCTGTACCACCGAGACTTCCAGTCGGTCACTACACCGAGACGGAGCCCATAGGGGTGCACCTTCTGACCCATCAGATCTCCTCCTCCTCGTCCCGGTTGTCGCCGACCACCATGGTCACGTGACTCGTTCGTTTGAGTATGCGGGTTGCTCGCCCCCGGGCCCGCGGGCGGAACCGCTTCAGGGTAGGACCTTCGTCGGCAAAGGCATCGACGACGGACAGCTCGTCGGCATCGAGAGCGTGATTGTGGGCGGCATTGGCCACCGCCGACTCCAGGACCTTTCGAACGGGCGCCGTGGCGCGCCGGTTGGTGAAATCGAGCACAAGCCGGGCCTCTTCCACAGGCAGGCCCCGCACCAGATTGAGCACCTGCCTCACTTTGAAGGCCGACTGCCTGACGAACCGGGCGCGTGCGCGAACCTTCATCGCTTCCGCGCCGCCTTCTCCCCGGCGTGGCCGCGGAACGTCCGTGTCGGGGCAAATTCGCCAAGGCGGTGCCCCACCATGGATTCCGTGATGTACACGGGAACGTGTTTGCGCCCGTCGTGTACGGCAAGAGTGTGCCCAACCATTTCGGGGATGATCGTGGAGCGCCTGCTCCAGGTCTTGATCACCCGCTTGTCTCCGGAACGATTGGCGCGCTCGATCTTTTCGAGGAGGTGCTCGTCCACGAACGGCCCCTTCTTCAGGCTGCGTGCCATGCCCTACCTCCTCCCCTTCTTCGTGCGCCGCCGCACGATGTAGCGGTCACTCGTCTTGTTCTTCTTCCGGGTTCGGCCTTCGGTCTTGCCCCATGGGCTGGTGGGATGCCGCCCACCCGAACTCTTGCCTTCGCCCCCACCAAGCGGATGATCGACCGGGTTCATGGCCACACCCCGGGTCTGGGGCCGGACTCCCTTCCAACGGCTGTGGCCCGCCTTCCCTCCTTTGGTGAGCTCGGCCTCAGGATTGCCCACTTGGCCTACGGTGGCTCGGCAGTCGAGCGGCACATTGCGGATCTCACCGGACGGCAGGCGCAGCAGTGCAAGGTCGCCCTCCTTGGCGACCAGCTGCACCTGGGTGCCGGCCGAGCGGCCCAGCTTGGCGCCGCCACCCGGCCGCAGCTCGACAGCGTGCACCATGGTCCCCGCGGGGATGTTGCGCAGCGGCAATGCATTGCCGGGTCGGATCTCAGCGCCGGGCCCGGACCCAAGCACATCACCGACCTCGACACGCAGCGGAGCAAGGATGTAGCGCTTCTCCCCATCGTGATAGTGGAGCAAAGCGATGCGTGCATTGCGGTTTGGGTCGTACTCGATGGCTGCGACCTTGGCCGGGACGCCGTCCTTGTTGCGGCGGAAATCGATGACCCGGTACCGCCGCTTGTGGCCGGCGCCGCGGTGGCGCGCAGTCTTGCGCCCGTGAGCGTTGCGGCCGCCACTGCTCGCCTGCTTGTCGAGAAGACTCTTTTCGGGCTGATGCTTCGTGATCTCGGAAAAGTCCGAGACTGTCCGGAATCGGCGGCCCGGCGACGTTGGCTTGTACTTGCGAATAGCCATGTCTACACCCCGAAGATGTCGATCTCGTCGCCGTCGGCCAGCGTTACCAGCGCCCGCTTCGTGTCCTGACGTTGCCCGAACAGCCACCCGGTCCGCTTCCGCTTGCCCTTTCGATTCATCGTGTTGACCGAGACCGGCTTCACGCCGAAGATCCGCTGTACCGCCTGCTTGATCTCGGTCTTGTTGGCCCGCTTGTCCACCAGGAAGGTGTACGTGTTGTGGTCCTCGATGAGGTCGTACGACTTCTCCGAGACGAGAGGCTCGATGATCACATCGCGCGGATTCTTCACGATGCCTCTCCTTCTCCGTCCTCACGCACAAAATCGTCCGCGGTGACCTCGTAGCTGGCACGGCGGCCCGCCGCGCCCAGCGTCTCACTGGTGAAGATCACGGTGTCCGCCCAAAGAACGTCGTAGGGATTCAGCTGATCCGGCACCAGGGTGTTAACCATCGGCAAATTGCGGAGCGAGCGCTCGGCGATCTCGTCGAGGCGGCCCAACACCACAAGTGTCTTGCCCTCGACCCCCATGGCAGCAAGCAGGGTGACCGCCTGCTTTGTCTTCGGCTCAGCCCAGCCGAAGCTCTCGACAACCTTCACTTTGCCGTCGGCGGCGCGAACCGACAGAGCGCTCCGCAGCGCCAGCCTCCGCATCTTTCGCGGAGTCCGCTGGGTGTAGTCCCTGGGTTTGGGCCCGAAGGTGACGCCGCCGCCACGCCACTGCGGCGAGCGTATCGAACCGTGGCGGGCCCGTCCCGTGCCCTTCTGCCGCCAGGGCTTGCGGCCTCCACCTCGCACCTCGCTGCGAGTCTTGGTGTTCGCCGTCCCTGAGCGTGCCGCCGCCAGCTGAGCCACCACAACCTGATGCAAAACGGCCACGTTCGGCTCGATTCCGAAGATCTCCGAGTCGAGGGTGATCTCGCCGGTCTCGCTCCCAGTATCCGAGTAGAGCCTGGCGGTGATCTTGTCAGCCACGCTTCTTCACCGCCTCTCGAACCAGTAGCACCGATCCCTTGCCACCGGGAACGGCGCCTCGAAGCATGAGGAGGCCACGGTCGGCATCGATCTCGATCACCTCGAGGTTCAGCACCGTGCGCCGATCGCCACCCAGGCGACCGGGCATCTTCATTCCCCTGAAGACGCGCGCCGGCGTCGCACAGGCCCCGATGGACCCGGGAGCCCGGTGCACCCGGTGCGTGCCATGGCTGGCCCCCTGGCCCGAGAAGTTGTGCCGTTTGATGACGCCGGCGAAGCCCTTGCCCTTGGTGACTCCGGCCACATCGGCTCGGGATCCCTTCTCGAGCACGTCGGCAACCGAGATCTCCTGGCCCAGTTGATACGCCTCGGGATCGTCGACACGGATCTCCACAAGATGCCGATGGGGACCGAGACCGGCACGGGCGAAGTGGCCGGCAGAGGGTCTGGTGGCGCGGTGATCCGGGATCTCCCTGTAGGCAATCTGCACCGCGCCGTAGCCGTCCGTCTCGGGAGTCTTGATCTGGACGACGCGGCAGGGTCCGGCCTTGATGACGGTCACCGGCACGGCCTGCGACTTTTCATCAAAAACCTGGGTCATGCCCAGCTTCTCGCCCAGGATCGCTCTCAAGTCTTGATCTCCACTTCCACTCCGGCGGGAAGATCGAGCCGCATTAGCGAGTCCACAGTCTTTGGGGTGGGCTCGAGGATGTCGATGAGACGCTTGTGGATGCGCATCTCGAAATGTTCCCGCGAATCCTTGTACTTGTGTGGAGACCGGATTACGCAGTAGCGATGGATCTCGGTGGGAAGAGGCACCGGCCCCTTGATCTTCGCCTGGGTGCGGATCACGGTCTCAGCGATCTTGCGCGCCGATTCGTCGACCAACTCGTGGTCGTAGGCCTTCAGGCGAATGCGAATCTTGTGCTCTTGTGCCACCGGTCAGCTCCTATTTGATGATTTTGGTGACTCGGCCGGCGCCTACGGTGCGGCCACCCTCACGG
>CAZTJO010000046.1:0-11286 GCA_964614095.1 uncultured Acidimicrobiia bacterium
TCGGACTCAGCTCCATGAAAGTGCGGCCCGGGTAGCGGCGATCCTCGTAGATCTCGGCGACGATGTCCGGGGGCAGCAGGCTTGCCACCCTGAACATCTCCCGGCGCGTCTCCATGGAGGAGCCGACAAGGCGAACGAAACCCCTGGCGTCCACCTGGTCCACCAGGCGGGCGGCAACCTCACGCCGCCAGGCCCGCCGGGATCTCGCCTCGGAGACGATCGGCATGCGCCCTCACCTCGACGGAATCACACACCTGGGATTGTATGTGACGGGATCCCGGCGGCCTGGCCTTTTAGCGGCCAGCGTCATCAGCCGGGGAACGGAGCCGCCGAGGCGAGCGCCACCACCAGATCGACTGCCGACTCGACCGCGGCGGCCACCCCCTCGGTCATCGACCCACCGATGGTGAGAGTGTCACCCGACTCGACGGCCACTATCACCACGTCGTCCGGCACGGGCTGGCCCAGTTTCCGCGCCACTTCGAGAGCCTCGAAGATCCCCACGTAGTGGGGCGAGCCGCCCGGAACCGTCGCCACCTCCTCCTCCCTGAGCAGGAGAAGGCTGCCCGGCTCCTCAGTGCCCGTGAGCACGGTATCGACCACAAGGAGCCGCCGCGCCCCAACCACAACATCCATGAGGTAGAGCCCGTACAGCGCAGTCTGCACGATCTCGACCGTGCCGATCTCCGGGTGCTCCACGAGCGTAACCGTCGCCGCCGGGTCCGGGAACTCCCCACCGGCGGCGCCGCCAAGACGCTCAGCCAGGCGCCGACCTACCTCCAGGCCGAAGGCGTCGTCGGCTACGAGGTCGTTGCCCAGGCAGAGCACCCGGACGGGGCGATCGTTGCCGGTTCTGCTACTGCCTGTGGAGGCTTCCATCAGAATCGCGCTGGAGCGTCGAGATGATCTCGCCGTCGACGCCCCGCACCTGGAGCAGCAAAGGCATGCTGCCGGGCAGGGAGTGAGTGGCGCAGGCGTGACACGGGTCGTAGGCGCGGAAGGCCATCTCCACCTTGTTGAGAATGCCGTCGGACACCTCGCCTTTCGAAATGAGGCCCTTCGCCGCCTTCTCCACGCTCATGGCGATACGAGCCGAGTTGTTCTGGGTGGCCACGATGAGATTGGCCTTCTCGATCACACCCCGCTCGTCGGTCTGGTAGTGATGGAACAGCGTGCCCCGGGGTGCCTCGACGACGCCGATACCCTCCTTCGGCGTCTCGGTGGGCAGCACCCGCACCTCGGGATCGATCAGCTCGGGATCATCGGCGAGCTCCTTGAGGCGCTCGGCGGCATAGATGAGTTCGACCACCCGGGCCCAGTGGTTGGCCAGTGTGTGGTGCACCGGACGGCCGCCGAGCGTGGTGAACATCTCCTCGAAAGCCTCCTGGGCCAATGGCGTCGCCATGCTCTCGGCAACATTGAGCCGGGCCAGAGGAGCCACCGCGAAGATGCCGCTTTCGGCCCCATCGGTGAACCCCTGCCACCCGATGGGCTTCAGGTAGCAGAACTTCACGTACGACCAGGGCTCTACGTGCTCGGCGACGTAATCGAGGTAGTCGCCCGAGTCGAACAAGGCGTACTCGGCGCCGTCGGGACTCACCACACGGATGCGCCCGTCGTAGAAGTTGGGCCGATTCTTTTCGTCGACGAGCCCCATGTAGTAGGTCTGATGGGTGAAAGCGTCGGAGACGATGAGGTCGACGTAGGCCTTCTCCGCCAGCACCACATCGCGGAAGAGCTGCAGCGTGAACTTGCCGAACTCGACGGCGTCGGCCGCGGTTTTGGCTATCTCCTTCTGCTGCTCTGCGGTGACACGTTTGGCCACACCTCCGGGAAGTCCCAGCACGGGATGGATGACCTTGCCGCCGACCATCGAGATGATCTCGCGCAGCCGGCGCCGCATGGAGATAACGGTACGGCCCGCCTCCTCACCCACCTTGGCAATGACCCCAAGGATGTTCCGGTCTGCGGCGGGGGCTTCAGGACCGACGACAAAATCGGGGCCGCCGAGGAAGTAGAAGTGCAGGGCGTGGTCCTCGGCCATGAAGGCCGAATACACCAGTTCCCTGATCTTGCGACCGGCGGGGGGCGGCTTCACCTTGTAGAGATCATCCAGGGTCTTGGTCCCCGCCATGTGGTGGGCGGTGGGGCAGACACCACAGATTCGGGAAGTGATCTGCGGCATGTCCTCGGCGGGACGTCCCTCAGCGAACTTCTCGAAGCCGCGCAGCTCGGGAATCTGGAAGTAAGCCCGATCGACGTCACCTGCGTCGTCGAGGAAGATGTCGATCTTGCCGTGCCCCTCGAGACGCGTGATCGGATCGACGGTGATGCGCCGGCGCATGTACGCCGCGTTGGCCCGGTCGGAGGCCTCCTTCAAGATCTTCTTCGTCTCTTTGGTCATCAGGCTCTCCTCAGCCCTCGAGGGCAGTGGTCTTGCGCCGCCGCAGCGACGAGGCGGGCAGGCTGTACCGATAGAACGTGCCGACCGGATCGGGGATGGTGTCAAGCACCTTATCGATGGCTTCGGGATCATTGACCCCGATGGCCGAAGCAACCGCGGAGAGGTACTTGGCGCCCTGGTCGTGCACCTGGCTGGTCGGCCCAAAACACCCGGTGCAGGGCATGTTGCCTTTTATGCAGAGCGCCCCACAGCCTGCTCGGGTCGCCGGCCCCATACACAGCAGGCCTTGAGCCAGCAGGCAGGTCCCCTCGTCGGCGAGCACCTGGTGTGGACGCTTGAACTCAACGAAGCTCAGATCCTCGGGTTTGGAGTCGATGCGGGGACATTCGCTGCACAGGGCCACGTCGGGGGCCAACACCGTGCCCGGTGGAGGGAGATCACCGCTCAGCAGCGTCTTCACCGCGTCGGCGATGATGTTCGGCGTGGGGGCACACCCGGGAATGGCGTATTCGACGTCGACAACCTGATCGAGGGTGCGAACGGTGTCGAAAAAACCGGGCAGCTCGAGCTCGTGGCCGTCGTCTTGAGACGAAGGCTGGGGAAACACCCGGTCGGGATTCACCGTACTCGGCGTCTCCACATAGACCCGCTCGAACACCGAACGACGATCCCACATATTGGCCAGCCCGGGAATGCCCCCAAGATGCGAGCACGACCCAAACGCCACCATCACCTGCGACTTGCGCCGCAGCAGCTCGACCATCTCCTGCTGCTCGGTGGTGCGAATGGCGCCATTGACAAACGAAGCAAGGATGGAGCCGTCGTCCATGGCCTCGACGTGCTCGCGTTTGAAGTCGAGAGCCACCGGCCAGAACACGATGTCGACGGCGGCGACCACGTCGAGGATGGCCTCGGCAAGATCGACCACCGCCTCCTCACATCCACCACACGAAGCGCACCAGTAGAAGGCGACCTTCGGTTTTTCTGTCACGCCGTCACCTCCTCTACTGCGCTCATCGCCTCCAGGTCCTCCTCGGACACCTCGAGCTGGGCCGGGCCCAGCGCCGAAAGCTGCTCGGCCATCTCGTCCATGACATCGCGCAGCTTGTCGGCTTCGGCCGCCGAGATCCACTCCAGGCGGAGCCGCTCCTCCTCGAGGCCCAGATCATCGAGAACCCGCTTCAGCATTTTGTAGCGGCGCAGCGCCTTGTAGTTGCCCTCCTGGTAATGGCAGTCGCCCGGGTGGCAGCCTCCGATGAGCACACCGTCGGCACCCTGGGCAAAAGCGTCGAGCACAAACTGAGGGTCGACGCGGCCCGAGCACATGACCCGGATGACACGGGCATTGGGGGCATATTTCATCCGCGACGTACCGGCGAGATCGGCAGCCAGATACGTGCACCAGTTACAGAAGAAGGCGACGATCCTGGGCTCATAGCTGTCGGATGACGTCTCGGTCTGCTCGGTCTTCTCAGGCATGGGCCAGCACCCCCAGGATCTCCTCGTATATCTCTTCGTCTTCGAACAGGTTCTGTCGGATCGCTCCCGACGGACAGGCGGCCACACAGGTCCCGCAGCCCTTGCACAGGATCGGGTTGATCTCGGCCTTACCTTCGACCCGGGAGATGGCGCTGAAGGGGCACAACGGGATGCAGGTCTTGCAGCCGGAGCAGTCCTCAGTCACCACATACGCCGTGTTCGGGTCCATCTCCACGAACCTGGCATCGATGAGAGCCATCGCCTCAGCGGCGGCGGCGCCCGCCTGCGCCACGGTGTCGGGGATGTCCTTGGGCCCTTGACAGGCCCCGGCCAGAAAGATCCCGTCGGTGAAGGTGCTCACCGGGGCCAGCTTGGGATGCCGTTCCATGAAAAAGCCGCCGCTGGCACAGGTGATGTTGAAGGTGCGGCGCACCTCCTCGGCATCGGCCTGCGGCTCGAGGCCGGTGGCCAGCACCACCATATCGACGGGGATCTTGCGCATCCTGCCCAGCAGAGTGTCCTCGGCCTGCAGCACGACACGCTCGCTATCCCCGCCCTCCGGGTAGACGTCGGCCACCTTGCCCCTGATGAAGTGCACGCCCTCCTCACCGACCCGGTTGTAGAACTCCTCGAAATCCTTCCCCGGGGTGCGCATGTCGATGTAGAAGTTGTAGATCTCGGCGCCGGTTCTCTCCTTCAACAGGTGCGCCAGCTTCAGCGAGTACATGCAGCACACCCGGGAGCAGTAGGTGTTCGTGTTCCGGTCACGGCTGCCCACGCAGTGGACGATGCCGATCGATTCCGGCTTGCGACCGTCGCGCAGCACCACCTGGCCCTCAGTGGGCCCGGAGGAGTTCACCAGGCGCTCCACCTCGAGAGCGGTGTAGACGGCGTCGTACCTTCCATACCCGTAGTAGGGGATACGTTTGGCGTCGAAGGTCTTGAAGCCGGTGGCGAGGATGACCGTGCCCACATCGACCTCGTCAAAGGTCTCGGTCTGCTGGAAATCGATGGCGTTGCGATCCGCGCACACCTCGACACACGTCTTCTTGCACTTCCCGGTGCGGAACTCGATGCAGGTATCCGGGTCGATGGTGACTATCTGCGGCACCGCCTGCGGGAAGGGGATGTAGATCGGCTTGCGCTTGCTGAGACCCAGATTGAACTCATCGGGGGTCTTGCCCCGGCGGAAGACACACACCTCAATACACTCAAGGCAACCGACGCAGGCTTCCTCGATGATGAACCGGGGCCGGTGACGAACCTTCACCTTGTAGTTGCCCACATAGCCGTCGACCTCTTCCACCTCGGAGTAGGTCCATAGCGTGATGTTGGGATGCGCTCCCACCTCGGTCATCTTCGGGGTGAGGATGCAGGCGGCGCAGTCGAGGGTGGGGAAGGTCTTGTCGAACTTCGCCATGTGCCCGCCGATAGAAGGCTCCCTCTCGACGAGGTACACCTTCTTGCCCGCATTCGCCAGGGTCAACGCGGCGTGAATGCCGGCGATGCCGGCGCCCACCACCATCACGTCGGGGTTCACGTCGACCTTCTGCCTTTCGAGCGGCTTGTGGAAACGCACCCGGTGCACCGCGGCCCGAATCAAGTCCTTTGCCTTCACCGTGGCTTCATCGGTGTCCTCGTGCACCCAGGCGTCGTGCTCCCGGATGTTCACCATGTGGAAGTAGTACGGATTGATGCCGCCTTCTTCGGTGGCCCGGCGGAACGTCGCCTCGTGCAGGCTGGGAGAACAAGCGGCGACGACAACCCGCTGGAGGTTGTTGTCGCGTATGTCCTGTTTGATGAGCTCCTGGCCCGGGTCGGAGCACATGTACTTGTAGGTGCGGGCAACCGCGACCCCGCGGAGGCCGCCGGCGAACTCGGCCACGGCCTCGACATCCACGGTGCCTGCGATGTTGGTGCCGCAGTGGCAGACGTAGACGCCGATCCTGCTGTCGCCGTTCATTGCAGTTTCGCTCACGGCTGTTCGCTCCTGTCCATGGGTCGGATGACCTCCTCAACAAGCTCTATGACATCTTTCACTGTAAGAACGCCTTCAAGACCGGTGGTCTTCACGGCGTCCTGGAACATGACGAGATCCTTCGGGCAGCTGACCACCAGCGTGTCCACGCCCTTGAGGGCAGCCGCCTCCCGAACCCGGCTCTCCGCCGGCCGCTCTTCGATTCCGGGGGCATCCTCCATCCAGATGCGGCCGCCTCCGGCCCCGCAGCACAGCGCCCCGGCCCGATTGCGCGGCATCTCGACCACCCGGGCCCCGAGCCCGCGCAGCAACCGCCGCGGCTCCTCGAACACTCCGTTGTAGCGGCCCAGGTAGCAGGGATCGTGGTAGGTGACCGCGACACCGAGGCGGTGTTCCGGAACCAGGACTCCCCGCTCGACAAAATCGGCGAGAAGTTCGGTGTAGTGCATCACCACCCCCACACCGGAACCGTTCCCATCGCCGTATTCGCGACGCAGGGCGTGGTAAGTGTGGGGGTCGGTGGTGACGATCTTGGCGTAGGTGGCGCCTCCGAGCGCCTCGAGGTTCTTCTCCATCTGCATCTCGAATAGGCCCTCTTCGCCGATGCGCCGGACGTCCGTGCCAGCGTTCTGCTCGGCGTCGTAGAGGATGCCGAAATCAACATCAGCGGCCTTCAATACCCGCGCCATCCCCCTGGTGTTCTCCTGGGTCCGAGGATCGAACGAGGCGTAGTCGCCGACAAACCACAAATACTCGACCGGCTCCTTGCGGGCATCCTTGATCTCGAAGGGCAGATCGCGGGTCCAGCGGGCCCGAGCCCGCGGAGAAGTGCCGAAGGAGTTGCCGTAGCGCATCACGTTCATGAGCGTGCCCTGAATGCCTGCCTCGATCTCACCCTCGGCGACCAGGTAACGGCGCATCTGCAGGATCAGCGGCAGGTGCTGGATGCCCAGCGGGCAAATGTCGTCGCAAGCAAGGCAGGTGGTGCACGCCCACAGCCACTCCGGCGGTGCCAAGTCGGTCAACACCACCTGAGCAGTTGCCGTGCCCGGTGCCTCCCGAGGCACCGGCAGCATCCTGGCCGCGCCGGCGCGCAGGCTGAGGATGAGGTCACGCGGCGACAGGGGGAACCCGGCACTCGTCGCCGGGCAGGCGACATGGCAGCGGCCGCAGCGGATGCAGGCGTCGAGTGTCGCCAGCTCGCCGCGGGTGAGATCGGTGAGATGGGCATACCCTCCGCTGTCGGTGCCGACGGCGGCGGGAAACGTTCCCACGACCTCGGGTTTGATCGCCAGGCTGTACCAGCCGGCCAGCATGTGCCACGCCTTGGAGACCGGCAGGTATGCGACGAAGACAAGAGCGCTGATGGCGTGGAACACCCACAGGTACCCATACGCCGCCCCGGCGCCGGCGGAAGAGACCCCGGAGTCTCCCAGCCACCCGCTCAACATCCAGCCGGTGAAGGACCACGCCTCAAAGGACGGCTGCTCGGCATGGATACGGAGCCCTTCCAACAGGAACCCACCGATACCGGCGACCAGCAGCAGCAGCAGGAAGGCGAGATCGTCCAGCCGCAACTTCCGGCCGGCGGGGAAACCCTCCACGTCGTCCCGATCCTCGACCTTCAGCTCCGGAGGCCGCAGCACCAGGCGCCGGAACATCATCGCCAGCAGCCCAACGATCAGAAGCACTCCGCAGAGGTCGGCCAGCCAGGAGAACACGAGATAAAAACTCCCGTGCATAAACGTCCACTCCGGGAACAGCGGATGCAGAATGTCGGCATCCACCAGTACCACCAGCGTGGCGATGAACAACCCGGCGAACCCCAGGAATACCGCGGCGTGGGCCAGTCCGGCAACACGATGGTTGCGCATGATGCTGCGATGGGAGAACACGGACACCACACCGCCCAGGAACCGGCGTATCGAGGGCACATTGGCCGGATCCTTGCGGCCCGAGTGGTAACGCACCCACTTGCGGCGCACCGCGCCGAAAAACACCACGAGGGTGCTCAGCGCCACCACATAGAACGTCACCTTGAGCCACACGGGCAAGGTATAGAAGTAGGACCTCGTCTCCTCGGCTGCGTAGAGCATCGCCGTCTCCATCAGCCTCCCTTGACCTCGTTGGCCCGGTCGATCAGGGCCGGCACCACCTCCAGAAGATCCTCGGTGCTGCCAAAATGCGCCGCGTTGAAGATGGGGGCATCGGGATCGGTGTTGACGGCGATGATCAGCTCGGAATCGCGCATGCCCTCCAGGTGCTCCGGAGCGCCACTTATGCCGAGGGCGAAGTACAGCTTCGGCTTCACCGTGATGCCCGACTTGCCCACTTGACGCGACAGCGGCAGCCAACCCTGGTCGATCGCAGGCCGCGAGCCGCATACCGCTCCACCCAGCAACTCGGCCAATTCCTCGGCAAGGTCGAGGTTGGCCTCACCCTGCAGGCCGCGGCCCACCGACACGAGGGCGTCCTGTTGGGTGATGTCGACATCGCCGGCCTCCGGCTCCACATAACGCAGGAAAGCCACGGTGGCATCGCCGGCGTCGAACTTGAGGGCCTTCACCTCCGGTGATCCGGCAACACGCCCGGAATCGGCCGGTCTGGCGCCGGGCAGCACACCAAAGACCACAGGTGCGGCGGCGACCTGAACGGTCGCCTCCATCTTCCCTCCGTAGAGGACACAGGTAGCCTCGATGCCGCCGCCGACAGTGGTTAGGTCACGGCAGAAGTTGACCAGCGGCGCCCCGATGCGGGCCGGCAGCAGCCCGGTCAGGTCCCATGAGATGTTGGAGAGAGGAACGAGCAGACACTGCGGCTGGTCCATCTCGAGCACCTGGGCCACAAGTCGGCAACTCCTGTCGACCTCGGGGTCGGCGAGTGCAGGAGCATCGGCAACGTAGACACCGTCGGCGGCCCCCAGCTCGCCGACCATACCCGACACCCCGTCCCCGGCAAGAAGCACACCGAGCTTGCCCCCGAGGCCGTCGGCGAGCTCCCTGCCGAGAGCCACCAGCTCGAAGGAGGCATCGGTGATCCCGCCCCGCCAGGTCTCAGCCATCACAAGAACGTTCTTAGCCATGCCTGCCCCTCCTCACAGCAATCCTCGTTCGGACAAGATCTCGCAGATCCGGGCGGCCACCGCCTCGGGATCGCCCTCGAGCATCTCGGCCCGGTCCACCGGCTCCGGTTTCAGCATCTCCCCGATCTCGTAGGACGGAGCATCGGGCCGAGGAGCAGCCGGGACCGTCTCGATCTCCGCCGACTTCATCGCCGCCCGCACCTTGGCAACGGGCACGTAGCGCGGCGGCTTCTCGGCGCCTTGTACTCCGAGCACGGCGGGCAGGGAAACCTCGTACTCGCCGAGCACACCGCCGGCGAACTCCTTTGCCACCACCGCCTTCCCATTTTCCGGAGCCACCCGGGCCACCAGTCCCAAGTAGGGCTGGCCCAGAGCCTGAGCGAGCAAGGGTGCAACAAAACCATCCAAGTCGTCGATGGCCTGGCAGCCGGTCAAGATGAGATCGGCCGGCAGCAGATCACCCACAGCGGGCAGGGTCGCGGCCAGCACGCCGGCCGCATCGCGTGTGCTCAAGGTCTGGTCCGCACCTTCGATCTTCACCGCCCGATCGGCCCCCTTGGCCAGGGCGGTGAAGAGCACATCGTCTATGTCCGGCGCCTCGAGGGCAACAGCGGTGACCGTCCCCCCGTGGCGTTCCTTGAGGATGAGTGCCTCCTCGAGAGCGTGATCATCACTCTCGTTGACGATGAGGCGCAGGAAATCGAGGTCAAGCGACTTGCCGTCGGCGGCAACCTCAAGCTCCTCAACGACGTCGGGCACCATCTTCAGCAGCACCAAGATCTTCATGGCACCAACTCGCCCTCCTCGTGTGCGTCGTTCATTACCAACTCCCCTCAGTCCTCCATCGCCTCGGCGACTATCTCCATCACGTCCTTCACGGCCAGACGATCGTCGTAACCGAGCACCTTGACGGAATCCTCGAAGCGGGGCACCTCGTACGGGCACGACACCACAAGCACATCCGCTCCGGTGGCAACGGCTTCCTTGACGCGCCGGTCGGACAGACGGTCGTAGCCCTTTGCCTTGTAGAAAGTGTCCAGCCACATCCCCCCGCCCCCTCCGCCGCAGCAGATGGCGTTGATGCCGGTGTGCGCCATTTCGACGATCTCCACCCCGGGGATGGCATCAAGGATCAGCCGGGGCTCGTCGTAGTAGCCGTTGTGCCGGCCCAACACACAAGAATCGTGGTAGGTGACCGTGTAATCGAGCTCCTTGGTGAGCTTCGGCTTGAGCTGCTCGATGTGCCGCGCCACAAACGGCGTCGTCTGCTCGACCGGAACCGACAGCCCCAGCGGCGGATAGAGGAATAGAAAGGCATCAAAGGCATGCGGGTCGGAGGTGACGATCCGCTCGAACTCGTATTTCTCGTAAACCTTCATGTTGTCGTCGCGGAGCTTGTCGAAGAGGCCGGCCTCCCCCACGAGGCGAGCGCACTCGCCGGCGCATTTTTCCTCGTTGCCGAGGATGGCGAAATCGATGCCAAGTGCGCTCAGAATCTTGGCGGTAGCCCGGGCGTTGTCCTGACCTCTGGGGTAATAGGCGGTGTAGCACTCAACGATCCACAGGGTGTCGACCGGCCGCTTGATGTCACGCATGATGGGAATCTCAACCTCGGAGGTCTCCACCCAGGCCGCTCGTTTCCGTGGTGACTCGCCCATGGGATTCCCGTAGCGCAGCGTGGACTCCAGGGCGCTCTGCAGCTCGGCAGGGACCTCGGGAAGGTTGAGGAAGACCTGCTCCTTGGCGAGAGGCAGGAGCACATCGGTGAGCCGAATCTCACGCGGGCATTTTGCCCAGCAGGCGTAGCAGGCGACACAGGTAAGGAGATCGTCGCTGGTGAGCACCTCCTCGATGAGGCCGGCACGGAGTTTGTTGATGAGCCGGCGCGGAGTGTTGATCATCACGCTGCCGTAGGGACAAGTGCCCGCACACACGCCGCATTGGATGCAGCTGAGGGCTCTGCGGCCGGCGGGAGTCTCGAGAAGGGAGTCGAGGGTGAGGTCCGTGTCCTCGAGAACCATCGCTTGGGCCATCACACATCTCCTTGTGTTGTCCCTACGGTGTGGCCGCCGGCCAAACCGCAGCCGGCACCCCCGGTGTCCAGAGGTGCACCGAATCTCGCGAATCGGCCGCAGTTGTGCAGCTGCAGCCGCCCGAACGAGACACTAACGGACTTCCGAGGGGCCGAATCCAGCGGTCGCGTCGAAAGGCCCGGGAAACCCCCCGAGCCCCTCTGTAGGCCACATCTTTGGCCACATTCACGCTGCCGGCCTGCCCCCAGTGGCTCCGCGTCTCTTCTGCCCGCCGACTTCGTGCCCATCACGGCTGAAAATACAGTGTCCC
>CAZTJO010000047.1:0-11132 GCA_964614095.1 uncultured Acidimicrobiia bacterium
GAAGCACTTCTGACGTCACCGCACCGTGGACGACTGCTACCTCAATTGTGGTGCGATCGTGAGCCCAAAGGGGACTCCAGGGGGCGGATGACTCTGATAGGGGTCCCGAAGGGCTTGGGGTGGGAGGCTGCCGGATGTGACGGGTCGATCCCTGGGGACGCGTCCGTGAACGTCGAGAGAGCCTCAGGTCTTGACGTAAGTTACGCTGTCCGTTATCGTAAGTTACGTTATGGGACGAGTCTTTGGACGAGGAGAACTGAAGCAGGCGATTCTCGTGGTGCTCGACTCGCTGGGGACGGCTCACGGCTACGGGATCATGGGCGAGCTCAAGAACAGAGTCGGCGGGGGTTGGAAGCCGAGTCCCGGAGCCATCTATCCGGCGTTGCTCGCTCTCGTCGAGCGCGGCTACGTCGAGACCGCCGACGAGGACGGCACCCGGGTGTACTCGCTGACCGCGGCAGGTCGCGTCGAGGTGCGGGCATCGTCCGTCGTCGGGCGCTGGGCGTCCTTGAGCGCCAAGGCGACGAGCAGCGAACAAAGGGTGACGGTCGGGTCGCTGCTCGATGTCTTTGCGGCACAGAACGAACTGCGTCGACGCCTCCCCAGCATCGCCCAGCGAGAAGCGATCGAGTCGATCCTGGAGCGAGCGAGCACGGAGATCGAGGGCACATTGAGCCAAGGAGAGAGCGATGGATGAGTTCGGAGAGCTGGCACTGCGGGAACGGGAGGCGCGGCGCATCGTCCGACGCCAGTGGTTCTGGCTTCACTTCGCGGTGTTCGCGACGATTCAGGTCTTTCTGTTCGTGATCTGGGTCCTCGGCGACATGTCGTACCCGTGGTTCATCTTCCCACTGTTCGGCTGGGGGATCCTGATTTCAGCCCATGCGGTCTACTCCTTCGTGGTCCGGGATGCCGAGGAGATCATGGTGGAGCGAGCACTGCGGGAGGACGAACGGCAATGAGTTGGCTACTAAGTCCCTACTCCGAGGCGCGCACCTACCGGATCGCCGTCTATCTCCTGATGGGCCTGGGGCTGGGAGTCCTCGATTTCACCCTGCTGGTGACCGGTTTCTCCCTCGGTCTCGGGCTGTTGGTGACGATCATCGGCATCCCCGTGTTGGTCGCCACGTTCCTGGTCGCCCGTGGGCTGGCGACTTTGGAACGTCGGCTGGCGGTGCTGCTGCTCGATGCCCCGATGCCGCATCGACGCATGGTGGCTCCCGAGGAAGGCGGCCTGAAGTGGCGGCGGCTTCGGAGCCTGGTGGCATCCCGCCGGACCTGGTCGGAGATCGCCTTCCTCACACTGCGACTACCGCTGTCCATCCTCGACTTCACGTTCATCGTTACGGTCATCGCTCTGGCTCTGGGTGGGTCCGGGTGGCTGATCGCAGTCGCTGCAGGGGCGGAGATCGAGATCGGTTCGTGGACGATCGACACGATCCCCGAGGCGCTCATCTACCTGCCGGTCAGCATCGTCTTCCTTCTGGTCGGGCCTCGCCTCGTGATCGCTTGGGGAGACCTGTCTGCCCGGGTGGCAACCCGTCTACTGGGCAGAATCGATGCGGACGAGATGAAGCGAGAGATCGTCGACATCCTGGTTCGTCGGGAGAGAGCCGACGGGTTCGCCATCCTCGAGGATCTCGGCCTTCGCCTGGGCCAAGGCTCGTTTCTGACACCGACCAGGGTCGAGGCGGCCTTGTTGGCGCTTGAGTCATCCGGCCACGTCACCGTTGGCCGGGAAGGGCTTCACACCACCTACGAACTCGCCTGAGGACGCTGGGCAGCCGCCATCTCACCTGATCGGGCCGAGCCTGAATCCGAGCCTTCCGTTGGGCATGTTTCGACAGGGGTGCTGAGGCGCAACTGCACTTGTATCCCACAATTCGGTCCGGCATTGGCGCGGCCGAGGCCTCTTGCGTACTCAGATGAGGTTCATCACAAGTAGGCAGGTGGGGATTAGGATCCGCGCTGAGTGAACCCCAGGATCTTCCTGCAGAAGGGGCAGGCGTAGATGTGTCGCTTCCCGATTCTGAAGGTGAATGAACCCTGTGGCTTGACAGTCGTTGCGCCGATCTCAGTCAGTTCGGCACCGCAGTGGGGGCAACGAGGGACGAGATCGGGATCTTCGTTGACGGTGATCGGCATCGATTCTCACTTCCTCTAGTATCACCTATATCAATATGATATCATTTTGATATAGGCAGTATTTCAATCCAAGTGGAGGTGACCTGAATGCTCTCCGAGTCTCCCGGCCGTTCGCTAGCCGGTGTGCCGTGGCTGGTTTCCGATGTCGTCCTTTCCCTCGGCACTATCGCCCTGTACATCATCGGTGGGGCGGAGGAAAGCCTGCTGCTAATCATCGTGGCCATAGTGCTTTCGCTGGTTGTTGTCGTGATCAGCGCGAGTTTCTACATGCTCCAGCCCAACCAAGCTGCCGTGCTCACGCTGTTCGGTGACTACCGCGGCAGCGACCGCACCCCGGGCCTGCGAATCGCCAACCCCTTGTATCTCAAGAAGAAGATCTCGCTGCGGGTGCGCAACTTCACGACCCAGACCTCCAAGGTCAACGACGCCAACGGCAACCCCATCAACATCGCCGCCGTGGTGGTGTGGCGGGTCACCGACACTGCACGGGCCACTTTCGGGGTCGACAGCTTCGTCCACTATGTGCACACCCAATCCGAGTCGGCTGTTCGCCAGCTGGCCCGGTCCTATCCCTACGACTCGTTCGATCACACCGATGTCACCACGCTTATCGGCGACACCAGCGAAGTGAACGACGACCTGCTGGTCGAGCTCCAGGAGCGGGCCGTTGAGGCTGGCGTCGAGATCCTCGAATCTCGCATCACCGACCTCGCCTACGCGCCTGAGATCGCCGAAGCCATGCTGCGCCGCCAACAGGCATCAGCCATCGTGGCCGCCAGAGCCAAGATCGTCGAGGGTGCCGTGTTGATGGTGAGAGAAGCCATAGAGGCGCTCGAGGAAGGCACCGACGAACACGACTCCATCCCACTCGACGCAGACCGCAAGGCCACCTTCGCTTCGAACCTGATGACCGTCATCGCCAGCGACCATCCCACCACCCCGGTGGTCAACGTCGGCACCCTGAACCGATAGCCCGCCAGCGAACGAGGGACTCGGCATGGCCCGCCAACGCAAGCAGTACCTGCTACGGATTCCTCAAGAGCTCTACGACATCTATGAGACGTGGGCCGCTGATGAGTTCAGATCGGTCAACGCTCAGATCGAAGCAATCATGATGGAGGGGGCTCGACGGGCAGGACGCCATCGTGGATCGCTACCGACGGCATCGGACAAGACCTCTCCAAAAACGGAGACCTGAGAAGCGATCAGGTTTCGCCCGCTGCACCGTCATAGCACTGACGCGATCGTGAACCCAATCCGAGTCATGGGCATGTTTCGACAGCGGTGCTGAGGGTCCGATGACCTTCCCGTCGCCTCGGCAGGGGTTATCTCACCTACTCACCAGGAGGTTGAAGGAGATGATTGGGGTGGCGAAGTCCTGACAGGGGTCCCGAAGCCGTGGACTTCATCCGGAAGCTCTCGGAGCGCAGGTGCGCCCTCGGCCATGGCCAGAGCGCTCAGCCGCCCCACGGCCGTCCCTGACCATCGGGTCCTTTCAGTGTTGCGCCCATCAGGGGGTCTGTCCCGAACGGGCTTCCGTAGGTGACCCACACCTGGGAACCGTCGGCCAGGTCATATGCGACTATGAACAGCCCGCTGCCCACGGTCCCGTCCGGCGGGCCGACCGCAGCGCACAGTTCCGCAAAGGTCGGCCTCGCGGCCACGACCGCTTCGAAGAGGGCTGGGTCGTGCACCGTCTCAGCGGCACACCCCTCGGGCAGCAGTTCGGACGGGAACGGCCTTCCCTGATCGACAGGCGTCGTGGAGGTGGTGGTCACCGTCGTTGAGGTAGGCATTGCCGTCGTCGAGGTAGGGGTCAGTGTGGTGGAGGTAGAGGCCGCGGCGGTCGAGGTGTCGGCCACAGTCGTCGTAGGGGCTGTGGCTTGGCCGCCTCCGGAGCAGGCGGCATTGAAGGCGGCCAGGAGACCGACGACAGCGCCAAACAGCAGACGGCGGTGGTACACGACTTGCCTCCCTCGTTGGCGCTCAGGCTACGCCGGGAGGCTCGCTAGGGGTCTAAGAAGCCGTCGCCGCCAGGGGCCGGGTCACCATCACCCCGCGACGATCGACCTGATCGACAAGTCCTCCGGCAGGCAAGGCAAAGAGGAGCCACGGGATTCGATTGGCAACCGTGGCCCCTGCCACCAAGAGTGGATCACGCGTGATCAACGCCACCAGGAGAGGGAAAACAATCACCATTACCCCATCGCCCAGATTGGAGATGGCTGCAGCCGCCCACAGGCTGTTGAATTTCGGACCCAGACCCGCCATCGGGACAGACTATCGCCACACGCCGGTGCCCCCTCACTCGACGGGAGCCGCGAACAACCCCGTCAATCTATCTGGCGGGCATTGCAGCGCAACGGGGTTTCGCTCGCTCCGTGGTCGTCAAGATCGGCCTCCGTGAAGTCGTCGAATGGTCGATCGGAGTAATGGACGCCTACGCCAGCCGCTAGCTACTCCGATACTCAAATCCGCCCCCGGTCCGCATCCCAAACCCCTCTTACCTGCCCGAGCCACAGGCCGCTGCGGGCCGGATAATTGCTCTGGATGGGGCCGCCGCCGGGCTGTGAGATAGGCTGCAGCAGGATGATCACGTTCGGGCCAGTTCCCTCCCGGCGGCTCGGCCGCAGCCTCGGCATCAACAACATCCCTGCCAAGGTGTGCTCATACTCGTGCATCTACTGCCAGGTGGGAACCACGGTCACGACGGAGATCGAGAGACGGCAGTTCTACCCCCCAGACCGAATCCTGAGAGAGGTGACGGCTCATATCGAAGCCGCCCGGAAGCAGGGAGAGCAGATCGACTACCTCACCTTCGTACCCGACGGCGAACCCACTCTTGATGCCGGGATTCGGGAGTCGATAAACCTCCTCCGGCCATTGGGTATTCCGATCGCGGCCATCTCGAACGGCTCGATGCTGTGGCGGTCCGAAGTGAGGGCGGCGCTGGCAGAGGCAGACTGGGTGTCGGTGAAGGTCGATGCGGTGGACGGCGACATCTGGCGCCGGGTGAATCATCCGCACTCGGATCTCGAGATCTCACAGGTTCTCGAGGGTATCCGGCGATTCTCCGACGAATTCGATGGGGACCTATGCACCGAGACGATGCTGGTTTCCCGTGTCAACGACACACCGGAGTCATTGAGCGCCGTCGCCGGGTACCTCTCGGATCTCGATGTCAAGACCACCTACCTGTCCGTACCGACCCGGCCTCCAGCGTTGCCCGGTGTAAGGCCGCCGGACGAATGGGTGCTGAATCAGGCATTTCACCTCCTCGATCGTCGTCTGCCTCGCGTGGAGTACTTGATCGGATACGAGGGAGACGCATTCGCCGCGACCGGTGAGATGGCGACCGATGTGCTCAGCATCTCTGCCGTCCATCCGCTTCGTTCATCGGCAATAGACGAGATGCTGGCTGGCAGTGGCACGACCTGGGATGTGATCGAGGCACTCCTATCCGACGGGCGACTGAAGAGGGTCGACTATGAGGGGGAGCGGTACTACCTGCGGAGTTACCCGGCCCGTGACGGCTAGTTCCACTCCGGCTGCCGGTCACCGGATCAGGACTCCTCCAGTGACCGGCCTGATGAGTATCTCCGACGCGGTTCCACTCGGGCTTGGGCCAAGATCGGTGTCCATGCCCGAAATGAGGGTTTCTGCTCGCAGCTGCGTCGGCTCGGCCTTGGATACGGCGAGGTCCCTCGCCGCACACCGAGAGGCTGACGGTGCCGCGCACGGCGGTCTCGGTACTCCCGCTTGGAGGCTCTCGACACATGCCGCCCGCAACGATTCGACGGCTACCGACACCTCCTACGGTGTCTTGGGAAGGACCCGCTGCCGATGGGCACCTGTCGAGACGAGAGGCCGGGAGATGGCGCCGCAACCGGGCCGACCGCAACACAGTGGGAGAGCGCAAGAATGACGATTCTCGACGACCTGATGGGCACACTCGACGGGGACGTCCTCGTCCGCGAGGTACGGGTGGGGCCGTTCTGGACGGTGGTGTGCAGCCGGACGTGTGGATTGTCGTCCACCCTCATGCCGTCCCAGCACGTGCACGGATCCCGGTGGGTTGGCGATGCTGGTGGCCTCATCGGCATGCCGGCCGGGGAGGTCGCCGGCCTGGCCCGTTCCGAGAGCCCTCTGGAAGCGAGCATCGGCATGGCGGCGGTCAATTCGATGGTCGCCTTCGACTCGTCTCGTGGTGTCGACCTGAATGCGGGGCGGTATCTCATCGGGCACGGTCAGGGCCGCTCGGTGGCGCTTGTCGGCCATTTCCCCTTCGTATCCGATCTGCGTGAGGTTGCCGACCCTCTCTGGGTCATCGAGTTGGACCCGCAGCCGGGTGATCTCACCTCGGCCCAGGGAGAGGAGCTGATCCCCCGGGCGGACATCGTTGCCATCACCGGGTGCACATTCGTGAACCACACGGTGGATAGGTTGCTGGCTCTCTGCGCGCCGCAGAGCCTGGTGATGATGCTGGGTCCCACCGCGCCTATGTCCCCGGTGCTCTTCGAACACGGAGTGGACGTGATCAGTGGCTCCCGGGTGATCGACGAGCAGCGGACACTTCGCTCCGTGTCGGAGGGGGCGACATTCCCGCAGGTAGATGGGGTCCGTCTGCTGACCATGACCCGCCCGGGTCTGTCTGGAGACTTTGGGACCCGACCGGTTTCTTGACGCTGCCGGGACCTTCTCTATAGGCGTGCCTCGACACGTTCCCATACGTCTCGCAGGGCGAGTGAGACCTCAGAGCCGGGCAGGTACTCGGTCACGGGTCTTCCATCGACCATCGCTTGGGTCACTCCGGTGTCTAAGGGCAGTTCCCCCATCACATCTATGCCATGGTTTCTGCAGCGGTCCGCCATTGCCTCCGCTTGTTCGGGATTCACATCCACCTTGTTGATGAGGGCCACTGCCGGGATGTGGAAGTGGTCGAGGGTGGCGACGATGCGTTGTAGATCGTGGTCCGCCGAAATGGTTGGTTCGGTCACCAGGAGAGCCAGGTCGGCTCCCACACTGGCCGCAATGGTCGGGCACCCGATACCCGGTGGCCCGTCGATCAGGATGAGTTCACGTTCCTCCTCCCCGGCGACGAGTCGGCTCTCCTCCCTGATTCGGGTCACCAACTTCCCCGAGTTTTCCTGGCCCGCGGCGAGGCGGGCGTGCAGCAGGGGCCCAAACCGGGTGTCCGACCGCATCCACCACTGGGCGGGTTGCGGAACCATGGTGATGGCCCCATCGGGGCATTGATAGAAGCACGAGGCACATCCCTCACAAGCCATGGTGTCCACTTGGTATTCGACAGTGTCGTGGACGATTGCATCGAACCGGCACACATCGAGACAGATCCCGCACTGCGTGCATGCGTCGGGGTCGATCGTGGCGATCTGGCCGCCCACAAGATGCCGGCGCTCTCGGAGCACCGGATTCAGGATGAGCTCGAGGTTGGAGGCATCGACGTCGGCATCAGTCAGGACCAGAGAGGTCCGGGCGGAGCCTAGGTGAGCGAGTGCAGCGGCAACGGTGGTCTTGCCCGTTCCGCCCTTGCCGCTCAGGAGGACCAGTTGTCTCATCGGCCGACCTCGTCTTGGATCCGACACCAGAGTTCGAGGAATCGGGGCCGAAACTCTGGCAGGGCATCGATCAGCGCGTGCCCCTCTGAGAGCGCTCTGGCGATCCGGCGGTCGAAGGGGATGCGCATCAGGATCGGAATTTTCTCCCGGCTGCAGTACTGGTCGACGCCGGCGTCTCCGATGCCGTCGCGGTTCACTACCACTCCGACCGGCAGTCCCAGTTCGTCGCGGGCGACCTCGACGGTGAGGCGGAGGTCGTGGAGTCCGAATGGCGTCGGTTCGGTGACGAGCAAGGCAAAGTCGGCGCCGCGCAGAGTCTCCACCAGGGGACAGGAGGTACCTGGTGGCGCATCCAGGATGACCACCGGGGAATCAGCGCCGGCCGGGTGGCGCTCCTTGAGACGTTTAATGACCGGCACGGCGAGAGCCTGACCGGTGTCCAGTGTTCCGCGACCGAAGACGAGACCATCCGCCCGGCCCCACTCCAGGATGCCGATCCGTCGCGTCCCCTCACTAATGGCGTCCTCCGGGCAGTTGAGGGTGCAACTGCCGCAACCGTGGCACAGTTCGGGAAAGACCAATACCTCGTCCTCTAGAACGCAGAGGGCGTTCCAGGCGCACACGTCGGCGCACACTCCGCAGTAGGTGCAGGCGGCCGGGTCGACCACCGGGATGGCGATCGGGACCTCCTCGGCGCCCTCGAGTACGAGATCGAGGAACAGACCGGAGTCGGGTGCCTCGACATCACAGTCGAGCAGGATCGGTGCCTCTACGGGCGCTGCGACTGTTGCATCTTCGGCTTTGGCCGCTATGGCGAGCACAAGACTGGTCGCCACCGTCGTCTTCCCGGTCCCGCCTTTCCCGCTGGCGACGGCAACGATCATCCCGAGATGCCCCGGGTCGCAGAGATCATCGTGGTGCGCCGGAGCGCCCCGGCTTGCCCGCGGTGTGTTCGAGCCGTCTTCTGTGGTTTCTTCCGGAGGCACCAGGGGCATCGTGGCCGCGGCTTCGGGAACACGGTGAGGCGTCGCCCAGGCTCCTCCGGACATGGTCGTTGAGCACCCGGCGGGCCGTGCCCCGGCGAGCGGTCACCGCCCGGACGCCGAGGGAGGGGAAGGCGGCGATGGCCCGTAGGCCTATGCCGCCGGTCGATATCGCATCGACACCCCGGTCTGCGGCGAGGTTTGGGTCCCGGCCGGTTTCGTGGGAGGAGGCGTATGGATCGATGATGGTCCAGATGCTTTCGATCGCTGTGCCGTTGAGTCCGGCCAGAACGAAGAAGGGGCACCTCCCGAGATGTGGGCTGAGAGTGCTTTTCTGGCCGTTATCGTCGAGCGAAGGCATGGCCATCAATTCGGCCGACTCTCGTCCGGGGGCGATGGCCCCGGTGCGGCCCGATCGGTGGGTTTGATGCTGGTCCTCTCCACGGAACCTCTGTTGCCCGCTGGTGGGCGACTCCGGCCGGTGGGGGGTGTCAAGAGGCGGAGCCCATCGCTTCGATAGGCCTCGATCGCCTCGCGGACCGTCCCGTCACTCTTGAGGTAGATGGCGACCCCCGCCGCATCCAAGACCCTCTGTGCATTGGGGCCGACGTTGCCGGTGACCACGGCTTCGGCACCGTGCTCGACGACCAACTCGGCGGCCCTGATCCCGGCACCACCGGACTCGGCGGCTGCGGTGTTGATGACCGCCTCGAAGTCGAGGGTCTCGGGGTCGACGAAGACGTACTGCGTGCATCGCCCGAACCGCGGATCTACGGCCGCTTCGAGATCGGCGCCCTCGGCCGATACCGCTATCGACATGGTGACGCCTTCTGGCCGGTCGGGATCATTGGGTGAGACGAAATGTCGGCCGGGTCTCGGAGACCCGGCGTCGGCACCCGTGTTGAGTCAAGACCTCCATCTCCAGGCGAAGCCACGCCCCCAGCGGCCTCGTCTGCCTTGACCGCCTCCGCGGCGCCAGAAGAGGGCAGGGGACGAGTCGTCGCCGGAGCTCTCTACTTCGGAATCGTCGGGTTGATTCGGTCGGGGCCGACATCGGCCCAGACCCCATCCGGTTCTGGGGCCGCGTCCACGCGGGCCCGTTCCGTCGATATCAGGCATCTCTCAATTCTCCTTCCAGTTTGTGCGGTGACCCGAGGTTCGACGCGTGATCCCTCCCCGACCCTGTCCTGGGTGGTCGAGTTTGGCTCGAGTCATCGCATCGGCAGCCGCGACCGCGACGTCGTTGCCCGTCGTGTACCGGGCAGGGCCAGGATTCACTCTGGCGTTGATCGACGACGCCGCCGCCCACGGCGAGCACCTTTCCGTTGACGAGGGCGTCGGAGACCACACTCCTGGCGGCAGAGAGGATGCGGGCGAAGGTCGCCCGGGATACACCCATACGTTCTGCAGCCTCTTCCTGGTAGAGGCCCTCGATGTCGGCGAGGCGAAGTGCCTCCAAACCGTCGAGCATCAAGGTGGTCTGAGGGGCCGGTTTCTGGAGGGGGGGATCGGGATAGAAGGTGATCGTTGGAAGATCCCGACGGATCATTCTCTGGGTGACGGGTCGCGACATGATGTGATCATATGCTCTTAATTGCGGAGTGGCAAGAGTTAGGTGCAACCGGGGGCAGGTCGGCCACGGTGAGGTCAATAGGTCGGGACGATCAGCGCACGGGTGTCGGGCCGCGGGAGCCGGTGGGAACTCCGGCGAACACGCCCCGGGAGGGATGGGGGGGAGGTGTGCACGCGTGTCGCGCTCAGGACTGATCGGTAACCAAGGGGACTGGGAGGCCGGTTGGGATGAGCAGCCGGAGGAGCGGGGCTGGGATGATCCCGATCAACCCGAAGGCTCGCGACGGTTCCTGGGGCGGATGCACGCAGCGTCCGATCGTGTCCCAGAGTGCCCGAACCGGGCCGTCGACGCTCGGTTCTATCCGGTGCCGAGGGCTTCTTTGCTCCGACTGTGGCTGAGGTGGCGGCTCTGGCGGTCGAGCGGATGGGTGAATCTGCGGTGTTTGTGTGGCGCTCGGTCAACTGTGAGGGGTGGCGGGGTCCGTCAGCGGTGTGGACCTCACCTGACGGGCTCACCTGGACCCCGGTTCCGCACGACGAGGCGATCTTCGGCGGCGGCGATGCGGCGGTGTGGACTTCCCCTGATGGGGTCACTTGGGCCCGGGTAACCCATGATGAGGCGGTCTTCGGCGGCGACGGCAACCAGTGGA
Source organism: uncultured Acidimicrobiia bacterium (assembly GCA_964614095.1). Classification (GTDB taxonomy): domain Bacteria; phylum Actinomycetota; class Acidimicrobiia; order Spongiisociales; family UBA11373; genus CAZWKX01. The sequence goes on from CAZTJO010000047.1 coordinate 10,930, forward strand.
TGGTGTCGGTGGTTGCGGTGGGTCCGGGCCTGGTCGCCGTCGGATGCGACGTGTCGGGTGGTGACATATTGGATGGTGATTGGGATGCGGCGGTATGGCACTGGGAACCCAGCCAGTAGAACCGGCCGAGCGAACACAGAATCGCCCAATGATTCTGCTCCGCTCAAACCTAATGAGGCAACTCTCCCCTGGGCCAGTGCTAC
>CAZTJO010000048.1:0-10991 GCA_964614095.1 uncultured Acidimicrobiia bacterium
GACCTGCCCGCTGGCCTCCATGAGCGTGTTGCGATGTGCCTCGGAGACCCCCTATGCGCCTATGCCCTTCGCATCGTGGGAACCGAGGAGACCATTCCTGCGCCTGATCCAAACACCCCACTCGAGATCATGGTGTGGCTCACCAAGAACGCGGGGTCACAGGGCGGAGACACTCTATGGCGGGTGGTCGATGCCGAGGAATACACGTTCTCCGAGCCCGGCATCGCCCTCAGCGTGATGGACTGCTATGAAGGCGACCTGGGCGGCCAGCCGGCCTTCGGCATCATGGAGCACCCGGTGTACATGGAGATCTACGGCATCATCGCCGCCGATCTCACCACCGAGACGCTCCACCTTGGGCCCGGCACCGGCTACGAGTGCAGTGGGGGCGAATAGGCGGCGCCGATGTTCACCTGCTGCTGGGCAAATGCAGTGATCCCCGAGCATCGGGGCGGCCCCAGGTACGTACACTCACCCACCATGAAATCGAGCCTGCGACTCTTCGGTGTTCTCACACTCGTGGTACTCGTGGTCGCCGCCTGCGGAGGTGTCGAGGCCGAGCCCTCAGATGTAACGGAGACCTCGGCGGGTCCGGCGACCACAACGGACGCCGATGTGCTCGCCGAGGGTCTCATGTTGCTGCCGCCGGTGGGTGGCCCCTGGCAGATGCAGCCCGATGATGGTGTCCCGGTCCACCTGCTTCAGCCGGTGTGCGGCGCGGCTATTCCCGGCAACGTCCCCCTCTCCGGGGCACATGCCGGGCGTATGTACTTCAGCGGTCCCTCAGATCCCCTGACCGCCGAATCCTTCCCCATCGCCCGGCACTCGCGCGACCGGTTCGCCGACGGCGCCCAGGCGGCCGCCTTCATCGACATCCATCGCCAGGCGCTCACCACCTGCGACAGCTGGACCTACGAGGACGACGAGGTGGCGATCAACTACACGGTGGCAACGATCGATATCGACCTCCCCGGCAACGGCGTCGCCTTCGAGGTGACGGAGCAGCGCGAGACGGAACGTCTGGTCAATCTCACCGCGATGTTTCGGCAGAACGACGTCGTCTCGGTCATCTACTACGTGGCTCTCGACGAAGCCGACCCAACAATGCTCGAGGAGCTGATCGCCGAGGCGGAGGCGCTCCTAGAGGTGCACGTCGAGCAAGGCATGCTCGATCTCGAGGAGTGGCCCACCATGCTGATCCCGGTCGAGGAGATCAACGAGGGCGGCCTCTGGGTGACCAACCTGGAGTCGTCGGCTGCCAACGATTCCTAACTCGCGCCCGTCCTGCCTACCTTCCCCCAACCGGGATCAGGGCCAAAGGTGTCAAGGTCGCTCGATCCCGGGCGATACTGGACCCGGAACGGATGCGGCCGGGTATGTGCCGGCCGCCGGTCCCGAACACGCTGAGCCGCCCGGAGGTCCTTCTCGTGCATCGACCGTCTGTCGTCGGAATCGTCCTCGCAGTCGTCCTGGCTGCGTGCAGCAACTCCGACGAAGGCGCCGAAACAACCCCGGCCCCGGCGACTACCACCGAAGCCCCGGCCACGACTGAGGCGCCTACCACCTCGGAGGCCCCGACCACAACAACGCTGCCTCCCGTGATCGGTGCGGCCTCCGTCGGCCAACTGACCCTGGCGTACGAGCTGGCCCCAAGCAGCTTCCGGGTCAACGACGTGGAGTTCTCCCCCGACGGCACCATGCTCGCCGCCTCCAACTCCACCAACGTGGATGTGTTCGACCCGGCTACCGGCGACACCCTCGTCACCCTTGGGCCCAATCCGGGCAACACCATGGAGCTGGCCTGGTCGCCCGATGGCTCGCTCCTGGCGGTGATAATTCAAGGGGCGAATCAAGCCGTGTTGTGGGATGTGGCAGCCGGTCAACAACTCTTCACCGTGGGCCACATTGGGGTGTTCGGCACCCTTGAGCTTGGGAGTTGGAGCGAAGACGGAAGCACTTTCGCCACCGTCGGCGGGACCTCGGTCAGGTTCTGGAACGCCGCCACCGGCGAGATCGCCGAAGAAGTCGGCACGGCCTCGGAATACTCCATGACGATGGCCTGGTCCACCGACGCTTCACAGCTCGCCGTCGGTGGAAACACCGTTGAGGTGTTCAGTGCCGGCGAGTGGGACAGCAGTGTGGAGCTGACCAACCCCTTTGTCTCGGACCCGGCCTGGTCGCCCGACGGCACCAGGCTCGCTTGCCTGGAGGGGCCGTTTTTCCTCACCTACGTGCTGTACGACGCGCAGACGCTCGAGATCGTCCGCACCCTGGGGTGCCCCGGCTTCTCTGAAAACTGGGACGCACCGTGCGAAGTCGGTCCCAACGAACGCATCCTCGGTCCCGTCTGGTCACCCGACGGCACCCTTCTGCTCGGCTACTCCTGGGATGAATCGCTGGTGTTCGTATGGGACCCGGAGAGCGGTGATCTGCTCACCACCATCGAACTCGTTGAGGGCGAGATGTACTGGGCCGCCGATGGCGCCACCCTCATCCTGACCTCCTTTGGTGGAAGGCCGATCACCTTCTGGGATCCTGCAGCCGGAGAACTAGTCGGCGCACTCGAAGCGGGCGCCGACACGATCATCGACCTCGCCATCTCCCCGGACGGCACCATGCTGGCGTCCGGTGGCTTCGGCGGGTTGGTACGCATCTGGAGCCTCGACGGGTGAAGCGGACTGCAGCGCCTGATCAGGGTTGACGGGTAGCGCGGGGTACCGGGCGAAGAGGCCCCGCGCTACCCGTCCGCAATCCCTTTGTACTCTCGCCAGTGCCGGCGCAAGGCCGGTGCCGGATCCCGGTAGTACTCCTCACCGTCGACGCCTGCAAGGGTGCGCCACGTCGGCATTGTCTGGGAACGGGTGGCGGCAAACGCCCTCACCACCTCAGCGTGTGGCTTGAGGCTGCCATCGCCGCGCACCAGCCCGAACGACCTCTCGTGGACGTACTCGTCACAAGGCGGCCGGTCCCAGATGGCCTCCTCATAGTCGGCAAAACACCACAGGAACGCTCCCCGCGCGCCAACCTCGACAAGGCGCGGCAGCACTGCCTCCACATAGGCGGCCAGATCCTCCTCGGTGGCCAGGTAACGGTGATGAGGCCGGCCGTTGAACTCCCAGTCCCTCCATCCGGCAGTGCCGCCCGGGGCGACGGTCGGAGCGCCGGTCTCTTCCAGCAGAACCGGACACCCGGCCAGCGAGGCGGTAAGCGCCACCAGAAACGGTGCCCAATCGGGGTCGAGCGGCTCCTCGACATATGGGGAGTAAGCCGGGAAAGCGTGCATGACGGTCACGTCGGTCACCGGCGCCAGCCGGTGCACCTGCAGTCCGTTGTCCTCCAATAGCGACGCGTGATGCAGGCCAACGGTCACCGGCCGGTCGTCGTGCTGGTGAATCGTCTCCCGCAACATCGACACCCACTCCACCCCGGCGTCGGCACTGGCCGACCAGGACACGAGGTCGGGCTCGTTGCCCAGGTTCCACATGTGCACACCCTGGTGGCCCGACAGCCTCTGTGCCACCGTGGCCGCCTGCAGCTTTGCCGCCGACCGGGCCACCGGGTCGGAAAACTGACTGCGGTACCCGCCCACGACTCGCTGGCCCTTGGTGATCAGGATCTTCACACTGCCGGGCAGCACCTCGCCGCCCCGCAGCCACTCCGGCACCCAATTGGGGCCACTCATATGCCCGGTGAAGAAAGTCGGCACCAAGCCGAGCCCACGCTCGGCGGCCAGGTCGGCAACCGTGACCAGATGATCCACCGCCTGTGGGTCCACCTGATCCGGCTCGGGCTGGAAGTCCTCCCAGACCAGAAACATCCGTACCCGGTCTATCCCGGCCCAGGCGATCACATCGAAGTCGTCGGCGACGACGCCGGCATCGAACTCCTTCCACCAGGCCATGGCGGTCTGGCGGGGCCAGTAGTTGATGCCGAGGATGAAGGCGTCGCTCACAGCAGGAGACTACCCAGCCGGGCCAGAGGTCCTTCGGCCAGAGCCCACGGTTCAGCCTTGCGGCGGACTATGCAGGTGCCGGGTAGAACCTCGACCGCGCCCATAGCGCCACATATACCAAGCCGACAAGCACCGGAACCTCGACAAGGGGCCCGACAACACCGGCGAGGGCCTGACCCGAGGTGACCCCGAAGACGCCGATGGCAACCGCGATGGCGAGCTCGAAGTTGTTGGAGGCGGCGGTGAACGCCAGCGTGGCGTTGCGCGGGTAGCCGATCCCCAGCCGCAGCCCAAGGGCAAACGACACCGCCCACATCAGCCCGAAGTAGGCGAGCAGCGGCAAGGCAATACGGACCACGTCAAGTGGTTTGGAGATGATCGTCTCGCCCTGAAGAGCAAAAAGCACAACAACGGTGAACAGCAGCCCCCAGAGGGCCCAAGGGCCGATGCGAGGAAGGAAACGCTCCTCGTACCAGCGAACCCCCCGAGTCCGTTCTCCCCACTCCCGGGTCAGGTAGCCGGCGACGAGCGGCAGGCCCAGGAAGATGAGCACGATTCGAGCGATCTCCCAAAGGGAGACGTTCAGAACGTCGGTGCTCAGTCCCAGCCAGCCCGGAAGCACTTGAAGGTAGAAGTAGCCGAGTAGGGAGTAGGCGACGATCTGGAACAGCGAATTGAGGGCAACCAGGACCACAGCCGCCTCCCGATCGCCGCAGGCGAGGTCGTTCCAGATGAGCACCATGGCGATGCAACGGGCAAGGCCCACGATGATGAGCCCGCTGCGGTACTCGGGTAGGTCGGGCAGAAGAGCCCAGGCGAGGGTGAACATAAGGGCCGGCCCAATGACCCAGTTCAGAACAAGCGACGTGACCAACAACGTACGGTCGGCGGCCACCCGGCCGACGCGGGAGTACCGCACCTTGGCCAGGACCGGGTACATCATTGCCAACAGACCCAGCGCGATCGGGAGCGACACCGACCCGACCTTGATCGTATCCAGAGCATCATTGAGGTCTGGAACGAACCGACCGAGCCCCAACCCAATGCCCATGGCGAGCAGGATCCACATCGGCAAAAACCGGTCCAGCAGCGACAAGCGGCGGAGCACGGCACTCTCCCCCGAGGACTGACCTGGCCTGAAACTCTCGGTGCTCACTCGCCCCCCGGCACTGCCCGGCAAACCGCGCGGAGTCCCGACTCGCACAAGCCGTAGTCAATCCAACGGCCCCGCCGAGTGGCCTCAACAAGGCCAGCCTGCCGCAGCACTTTCAGGTGATAGGACAGGAGATTGGGAGCGACATCAATCCTCTCCTGCAATTCGCACACACAGCGCAGACCCTCCTCGAGCACCCGGAGGATACGAAGCCGGATCGGGTCGCCGAGCGCCGAAAAGCCGGCAACCGTGGATTCAAGCGATCTTGTTTCAAGATCTGTTGAATTAGGCATTCCCCGATTGTGCAGGATCGCGGGATGCAGCGCAAGCCCGGCGCCTGCAACGCCGGAGCCTCGGCGGGGTTCTGCAGACGGTGCCGCAGTCAAGCTTTGCCGCCGGCTGCCGCGTTTGGTACCCGAGCGAGAGCCCCGGGCTGGGACTCACTCCCCGCAGCCGACGCCGCCCTTGACCGTCAGCACCACATCGCCGGCACCGGTGCCGGACAAGTGGCCCGACAGGCCCTCGGCCCCGGGGCCCGCGACGTGATAGTCGAACACGTCGATCAGGAACGGATTCGGCTCGAAAGTGACCGCCGGATACAGGGCCTGCAGCTCCGATACCTTGGTGCCTACGGTCAATTCGGGCGGCGTCACCGGAACTGGGGTGGCTCCGTTGTACGCGTAGCTGAAGAAGTGCTCCGTGCCGGCGGGGGCAAACAGGTCACCCGTGGTGAACAGAAGCTGAAAATCGAACAGCTCGACCCCAAAGTCCACAAACCGGTTCATCGGCCCGGGACACAACGGTTCATCCACCCACCCGGTGTCACGCGTCGCCGGGCCAAACATATCAACCATTACCGCGATCACGCTGTCGGGAGAATCCCCGAACTGGACCACGCCCAAACCATCCATCTCAAAGCGGAATGTCGGCAGAGGCACCGTGGTGGTCGTCGCAGCCACAGTCGTGGTAGTTGCCTCGGCCACGGTTGTGGTGGTCGTGGTCGCCGGCTGGGTTGAGGTCGTGGGAGCTGAAGTCGTCGCCGCTGGTGCCAGCGTGGTGACGGTGGTAATCGAGAATCCATCCCCGCCGCACGCAGCGGCGAGGAGCACAAACACCACACCGACGAGCAGCTTCTTCACCGGGACCTCCTTTGCCCAAAGGAAAACTAGCCGTCGAGGGTGACAACACATCTGCCTCTGCTATCGGCTGGCGGCTGTCTCGTGAGTCGGCGTCGCCCAGCCCGCGCCCCCTGGGACGGCGTAGCACGACCTCACACGCCAACGTCCGGAGAGTCGTCCGACTCTGCAGGCGGGACGTGAGGGCCGGCACAATGGCCGAGTGACCGGCTTGGATCAGCAGCTCGGCGCCATCGAACAGTCGTTGCGGCACGGCTCCTATCGGCCCGGACCCTGGAGCCGGTTCGTAGACGAAGCTATGCGGCGCCCCATCACCGAACGCAGATCGGTTGCCGACCATGCCACTCGGGCCAGCGAACTACTCCATCGGCGCCATCGCCGCCCAGAGATCCGAATGAGTCTCGGCGCCCTACTTGGGGTCCTTGTGGCCGGTGGCGGGTTCGCTCTGGTCGAGGCGGGCCGGAACTCCGGTGGAGCCGTTTTTCTCACCGGGACCGTAATGCTCATCGTCGCCCTGCAGCCCTTGATGAAGACGAGCGTGGGCCTCCTGCTCGGGCTCCGCTTCAGCGGCGTCTACCTCCGGGGCATTGAGCCACGAGTCAAGCTGCGCTACGGGACCTATCTGGCCGCGTCCCGCCCATCACGCGTCGTGTTTCACCTCGCGGGAACCGTCGGCTCGCCGGCCGGCGCAGCCTGGGCCTGGTACCGGGCGACCGGAAACGCCTCAGGGACCGGTGCCATCGTTGCCCTCTTTTGGGCCTTGCTGGCTGTTCAGTTGTTGACTTTCGTGCTCGGCGTGACCGGCCACGGCCGGCGCCAGGCCCGCATCTCGAGCGGCGGGATGGCCGGCAAGGAGATACGAGCCGCTCTGCGCCGCAGCACCTAGCTCCGCTCAGGGCGGGCAAACTCGGTATGGTCTCCTGCGTGAACCGAAGCTTAGGAGTTGTCGTGCGTCGTGTCGCGGTGAGCCTCATCATCATCCTTGGATTCGTTGCCTGTGCGGAGGACGCCGGGCCTGATCCCGACACGCTGCCCACCGACCTCCAAATCGACTACCACTGGAACAATGGAGTGAGCCGAGTCTCGCCGGACTACCTCTACTACCACATCTCGCTTCCGGCAACCGGATCGGCGACGATCTCCTACACGCTCGGCCACCCGAGCAGCAGTGAGCAGGAGGAGTGGGCCGAGACGTTTGAGGTCAGCGACGACGATCTCCGTGGCCTGTATGCCCTGATGCAGCAGGTGGGTCTGTTCACCCGGACTTGGCAGCCGGCAGATCCCGTTCCGGGCGCTTCCGGTGGTCCCTCGGTCCGGGTCGTCGCCGAGGGAAAGACATACAACGTGCCCAGCGAGCTTGCCGACATGAGCGACGCAGTGGCGATCGCCAACGTCTACGGCAAGATCGAGCAGATGGTGCCCGAAACGGTCAGGGACACCATGGAGGCGCGTCAGGCGCAGTACCTGGAGGAGCACGACTCCTAGACGGCCTCACTCTCTGCACCCATCGCCAAGCCCGAAGGACCGAGAGGAGGAGCCAGGAGGATCTACTTTGCTGCTGGAGAAACCGCGCTCGCCTCAATCAGCGCTGGAACCACACATCCGCAGACCCGGCGTCCGGTCCGAGAACTCTGCTGCCGGCTAGCTCCCTATCGCGTCCACAAACGCGTGAATGAGGCTGTTGCGGGCCTCCGCCGAGGGAGCCGTCACTTGAAAGACCCAGGCGCCCTCAGGCTCACCCCACACCGCGAGGTAGTCCGTTTCGACCACGCCGGGCCCGGTCTCGGCGGTTCCACCGGCAGCCACCCAAACCAGCGGCCCGCTCGGATCGAGTGAACTGCCTTCAAGCTCACCCATTTCGGATGCAATGGCGCTCAAGAACTCCAGCGGAGTGATCGCCTCTCGTCCTCCAGCCGCGGCCGCCTGTTCCACAGAGAACGCATCGAGCACCAAACCCTGCTCCTCTTCAGCCCCGTAGTGAACTGCCGGTCCTCCCCTACCCTGCGACATGTCGGCTCGGGGAAGGCCGGCGATCTCACAGGGCAGAGCAGCAAAGAGCGCCTCGATGTCTTCCTGCGTGTCGGGCATGTCGACCTCGGTGAGACCCCAAGGTGGAACGTCGCTCTGTGAAACGGCCGCACCGTCATCGTCACCGCACGCACTGATCACCAACAGGAACACGAACAAGATGGCCAGACGCCGCATATGTCCGCCTCTGGGCTCCGAGGCTCGGAGCGAGTGTCCTGGAGACACCTCCAGCACACAGACATTCTGAACGTGGGCCTTGCAGGCGACGATGGGGGATGATCCGGATTCAGCCCAGGAGACTGCTTCTGCGGCGCCGCCATCTGGGCCTGCAGCACCGCCTGGAGTGCAGAGAGTGTCGGGCCCATCACTATGGTGACGTCGGAAATATGCAGGGAGAAACATGAAACGTCCGGCATTCTTGCTGGCGATGGCCCTTGTCTCCGCCTGCGGTGGAGAGACGGCGACCACCACTTCAACGGTCGCCACAACCCCAGAGACAACGACCACCACATAGTTTCCTTTCCCCGAGATCGATGTGGGTACGATCCCGGCGATGCCGGCCGCCGTTTTCTCCGAGGAATACGGCGGTCCTTTGCTCATCGAAACGGCGTGCGTCAACACTGATTTGACCTCAGGTGTTGCCGATCCCGGGGAGATCCGGGAATCGCTGGCGGGGACCCTTGGTTTCATCGGCATCGAGGTCGTGGATTCCGGGTGCGACCTGACACTCGACATCGATCTTGATGGCCACCGTCAGTCGGCGCAGTACGAGGTGGTGGGCCTGTGTTACGGCGGCGCCGTGTTGGAGGGCCAAATCGTTGCCTCAGCGGCAGGAGAGACGTCGGTATGGGATGTTGATGTCGATCAGGAGCCGCCGAACCAAATTCTCGAATGTGAAGGCGACGCCGCACCGCCCGGCGGGCCGATCCATCCGGATTACTGGCAACAGCAGCTGGCCGATCCGCTGATGGCCTTGTTCGGGCCTCTGGGCCAGGTGGCCTTTGCCGCAGTTGAGACGGGGCAGATCGACCTCAACGGAGAACTGCCCGACACCGTGATCTACGAGATTCTCACTGCCGCCCTCCACAGCGACGATCCCGACAATCGCTGCAGGGCCGCAGCGGTCGTGAATGCCCTGGTTGGAGACGTCCAGGATATTGAGTACGCGGCGGGCAGCGACAGTCACTGGCCCCAAGACCCCCAGTTGTTGGCGCTGGCGCCACATCTCATCGATACCTACATAGAACTCACCGAGATCGACTATCCCGACCCCAAGCCACACGGCTGGAGTTGCGAAGACTTCCTGGTGGATGCTCTCGAAAAGATGACCGGGGCCTACCCCGGCCATACGGCGAGGATCTGGGCCGAATGGTGGCTTGACAGAGGCGAACAGTGGCTGGAGGAGCACGGCGGATAACGCCACCCTGCGCCAGAGACACTGAATCTCGTCCCTCCCCCTCGGCCTTGCACGTCTACCCTCGACATCAATGTGACCTAGGTTCTGTTCCTGGCCAGATTCCCTGATTCCTCAGACCCGCCCGCGGTGCCTCTCGGCTCTCGGGTGGCGCTACGGTGGCGAGCCTGATGCCAACCGTCACCCTCAGAAATGCGCATCCCGAGGATGCCGCAACGCTGGCGGCGATCTCACGGCGCGCCTTCGACAGCGACATAGACGTGGGCGCGCCGCGCCCTGGTGGTCCCCCCGGCTACAACGACCCGCGCTGGCAAGAGAGCATGATGGCCGCGGGCGACTACCTCGTCCTCCTTGTGGATGGAGCCCTGGTGGGTGGTGCCATCGTCCTCAAGACGGGACCCGACGAATACGAGCTAGGGCGCATCTTTGTTGATCCGGCCCGGCACCGTCGTGGAATCGGCCGGCGTGCCATCACCCTGCTCTGGGAGGAGTACCCGCACGCCCGGCACTGGACGGTGGACACGCCCGTATGGAACCAGCGCACCCGCCAGTTCTACGAGGCGCTCGGTTTTGCAGAGATCGGGAGGCGCACCGACACCGGCGGACCCGAGCTGGTCGTTTTTGAGAAGCGGTGCCGCCAAGCGCTCTGACTCGCTGAACCCGATGAGGCGTGGGAAACACCACGCTCCCCTGGGCTCCTACTCATCAAGCACCACCCGTTCGAGGGGTTCCGGGAGATTCGCAGACCCGACTCCGAGGCTCCGGCGCAGACCCGCGGCTTGCCGCGTCGGGCCGCGGCAGGCTCGAAGTGATGGTTTGATAGTCCAAAGATCCACTTCGGGAGGCTTCATGCAGATCAGAACCTGGGCGGTTCGCACCGGGCACCGGCTCTGGCACAGACACCCAGCCGTACGAACCGGCGAAGAGCTAACACGCGGGGAACGAGCCGCCGACCGTCTTCGCAACGGCATGGGCTCGTGGGCATTTGTGGTCACATCATTGGTTTTTCTGACTGGATGGATGATCGGGAATCGCGGCACGGGGTTCGACCCATATCCGTTCATACTCCTGAACCTCATCCTCTCGTGCGTGGCCGCTCTCCAGGGAGCGATCCTGCTCATCTCAGCACGTCGCGCCGATCAGATCACGGCTGAACTGGCGATTCACGACTTCGACACCAACACCGAGGCGCTGCAACTCATCAAAGAGATCCACACCGCCACCGCGCGACCCGCCAATCAGGCCGCCACAAAGGACTGAGTGGAGTCTTCAAGGTCGGGGCTTCCCGGAAGCTCACGACGCCTCCCC
>CAZTJO010000049.1:0-10754 GCA_964614095.1 uncultured Acidimicrobiia bacterium
ATCTCGTCGGTCCGAGTCATTCCGCCGAGGCCGATCTGGCGCACTCCCGGGCGGTTTGGGTCTTCGATCTCGTAGACCCAGAGGATGTCGCCGACCTCTTTCACCAGCGCGCTCGCCCTGAGCTGCTCCATGTTGATTGCGGCCTTGGTCAGAGAGTCCGGCGAATCGCCGGGGCCGATCGCTTCGGGTGAGCTCGCATCGCAGTGAGCCATGGTCACGCGCAGCACGCTCGTTGGGTTGTCCTGAAGGAGGGTCCAGATCTCTTGGTCGCTTAGGAACTCGTCGTAGTTGGGCGCGCTGACACGGGCGGCTGCAGCTGAATCGACGGGGACGAGGGCGTGGTGGACAGGAGTGACCGTGATCATGTCAGGGTTTTGTAGCAGTTCTACGGCCGCTCCATGCCTGCGAGCGGCTTCGGCTGCACGTCGAGAACGGGGGTTCGGATACTGGGCCGGGCCGCGGCTTGACGCATCGCTCGACGGTCGGATACGTCAGGGTGGTTGAGGCTGGGGTATTGCCTGCCGTTGTCTTTTGATGTGTTGGCGGTCTTGGGTGGTTTTGTGGGTGTGGCAGTGGTGGCAGAGGGGGTTGATGTTGTTGAGCGAGGTGGGTCCGCCGTTGATATGGGGTTGGTGGTGGTCGAGTTCTAGCTGGTAGTGGTTGCCGCACTGGGCACAGACGGGGCCGTTGAAGTCTGGGGGTTGGCCGAGTTGGAGGGCGATGCGTATGGGGGTGGGGATGTGGCGGGTCCATCTTTTCAGGTGACGCAGGTCGACACCGTCGTAGAACAGGCCGCTCAAGAAGGCGTCTTCGGCGATGTGTTTGGCGGTTTGGGGTGGGATGGGTCCAACACCGGGGATGTGGCATTTCTCCCCGGGCCGGACATCACACCAGCCTCTTTGGGTGATCTCATGGCTCACCAGCACTACTAGCTCGGTATGCCCGGTACGGGCCTTCTTGCCCGCCTGTTTGCCGGTCTGCTGGTTGACGATATGGGGCAGGGCGTCGGCGAGGTAACACCCGAACGGCTCCGGCCCACCATTGTTTTGGGCTGTTCGGGCGAGGCGTTTCGCCTGCTCTTCGAGCCGGTTGACAATCGGGGTGCCGACATGCGGTTCCAGGTCGGCTTCCAGGTGGATCATCCCCAGATCAGTGACCCGATGACACAGCCTGCGGGCCTGATGCTGCCGCTGTGTCAGGTCACTGCCCGCCTGAGCGTCAAGGCGAATAGTGCGGGCCTTCTGTTTCAGCACACCAAAAGATTCGTTTCGGGCCAGGTTCAACAGATCATCCACAGCAGCGGGAGCGACTTCACTGGTGCGGGCGATCTCATCAGCCTGATCCAACGACACCACCGCCTGCTGCGCCGCTCGGGCCAGCCGCGGCATACCAGTAATCCGCTTGCCGGTTTCGATAGCCCGCCGGGCCTGTCCCACCGAAACACCACTGACCCGGGCCAGGCTGGTGGCATCACCAACCCGGGCCGCCAACGTCGCCTTACCAAACGCGGCCAGCTTCTCCACCCGCACATACAACCCCAACAACGCCTCCGCCTCCACCCTCGAACGCGGCTCTGACAACAGGCCGGAATTCGCCTCCTCCAACCGGCCCACCACCTCGGAAAGCAACCTTCGCTCCATACCCACATCATCCCAACCACCTACGACAAGAACCCCAACCCAAAAAGGCCCTTCATCCATCATCGCTGGAGACACACATGCCGGGACTCATCAGCTGCTCCGGACTCGGCTGCTCCTAGGCTTGTGGCGGATGGGATCTCTCCGCTACGCCGTACAACGCCTGCGCGAAAGCCTGTTTCTCGTGCCGACCGCGGTCATCGTGCTGTGCATCGGCGCCGCGGTGGGGGCCCGCTACCTCGACCGTGAGGTCGAGGCGGTGGCCGACTTCCCGCTGCTGCTGTCGGTCTCTCTCTCGGGCGGCCGCTCCATCGCCACGGCCGTAGCCGGGGCCACCATCACGGTGGCGGCGGTCGTCTTCTCGATCACGGCACTCTCGAGCCAGATCGCCTCCAGCCAGTACTCGCCCCGGGCCGTGGCAGGATTCTTCGAGAACCGCTTTCAGCAGCTGGTGATAGGCCTCGTCGTCGGCACCTTCGCCTACTCGCTGCTGGTGGTGGCAGGGCTCGCCGGGACTGTGGAATCGGATCAGAGCCTGCAGCGAAGTGTTTCGGTGACCCTGGCGGTGGTTCTAGGGATCGGCTCGGGCGTCGCCATCGTGGCCTACATCGATCACTCGCTGCGCCGCATGCGGGTCAGCGCCGTGGTGCGGCGAATCGCCGAGGCGACCGCCGAGGCCGTCCGCCGCGAGTACCGCAAAGAGGCCGCCGCCGACAAGGCCGACGGCCGGTTGCAGCCGGAGGGGAAGCCGGTTCATGTACACGCCGTCCGTTTGGGATGGGTGCGCTTCATTGATGTTCCCGTGTTGGCGCGGACCGTGCCGCCAGGGACCGCAATCCGAGTCGAGGTGAGGACGGGAGAGCTGGTCGCGGTCGGAGACCTGCTGGCCACGGCGTGGCTCGCACCGGGAGAGGACGGCCGCACGCTGGCCGTTGCGGTGCGCCGGGCCATCTTCACGGCGCGGGATCGCTCCGTCGACCGGGATCCGGCGTTCGGGATTCGCCAGCTGGTGGACATCGCGCTGCGGGCGCTGTCCCCCGGCATCAATGATCCGACTACGGCGGTTGACGTGATCCAGCATCTGAAGGTGCCGTTGCGGGGAATCCTCACCGGCGACCTGCCGGGCCGTGTGTACTCGGGACTGGATCATCAGCGTGTGTTCCTGCCCGAAGCGCCCTCCCGGTCGGATCACGTCCATGCCGCGTTCTCCGAGATCCGTCTCGCCGGGGTGCAGCAGCCGGCCGTTCTGCGAACGCTGCTGGAAGTCGCCGCGGACCTGGTCACCGAACTCAAGGACAGCGATCTGGAAGGGCGCGGTACCGCATTGATGGAAGAGGCCGGCCTTGCCGTTGCAGCTGCCCGCGGGGCGGGGTTCGCCGAGCCCGATCTGAAGAGGATCCTCGATGTTGCCGGCCGTCTGGGACTCGGCGAGTCCGAGGCGTGACCGGCTTCTAGCCGCTGGCCGATACGACATCCTCGCCAGGCTGGCCGACCTGTGGGCCTCCTTACAGCAGACCCGCCTGGTGGGTGGCAGGATTGTGTCGGACCGAGTACCAAAGCCGGGGGAAGACGATGAAGATCCAGCGCTCCATCGAGACGACGGCGGCGCCGCAGCAAATCTGGCCCTTGCTGGTGACACCGGAGGAGATCCTCAAGTGGTTCACCCTCCTGGAGAGCTTCGAGTACACGAGTGAACAGCGTGGGGGAATCGGGGCGACCTTCCACTACGAGGAGAAGACCGGCGGCCGGCTCATGAAGCTCGACTACCGAGTCACTGAGTGGGCGGAGAACCGCAGGTTCGCCTTCACTCTCCTCTCGGGCCCGTTTCCCAAGGACGACCAGGTGTGGAGCATCGAGGCTATTCCTTCCGGCAGCAGGGTCACTCTCGAGGAGGACATCGAGCTGTCCGGCGGGGTTTTCGGCAAGATGCTGCTGTCGCTCTTTGTGGGCAGGATGATCGGCAAGCATCTGCAGGAGATGGTGGAGAACCTCAAGAAGCTGGCAGAAGCCTGAAGTGCCACCCGCCACGGCGGGAGAGGCGCCAGCAAGGGGGTAATGAAGGTCCTCTGGAGGACGGGGAGGCTCGAATGAGCGCCCGGCGCGGCGGGGACGCGCACTCACTGTGGGAAGGGTCACTCGGTCCGATGGCGGGCAGTTGCTCCGCGGCTCAGATCACCGAATTCACACCGTCTTCCGCGGTGCTGCTTGCGCGGAAAAAGGGCGCCCGTGGGCACTCATCGGCCAGGTAGCCGCGTGCTAGCTTGGATCCGCTTTGCCTTGGTTGCAGGAGGTATTTGGGGTGCGGCGAGCAGCGTGGTTCATTTGCATGGTGGTGCTTGCGGTGGTAGCCGCTGCTTGCGGAGGTGAGCCCGGTGTGCAGGGGGGGCAGGATCTGCTGCCGTCGGTGACTTTGGCCATCCCTCTGGAGCAGCTTGGTCTCCGGGACCTGGAGTGTGCCACCTGTTCGCCCTATGCGTCACTGGAGACGCTCGAGTCTCTCGACGGGGGCGCCGCCGCCAGCCTGCTCTCGGCCGACACCGCGGCTGCCGAGCTGCTCGATTTGGCCGGAGAAAGGGGGTATGGGGATGTGGTCGGCGGCGTCGAGGCCGGCTACGCCGATGGTTCGGGCTGGGTCCTGGCCGTTCTATCCGGCGAATCCGACACGGCCGCGGGTGTCGTGACGGGATCGGGATCATTGTCGGGGGCATTCCTGATCGAGTATGACCCAGCGGCCGGGAGCCTGACTCTGAGCAATGAGGAAGGCCGCACGCTGATCGACCTTGCGTCGGGGGAAGTGTCGTCGTGGGACGCACACAGCAGCTGCCATTACTGGCATTGCGTCAGCGCCGCCATTTCTTGGCTGCTGGACAACTCGATCGGCGCCTACCTGATCGTGTAAGGAGGGTGTGAGGCGTGTGCGCGGGCCGGTGACAGCCTTGTCTATGCCCTCACTTCGCCGGTCACCTGCAACGCCTGTCTGGTTGTGCTGGCCGCCGTATTGTCCCCGGTGGCACTGGCAGCGGTGTACGACTGCGCCGATGACTCCTGTAGGTGGTGTACCAGCTCGCTCTGTGGGGATGACGAGGTGACCGGCCGGGCATGCCAATACGACGCCACGGGCCTCAGTCCTACCTGCAACTACGTCATCGTGGAAACGTACGACGAGTACTACTGCACCAACCCGAGCGGCTACCAGCACTGTGCCACCCGAGAGCGGGTCAGGCTGGTGGAGGGCTGCCCGTATGGGTGTGCGCTGCTCGAGGGCGGAGGCTATGGCGATGCCTGTGCTCCACCGCCGCCGCCGACGTGTGACCCGGCCACCTGTGAGCAGAGCACGCCGGTAGGCGCGCCGCGCTGCGAGCTGCGTCCCGATGATGGGGTGTGGCTGGTGGCTCAGGACTACGACGAGTGGCATTGCCGGCCTGCGGAGCCGAGCGGGGAGACCTGCGTCAACGAGCAGGTGACCCGGGCGGAGGAGGAGTGTGTATGGGGTTGCGCCGCCGACGGGCAGTCGTGTGCCGCCTGCTCGGCCTCGGGCCTGTCGGCGGTGCCGGCCGCGCAGGATCTGCCCGCGGCGGTGGAAGCCACCCGCAGGCAGATAATCGAGGCCGCCGTCGCTTGCGACTACGACGCACTGGCCGCCCTGGCCAGCGCCGGCACCTCTTTCGCTTACAGCTTGGACGACACCGGGGATCCCATCGGCTACTGGCAGTCCCTGGAGGAGAACGGCACCGGCGAACCGTTGCGGTGGATGGTCGAAACCCTTAACCTGCCGGCGGTGCCCGCCGGTGTCGGGGGTGAGGAGAACGTGTTTTACCTCTGGTCTGATGGTGCCGGGGGCGTAACCATCTACCGGACCGGTATCGCCTCCACAGGCGAATGGCTCTTCTTCCTCCCCGACGATTGATCCGGCCGCCGTCGAGGTTCGAGCGCCTTGCGGGCTGGCTCTCGCTGTCTCACTTTTGTACGGGTGCGGGCCGCTCGATCCGTGTTGAGAGCTTCGGCACGTCACCTTTGCCGGTTTGTTCCACTCGCTTCAGTCGGTCCGGCACTCCGAGGCGATCTCGCTGATGAGTGAGAAATCCGTTGGCTCGCTGGACCCGATGAAGTAGAAGCACAGCTCCCCACCTGAATCGGTCAGCCGGTAGTAGAACTCGTCGCTGTTGCTTCCGAGGGTTACCTGAGCTCCATAGGCGGCCTTCAGATCGGCGACGGTGTCACCTACCGTGATACCTTCAGCCGTCGTCGCGTAGTCGTCCGGCCTGGCATTGCCGTTGGCGTCTCTGGTCGGACCCTCAAACCGCCACCGGGCGAACGTCTCAGGGTGGTCGGGGTCGCTCGGATCGGGGCCGAAGAAGAGGAAGGCGAATCCCTCGATGTAGATCCCTCGCAGCCCCAGAGGCTGCGGGTCGGTGATCAGGTACCAGCCCGTGTCGAATTCGTCGTAGGCGCCTCTGACGTCGTGGCCCAGGAAATCGATGATCTGGTCGATCACGGTCTGGGCGTCGTCCCCCAGGGTGAGCTTGGTGCCCCGGTAGATCACGCCGTCGGTGGCCAAGATCCAATCGCCGGTCTCCTGGGTGCCTGCAGTCACGTTGACGGCAAGCTCGAACGTCACGGGGCCTGAAGGCGAGCTGACCTCGATGAGGTAGTCCCGAGTCGTGTCGATCTCCCATGGCGACTCACCCTGCAAGCTGACCTCCGAGCCATCAGCCCAGTGCACGGTCACCACGAGCCCTAAGCCGAGGGTGACGGTCACGGTCAGCGTGCTGCCCGACAGCAGGGCGACCGAGAACACTTCCGGGTCGTCGGGTGCTGCATTGCCCACGACGGTGACCGCCCCGTCGCCGTCGAGTCGGCGGCGCTCCGAGCAGGAACGTGACAGCTCCGCCAGTATTTCGTCGTCGGGTTCCCCGTTGACCTCACGGCCCAGGCTCCTCTGTGCGGCTTCCACCGCCGTCAGCGTTGCCGGGCCAAACGCGCCGTCCACGGTGAGATTTCCGAAGTCGTTGCAGTTGAGGAGGAATTGGAAGGCCTCGACCGTCTCGTTGTTGTCGCCTTGCACCGCAAGCGGCGGACCGCTCGGCGGGAATGTCGTATCCGTGGAGGTCGACGTCGTGGTATCGGCGATACCGGCCTCCGTCGAAGACGTTGTGGCAGCTGTGTCGCCGGGCGCGGCTGTTGTCGACGTTGCCGGGCCGGCTTCCCCACCGCAGGAGGCCAGCACCACGGCGAGACCGACACCGATCAGCGCCGGTCGACCGATGATTCGTCTCATACGTATCCCCGTCCAGCGGGTCCTGGGCGACCTACTCGTCGTGCCAAGAGTTCGGTACCCACTTGGCCGCTTGCTGTGTCCTCGTCGACTACCAGGCTACGCGATGACGACCCCGAGTTCTTTGCGTTCACCTTCCTTGCCGCACTCTGGCGCGAGCTGCTCTCCAGCTCGTCGCTGTCGATGTCTCTTGCGCTTATGGCGCAGTTCCATCGGGAGAGTGGGCAACAAACGGGTAACCTCTTTCGCGCATGAAGAACGGATCGGGCGACAACCTTCCCCCTGCCGACGAGACTCCCGAGCAGCGAGAGCTTCGCAAGAGCCACGAGGCGGAGCAGCAACGCCATCGTGACCATGAGGCGGCCGAGCAGCAGAGGCTGCAGTCCCACGCGGAGGCGGAGCAGCGGCGTCTCGCCGAACGCGAGATCGATCGTGGGCGCCACCGCGATGGTGAGGCGGCCGAGCAGCAGCGTCGTCGCGACGGGGCCGACGCAGAAACACGGCGGCGCCGGGAACGAGACGCCATCGAGCAGTCCGAATAGCCGTTGCGTCCGGCCACCGCGCCGGCCGCTTTTCCGGGTCACGGGTGGGCCGCCGAAGCCTGTCCGACACCGAGTTCCTGGCCGGCGGCTTGATGCCATGGTCTTTTCGGCGGACGATCAGACTCGGGGCTCGAAGTGGGTGTTCTCTGCTGTCGAACCGAGCCCTCTGAGGCCGTCGGCAGGGCACTGAGCGGCGCTGGTTCGTGCCTGCCGTCCCTGAGCCAACCACGTTTGGTGGCGCAATATATTCTGGCAATGTGGCGCGATGACGCTACTGTATAGGGCAACACCCCCTGCGTACGAGCGCCCGGCGCTTTCTTTTGACTGTGATCTGGACTCATCGACGTAGCCCAGGTGTTGTACGACAGTCAATTGAAAGGCACAAGCCATCATGAACCTATACGTGGGGAATCTTCCCTACAGCTTCACGTCTGACGACCTGCAGCGCTTGTTCGCCCCCTATGGGGCGATCACCTCTGCTCAGGTTCTCTCCGATCGTGACACCGGCCGCTCCCGCGGTTTCGGTTTTGTCGAAATGGAGAATGACGATGAGGCTCGCAAGGCCATGGCCGAATTGGACGGCAAAGAGACCGACGGACGGAATCTCACCGTGAATGAGGCCCGTCCTCGCACCGAGCGCAAGCCATCCAGCAGGCCCCGCTACTAGAGCCGGGCTACTTGGCTGAGAAACCTAGGCACCACACCCAAGGCACCGCGGCCATCATGCTGCGGTATGGACTTTCTTGGTTGAGACCGTGGACGGCAGCGAAGTGAACACCGGGGCCGCCGGGCGTGCGGGTTGGGGACCAAAGTCCCGGATCCTGCCCGGCGGCACCGTCGACGTCACAGTGTTCCCTCTTCATCCAACCGTACGTTGTACCACCCGGCGGTGCCGGTGATGGGGCGCCGGTGAACCAGGTTTCCTGGAAGCTCGACGGGCACGAACGCGTCCGGATCGGCAAGATGCACCATCCCGTGCGCGGGCTGTTGCACGGCACCGCCGCGGTTGTTTCGGTAGTGGGGGCAACGCTGATCACGGTGCTGGCCCGAGATACGGGAAGACGTATGTCGCTGCTCATTTTCGGTCTCAGCCTGGTGGGGCTGTACACGGTGAGTGCGCTGTATCACTCGGTCCCTTGGAAGGGGGTCTGGAAGCGTCGCTGGCAGCGGCTCGATCACACCATGATCCACGTGCTGGTGGCAGGCACCTTTACCCCCATCGCCGCCATCGTGCTCGATGGATGGCTGCGGATCGGCACTCTCGTCGTGCAGTGGCTTATCGTTGTTGTTGGGGCGGTGCACAACTTCGGCTTGAAGAAGCCGGTGCGGGCGGCTTCGATAGCGTTGCAGACCGCTCAGGGCTGGCTGGCGCTGTTGCTGCTCTGGCCGCTGGCCCACCGCCTGCCCGTGTCGGCGATCCTGCTAATCCTGTTCGGCGGTGTCCTGTACACCGTCGGCATGGTGGTGATGGTGTCCGGACGCCCGCGTCTTTGGCCGCAGGTTTTCTCGTCACACGAGGTGTTCCATACTCTTGTGGTGGCGGGCAGCAGTATGCACTTCGCCGCTATTGCCGGGTACGTGATGCGCTACGGCGTGTCCTGACGGCGGCTCTCCGGCCGAGGACACCTCTGACCCACCTAACACCTCCACCACTGCGTCACCTCAGACCGAGTGTGCCGCCAATTGATTTTTCGGAAGGAAGAAATGACTGATAGACCTGGAAGCCCGGTGGCTTTCGCAACGTTCGCGGACCTCGGTGTCCCGGCGAACATCCTGGAGATACTGCACCAACGCGGTATCACCGACCCGTTTCCCATCCAGGTGATGACCATCCCTGATGCCCTTGCCGGTCGAGATGTTTGCGGCAAGGCCCAGACTGGGTCGGGCAAGACGCTCGCCTTCGGAATCCCGATGATCGAGCGCACCAAGCCTTCGCGCCCCAAACATCCGTCCTCGCTGGTATTGGTGCCGACGCGGGAGCTCTGCCGGCAGGTATCCGATGAGTTGCGGCCGCTCGCTGAGGCACAAAATCGCACTCTGGCAACCGTGTACGGCGGGGCTCCGATGGGCGAGCAGATCGACCGGATCAAGCGGGGAGCCGACATCGTGGTTGCCACTCCGGGTCGGCTGATCGATCTCATCGACCGCGGGGCGGTGAGCGTGTCTCAGGTGGAGTGTGCGGTGCTGGACGAAGCCGACCAGATGGCCGATATGGGATTTCTGCCGCAGGTGCGGGCCATCATGAGCCGGATCGCCGGCACGCCGCAGGTGATGCTGTTCTCGGCAACGCTCGATGGAGCGGTTCGTTCGCTGGTGAACGCCTACCTAACCGACCCGATCCGCCACGAGGCCGAAGCCTCAGGCGAGATCATCGAAGAGCAGACACACCGCTTCCTGGCCGTCCATCACATGGACAAGGCGAGGGTGGCCGCGGCCATCATCGGCAGCGTTGGACGTACCCTGGTCTTTGTTGGGACGAAGCGCAATGCCGACAGGGTCAGCGCACAGCTCCGGGACGAGGGCGTGAACACCAGAGCGATCCACGGCGACAAGAGACAGAAGGACCGGGAACGTGTCCTGGCCGACTTCGCCGGCGGCAGGCTTCCCGCCCTGGTTGCCACCAACGTCGCTGCCAGGGGCCTTCACATCGATGAGATCGACATCGTTCTTCACTACGACCCGCCGCAGGACTACAAGAGCTTCATTCACCGATCCGGGCGCACGGCACGTGCGGGCGAGAGCGGGCTGGTGGTGTCGCTGGTCGAGTGGGATCAGGTCGAGGATGTCGAGCGTCTGCAGCGGGCCTCCGGGCTCAACTATGAGATCGTGAAGATGTACTCGAACGACGAACGGCTCACCGATCTGGCTTCGCATGAGCCGGGGCGGGTCGACTTCAAGCAGACGACCGACGTCGACATCTCGAAGCGGTTCGGCCGCCGGCGCCGGCGCCGCTGAGGTTTGGGCGCGGCTCGATGTGAGCCGGGCCACTCCATGCCTTTTCCGTTTTGGCGGGAGAGGCACAAGGGCCGTAGGTCCAGGGGGGCTTCGCCGCCGTGAGAAGCAGGAGCATCTCGCCTTGCTCTTCTCGGTCCTGCGATGAAGACCCTCCCCCCAACCCCCTCCCGCTGCGGCGGGAGGGGGCACAGATTTGCCTCTCCTGCATGGGCGGGGGAGGAGCGCCGGGTTATGCCGGGTGTGGAGGGTGTCTTCTGGCTCGAGCGGTGAGGGTGGAGGTTCGGGTCGGCTCAAGGTCAAAGAGACCCACTCGGGACGGGGGGAGTCCGCTGATGCAGGGCGCTG
>CAZTJO010000050.1:0-9470 GCA_964614095.1 uncultured Acidimicrobiia bacterium
ACTTCGAGTTGATCGCCCGCGAGACGGTGGGCGTCGGCGACCTGCCGCAGATAGAAGACGAGCCCGCCGTCGAGGCGGCGCTGGTGCGGGCCCAGGCTGAAGATGTGATCGATCGGCTCGAGTCGGGGCTGGCCACCCAGCTCGGCAAGAGCTACGCCGACGGCGCCGAGCTGTCGGGCGGACAGTGGCAGAAGCTGGCCCTGGGCCGGGCCATGATGCGCCAGCAGCCCCTGCTGCTGGTACTCGACGAGCCCACGGCGGCGCTGGACGCCGAGACCGAGCACGCTCTCTTCGAGCGCTACGCCGAAGGCGCCCGGCGTGTCGGGGCGCTCACCGGCGGGATCACCTTGCTCGTTTCCCACCGCTTCTCGACGGTGCGTATGGCGGATCGAATCATCGTGGTTGCCGACGGCCGGGTGATCGAGCACGGCAGCCACGACGAGCTGGTGGCCAACGCCGGGCTGTACGCCGAGCTATACGAGCTGCAGGCGGCCGGCTACCGGTAGGTGATCGGCCGCGGCGGTTCTGAGGTTCCCGGTGTTATTTCGCGATGGTGCCTGCCATCACCGTCACCGGGGTGCGCTGCCGTCCCGCCGGGCGTCAAACCGGGACGAGGCGCACTCTTTCGAGCAGGCGCCAGGCGTGCCGGGCGAAGGCAACAAAAAGGCCCATCTGGCCGAGGGTCTCGAAGATCTCCTCGATGAACTGCTGGTTGCGCACGACAAGCTCCCCCTGGGCCGATAGATCGATGATGTCGACCAGGGTCGAAGCCAGAGCACATGTGACCCCCACCACCAGCCACACCCTCGTTACCGGGTCTCCGGCAAAGTAGAGGAAGAGGCGATAGGCGACATAGATGCCGCCGAGAGCTACGAGCAGCATGGGCAGCTCGTACGCACCAATGCCAAGCAGGTGGGCCGTCGCGCCCTCAGACCCGAAACCGCTGTGGTGGAGGTGGTCGCGGATCTGGAAACGCTCGTCGATGGTGAATAGCACAAAGACGCCTGAAAGCACCAGCCACAGCAGGCGTTGTCCTCTTGGGAAGCGGACCTCGGTGAAAGGCACTTGGCAGAGAAGGGCGAGAAACAGACAGCAGAGCGAAATCAGCACGAGCTGCACACTGCTGAACCAGGTAAGAGCGGACAGCTCGTAGTTGATGTGTTTCCACCAGACGGGCCAATCCACGAATACCAGCAGCAGAATGCAGGCGAGGTTGACGGCGACGATCGATGCCGTGGTGATGATGCGGCCTCGGGCGGCATCGAGTGTGATGCCGGCCCCGTGGTCCGGTTTGCCAGGTGTTGAGTCGCTCATCTTCCAGAAGCCTAGGCACGACGTGCCGCGGGGTCGGCGTCGTCCGACGCCTCACCACGCGCGAGCGCCCGGTCTGGTACCGGGCGCTCGCTGTCGGTCCTGATTCTGCTACTCGGCGGTGGCGCGCAGCATCCAGGCCGTCTTCTCGTGGGTCTCGATACGGACCGTGGCCAAATCGACGGTGGCGACATCGCCGGCCGGCTCTGCGATCTTGACCACATCGCGGGCGGTGCGGGCGGTGGCCTCATGTCCGGCGGCCAGGCGGCGTACCATCTCCATGGCCTCCGGGGTTCCCTCTTCTTCGGCGCCGGAGCCGAGTGCGGCGAACTCCTTGAAGCTGCCCGGAGCCGGGTAGCCGAGGGCCCGGATGCGCTCGGCGATCCCATCGACGGCGTCGCGCAACTCGATGTACTGCTCCTCGAACATGAGGTGCAGCGAGCGAAACATGGGCCCGGTCACGTTCCAGTGGTAGTTCTGGGTCTTCAGGTACAACGTGTAGGAATCGGCGAGCAGACGGGAGAGCTCCTTCGAGATGGCCTCACGGGCTTTCGCATCGATTCCAATATCGATTTCCACCGTTTCTCCTTCCCGGTCTTGTGTGTCTCAGCTCTGAGTATGGCATCAAGCGCGATGCTGTCCCGAGTGAAAAGAGCGGGAGAGGCGACGGCTAGCCGAACTGCACGCCGATGCCACGGCGGCGCATCGACGTCCGGAACAGCACCACCGAGGCGAGCACGGCGAGGCCCTTGACGGTGAGGCTCACCGCAGAGCGGCTGAGCACGTACACCTCACCGCTTTGGCTGAAGATCATCCACATGCCGAGAAGGCTGTTGAGCAAAAAGGCCGCTCCCCACAGCATGGTGATCCTGGTGAACACACGGCGCATCACCGGCTGCCAGCGGAGATCGCCGAGTGGCACAAAGTCTGCGGCCAGGCGGGCCGCCATGGGCTCACGGGTGACCGCCGAAACCAGAAACACGAGGCCCAGGGCCGCCTCGCCGAGCACCGGCTGCACGAAGTAGAGGCTGAGGCTGCCGGAGAGCCCGGCGATAATCGTCCTTCCGGAGAGGGACAAGGCGGCAAGCACAAGCAGGCCGCCGATCCGCTGCCCCGACAGGTGGCGCCTGGCGATGCTGCCGTACGACCAGGCCAGTGCCGCGGCCAGGCCACCCCAGAAGCCGATGAAGGTGAGGCCGAGGTAGAGGATGATCGTGGGAGCGACGATGCCCTCGAGGATCCCGGGCATGGAGTGGCGAAAGATGCCGCGCAGGCCCGGCAGCATGATGGGAGAGGCAACGGCGGGTGCTGTAGGTTCGACGAAGGCGATTGCGGTCATTCAGGCATTCCGAGCGGCGACGTTGGACGGTTGGTCATCGGGATCGGGGAGCCTTTCCTTGAATGCGCGAAATCTGGCCTGGGCGCACAGTAGCCGTTTGGGGGGGTACGGATAATCGCCGAGACATCGGGATGGCGCCGCCGCTACCCTCGCCGGCGATGCGCCTCGTCATCGCCCGCTGCGAGGTCGACTACTCCGGCCGCTTGTCCGCTCATCTGCCCATGGCGACTCGTCTGATCATGGTGAAGGCGGACGGGTGTCTCGCGGTGCACGCCGACGGCGGCGCCTATAAGCCGCTGAATTGGATGAATGCGCCCAACCACGTCGAGGAGAACGAGGACGGGTGGCGGGTGACCAATTCCGCCGGGGAGACCCTCGTCATCCGTATCGAGGAGATCCTCGCCGATGTGGACTACGACATGGGCATAGACCCCGGGCTCTCCAAAGATGGTGTCGAGGCGAACCTGCAGCAGCTGCTGGCGGCGAGCCCGCAAGCCCTCGAGGAGGGACTCACTCTGCTGCGCCGCGAGTACCCCACCGATATCGGCCCCGTCGATCTGCTCTGCCGCGATGCCGACGGCCAGGTGGTGGCCGTCGAGGTGAAGCGGAAGGGAGAGATCGACGGAGTCGAGCAGCTGGCCCGCTACCTGGAGCGCCTTAACCGTGATCCGGCGCTGGCGCCGGTGCGAGGCATCCTGGCGGCACAGTCGATCAAACCGCAGGCACGGACGCTGGCCGGCGAGCGCGGCATTACCTGCATCGAGGTCGATTACGACGAGCTGCGAGGCATCGAGGGAAACGTGCTGCGGCTCTTTTGAGGCCTAGAACCCGATCCCCATGTCCTCGAGCTGTGCTTCGAGGTCGTCCTCGCGGCTGTTGAGCTGATCGGCGACGTCTTCGGCCTGATCAAGCACGTTGCCCGGCGTCGGGGCCAGCTCCGCCGGGAGCGTCGTCTCGCCGTCGGCGGGAGAGTCCGACGAGACGCAGCCGGCAAGGGCCAAGACGGCAATGGCCGAGACGAAGGCGCGTCGCATTCGCATGAACACGTCATCGGCGCCGAAACGGCTGCACCTGAGCTAGAGAAGGCTCTCCAGGTCGAGCGAGCAGGAGGGGTGACGCAGCTTGGCGAGGGCCCGACCCTCGATTTGGCGGATGCGCTCCCGGGTGAGGTCGAACGATTTGCCCACATCGGAGAGTGTGCGGGGACTGCTGCCGTCGAGTCCGTAGCGCAGCGCGATCACGGCACGCTCACGTTGATCCAGCAGGCGCATGGCCTGCTCCAGGTGGCGGCGCGCCGATTTTTCGGCGGCGCTGGCGAAGGGGTCGGCGGCCGCATCGTCTTCGACAAAATCGGCCAGCTCCGCATCTCCGTCGGAGCCCACGGGCCGATCGAGAGAGACGGTGTCGCCGGGAGCCTCGAGGGCGATCTGCACCCGCTCCTCGTCGAGCCCGCTCGCCTCGGAGATCTCCTCGATGGTCGGAGGCCGCCGCAGCCGCTCACCGAGGCTCAGCGCGGTCTCCTGCACGGTGCGCACGACATCGACCATGTGCACCGGCAGGCGAATGGTGCGACCCTGGTTTCCCAGCCCTCGGGTGATGGCCTGGCGAATCCACCAAGTGGCATACGTGGAGAACTTGAAGCCTTTGCGCCAATCGAACTTCTCCACGGCGCGGATGAGGCCCAGATTGCCCTCTTGGACCAGATCGAGCAGATCGAGGCCTCGGCCGGTGTAGCGCTTGGCGATCGAGATGACCAGGCGAAGATTGGAGCGGATGAACTCGGCTTTGGCTTCGTCGGATCCGTGGATGTCGCGGTAGAGCAGGGCGCGTTCGGCGGGATCGAGGTCGGGTTCCGTCTCGAGGCGAGCCTGCGCCTTCCGCCCTCTCTCCATGGCCCGGGCTAGACGTACCTCATCGTCGGCGGTGAGAAGGTCGTGCTCGGCCACAGACTCCAGATACATGCCGACACCATCAGACAGCCCCGGCATCTCATGGACCCGTTTGGCCACGTGGGCTGTACCCCCTTGGCAACCGAATGGCAACGGTATCACGACGAATAGTGCTCCCGCAACGGGACCTGGGGATTTCTTGACCGAGGACCAGGGCTGCGTTCCCCCACGTCAGAGGCATGTTCACTCGTTGGCACTGGCCTGGAAACGAGTTATCCACAGGCAGCGGAGTGTGGTTGCCGGGTTTAGGGTGGGCTGCCTGTGGAAACGCTGGACCACCTCCGAGACCGCATCGTGGGATGCCGACACTGTCCTCGGCTCGTTGTCTGGCGTGAGGATGTAGCCCGCACCCGCCGTGCCGCCTTCCGTGACCAGGAGTACTGGGGACGACCCGTGCCCGGGTTCGGTGATCCCAAGGCGCGCCTCATGGTGCTGGGCCTGGCCCCGGCCGCCCACGGCGCCAATCGCACCGGGCGCATGTTCACCGGCGATCGCTCCGGCGACTGGCTCTACCGCGCCCTGTTCCGGGCCGGGTTTGCCTCGCAGCCGACGTCGGAGCACCAATACGACGGGCTGGTTCTGGACGACGCCTATGTGACCGCCCCGGTGCGCTGTGCTCCTCCGGCCAACAAGCCCACGGCGGAAGAGCGCGATGCCTGCCGGCCTTGGCTGATCGAGGAGTACCGTCTTCTCCCTCTGGTGGAAGTGATCCTCGCCCTGGGCGGCTTCGCCTACACCGAGACCCTGCGACTACTCGAAGCGAGCGGTGTGGCAGTGCCGCGGCCCCGCTCCCGGTTCGGACACGGGCTCGAGGTGAGGACACGAGGGCCGACGGTGCTGTGCTCCTATCACCCCAGCCAGCAGAACACATTCACCGGCCGTCTCACCGAGCCAATGTTCGATGCCGTGTTCGGCCGGGCCCGGGCTCTCTTGGGTTAGACGGCCCCCAGGCAATAGAGTGCGATCGCTTCCAAGGAGACCGGTGCTTCCGCTGAACGAGCAGACTTTCCAGAGCCTCACCGTCTCTCTTCCCGCCTGGGCCAAGGCGCTCGCCGAGCAGGGGTTCGAGGCGTTCAGCACGCTGCCCATGCCCAGCCCCAAGCAGGAAGACTGGCGCTACGTCGATATCGGCGTCGACATCGAAGCCGCCGGCCTTCCCGAAACTCCCGGTGATGCCATGCGGGACGACCGCCGGGTGCTCGATGTTCTCGGACCTCCGGCCGGTCACGCCGTGAACGTCGACGGATCCACCGTGTCCATCGATGGTGGCGACGACGCCGTCTTCACCTCGCTGCGTGAGGCCGTTGCCGTCGGCGGCGAGGAGCTGCGCGGCGTCTACCGCTCGGGCCCGCCGGCCGACCTCGATCGGTTCTCGGCGCTGCACCACGCCTTTGGTGGCGACGGCGTGTATGTGCACCTGCCCCGACGCAAAGGCGAAGTACGGCCCTACCTGGTCGAGTTCCAGCTGGTCAGCCCGGGCATCGTTGCCCTGCCCCGGCTGACCGTGCTTGCTGAAGACGGCTCTGAGGCTTCGGTGGTAGTGCACTGCCGCTCGCCGCACGGGCTGGAGGCCATCGCCGTTCCTCAGATCGAAGTGGTCACCGGCGATGACGCCCGTATTGGCCTCACCATCATCCAGGAGTGGGGTGACACCACCTACTCCGTGATCCAGCAACGGATGGTGAGCGGCCGGGATGCCGCCCTCGGTCTGTCCGAGGCCGGCATCGGGGGCTGCAACGCCCGTTTCCATCTCAGCATCGACCTCCAAGGCCAGGGGAGCGACGCCCGGGTGCTCGGGCTGTACTTCGGCGATCGCAATCAAACACTCGATTACCGCTACTTCATGAACCATCGCTCCCCCAACACCACTTCGGACATGTATCTGAAGGGTGCCGTCGGCGATACCGCCCGGTCGGTGTTCACCGGTCTGATCCGTATCGACCCGGAGGCGCAGAAGAGCGACGCCCTGCAGACCAACCGCAATCTGGTGCTGTCCGAGGGCGCCGAAGCGCATTCGGTGCCCAATCTGGAGATCCTGGCCAATGATGTGCGGTGCGGGCACGGTTCGGCGGTGGGCCCGCTGGACGACGACCAGCGGCATTACCTGATGAGCCGGGGCCTGGGCCGGCCTCGGGCCGACCGGCTCCAGGTGAAGGGCTTCTTTGAGGACGTGCTTGCCCGCTATCCGCGGGCCGAGCTGGAGCCTCCGCTTCGGGAAGCGGTGATGTCCAAGTACGACGGAATCGTGGAGCGAGGGTCCTGATGGAGCGTGTCCGCGCCGCCGCCTTCGGCGACCTGGCCGAGGATCGGGGGCACTTTGTCGAGGTGGCAGGCCACCGCATCGCCCTGTTCCGCGTTGGCGACGAGGTGTTTGCCCTGTCCGACACCTGCAGCCATGCCGAAGCGTCGCTGTCCGAGGGCGAAGTGTTCGACGACGCAGTGGAGTGCCCTCTGCACGGCGCCGCATTCGATCTGCGCACCGGGGCCGCGCTCTCGCTTCCGGCCACCAGGCCGGTGTCCGTCTACACCGTCGAAGTGGAGGACGGAGAGGTGTACGTGCTGCCGCCGGGGGAGGAGGCGTCGTGAGCAAGGCCGCGCTGCGCATCTCCGGCGTTGAGGGACACTTTGGCGAGCTGCACATCCTCAAAGGTGTCGATCTCGAGGTTCCCTTCGGCGAGGTGCACGCCCTGATGGGACCCAACGGGTCGGGCAAGTCGACGCTGTGCCACGTGCTGATGGGCAAACCCGAGTACCGCGCCTCGGGGTCGGCGCTTGTCGCCGGAACCGAGGTGCTGGGCGAACCGGTGGAAGCACGAGCCTGGGCCGGCCTCTTCGAGGCGTTCCAGTACCCGGTGGAAATACCCGGGGTGAGCCTGCGCGAGCTGCTGGCCGAGATCGATGGGGCCGTCGGCGGCGGCAAGGCATTCTGGAAACGGGTGGAGGCGGCGGCACACGACATGGATCTGGAGGCCTTCCTCGATCGCCCGGTGAACGAGGGCCTCTCCGGCGGCGAGAAGAAACGCTCCGAGATGCTCCAGCTGCTGGCACTTCAGCCCAAGGCGGCGGTCCTGGACGAGATCGACTCCGGTCTCGACATCGACGCGGTGCGTGAGGTGGCGGCCGCGGTGGAGGCCGTGCGCGGCCCCAAGCTGGGGGTGCTGCTGATCACCCACTACAGCCGCATCCTGCGTTACCTGTCGGTGGACGGGGTGCATGTGATGGTGGGCGGGCGCATCGTGCGCTCCGGCGGCTCTGAGCTGGCCGAGGAGCTGGAGACCACCGGATACGACGCCTTGCAGAGGGAGTTCGGCGTCGCTCCGAAGCCCGAGTCCCCCGACGACCTCTTTTCCGGCCTCTAGGGGCGGGGCCGTCCGACCCTGCCCGGGCCGGCCGGGCTGCCTACGCTGTGAGGCGACGACCAAGGAGAGGATCGATGCGGGTCGAGAGCGACTCCATGGGCGAGGTGCAGGTCCCCGATGACGCCTACTACGGCGCTTCGACGCAGAGGGCCGTGGACAACTTCCCCGTCACCGCAGACCGGTTCGGCAAACGTTTCATCTGGGCTCTGGGCCTCATCAAATGTGAGGCGGCCAAAGTGAACAAGGACATCGGCGCCGTGGATGCCGACAAGGCCGACGCCATCGTCGTCGCCGCCGACGAGGTGATCGCCGGCTCACTCGACGAGCAGTTTGTGGTCGGAGGCGGGGGATTCGTCGCCGGTTTGTTCCAGAGCGGATCGGGCACATCGATGAACATGAACGCCAACGAGGTGATCGCCAACCGAGCCACCGAGATCCTCGGCGGAGAGCGCGGCTCCAAGCTGGTGCATCCCAATGATCACGTCAACGCCGGCCAGTCGTCCAACGACGTGATCCCCACCGCCGTCCACGTGGCCGCCGTTGCTGCCCTGCGCGAAGACCTGCTGCCCGCCCTGGGACACCTGGCTGAAGCTCTGGAGAAGAAGGCCGAGCAGTTCGATCCGGTCGTCAAATCGGGCCGTACCCACCTGATGGATGCCACCCCGGTGCGCCTGGGCCAGGAGTTCGGCGGCTACGCCGTCCAGGTGCGGAAAGGATTCGAGCGGGTGGAGAAGGTGGTGCCCGAGCTGGAGGAGTTGGCCCTGGGTGGCACCGCCGTCGGCACCGGCATCAATGCTCCCGCCGGGTTTGCCGCCGCCACCATCGCCGGCATGGCGAAAAGGACCGGATACGGGTTCCGCGAGGCCGACAACCACTTCGAGGCCCAAGCTGCCCAGGACGCTGCGGTCAGCGCATCGGGGGCGCTCAAGACGGTGGCGGCGTCCCTCTTCAAGATCGCCAACGATGTGCGCTGGCTGTCATCGGGCCCCATGACCGGCATCGGCGAAGTGAAGCTGCCCGCCCTGCAGCCCGGCTCGTCGATCATGCCGGGAAAGGTGAACCCGGTGATACCGGAAGGGGTCATGCAGGCGGCGGCTCAGGTGATCGGCAACGACACGGCCATCACTTGGGGCGGGGCCAACGGCAACCTGGAGCTGAACGTGATGCTGCCGCTGATGGCGCGCAATCTGCTCGAGTCGATCGGCCTGCTCACCATTTCGGCCGACATCTTCCGGGAGAACTGCATCGATGGCATGGATGCCGATGCCGCCCGGGCCGCCGACCTGGTCGGGCGCAACGTGATCATCGTCACCGCCCTGGCGCCGAAGATCGGCTACGACCGTGCCGCCGAGGTAGCCAAGAAGGCCTTTGCCGAGGGTCGGCTGGTGCGTGATGTGGCGCTGGAGATGGAGGTGCTGCCCGAAGAGGAGCTGGACGCGGCGCTCGACCTCTACCCGATGACGGAAGGCGGCGTCGCCGGGTAGGGGGGTGTGACCGTCAGTTTGGCCCCGG
>CAZTJO010000051.1:0-3530 GCA_964614095.1 uncultured Acidimicrobiia bacterium
TCGAAGCGGCGCTGGGGCGTGCCCGCGACGGAGTCGAGCCGCCCCTGCTGGCGGCCACCCGCCTGCACCTGGACCTTCTGCTGATTCACCCCTTTGCCGACGGGAACGGACGGGCGGCGCGGCTGGCCACAAGCTGGATGCTGATGGCGGCCGGCTTCCGCTCCACCCTGTTCACCGCGGTGGAACAGCACAGCCGTCCCCATCCGCGCCGGTATTTCCAGGCGTTCCAGGAGATGCGCGACAGCTTCCCGCTCGGCGACGAGCCCTGGCTGGTGGCCGCCCTCGAGATGATGCGCGACAACAGCCGGTATGCCGCCTTGTTCCTGGCCCGCGAGCAGGCGTTGCGGCAGACGCTCGATGAAGTCGGCATGGGCCGCGACGAGCAGGATCGGGTGCTGCTCGATTTCGATCTGGCTCGCTCCAGCCCACATCCGGCGACAGCGCTGCTCGCGGGTGAGCGGTTCATCGAGATGGCCGCTGGCCTCTCGCTACGGCAACGGAGCCTCTACCGGTATCAATTGCAGAGAGTGACCTTGGAGGCAGCCGAGGATGCCAAGAGGCGGAGGCTGCGATGAGCGGCCACAAGCTCCCGGCCTGGTACCGGTGCAGCGTCTGGGTACCCGCGGTGGTGGCGGCGATCGGGATCGTGCTGCTGCTGTTGGGCATCCTCGGGTTGTTCTTCTCCGAGGGCGACAAGCCGCCGCCGGCCGAGTCGGTGACCTCCTCTGGGGCCGGGAGCACCACTTCGGCGTCGACGACCGGCACGTCGACGACAACGGCTCCCGCGGAGCCCGACACTGAAGGCTTCATCGTCGATATGGGTGAGGCTTTGCGGGTTGGCGATGAGGTGCTCCTCTTCGACCGGCTCCACCCGGTGGTGCTGGAGCGCTACGGCGAAGAGCAGTGCCGCACCTATCTCGAGACGCTGGAGGTCCCGGATCTGGTGCTCGAATTCCGGGATGTCACCGGGCCCGAGCCCTGGGACTGGACGCTCGACGACCTCACCACCCCGTTTGCCGAGGCCTACACGGTGACGCTCTACAACAGCCAAGCCGGCGGCGAAACCGAGCTGCATCTGGTGCTGGTCGGTGGTGAGTTGCGCTGGTTTACCGACTGTGGCGACCCGATCGGGTAAGGGTCCTGGGTGGCCCCGGCCGCAAACCCTGCCGTGGAGAAGGACGTTGCCGTGAACGTGTCCGTTCCGGCGGCCTAGATCTCCAGCTGTACCCCCACCTCCATCACCTGGGTGCGGGGCAGCCCGAAGAAGCGGGGGGTGCCCGTCGCGATGTAGGAGCGATCGACGGTTCCTGCTGCAAAACTATCGGAATCCGATATGTTTGCAGCTATACTCGCCTCATGATCGAGGCGAAGTATCCCCCTATTGGAGCCCGTCTCAGCGACGTGGCTGAGTCTCAGCGAGGCTGCTTCACCCGCGCTCAAGCGATTCGTGAGGGCGTGGACGACATGGATCTGCAACGCGCGGTGAAGAGTGGAGCAGTCGAGCGGCTCGATCATGGTGTCTATCGGATCACCGGGGCCGGCCACGACCTGCACCAGCGGCTTCGGGTGGCGTGGCTGCGGCTCCGCCCGGATCTGTCACCTCGGGAACGAAGAGTCGGGCCCCACCTCTGGGTGTCGCACCGGTCGGCGGCCTCGCTGCTTGATCTTGGTGTCACCACCGCCGACGTGCCCGAGTTCATCTCCGACCGACGCCTTCAGCCCCGGGCAGATGTCAAGATTCGAGTGCGGTCGGGTGGTCTGAAGCGGGGGGAATGGATGGTGTACGACGGTTTCGGGGTCACCACGCCAGCACGGACTATCGCCGATCTGGCGGATGATCAGATGGACGGAGGGCACCTGGGACGGATCGTTTCGGACGCACTTGCCAGGAGTCTGGTCACGGAGAGCGAGGTCGAGGCTGCGCTGGCGGGAAGGGCTGATCTCGATTCGATCTTGGAGCAGGCAACAGGCAAGGTGGGGTGATGGTTCCCGAGAAGGGTGTGCCGTACGCGACGGCAAGAGCTTTCGAACGGGCACTGGTTGATCGGATCACCAACGCCGCGGTGTCGTCGCGGTATGGAGTGACCGCACTCCGACGCCAGTTCGCCTACGCACGGCTGCTGGCGAGGTTGTTTCTTTACCAGCCCGAGCGTTGGGTCCTGAAAGGGGCCACCGGTCTGCTCGCTCGTCTGCCCGGCCAGGCCCGTCACAGTATCGACGTCGACCTCTACTTCGAGGGAGGGATAGAAGCCGCGCTCGATGCGCTGCGCGAAGCGGCCGAGGTCGATCTTGGCGACTTCTTCACCTTCGATATCGAACGTGCGGCGAGCTTGATAGGGGGTACTGCTGGGGGCAATCTCCGAGTGACCGCCTATCTCGGGGACAAGGTGTTTGAGACGTTCCGGGTCGACGTGGTCGTGACCCACACCATGACTGCTGGACCCGACCTGATTCCACCAATCGAACCAGTGGACATCCCGGGACTACGCAGCGTCGCCTACCGTGCCTACCCGATCCCAGATCAGATCGCCGACAAGCATGCCGCCATGATCGACACCTACGCCGGTCGGCCCAGCACTCGTTACCGCGACCTCGTCGATCTGGTGTTGATGGCGACTGCTCAAACGGTCGATGCGGGCGCGCTCCATACTGCCCTGGTGAGCGAACATCAACGACGGGGCACCTCGCCCTCGGCCACGCTGTCCCTGCCATCGGCTGATTGGCATCAGGGCTACCGAAAGATTGCCGCCGGCGTGCCCGACTTTGACTATCTCGACGCGGCCGAAGCCGTCGAAGTAGTCAGCCGTCTGGTCGCCCCGGTGCTCGCCGGGCTGACAAGGGGGACCTGGGATCCGAGTCGTCTGGAATGGAAGTCACCGTGATCCCCGAACTCGATCTGAGGCGCGTCCGGCGATGGGTCGACGCCCGCAACGACAGCCTTCCCGAGCGTGCTCGAGGACTCATCCGCTTCGAGCTGGATGTCACCGATCGGACCGTCACGATCCTCGAATGCCGCCCACCCTGGAAACCCGAGTACGGGCCCGAGTGGACACGATTCCCGATCGCCCGACTCCGGTACACGAAGACGAGACGCGAGTGGTCGCTCTACTGGCGGGATCAAAACCTCAAGTTCCACCAGTACGAGCTGGCGGCTCCGACGCCTCACATAGAGGAGCTCATCGCCGAGATCGAGCGCGACCCGACCTCGATCTTCTGGGGTTGAGGACGGCCTACCCGAGCGGCGGCGAAGTGTTCATCGTGGCCAACGAGAACCTCGGTCTCATCCCTGGAGCCATTGCCACCGCGGCCCTGCTTGCCGACTGTGTGCTCACCGTGGCGGTGTCGATGGCGCCCGAGACCGCCTTCCGCCCCTCAGATCTCCAGCTGTACCCCCACCTCCATCACCTGGGCGCGGGGCAGCCCGAAGAAGTAGGCGGCGTTGGAGGCGTTGCGGTGCAGAAGCGAGTAGAGGCGCTCGCGCCAGAGGACCATGCCCGGGATGTCGGTGGGGATGATGGTCTCCTTGCCGA
>CAZTJO010000051.1:3630-6144 GCA_964614095.1 uncultured Acidimicrobiia bacterium
CCGGTCACCAGCCAGACCAGCACCGGGTGCCATTGCCAGCGCTCCCGCATCACCACTCTCAGCAGCAGCGTGGTCAGCACCATCGTTGTGGTCACCGCCACCCCGTAAGCCCCGGCCAGATTGCTCGACGAGCCGAAGGTGATCACCAGGATCACACAGGCGGCCATGAGCGCCCAGTTGACCCAAGGCACGTACACCTGACCGATCTGGCGCGGTGAAGTGTGGTCGATCTGCACCCGGGGCAGGTAGCCGAGCTGTACCGCCTGCATGGTGAGCGAGTAGGCCCCGGAGATGAGCGCCTGCGAAGCGATGACCGTGGCCGCGGTGGCTAGCAGCACCAGTGGCAGCACCGCCCACTCCGGGGGCATTCGATAGAACGGGTTGACGATGTTTTCCGGGTCTTCTATCAGCAGCGCCCCCTGCCCCATGTAATTGAGGATGAGGGCGGGGAACACCAGGGTGAACCACCCGAGACGGATGGGACGCCTGCCGAAGTGACCCATGTCGGCAAACAGCGCCTCGCTTCCGGTCACCACCAGGAACACCGCCCCGAGGGCGAAGAATGCCAGACGGGGGTGGGTGGTGAAGATGGTGAAGGCGTGCCCCGGGTTCACCGCCGACAGCACCCCGGGCTCGAGGGCGATCTGGTGAGCGCCGAGCACCGCCAGGGTGCCGAACCACACGATCATGATCGGCCCGAACATGGCGCCGATGGTGGCCGTGCCCCGGCGCTGGATGCTGAACAGGCCCACCAAGATCAGGGCGGCAATCGGCACCACAAAGGACTCCAGGTGGGGTGCGGCGATCTCGAGACCCTCGACCGCCGAGAGCACCGAGATCGCCGGCGTGATCATCCCGTCCCCGTACAGCAGAGCTGTGCCGAACAGCCCGAGGAGGACCAGGCCCCAGCGGACTCGGGAGTTTCGCGACTGGGCCGAGGGCAGGATCAATGAGGTCAGCGCCAGGATTCCACCCTCGCCGTCGTTGTCGGCGCGCAGCACAAAGGCCAGGTACTTGAGAGACACCACGATGATCAGCGACCACACCATCAGCGAGATCACACCGAGGACCGTCTCACGGGTCACCGCCAGACCCTCGGCGGCAACAAACGCCTGTCGCAAGGCATAGAGAGGGCTGGTGCCGATGTCGCCGTAGACCACGCCGAGGGCGCCCAGCGACATCACCATCAGGTATCCGGAACCGGCGCGGTCGCCGTCGCGGCGTGTCATCGATTTTCCTCTGTCGGCGGCGCCAACCGGCGTTGAGTACGGCGCCGGAGGCACGGCTTTGTGGGCAGGTCGGTCACCCGGTCAGGCGTGAGGTCGGTCACGAGGAGCCAGCCTACGACAGCCGGCGCCGGGCAAGAACGATCACTGTTGATCAGCCTCGCGTTCTTGTTCTCATTCCGTTGGAGTACCACCCGGTGCTGAGCAGCTTGCCGGCATGCAGAAAGGCCAAGAACAGGGTGTCGCCGCGGCGGCCGGGTCATCCGGACCACCCACTGCTCCGGCCTTGGGTTTGTTGTCGAGGATTGAGCCCGCCTGACGCGAAGCCGAGTTTCTAGGCGACGGTCTTGCGGGCTACGTTCCAGCCCTCGGCAACCACCACCGGCTCTGCGCCGTCGAGATGGTCCACGTCGAACCGGGCGATCAGTTCCCGCCGCTCACCCGGCAGCAGGGTGATGTAGTTGTCTTCCCAAAGGATCGGCAGGAGCTCGTCGCCGTCCCGTCCCTTCTGCACGGAGAGGTGAACAAAAAAGGCAATGGCCTGCGTCTTGTTCTCCAGCTCCACCAGGGCCGTGCCATCTCGGTTTGAGGTGTCGAACCGTGCCGCCGCTTCGACCTCGGTGGGCGGCAGCGTGTTGAGGCCGGTCAGATCGGTGTAGCGGCGCACCGGGGTGTAGTGCCATTCGGATCGTTCCCAGGCGAGATCGTCCGCGGTAGGCGAGAGCCAGTAGACGTTGCGGCTCACGGTGTTACCGCCGGGGTCGTCGAGCGACAGAACCAACAGGTAGGTGGGGTGAAGGTCGGTGAGCACGGGCAGCTCGAAGACGAGTACGCCGGCGTTGGCCGGCGCGTCGACGGGTTCGGTCCTCTCAAAATGGGTGGCACCGTCCAGGTTGAGCACGGTCGCCGTGGCCCGGTGCTGCGGGAACGCCTGCAGCGTCGAGTTCACCACCGTCACCGCCCGGTTGTGGCAGGCGTACTGAATGTGCAGCGGTTCGTTGGCCTTTTTGGCGCCGAAGTAGGAGCCGCCGGGCCGGAGGTAGAAGTCGTAGAGGTGCCAGATCAGCGAGGGCCAGGCGTCGTTGAGCATCCACTGGATGACGCCGGTGGCGGCGGGCCAGGCGGCGCGGAACGACTCGAACATGGCCCGATGCGACTCGTAGGCCGCCACCTGCGCCTTCCGGACGTACTCCTCCATGCTGCCGGATGGCCCGTAGCGGGCATCCAGCGCGGCGTTGAACACGCCGAGGCTGTTGAAAGGCGCACCGCCGCAGTGGAACTCCCAGGT
>CAZTJO010000051.1:6244-9073 GCA_964614095.1 uncultured Acidimicrobiia bacterium
GCAGCAGGTCCAGCCCGGCATCACCAGCAGGCCCGCAGCGTCGGCGATGTCGAAGAAGTGATCGTCTTCGAGGGTTCCCTCCATGCGGATGGTGTTCAGCCCAAGGTCCTTGACGTAGCGCAGTTCCTGCTCGAGTCGCTCGGGGGACGAGCGGAGGGTCATCTCCGGGGCCCAGCCGCCGCCCCGAATCAAGATGTCCTCTCCGTTCACCGAAAAGCGCAGGTGGCCATCGGTGTCGATATGGGCGGTGAACTGGCGGATGCCAAAACGCCGGGTAGCGCGGTCGGAGAGGGAGCCGTCGATCTCGAGGCCGAGTTCGAGGTCGTACAGGTGCGGTTCTCCGAATTGGGCGGGCCACCACAGCTTCGGCTGCTCAAACACGAGCTGGGGAAAGTCCGCTGGGGTCAGGCTTATCTCCTGCTCGCCGGGGGTGAGGGTGACCTCGGTGGCGATCTCCGCCGGGCCGACACGGGCATGCAGGATGCCACCCAGGTCGACATCCATGGTGTTGTGGGCCATCACTTTCACGGTCAGCTCGGCCCGATCCGGCCCGATCAGCTCGGTCACCACCTGCGGGTGGCGGAGCATCGCCGGGCCCGAGGTGCACACGGTCACCGGGCGGAACAATCCCATCATCTTGTCGGGCGGCATGGGGTTCCAGTCCACAAAGGTGAGGGCGAGAGCGTCCGGGCCCGGAGCAAACACCTCCACCGCCAGCACGTTGGCGCCCGGCAGGGCCACCTGGGTGATGTCGAACTCGTGAGTGCGCCAGGCGCCGGCGGTGTGCGCCGCTTCGGCAACCCGGAGCCCGTTGAGCCACACGTTCGCCATGTAGTTGATGGCGCCGAACCGCAGCCACACCTTCTGGCCGCTGAGGTCCTCAGGCAGGGTGAACTCGGTGCGGTACCACCACGGCACCCGGAACGGGCTGTCGTCGTCTATGGGCAGGATGGCGAAATTGGCGCCGATCTTGTAGTCCATGCCCGGAAAGTGGCGCAGGTTCACGCCGAGGTACGGATCCGGGTAGGTGCCGTCGGCCACCAGGGCGCCGACGACCGTGGTGGGGACTGTGGCCGGGTGCCATTCGGTCAGGTCCACACTCGCCGAAGAGAGGGATTCGCCGGTGTCAGCCAGCTCGGCCGAGGTCTGGATCCACCAGCCGTCCCTCAGCTCCCAGTGCAGGCGAGCCGGGGTGGTGGTCTTGCGGCGCCGTTTGCGGATAGAAAGCGAGTGGCCGGTGGGCAGGCTGCTCATTGCCGCCGAGAGTATGAACTGCGGCGGCGCCGGTCAAGCAGTGGTTTGGGCCGGTCAGCCCAGCCTGGGGTCAAGCGCATCGGCCGTCGCATTGTGGGGCGGCAGCGGCCCATCCGCCTGCGCCAGGCGGAAAGCCCGATCGAGGAAGGCGAGAACCTGTGCTGCTGCGGCTTTGCCGCGAGGCAGCTTCTCCAAACGCTCGGGGGTGTGTTTGATGATCCTGGCGATTGTGGGCGCCGGTGAATGGAAGAGCTGCCGCAGGTGCGCCGGGCCTTCGACCTTTATCAGCAGATCCTGCTGCACAATCCCGACGGCAAGCGCTAAGGCGCGGGCGCCCCGATACCCGTACTCGTGTTCCACCACTTTGCCCCGCAGTGCTACCAGGCCAAAAGCCCGGTTCTGCAAGTTCGAAAGCGAAACGTCCCCCTCGAACAGCTTGGCGGGGTCCTTGTAGGCATAGATGCCACACGGCGGCCTCCCGCAGGACCCATCGGTGTGCGGCACGTTGGGATCATGGATCTCGTCGAAACCACTGGAACAGCCGGCTCCATACTCGGGCTCCGGCCAGGCCCTGAAGACACCGTGCAGCATCCCGCGCAGCTGCCAGCCACGAAAGCCGAGAACCGGTTGAGGCGACCAGAACACCGAAGGGCCGTTCTCGACGTCGCTGCCGAAGTAGTGCTTCCATCCCGGATCTTGCCGATGTGGGGTTTGGCGCGGTTGTGTCTGTTGTTGAGATCTTCGAACTTGAGCCGACAGGCGCGGGATGTTGATGATGTCGGGGTTCGGCGCCGGGGCAGGGGCCGGCACCGGGGGTCGCCGGGCCAGATCGGCGATGATCTCCGCGAGACATCCTTCGAGGTTGGTGAGGCCTTGCCGGATCTGTTCCTCTCGGGAGGCGCGCACCTGCCGGCCGATCTGGCGTCCCACAAGACGCAGGCGCACGGAACGGAAAACCTCGGGGGTCACATCGTGGATCTCATTGCCGCTATCGAGAGCCTGCAATTGGCGCTGGAGGGAGGCGAGGAGTTGCCTCCGGTCGGGGTCTTCGGCAGCTGCCACAGCGGTCATGCGGGGGTCTTCTTCGGGTGCCGGAGCTGCCTATTGTACCGTCGAACACATGTTCGGCAACAACGCGAAATTCCTTCTTCTTGCGGGCAAAACGGGACGTTGGCGACGGCCCGGCGGGTTCGCCGCAGAGTGTTGGACTCTGTGCGGCGGCCCCGCCTTCTGTCGGGGCGGCTCTACCTCACCGGCGCCGGCTCTGCTTCGCGCTGTGGTGCCGGAACTGATGCGGGTTGGCGCTCGTCGGCCGGCGGCTCCATGGGGGGAACCGTCAGCGGCTCGGGCTCCACCTGGATGATTCGCTGCTGTTTGCCTATGTCCATCGTTCCTTCTCCTGGGAGCGGCGGGGGTAGTTGGGTCGGACATCGGGGATCGATTTCGGGCGCCGGAACCCCCATTGTATCGCCGAACACATGTTCGACAACAGCGCGATTCTCAGTATTCTCAAGCCAAAAACCGCGGCGATGTCGGCTTTGACGACGGATCTGTAGCGGAGAATTCGGGCGGACT
>CAZTJO010000052.1:0-8016 GCA_964614095.1 uncultured Acidimicrobiia bacterium
GCGGCTCTGATGCAGTCGCTGGCGGCGAGGGCCGCCGAGGTGGGCAGGCTCAGGCGAGAGGAGGCGGCCATGACCGCCCAAGCCCGGGCCTCGGCGTGGCTGGTTGGTGGCACACCTCTCCTGGTGCTGGTGGGCCTGGTGGTGACCGGCCGGGCGGACCG
The DNA here is from genome assembly GCA_964614095.1 of uncultured Acidimicrobiia bacterium. Classification (GTDB taxonomy): domain Bacteria; phylum Actinomycetota; class Acidimicrobiia; order Spongiisociales; family UBA11373; genus CAZWKX01. The sequence continues at coordinate 162 of CAZTJO010000052.1, forward strand.
CCTGTTCTGCGAGGCGGCGGGCCGGGCGATTCTGGGGATCGGGTTTGCCCTGGAGGCGCTGGGAGCGACGGTCGTGTGCGTGATGCTGCGCCGGGCCCGCCGATGAGGGTGGTCACGGCGGCTCTGTTGGGCATCGGAGTGGCTGCCGCTCTCGCCCGGCACCGCCGATTGATCGCCGACTCGGTTGGAGCGGGAGTATTCCTGGCCATAACCGTCCCACTGCTGGGCATGGCAGCCGCCGTGTCGGGAGCGGCCGTCTGCTGGGCCCGCCGGCTGCGGTCTCGGCGCCTGGATTCGGAGGTGGCGGAGGCCGACGTTGCCCTCCTGGCCGATCTCTTGGCCCTGGGTTTGAATGCCGGCCTTGGGCTTCCGCTGGCATTTGAGGAGGCCGGGCGCGAACTAGCTCCCGAACTTGCAGCCGAGGTGGTCCGGGTCCGCCGATCCATGGATCAGATGGGGGTATCGGTGGCGCTGGCCATCGCCGAGGGCCGGGCGGAGCGGCTCTACAGGATCACCGGGCGCGCCGCGGCCACCGGAGCACCTCTGGTGCCTGCCGTTGAGGCATTCGCCTCGGAACGGCGCCACGCCGAGCACATGCGGCGGCTCGAGATGGCGCGTCGGCTGCCGGTGCGCCTCCTCCTCCCGCTGGCTCTGCTGATCCTCCCCGGATTTGTTGTGCTCGCCGTCGGGCCCGCCCTCCTGGAGGCGCTGGCACGTCTCAATTTCTAAGCAAAGGAGAAACCATGTCTGGAGACGAGTCGGGCCAGGCAACCGCCGAGTACGCCCTCGTCATCGTGGCCGCCGCCATCATCGCTTTGGCTCTGATCGTGTGGGCCTCGTCGAGTGGGGCGCTGGCCGACTTCTTCGAGGCCGTCATGAGCCGGGTGCGGGGTGTTGTGTCGGGTGGCTCGTGAATCGGGGGAGCGCTGTCGTCGAATTCGCTCTCGTTCTGCCTCTGGTTCTTCTGGTGCTTCTTGGGGCGGTGGAGGTTGCTCTGGTGGCGCGTGCCCAGCTCGAGGTGAGCCAGGCAGCCCGTGAGGGCGCTCGTGAGGCGGCGGTGAGTCCCGATCCCGAGCAGGCGGTGGAAGCGGTGCACCGGTTCCTCGGCGCCGATCTTGGGGGCCGGGCCCAGGTGACGGTGCGACGAGAGCACTTGGTGGGAGGGCGGGCCGACGTGGTGGTGAGGGTGAGGCATCGTGTTGCCTCCTTCCTTTTTGGGGGGTGGACGGTGCAGCTCGAGGGCCGGACCTCGATGCGGGTCGAACGGTGAACCAGCGGGGCTCGGCGGCGGTGCTGCTCGTCGCCGTGGCCGGCTTTGTGCTCCTGCTGGCCGTGGTTCTCGGCGCCATCGGCGTCTGCCTGCGCGCTCGGGTCGAGGCCGTGGCCGCCGCCGATGCTGCCGCCCTTGCCGCGGCGCCGGTGACTTTTGCCGCTTTCGGCGCCGAGGCGGACCCGGCCGCCGAGGCGTCTCGTTTTGCCGCTCTCAATGGGACCCGGCTCCTCGAATGCGCCTGTCCGGTTGATTCCTCGTGGGAGCCACGAACGGTGACCGTTCGGGTGGCGAAGGATGTCGTGTTGTGGCCGGTGGGATCTGTGACGGTGACGGCCGTCGGCCGGGCCGAGTTTGTACCGGCGCTGTTGCTCTCCGGCGATTGAATCCACTTGTGTCGACGGCTCTCGATCCAGGTCGCTAGCTTGCGGCTGTCTCAAGGACGGGAGGCACGCGTGAGCGACAGTCCGGAAGCCATCGCCAGGGAGAAGGCCAAGAAGCGGGCCAGCGATGTCCGCGACTTTTTCGGCCATCTGATCGCCTATCTGATCGCCAACGGGATCATGGTCTTTGTAGATCTTCGCGACACCGGCGACAGCCAGTTCCTTGGGCTCGATTGGGCCTACTGGTCGATCGTCCCGTGGGGCATCGGCCTGCTGATCCACGCTCTTGTCGTTTTCGTCTTCGAAGGACGTTTCGAGCGTTACGAGGAACGCAAGATGAAGCAGTATCTGGCGGAGGAGCAGGAGAAGCAGCTCGGCGAGTAGAGGCGTGGCCGGGGCTCCGGCCGGCGGGCTGCTGACTTGACTCGGCCGGGGTCGTGGCGTCGGGCCCGTCGAACCGCTCCGAGTAGCCTCGACCCGACGGCGAAAGAGGAGGGGTGGAAAGCCGCAGTCCCGGGGTTCCGGCGACCACCGAGCCGATCTCCACCAGCCGGGAGATCTACGTCGACTTCTTGCGCGCCTTCAGCCTCATCGTGGTGGTGGTGTTTCACTGGACGTTCACCATCGTCGTGTTTTCTCCCACCTCGGTGGGGGTGAACAACCCGATCGGCAGCACGCCGGGAGCGTGGCTGCTCACCTGGGTGCTCCAGGTGATGCCGCTCTTCTTTTTTGTTGGTGGTTATGCCCATTGGATCGTGTGGAAAAAGACGGTCGGCCGGGGCGGCGGATGGTGGGCGTTTGTTGCGGGTCGGCTGCGCCGCCTGATCCTTCCGGCCGGCGCAGTGGTCGTTGTCTGGATTCTCATCGCTCTGCTCATAGGGATCTTCCAGGACATCGAGTGGATGCGTCAGGCGGTACAGCTCATCATCAGCCCGCTCTGGTTCCTCGGCATCTACTCGGTCCTTGTTCTGATTGCACCCACCGCCATCTGGGCGCACCGGCGCTGGGGTCCTCTGGTGCTGGTGTTCCTCGTGGGATCGGCGGCCGTGCTCGACGTGCTGCGGTTCCACAACGGCTACGACTGGGCCGGGTACGTGAACTTCCTCGTCGTCTGGGGGTTCTGTCACCAGATGGGGCTTCTGTACCGGCCGCTGATTGAGGCACCTCGACAGGTGGGCTGGATGTTCTTCTGGTCGGGTGTCTTTGCCCTGGTGGCACTGACCAACTTCGGGCTCTACCCGCGCTCGATGGTAGGCGTACCCGGAGATCGGTTCTCCAACATGGGTCCGCCCACCCTGGTGATTACCGCGCTGGTGCTTTTGCAGGTGGGCGTGGCGCTGCTTCTGCGCCCGTGGGTGGTGGACCGCCTGCACACCTCGAGGCGCTGGGCCGGGTTCAACGAGCTGGCCAACCGGTTCTCCTTGCCGTTGTACCTGTTCCACTCAAGCGGTTTTGCCGCGGCGCTGACCTTCGTGTACCTGGTTGCCGGCTATGTGCCGCCGGATGTGGCCAACACCGAATGGTGGGCCCAGCGTCTCTTGTGGTTGGTGCTGCCGGCCCTGTTCACTTCGCCGATCCTCGCCGTGTTTGCCCGTCGACTGACGCCGAAACAGCGGGCCGAGCCGGTGGTGCCGGTGGGGCCGGAGGCCGGCAACAGCGAACGATTCTGGTAGCTCAGGCCCCGAACAGCACCCAGGCCGCGATGAACGCAAAGGTGTTCGTGGCGATGTGAGCGAGTACCACCGCCACCAGGCTGCCGGCGAAGAGGCGGATGGCGGCGAACAGCACGCCGGCGACGATGGTTGCAGCTACGGCGGCCGCCATGGTGAGGGCCACGTTCATGCCGGCGATTTGGGCGTTGGTGTCGGCGAGGGCAATCGCCGGAAGCACGTGCCAGAGGCCGAACAGAACCGACGACGACAGCACTGCAGCGCGTGTGGACCAGAGGCGGCGACCCAGGCCCAACAGGACGCCGCGGAAGGCGAACTCCTCAAACACGGCAGTGCCCAGCGGAATCCGAAGAAGGACGTGGTACAGCAGGAGGCCGACTCCGGTCTCGCTGGCGCGTTCATCTTCGAAGAATCCACGGGTTGCCGGGATGGCCGCCGCTGCCAGCACCCCAACGGCCACGATCGCCACGATCGTGGCTCCGACCAACAGCCCGCGCCGCATTCGATGGCGCGCCAGGCCCATGTCGTGGGCGGTGGCGCCCCCGGCGCGGGCGAAAAGGAACACGATCGCTCCGGCGGCCAGGTTCATCGGCACGTAGGTCCACGCCGGGAGCCATAGATTTCCGCACACATTGACGGCAGCCAGTACGGCCAGGGTGGCGGCGTAGGCGGATCGTGGACTCACCTGGGCACGCTACCGCGCCGAGAGTGGGTGACGGGCTCGCCGGCGGGCCGCAGAGCCTTCCCTCGAAGAGGATGACACGCCTATGTGGGGGCGGCGGGTACGCTCGCCCGATCGGATCGGCGGTACACGATGCGTCGAGCGCCTGTGTTCACAGCATTCCTGTTGGTGGTCGCGGCCTGCAGCGGCGGTACCGGCTCGCCGGGTTCCACCGCCACAACCGCTATCACCGCCCCGACGACGACTACAACAACGGTGCCGCCGGCTCCGGCGTGCCCGGATCCGCTGGTGGCGGTGGCAGGTACCGCCGATGGGCCACTCGTTGAACATCTTGGTGGCGACGATCTCGCCGCCACCGCCATCGCCATCTCCCAGGCCACTTTTGTCTGTGCCATCGACGTTGTCGTCGTATCGGCGACGGACCCTGATCGGGTGGCGCTCGGGGCGCGGCTCGCCGCAGCGCTCCAGGGCCCGCTTCTGCTGCACGAGGTGGGATCGTCGGCACAGGTGGACACCGAGATAGAGCGTCTTGCTGCCCACCGGGTAGTTCTCCTTGGCGGGGACGTCGATGTGACGGCCCCGGAATGGACCGATTTGGTGGTTCTCAGAGGTGACACAGATGAGCTGGCCCGCCGGGTCAATCTGTACTCCGGTGTCACCCGAATGTTGCGGCTGCCTGCCGAGCCTGGGCCACTGACCGTAGCGCAGACGATCGCCGCCATCGAGGAAGGGGCAGGTTTGCGGCCGGAGTCCCCGCCCGACTCCGTCGACACGACTGAAGAGACCACCGAGACGACCGAGACGACCGAAACGGGCGCCGAGACGGAGGAGAACGCCGCCGCAGCCGACGAGACCACCACGACGGTTGAATCCACCGGCACGACGCCGGAGAGCGCCGAGATCTCTGCGGCCGTCATCGGTGGTGCCGGGGAGACCGGAGCGGCCTGGCTGGTCGAGTCCTCGGAGGTGGAGATTGCTCTCGTCGCCACTGCTGCGGCGATGGCGTCGGGAGGCCTTGTGGCGCTGGTCGACGGCGACGAGCTACGACGCTTCCCCGAGGTGGGGCGGGCCCTGCAGGCATACCCGGACGGCGTGGAAGCGGTGTACCTGATCGGCGAAGTCACGGAAGATGCCTCCTGGCAGCTGCCGGTTCTACTCGAGGGCACCGAGCTTCCCGGGGGCGGCTACTTGTTTTTCCCGGGCCGGCGACTGGTGGCGTTCTACGGCAACCCAACCACGCCGGTGCTGGGCGTTATGGGTGAGCAGGATCCCGAGGCCACGGTGGAGCGGCTCCGCTCCGTGGCCGAGGAATACGGCGCCGACGGTTTCGATGTGGTGCTCGCTTTTGAGATCATCGCCACGGTCGCCGATGCACGCGCCGGCGCCGACGGCAACTACTCAAATGAGATGTCGCTTGATGTACTGCGTCCCTGGGTCGACGCAGCGCAGGAGCTGGGTGTCTACGTGATCATCGATCTGCAGCCGGGCCGGACCGACTTCTTGACCCAAGCCCAGCTTTACGAAGAGCTGCTACTCGAGCCCCATGTTGGTCTCGCCGTCGACCCCGAGTGGAGGTTGGAACCGGACGAATTCCATCTGCAGCAGATCGGTGGTGTCGACGCCGAGGAAGTGAACCAGGTGGTTGATTGGCTCTCGCAGATGGTGAGAGACAACCACCTTCCACAGAAGTTGCTGCTGCTGCACCAGTTCCAATTCACCATGCTTCCGGGGCGTGAATCGATAGAGACTCCGCCCGAGCTGGCCGTGGTCATCCAGATGGACGGGCAGGGAACCCTGGAGGCCAAGTACGAGACCTGGAGTGCGCTGACGGCAGACACCGAAGAGGCCGGTTGGCTCTGGGGATGGAAGAACTTCTACGACGAGGACTCGCCCATGGCCACTCCGGAGGAGGTGCTCGCCCTTGAGCCGGTGGTGGTCTACGTCAGCTTCCAGTAGCGAGATTCCCTCAATCTGGAGGCAAATCGGTTCGATCGTATTAACGGCAATACGCGATGGGCCAGCTTGACGCCTACGACGGAAGAGAGGGCCCATGACCGATGGACGTCTCGGCAGTGGGGACCCCCCCGATAGCGAAGAGATGCTGCGGAGGGCGAGAGAGCAGGCCACGGGCCCGCCCGGAGGCTCCGAAGGGGCATCGACCGGAGGTCCCCGTTTTGAGCCTTGTCCCAGCTGCACCAAGCTGATCGCCGCCTGGGCCGACCCGTGCCCCTACTGTCGTGAGCGAACGGGTTTTCAGCAGTGGTCGGCGGAACCGGCTTCGCGTGGTGGCTCTCAGCAGAAGGCGCCGGTGGTTCGGAGCTGTCCCGAATGTGGCCAACGGGTCTACTCCGGCCTCGACGCCTGTCCTCACTGCGGCACGGCACAGGCGGCGGTCTCTCTCTGGTCGAGTGGGGGCGGCTACCACCCGCATGGGCCCGGGCCGCGTCGGGGGAACAGTGCCCCGCTCTGGATCGGAGTGGCCGTTTTTGTCGGCGCGCTGGCAGCTGCGGGTATTTGGGGGTGGCGGAGTCTCTCCTCGGACGACGACTACTCGTTTGAGGGTGTGGATGATCCCTATGCGGAGGCTTTCCTGACCGGCGTGCGCCAGGGCCTTGAGGAAACGGGCATCGATGACGGCGCGGTCGACTGTATGTTCGATTACCTGGAGAGTGGTGGATATTTCGATGCCGTCGCCGACATGGATTTGCGGGATCCGGCGGCCGTTGCCGCCGTCAATACCTTCAGCGCCGACACCGGCGCCGTCACCGATTTGCCCGCCGAGATGCAGCTGTTTGTGGAGGGCCTGTCCCTCAGCATGGCGGAGTGCCTATCCACTGCCGAGATGGAGCTGGTGATGTCGGACGGTCCCCAGTCCTACGGTGAAGACCCGGCAGGACTCGACCTGCTGTGGTCCCGCTGTCAGACGGCGGACATGGCAGCCTGCGACATGCTGTACTGGTACTCCCCGTTTGGCTCTGAGTACGAAGAGTTTGGCAAAACCTGCGGCGGCCTCGATCCAACGGCTTCGCAGTTCTACTGCATGTACCTGAATGGTGGCGAGCCGAATCTCCCCGCCCTGCGCAGCGAGTGCGCCGCCGGCGGATTCGCCGCCTGCGACCTTCTCTACGCGGTGAGCCCGGTGGGATCCGATTACGAGAGCTTCGCCCTCACCTGCGGCGGCCGTAATCAGGCCGAGTACCTGGGGTGCGTGTTCAAGTACGGCCTCTTCGAGTAGCCGGCTGCTTCCTCTCCGGAATAGGCCCTTAGCCGGTCTCCAGCCGCAGCGGCGGGGCGCGTAGCCGTTGGCCGGTGGCATCGAAGACGGCGTTGGCCACCGCGGGAGCTATGGGCGGCACCGGGGCCTCGCCGATGCCGGTGGGTGGGCGGGTGCTGGGGACGATGTGAACCTCGATCTGGGGCATCTCATCGAAACGCAGCAGCCGGTAGTTGTGGAAGTTGCTTTCTACAACGGCGCCCCCTTCGATGGTGATGCCGTCCTTGAGGGCGGCGGTGAGCCCGAACACGATGCCCCCCTCCATCTGGGCTCTTACGGTATCGGGGTTGATCACGGTGCCGCAGTCAACGGCGCAGACCACCCGGTGTACCCGGATCTCACCATTGTCCACCGACACCTCGGCGACCTGGGCGACGGGGGTCACATTGAAGAGGGAGTGGTAGGCGATGCCGCGGCCCCACCCGGCTGGCAGTGGGGATCCCCAGTCGGACTCCCTGGCGGCGAGTTCGATGCAGGCCCGGGTTGATGCAGGTATGAGGTCGAGGCGCAGCTCGTAGGGATCGATCCCGGCGGCGGCAGCGAGCTCGTCGATGAACGATTCCGTTGCCCAGGCCG
>CAZTJO010000053.1:0-7924 GCA_964614095.1 uncultured Acidimicrobiia bacterium
ACCAGGCGGTCGGCTAGAGACCGTTCTGGAGCCGGAGCGGGGATTCGAACCCCGGGCCTGCTCATTACGAGTGAGCTGCTCTACCCCTGAGCTACTCCGGCGCGGTTGCGCATGGTACCGGGCGCGCTTCGACGTTGGTAACCTGCCCGCGGTCGCCGGGTACGGGGAGCAAGATGGCCGACCAGGCAACATTCGAAGATGATGTGATGCCGATCGTGCCGAAGTTGTATTCGGCGGCGCTGCGTATGACGCGCAACCCGGCCGATGCCGAGGACGTGCTGCAGGAGGCCCTCTTGAAGGCGTTCCGCGGGTATCACACTTTCAAGAAAGGCACCAACCTGCGGGCCTGGCTCTACCGGATTCTCACCAACACCTACATCAACAAGTACCGTCGGGAGAGCCGCCGGCCCGCCGAGGTGGAGCTGGACGAGATCGAGGATCTCTACCTGTACCGGCGTGTCGGCGTCGGCGCCGTCGGCGGCGCCTCGCGTAGCGCCGAGGAAGAGGCTCTGGAACAGTTTGTCGACGAGGACGTGAAGCAGGCCGTCGAGGCGCTGCCGGACAACTATCGCATCCCGGTTCTGCTCGCCGACGTCGAGGGCTTCTCGTACAAGGAGATCGCCAAGATCATGGATGTACCCATCGGCACCGTGATGTCGCGGCTCCATCGGGGAAGAAAGGCGCTGCAGCAGGCGTTGTGGAGAGTTGCCGAAGACAGAGGAATCGCCAGCCCATGAGCAGGTACTGCCAGAAGGCGCACCAGCAGCTGTACCTGTACTTGGACGGCGAGATCACCTGGGTTCGTCGTATGCGCATTCGTTGGCACCTGCACCGCTGTTCCAGCTGCGATCACGGCTATGCCTTCGAGCACGGCCTCAAGGAGAAGGTGCGGCGGAGTTGCTCCGAGGAGCTGCCGCTCGACGTTCACGACCGGCTGAGAGCCCTTCTCAGGCAGGAGTTCGGAGGCGCCGCGGGCGGGGAGTAAGGTGCGCGAATACACCTGCCGATAAAGAGTGGAGCATGTCCGAGATCCTCAGAGGCAACCGAGTCAAGGGAAAGCCGCGTGCGCCCAAGGTGAACGAAGAGCACCGTATGTGTGCTCACGCCGGCTGCCCGACCCAGCTTTCCCGTTACAACAAGAGGGAGTTCTGCTACGCCCACGCTCCCACCCGGTTCCCTCGGCTGCGCGGCCGCATCGTTCCCGAATCCTGAGGGATAGTCGGCGCTGAGGCCGTTTCCGCAGGCTTCGCCTCGGCCCTATCCTTGATGGTCGTGATCCGACAGCCCCTCACCGTCCGGTGAGTTCCATTCACTGGCCCTTGGCCTCCCGCGTGGCGGGACGTATGGCGGGGAGGCATCCGTTGGAGGACACCTATCACCAGGTGCTCTTTGCTCGCCAGGCTCCCGATCTGGTGGCGCGTGCCGCAGAGCTTGCTGCGGCCGAGACCGGGCTCGAGTGGCGGGGCGATCCGGAAGTCGCCGTGGTCACGCGGCGGAAATGGGCTGAGGCCAATATCCGGGCGTTTGGTGAGCTTCTCGGTCCTGCCGAGGCCAAGCTTGCCTCTCAGGGCAGCGGCCTGGGGAGGAGGCTTGCCGGCCGTTTGGTGGGAGCCGAGCTGGGTGCTCTGGTCGGTGTGCTGTCACGGCGTGTGCTCGGCCAGTACGAGCTGGTTGTGCCGCGCGCCGACGGCGAAACCGGCGACATCGTCATGTTTGTGGGTGCCAATGTGATGATGCTGGAGCGCACCCACGAGCTGCGACCGTCCGAGTTCCGGTTCTGGGTGGCTCTTCATGAATGTACCCATCGTCTCCAATTCACCGGCGTGCCCTGGCTGCGGGAGTACTTCTTTGGGCTGGTCTCAGGTCTCATCGACGCGTCGGTACCGGAGCCGGATCGAATCAAGCGTGTCGCCGGCGAGCTGCGCAAGGCGGCCCGGCACGGACGCCCGGTCATGGACGAAGCCGGGATCATGGGCCTACTGGCCACGCCTGATCAGCGTCGGATCATCGACAAGGTGCAGGCGCTCATGTCGCTGCTGGAAGGGCACGGCCACGTGGTCATGGACCGCATTGGGGCCAGGGAGCTGGTCAGTCAGCATCGTATGTCACGCATCCTCAAGTCGCGCCGAAAGGATCCCCGCATGGCGGCGTTCCTGCGCGTGAGCGGTCTGGAGATGAAGATGAAGCAGTACGAGCTCGGCGAGCGTTTTATCGATGCGGTTGAACGTCACGCTGGGTTCCGGGCACTCGACCGGGTCTGGGAAGGGCCGGAACAGTTGCCCACTCTCGAGGAGATCAGGAAGCCGCAGTTATGGCTGGAACGGGTGGCCTGACGGCGTTGCAGCGCTCCGTTCTGGAGCGTGTCGCCCCGCGTTTGCCGTCTCAATCTCTTGTTGTCGCTCTCAGCGGAGGGGCCGACAGCGCCGTCTGCGCTTGGTCGGCCGTTGCCGCCGGGCGATCGGTGCGGGCGGTGACCGTCGATCACGGCCTGCCCGTCTCTGGGCCTCTTGTAGAGGCAGCAAGGAACGTGGCGGCGGCCCTGGGAATTGAGCATCGGGTGGTGGCGGCGCCGTCGGACGACGATTCCGAGGCCGGTTTGCGGGCGGCCCGCTATCTGGCTCTGGAGGCGGAGGCCGCCCCCGGTGAGGTGCTGCTGAGCGGCCACACCTCCGACGATCAGGCCGAGACGGTGCTGGGCAATCTCGTGCGTGGGTCCGGCGGCTCCGGACTTGCTGGTATCCCGGTAGAGCGTGCACCCTGGCTGCGCCCTCAGCTCGAGGTGAGCCGCGCCGAGATTCGGCAAGTGGCCGCCGAACTGGGCCTTCCCTTCGCCGACGATCCTTCGAACCTCGATGTCTCGCTGCGCCGCAACGAACTGCGGCACGAAGTGATTCCTCTGTTGGAGGAGCGTTTTGGCCCATCGGTGAGGGAGAGGCTGGCCCGGGCCGGCGCCTTTCTCGCTGCCGACGACGCCGAGCTGGAGCGCCGTGCCCTCGGCGTGCCACTGCGGATGGGCGACGACGGGGTGAGGGTGCCTGCAGCGTCACTTGTCACTCTGCCGCTGCCGGTGGCGGCACGGGTGGCGCGCCGGGCGCTGCGCGCCGTTCTCAGCCCATACCCGGGGGGCCGGCGTGACGTCGAGTCGGTGCTCGACGTGGCCGCCGGTGCCGCGGAGCGTCTGTCGGTGAGCGGTGACAACATTGCTGCTCGAGAGGGTCCGTGGGTGGCGATCTATCGTGCCGGCGATCCGGAGCCTCTCGATGCCCTAACCCTTCCCGTTCCCGGCTCGGCCCGGTTCGGCGCCTGGCTGGTCGAAGCCACTCCGCTCCCTGGCTCTCCGGTGCCTGCGCTGCTGGGCCGGCGTTTTGCCCTCGTTACGCCTGGAGGCGGTCCCTTGACACTGCGGGCGGCTGGGGCCGGTGACACGGTGGCCATGACCGAGGGCTCAAAGGACGTGGCTGAGGCGCTGCGGGAGGCGGGTGTGCCCCCCCGGCTGCGCCGCCGCTGGCCCGTTGTCGAGCGGGATGGGAAGATCATCTGGCTGGTGTCGGTTCGAGCGGCCGCGGACGCGGCCCCCCGGAAAGCGGATACGCTCCTGCTGACGGCGAGGGAGGTCGGGTGAAGATCGGCAAGGTGCTGCTGGCGGCAGAGGAGATCGATGGGCGTCTTGCCGAGATGGGCGCCGAGATCAGCCGCGACTATGCCGGCAAGGACCTCTTCCTCGTCGCCGTGCTCAAGGGTGCCTTTATGGTCATGGCCGATCTATGCCGGCACATTCAGCTTCCCATCGACATGGACTTCATGGCGGTGTCCTCCTACGGAGCAGCCACACGGACGTCCGGGGTGGTTCGTATCCTCAAGGATCTCGATCACGAGATTGCCGACCGCCACGTGCTCATCGTCGAGGACATCATCGATTCCGGCCTCACACTGCGCTATTTGCAGCGCAACCTGGAGGTGCGGAAGCCGGCGTCACTCGAGATCGCCGCTCTCCTGGTGAAGAGCGGGATGCAGCAGGTGCCGGTCGAGTGCCGATACGTGGGTTTTGAGATCCCGCCCGACTTCGTGATCGGATACGGCCTCGACTACCTGGGGCAGTACCGGAACCTGCCCTACGTGGCTGTGATGGAAGAGGACGACGAGCCCGAGCACGGCTAAGGAGGCCGCCTAGAGTCTCCGATGAGTCTGCCAAGCATGTCGTGGCCTCGGCATACCCTGAGGACGCGAATACCATGATCGTGTAGCCAAGCGGCGTCTGCCCAAACCGAGGAGGACCGTGAGTCGCACTGCTCGCAGCGTGATCATCTACGTCTTGGTGGCTTCCGCCGTCTTTTGGACGGTTAACAGCTTTGTCCTGAGCCCCACCGCCCCGAAAGATTGGCGGCTTGATGAGTTCGAGACGTCGGTGGCATCCGGTGCGGTGGAGTCGGTGACCATCAGGCAGGAGTCGAACGTCGTCGAGGGCACGACGTACGAGGGCGAGAACTTCAAGACCTCGTACCCGGACGGCTACGAAGAGGCTCTCACCGCTCTGCTCGTCGGTTCCGGAGTCGACGTGAAGGTCGACGCCGAGAATCCATCGGCGCTGGAGTGGATCTTGGGATTCCTGCCCTACGTGCTGATTTTTGGCGTCTTCATCTTCCTCCTCATGCGGCTCCAGGGCGGGGGCAATCGGGTCATGTCGTTCGGCAAGTCGCGGGCGAAGCAGGTGAGTCGCGACCAGCCCAAGGTGACTTTCAAGGACGTGGCCGGCATCGAGGAGGCCGTCGAGGAGCTGCAGGAGATCAAGGAGTTCCTCGCTCGGCCCCAGAAATTCCGCGCCATGGGGGCGAAGATCCCCAGGGGCGTGCTGCTCTACGGCCCGCCGGGGACCGGCAAGACGTTGCTGGCGCGGGCCGTTGCCGGCGAGGCCGGGGTTCCGTTCTTCTCCATCTCCGGCTCGGATTTTGTCGAGATGTTTGTTGGCGTCGGCGCCAGCCGGGTACGCGACCTGTTCGAGCAGGCCAAAGCGCAGGCGCCGGCCATCGTGTTTATGGACGAGATCGACGCGGTGGGCCGGCATCGGGGCGCCGGCTTGGGTGGCGGCCACGACGAACGCGAGCAGACGCTCAACCAGCTGCTGGTCGAGATGGACGGTTTCGACGTGAAGACCGGGGTCATTCTGATTGCCGCCACCAACCGCCCCGACATCCTCGACCCGGCGCTGCTGCGCCCGGGGCGTTTCGACCGCCAGATCGTGGTCGATCTTCCCGACATTCGAGGCCGCCTCGCCATTTTGAACGTGCATGCCAAAGGGAAACCCCTGGCCAAGGAGGTCGACCTGGAGGTGCTCGCCCGCCAGACACCCGGCTTCACCGGGGCCGACCTGGCCAACACCATCAACGAGGCCGCCCTGCTCGCCGCTCGGTTCGACAAGGACGAGATCGGCCAAGAAGAGCTTCAGGAGGCGGTAGACCGGGTGATCGCCGGCCCGGAGCGCCGCAGCCGCATTATCTCGGACGAAGAGAAGGTCATCACCGCCTACCACGAGGGCGGCCACGCTCTTGTCGGCTTCGCTCTCCCCGCAGCTGACCCCATCCACAAGGTCACGATTATTCCTCGGGGCCGGGCCGGCGGCTACACCCTGTCCCTGCCCACTGAGGACAAGCACTATCTGCGCCGCAGCGAGCTGGTGGACAAACTGGCGATGATGCTCGGCGGCCGCACCGCCGAGGAGCTGGTCTTCACCGACCCGTCCACCGGTGCCTCCAACGACATCGAGAAGGCGACCGAGCTGGCCAGACGGATGGTCATGGAGTACGGCATGAGCGAGCGCCTCGGTCCCATGAAGTACGGCCAGCCTGAGGGCCAGGTCTTCCTCGGCCGCGACTACGTACGCCATCAGGACTACTCCGATGAGGTGGCATCGCTTATCGATGAGGAAGTGCGCAAGCTGATCACGCGGGCTCACGAAGAGGCACGCGCCATTCTCTCCACCCACAAGCAGGCACTAGATCGTCTTGCCGATGCCCTGCTCGAGCGGGAAACGCTCGATGCAGGTGAGGTGAAGGAGATCCTGCACGACGTGCCCAAGTGGGAACACGCCGCTAACGGGGCCATGCGTATTCAGGCGCCCAACGGCGAGCTTGCCGCCGACGGCATCGCCGCGCTCCATCCCAGTACGGACGAAGGGCCCGGCGGCCCCTGAGCGTCGACTTTCCTCCGGTCCGGCCCCCCGCCGTCTGGCGGGTGCGGGACCGGCTCCTTACCAGCGAGCGGCACACGCTGGTTATGGGTGTGGTGAACACCACGCCGGACTCCTTCAGCGATGGCGGCAAATTCCTCGACCCGGCGCTCGCCATCGATCGGGGCCTGGAGATGCTTGAACAGGGTGCGGATATCGTCGACGTTGGTGGCGAATCGACCCGGCCCGGTGCCCGGCCCGTAGACGCCGACGAGGAGAAGCGCCGGGTGCTGCCGGTGGTCTCGGCCTTGGCCGCCGGCGGGGCCGCGGTGTCGATCGATACCTCAAAGCCGGAGGTGGCGGCGGCCGCGCTCGATGAGGGAGCCGTCATCGTCAACGACGTGACCGCCCTTGCCGACCCGGAGATGGCGGCCGTGGTGGCCGGCTCCGGGGCCGGGATTGTGCTCATGCACATGCTGGGCACGCCGCGAACCATGCAACGGGACCCGCAGTACGGCGATGTGGTCGCCGAGGTGGCCGAATACCTGGCGGGCCGGGCCCAGGTGGCGCTCGACGCTGGTATCAACGGCGAATGCATCTGCATCGATCCGGGCATCGGTTTCGGCAAAACGCTCCAGCACAATCTGATGCTGCTGCGGAGTGTGCCGGTCTTTGCCGCCGGGCCCTATCCCGTATTGGTGGGCGCGTCACGCAAATCGTTCCTGGAACATTTGCTTGGTCCCATTCCCGTGGAAGAGCGTGACCCGGCGTCGGCGGCGGCCGACGTTCTTGCCATCGCCGGTGGAGCTGCCATTGTGCGGGTGCATAACGTGGTGGAGGGGCTACGCACAGCGCGCGTGGCCGACGCTATCGTGAGGGCCGCAGGAGGCGACTGAATGGCGATTTCGGGATTGGAGCCGAGGGATTTCACTTGGGTGATCTCGAGCCGGCTTGCCGTATCCGAGCGTATCGGCGGCTACGGGTTCCAGCATCGGCGTGTACGGCGGGAAGAGGAGATCTCCTGGCTGGCCGACAAAGGCATCACCTCGGTTCTCTCTCTGCTGGAGGGCAACCAGAACATCGCCGCCTATGAAGCCGCCGGCATGGCCGCCTACCACGAGCCTTTTGTCGATTTGGAGCGGGAGACGGTGGAGCGAGTGTTCAACACCATCCACGGTGCCCTCGCCGATCGGAAAACTGTGCTGCTGATACACCGCGACATCATCGACGATGCCCTTGCTGGAGTGCTTGCCGGGTATCTGGTGTTCTCTCGGCTCATCAGCGATCCCATCCTGGCCACGGCCACCATCCAGGAGATCCTGCGCCGGCCCTTGGGCCCGGAGGCCCGCTCGATCATCCCCGAGCCGCTGGAAGCTTGATCGGTGGTCCGGGCCGCGCTCGGCCTCGGGTCGAACCTGGGCGATCGTCACTCACACCTCGTTTTTGCCACTATCGCCTCCATGGCCGCCGGTGAGCTGGTGGCGGTGTCGTCGCTATACGAGACCGAGCCCATCGGGGGCCCGCCGCAGGATGCCTATCTGAATGCCGTTGTTGTGGTCGAGACGGAGTGGGGCGCCCGGGAGCTGCTGGATTTTGCCCTGGCCCTGGAGGCGGCGGCCGGCCGGGAGCGGCGCCGGCGCTGGGAGCCGCGTTTGCTGGACATCGACCTGCTCCTGTACGGGGACGCCGCCATCGACGAGCCGGGATTGACCGTGCCTCATCCCCGGCTGGCGCAGCGGCGGTTTGTGCTGGAGCCTCTTG
>CAZTJO010000054.1:0-4682 GCA_964614095.1 uncultured Acidimicrobiia bacterium
CGATGCCGCCGCCGTGTTCGAGGCAGCTCGAGAGTCGATCGCCGAGGTGGCACCGTACGAGACCTGGTGTCATGCCGCCTTCACCCCCGACGACGCAGGCTCCTACACCGAATACTGGATCGGTGCCCGCACCCGAGGTGAGGCGTTCTACTTCATCATCGAAAACCTGCAGGGCAAGTTTCTCGGGGTGTGTGGCATCAGCGGTATCGAGCGCGAACACGGCCTGGCCAGCCTCGGTTTTTGGGTGAGAACATCAGCCACCCAAAAAGGCGTCGCCACTCGGGCTGCAGCGCGAGTGGCCCAGTTCGGGTTCGAGAAGCTGAACCTGCAACGAATCGAACTTCTCGTCGCGGTGCACAACATCGCCAGCCGCCGAGTTGCCGAGAAGCTCGGCGCCACATTGGAAGGGACTCTGCGGCGCCGTCTGACCCTGCCCACCGGCCCCACCGACTGCGTCCTTTATGCGCTGCTGCGCGACGAAGAACCTGCTGTGGCTTGACGGCAGGCGACAGGCAGCCAGAGTTCAGAATTCAGAATCGACCCAGCTCCTGCATTCTGGGTCTTCTTAGGCCCTAATTACCGGCTGACGAATGATCGTCTTGATGCGCTCCGGCGCCGTACGCCGCGGATCGCTCAGGTAGATCTCATGGTGTTTGCCGGCGAAGGACAGGCCCTCCAACTCCATGTACTCGTGGAGCATGGCGATGGTCGGGCCCTCCTCGGCGTAGGGGCCCAGATGCATGGTCTGCGCCGCCATGCCTTCGGCGTAGCGCTCCAATCGAAGCAAGTCCCGCGCCGGGAGCTCCCTTTTTGCCGCCGCCTCAGCGATGCACTCCTCGAAGAAACCGCTCTCGATGAAGTCGGGCATCAGAACCATCATCGTCCAGTGCCAGGCATCCCGATCATCCACAGCGAAAACCGCCGGATCCTGCGACCACCACAGACCTTCCAGGGGCATGACCACGAAGTCGCGGCCGAGCGCCTTGCTGCGGAACTTGGCCGTGTAGGCGACCGAGTACAGCGCCTGCATAGCGTCCTCGTAGGCGGGGGCCGTGACCGGGTCGCCACGGC
This sequence comes from uncultured Acidimicrobiia bacterium, assembly GCA_964614095.1. GTDB lineage: Bacteria > Actinomycetota > Acidimicrobiia > Spongiisociales > UBA11373 > CAZWKX01. The sequence goes on from CAZTJO010000054.1 coordinate 1,072, forward strand.
CGTCCACCATCAGGTACTGGAGCTCCGGCACATCCACGAGCCGGCAAGAGCCCTTCGGCGCCCGGTAGAGATCGCGCAGCTCCTTCTTCAGGTCGAGCGCCGCCGAAGCCATTTCAGGCCTTCTCCACCGGCATACGGATCTCGGTGATGTTGGGGCCCGGCTCGTTCGGGTCGCTCAGGTAGATCTCCTGAACCGGCCCGGAGACCCGGTAGCCGTGCTCGTCGATCCAGGCGGCGATGATCTGGTACGTGTCGCCGAGCGTTTCGTAGGGGCCGGAGTGCACGATCGACGCAACCTCACCACCCTCGACCACACGTTCGGCCAGGGTACGGCCGGCCGGTGTCTGCACCGGCGTGCCGGTGTCGGCGACCACATACACGAATTCCGTGTCCACCGACTCGCCGGTGTACTCCTTATCGTGGTAGATGGCCAGCGGCGGTCCGGTGAAGGCCAGCCCGGCCATGCCGACGCCGGCGAACCCATCTCCGATCAGTCCGCCGATATCGCCAATCGTCGGCATCACCTCGCGCATCGCCAAGCCCTTGATGCTGTCGACCTTCTTCACCACCACTTCTGCATCGGGCATCACGCCCTCCTTCTCGATTAGCCGGAGGCGGGCCTCGACCCGGTCGAGGCGGGCCTGCTGCTCCATCACCTGCTGCCCAATCTCGGCCCGCTTCATGCGCAGCATTCCCCGGAGCTGGTTGGCATCGATCCCCTCGTCGAGGATAGAGCCGATCTCCTCAAGGGAGAGCCCCATGTCTTTCAGCGCGAGGATGCGGTTCAGTCGCGGTAGCTGTGCTGCGGTGTAGTAGCGGTAGCCCGAGGACGGATCGACCTCGGCCGGCTCCAGAAGCCCAATGTCGGCGTAGTAACGCAGCGCCGAAACGGGCACCTGGCTGATCCGGGAGAACAATCCGATCCTGAACATGCTTCGCCTCCGGTGTCCTTGCCTTGCGGCCTTGGTGTCCAGTGTGCAGTCTCGAGTTGCTTGAGAGTCAAGCCGAATCTCGGCGGGGGCGAGCCAGATCAGCCACACAGCTACGGGCTAGCCGACCGATGCATCGCCCTCAGAGCTTGCGAGCTCGCTGGGCGATGAGCGAGCGGATCTTCTCGTACGACGGCGGCGGGCCGTTGCGCACCTGCTTGCCGTCGATGAACAGCTCGTCGACATAACCCCAATCGGCCACCGCGGCTCTCTCAGAAGTATCGATCTCCCGATAGACGACCTTGTCGCCGAACTCGGCGGCGGCGCGCTGGGCACGCTCGGCGGTCAAGTTCATTGCCATACACCACCCGGCGCTGAATACCGTGACGTTGACCTTGTCCGGCTCGGGATCGGGGAGTCTGTTGCCCTTGTTGAACCAACGAGGCGCCCGGGCATCCGGGGTGAACGGTTTCCACACCAGCATGGCCAAACCTTGCCGGCCGGCCTTCTTGTACCCGTGCTTGCGGAACCACGACGCCTTCATCCAGAACGGCAGAGCCAAGCCCCATGCCGCCATGCCCTTGGCTCCCAGCGACCGTGCATCTGCCTCGGCAGCCTCCAGCAGAGCCCGGCCCATCCCTCGTCCCTGGCGGTTGCCGCGGCCCATCTTGTGGCCGTGCACCCATATGCACAGGATCATGTAGAGGCCCTCGCCGTCGACCCACGACTCCTCGATGGGCAGGTACTGGATCATGCCGCCGATTTGCCCATCGTCGTCGACTGCCAGCTTCGCTCTCAGCCCTCTGCCCAGGAACCGCTCCACCCAGCAGGCGCGTCGTGGACCCGCCTCCTTTGCATCGTCGGACCAGTCCTCCAGACACACTGCAAACAGATCGTGGTGCTCTTCGGCAAGGTCAATGACTTCCACGCCATCCTCCCAGGGCTCAATGGGTTGAAGCTACCCGACTCCGGCGCCGGACGAAGGATCTACCGATTCGCCGCGGAGTAGCCTCGAGGCGAGGCAGCAGCCGCGCCCGCCAACTCGATCTGGAGGCGCACATGTCCAAGTGGAAGGACGAGATCGCCGGGAAGCGGCTGCATCCCGAGTCACTCATGACCTCATACGGCTACAAGCCGGAGTGGTCTGAGGGTGCCATCAAGAGCCCCATCTTCCAGACGTCGACGTTTGCCTTCAAAACCGCCGAAGAGGGCAAAGCGTTCTTCGAGATCGCCTTGGGCAAACGGACGCCTGGGCCGGGTGAAAAGCCCGGTCTCATCTACAGCCGCCTCAACAACCCGGACATGGAGATCGCTGAGGACCGCCTCACCCTCTGGGACGGCGCTGAGGACGCCGCCCTGTTGGCCAGCGGCATGGCCGCCATCGCCACCACCTTGCTCACGTTTCTTCGGCCCGGCGACGCCATCCTTGCCAGTGAGCCGTTATACGGCGGAACCCATCATCTGATCGACTGGTGGCTGCGCGGAATGGGAATTGAAGTACTCCGCTTTGGATGCGCCGCCACCGAGGAGGAGATCGAAGCCAGACTGTCGGCTGCCTCCCGAGCGCTGGGCTTCATGTTCATCGAGACGCCGGCGAATCCGACCAACGACCTCATCGATATCGCCATGTGCGCCCGAATCGCTCAGAAGTATTCGACCGACGGGCGCAAGGTGCTGCTGGCCGTCGATAACACGTTCCTCGGCCCCATCTTCCAGCACCCCTTGGAACACGGCGCCGACATTGTCATCTACTCGGCCACCAAGTACATCAGCGGCCACAGCGACCTGATCGCCGGGGCCGCTCTCGGACCGCCTGAACTCATCGAGCCGATCCGTTCGGTGCGCACCGTGCTCGGTACTCATGCTTCCCCGTGGACGGCGTGGCTGCTGATGCGCAGCCTGGAGACGCTGCCGCTGCGTATGTACCGGCAAGCCGAGACCGCAGGGATAGTGGCCGAGTTCCTGCGCGACCACCCGAAGGTCACCCGAGTCAACTACCTCGGGCTGCTCCAGGAGGATCATCCTCAGCACGAGCTGTACCGCCGCCAATGCCTGGGTCCGGGAGCAATGATCTCCTTCGAGGTGGCCGGCGGCGAGGCGGAGGCCTACCGCCTGCTCAACGCCCTTCAGCTAATCAAGCTGGCGGTCAGCCTGGGGAGCACCGAATCGTTGGCCGAGCACCCGGCGACCATGACCCACTCCGAGGCCACGTCTGAGGAGAACTGTGCCGCCGGAGTCACCGATGGCCTGGTTCGAATCTCCACTGGGGTGGAGCACCCCGATGACCTCATTCTCGATCTGACGCAGGCGCTGGAGGCGGTGTAGAGAGCGAACCTGTCGGTTCCAGAGTTCAGCGTTCTGAATGCAGAGTCGGCACAACACACAACCCCGATTCTGCAATCTGAATTCTCTTTTGCTCCTCGCGTTGAACGACCCCAGGAACGATGGCGCCCTCCGTCTCGTGAAGCGACTTCACCTCCTGATGAGTGCCTCCAGCCACGGGATCGACTCCTGCCGCCGCCTCCACCACAGGTCTTCCCACAAGTAGTGAACCACCAGCTGCCGGTAGTCGCCGTAGCCGGCGATGTGCTCCAGCAGCGTCTCCACCGGAACCGGGCTGTCCGGATCAACGTTGAAGAACAGCTTGGAGTAGATCTTCTGCTCCCAAGGCGAGACGTGGTC
>CAZTJO010000054.1:4782-6727 GCA_964614095.1 uncultured Acidimicrobiia bacterium
CCCGGTGGCCAGAGACCGTAGAGCCGCTTGCCGTCGTACTGAAGCAGAGCGCCGTAGGCATCCAGCAGCGCGTGATACATCTGGACGGACCGCCTTACCGCGGCGTTCTGAAGCACGATGCCGATGATGAGGTACTCGTACAACGAGTTCGGGTGGCCGGGGCGCAAACCCCGCCACCGCTCGATGACGGGTCCCACCACCGAGTCGTCGGCGAACTCGGTGTAGAACCCGGCCAGATCGAGATCCAGATTGAAGCGAAAAATCAGCTCGTCGGCGAGCGACTCGACGAAGTCATCATCCAAGGTATCGCTGTGGAACACGTCCACCCACACCGCCGGATCATCGACGCTGCCCTCATTGGTGATAGTGAGCCCGAGTTGCCGGCCTTGCCAGCACAGGGTCTGGTGGCGGGTGCCGGGCTGCCATTGGCTGTCACCTGAAGTGAAGTGATCCGGCTTGAAGAAGGTCGCATCAAAATGAAACGGTGCCGTCGGCGTCAGCACCGTCGAATACGCCCTCTCCAGGCTTCTCGTGACGTTCCCTGCCATCACCCGTCCTTCGTCTTCAGTCATCGCACGGTACTAAGGCGGTGAGACAGCATCGGACCCGGCCCGGCGCCCGGGGTCGGCACCAAACCAGCTCACCTGGCTCCCTGCATTCCGACCTCTGCATTCTGCATTCTCGGGCCCCTAGATAGCACCCAGCTCCCCCTACCCTCCCCCGCCATGTCTCGCTCCATCCCCGCCATCATCGCCATCGTGCTCCTGGCTGCGGCCTGCTCAGCAGGCGGAACGGCCGAGCCTTCGGGCCCGACGGCCGCCCCCGTCACCAGCACCGCCCCTTCCACCACGGAGCCTTTGACCACCACAACCGCTCCGCCCACAACAACGACGACGGCCGCGATCCTGCCCCTGGCCGATATCGAGCTGACTCTGATTGAGGTGGCCTCAGATTTCACCCAGCCAGTGTTTGTGGATGCACCCGCCGGGGACGACCGGCTCTTTGTTGTCGATCAGGCGGGGAGAATTGAAGTGCTCCACGCGGGCGAGTGGACTACCTTCCTCGATGTCGGCAGCAAGGCCCACTTCGAAGGCGAACGGGGCCTGCTGGGTCTCGCCTTCCACCCCGATTTCGAGGAGAACGGACGCTTCTTCGTCAACTACACCGACACCGGTGGCACCACAACCATCGAGGAGTACCGGGTGTCGGAGGCCGACCCGAACGCGGCCGACCTTGAGTCGGCAAGGGTTGTGCTCAGCATCGAACAGCCCGCCGGCAACCACAACGGCGGCATGATCGCCTTCGGGCCCGATGACCTTCTCTACATAGCGATGGGTGATGGAGGCGGGGCCGCCGACCGCTACGGGAACGGCCAGAACACCGACACCCTGCTCGGCGCCATTCTGCGCATTGACGTCGACGTGGAGCCCTACGGGATTCCCGCCGGCAATGTCTTTGCCGATGAAGGCGGCGCCCCCGAGATCTGGGCCTACGGCCTCCGCAATCCGTGGCGTTTTGCCTTCGATGGAAACCTCATCTACATCGCGGACGTCGGCCAGCGCCTATGGGAAGAGATCGATGTCGTCGCTGCGTCCTCGGTGGGCCTCAACTTCGGCTGGCCCCTAATGGAAGGCAACCACTGCTTCGCCGAGGACGACTGCGACCCTGCCGGCCTCCAGATGCCACTGCTCGAGTACAGCCACGACAACAGCGATTGTTCGGTCACCGGTGGCTACGTGTATCGGGGACGGGCCATCCCCGAGCTTGCCGGCGCCTACTTCTACGGCGACTACTGCACCGGGAGGATCGGGTCGTTCCGCCTCGGGGACGACGGCATCGCCGAGGAGCGAGACTGGACCGGCACGCTTGGCCCGGTGCCGTGGCTCACTTCTTTCGGCACCGACGGACACGGAGAGCTCTACCTCACCTCAGCCGACGGCCGGGT
>CAZTJO010000055.1:0-6031 GCA_964614095.1 uncultured Acidimicrobiia bacterium
CACCGCAAAGGTGCCTATCGGCATGCGATATGAGAGTCGGTGCCAATCGCTCTGCTAACGCGTCTGAAGCACTTGGCTGGCCGTCTCGAAGGGGGGTCCAATCGATGCCGTGGTGGGGCGACCGTATTTCGACAGAGCGCCTCCACGGCGCGAGGACCGATCACTTGGTGACCCCGCAGAGGGTCCGGACGAGCATCGGGCCGCCTGGGCCGGGGGCACAGGATCGGCCGGCCGGCAGAAGGCGACATTCCGGTTGGCCACCGCCTGTGTTCAAGTGCTACACTCCGAGTGGGAGTTGCCAGGGCACCGCCAAGGTCCCTGCGTCCTGAGGAAGGCAACACGCTTAGTGTTGAAGTGGGGGCGAAAGCCCAGGGAGGAGAGGCGTCGATGACGTCTACGGACAAGGTGGATCGCGAGCACCGCTATGAGGCCCCAGTGCTCACGGTGTTGGGTTCTGTGGTCGAGTTGACGGAGTGTGACGAAAACTTCAACTCCGTTACCGGTCCGAATGATCCCGGCTGTGGGTGCGGCGGCTGCCACCATTGGTGGTAGACGAAGCTCACAGATCCTAAGTGACAATCGGGTAGTAGCGCTTCGGCTCGCAGACGCGAGTAGAGGCGCTACTTTCCGCGTCTGGGGGGTGTGACCCCCAGGTTCCGGTGTCGGCGACAGATGGCGCCGCTTGTGTCTGCAGGTTTTTGAGAGCCGGCGCTCTAGTGCCCGGCGGCCCTCGGCAGGTTGCCGGTGGGGAGACTCAATGGGGTGTCTATCAAGAGGTTCAGCGAGGTGAAGGGATTGGCTTCGTGGAGGTCTCTCACCCAATTCCTCTCTGGTCCGGCGTGGCCGATGAGTGTCGGCGCGGACCCGGACGGCACTTCCGAGGTGGCACCTCGAGGCCCCACTGGCTACGGCGCGTGTCCGGCAACTACACTCCGCACAGGAGGTCGTCCGGTCGTTTGGTGCTCGGACGGCGGACCAACCGCAGCACCGACGGTGTTGTGTTGGGGAGTGAAGCTTTAGGAGGAGAGGCATAGATGGCGTCCATCATGTACGAGCCGCCGGCACTGGTTGTGCTCGGCTCAGTGGTTGCACTGACGGAGACCGAGAACTTCTTTGTCTCCGTCCTGGATGTACCACCAGATACGTCCCACCTCGTTCCGTAGCAGACATCAGCGGACGGGGAGGAATGGCGAGATCAGGAACCCGCCACAGGCAGGTTCCTGATCTCGCGTTTGGAGGCTTTTGGTCCGACTCGGATGACATGTCTTCTGCAGCCTGAGACACGGCGAGCGGCCTCTTCCCGCAGTAGAGCGACTTAGGAGACCAGCAAGCCCGGTTCGTTGCCGGCTGCGCAGCCCCGCTTGGCGTGTCGCGCTCTGTTTGAAGAAACGGACCCGGTCACCTTCGAAGCGGCGCGGCCGCATCGCCATTGGCCACGGCCGGTGTCCAGGAACTACACTCCGTGTGGCAGCCGTCTGGGTGCCTTTTCAGACGGCGGAACGAGGCAACACGCGCGGTGTTGCTGCGGGCGAGAAGCCCAAGGAGGAAGGGAAAAGATGGCGATCATCAGGTACGAGCCCCCGGCACTGTTTGTGGTCGGCTCGGTGGTAGAGCTGACGGAGACCGAGCTTCCCTACTGCTCGATCACCGACAATCGGTAAAACTAGCAGTAGTAGATCAACGGGCGGAACGCAACGACGCCACCAGGCGGTGGCCGGTGGCAGGTTGTGTTTGGTCGCGGGAAAAGGAGCCGCGTTCTGACTGGTTCGGCATGACTTTCACAGCCTTTCGCACCTACGCGGCTCTGGACGGGTGACATGGGGGGAGATGCCGGGGACCGTGTCTGCGGCGCCTATGGGTTTCGCATCGGGGGTGTCGGAGAGGCCGGCGCGCTGCTGAACGATGTTCCGGGCGACTGGCCCGAGATTGAGATCCGGCAGGAGTCCGGGCCGGCCGAGGCGACCGAGCTGCGGGTGGGCACGGATGATGCCGACCTCGCCCTCATCACCGGCGGGCGTGTGCTGATCACTCGTCAACCGCCGGCGGCCGTGTTTGCCGTGCCGGTGCCACTCACCATCGAGGAGATGGTGCATCCCTATCTGGCGCCGGTGGCTTCGGTTCACGCGGTGTGGAGAGGCTGGCTGCCGTACCACTCCGGCGGTGTGGTGGTGGCGGGGCGCGTTTGGGGCATCGTTGGTGGCCGGGAGGTCGGCAAGAGCTCTCTGGCTGCTTCGTTTGCGGTGAGGGGCCTCCCGGTGGTGACGGACGACGTCTTGGTAGTCGATGAGGACCACTTTGTCTACGCCGGGCCCCGCACTCTCGACCTTAGACGCTCTGCCGCCAGCCACTTCGGGGTGGGGCAGGACCTGGGCATCGTGGGCCGGCGTGAGAGGTGGCGGCTCAACCTCGAGCCGGTGGCTGATCGCCTCCCCCTCGGCGGGTGGGTGTTCCCGGCGTGGGGTGACGAGATCCGGGTCGAGCGCAGCGGTGTGGCCAATCGGCTGCGCTGCCTGGCCGAGTCTCGCTCGGTCGGCGGGCCCGACACCAACCCAAAGCAGTTGCTGCGGCTGACCGGCCTTCCCGCCTTCAATTTCGTGCGCCCGGTCGATTGGGACAAGAACGAGGAGGGTGTGGAGTCGCTGATCCGGGTGCTGACCTCGGTCGGGCAGTAGGGGAGAGCAGCCGACCTCGGGCGGGCGGCACTGAAGTCCATTCGGGCGATCACCTGATTTGGGAAACGCGGGCATCGACTTTGGCCGTGTGCTTGGTATCCTTACATTGACCAGTAGGTAAGGACGTTATGGACATAGCGGCTCGGGTCACTTCAAAAGGGCAGGTGACTATCCCCAAAGCGGTGCGTGAGGCACTCGATATCGCTGAAGGCGATGAGATCGTCTTCCGGGTTGAGGAGCACCGGGCGGTTTTGGCCAGGACGCCGCATCTGCTGGGCCTGGCCGGGGCCGTCGAGGTGCCGCCGGAGAAGCGGAGCGTGCCCTGGGATGAGGTGCGGCGCCGGACCCGGCGAGCACGGGTCGAGGCGCAACACTGACTGCGTTTGTCGACACGAACGTTCTGATCAGGCATCTCACCGGGGATCCCCCCGACATGGCGGCACGCGCCACCGCGTTCCTGGCCGGCGTCGACGAGCTGCTCCTACCCGACCTGGTCGTAGCCGAGATGGTGTACGTGCTGGAATCCTTCTACGAGGTGCCAGCAGGGCGGGTGGCAGAGCTGCTGCGATCGGTGATCGCTTTTGCCCCGATCCGCACCATCGACCCCGCTCTGCTACTGAGGGCGCTCGAGGTATACGAGATCGATCGGATCGATTTTGCCGATGCCTACCTGGTGGCGAGTGCCGAAGCCTTTGGTGTTTCTGACATTGCCTCGTTCGATCGAGCCTTCGACCGCGTAGCCACGATCAATCGTTTGGAGCCGTAGGCGAGTCGGGGTGAGGCCGAGGCCGAGAGTGAAGCTGCTGCTTGGGTGGCCCAGTGCTGATCGATGTACTCCGGCTTCTCCTCTTTGCCCAACTCGTGGGTGGAGTTGCCGAGTTGCACAGAGATGGCTTCGTCGGCCTTGCTCGTTTTGGCGAGTACCGATCTAGGGCCGGCGGTGGTGAAGACCCCTAGAGCGATCGGTGGGGCAGTCGTGAGGCTGCTGCAGGGGAATCTGCCTGCAGATTGGTTGAGTTCGGATGGGGCGCCTTTGCGAGTTGAGCATCTTGGGTGAGGCTGGGACACGGCCGGCCGGCGCCTGCCCGTCTGGGCCATTCCGTTCTTCCCTCGCCTAGTGTCATGGCATAGCTGCCGGACTGGGGTGGCAGTGAGCGTATGTGTCAAGGAGCCAGGACGCAGGGCAGGGGTTTCGGCGCGAGCCCTACCCCGCCGCCTCGTCTTCTCTGTGTTCGCCGTCCTTTTGGCCCTGGGTCTGCCCGCGCTCTCGGCGGCGGCGGCGCCGGCTCCGGTCTATTCCCTAGTCGACATCCTGTTCCCCGACATGGACCTCGGTGGCCGCATGGACGACGCCGGCGCCTTCATCGCAGTGCCGCCGTCCGATCCGTTCAGCCCCTACGGCGGCGTCAACACCGTCCCGCTCGATGCTCAGATCGACGGCTACGGCAGCGCCTGGGTCAGCACCGGCACCCTTGGTGACTACGGCTGGAGCGTCGGCGACTTTTTCGGCAGCGGCAGACCTTTTGATTGCGGCCAGCACGACGGCTACCTGGTGGCCTGTTCTCCCACCGACGACGGCACCGGTGCCGCTTTTGGTGACGGGTTCAACCTATTCGCTTTCAGCTTCAGCTCCGCGTTTCCGGGCGACCTCAGTGGCATGTACAACTACGAGGTCTTCTTGGGCGCCGACGGCGACTATGTGCCCTACTACCCCAAAGACCTGTTTGCCTACCTGGGCGATGCCTACGTGTTCCGCTACGTCGATGGGGCCTGGACCGACCTAGAGCACCTCTATTACGACGACGGCAGTGGAACCTGGATGGCCCAAGACCACGGGGCCCGGGTCGCCGCTACCGATCGTGCCGTCGTATATGCCGTGCCCGATCCGACCGCATTCGCCGGGGTGCGTGTGGGCATCTTCAAGACGCGATCCGACAACCCGAGTCAGCCCGACACCGTGGCCGCTCTCACCTTCCCCGAGATCCCCACCGATCCTGAACTGCCGTTCACTCATCCCGACGCCGATCGAGAAGAGATCGATCTGGTGTCTGAGGACTCGGGAATAGTCATCATCGACGAGACCACCATCGCCCCGAGCACCACTGCGGCCCCGACCACCTCAACGGTGCCGGCGATTGCTCCCGTCACCACCGTCGATACCACCGGGGTGGAGGTGGCCGCCGCCATCTCGAGGTTCTGGTGGTGGTTCCTGGTGGTCGTCGGGCTCGGCCTCAGCGCAATGGGGCTGTTCTGGCTGTGGATGTACCTGCGTTTCATGAGACGTCTGCACGGATACCGGCGGGGGATCATCCACCATCTCGGCACGGAGCCGGAGCCGCCAGCGCCGGAGGAAGAAGAGGCCGAGACCGAAGAGACCACAACCACGACGACAACTGCCACAACAACCACAACGACAACGACCACGACGACAACTACCACAACGACCGCCACGGAGACCGAGGCGGAGGATTCCGCCGCAGGCCGCCTGGTGGAGACCGAGGACGGCCGGCTGGTCTACTGGCCCGCTGATACCGGTCCGCGCATCACCCTCGGTCCCGCCTCTGTGGCCGATCGTAAGCCTACGCCTCCCGACTGCATCCATCTGCGCCGCAGGTGGCAGGAGCTCCGGCGCGATGCGGTGCGCCTCGAGTACCGGATTCCCGTTCTGCGCCGGGCGGTGGAGCGGGCGCAGGCGGCGTGTGATGCGGCCCGGCACAGAGTGGCCGAGGCGGCAGCCCGTCTCGCCGATCTGGAGCCGCGGACCGACGCCGCCAACTACTACACCAGGATGGCCTGGCTGCAGCAGGAACTGAACGCGGCTCAAGGCGACGCATCCGTGGCCTGTGCGCAGATCGAACGCGCCGAAGCCGACGTCACCGATGCCGAGGCGGCGGCCGAAGAGGCCCGAGCCGAGGCCGATGCGGCCCGGGCGGCCTATGAGGCATGTGTCAAGGCGGCGGGATCATGAGTCTGCCCCGCGACCGCATCGACGCGCTCCTCGAGGAGATCGAGCAGCAGAGGCGTGTCGTGGACGGCGAGCTGAGATTCCCGGCGCGGTGGCGTGGCCCGGTCCGGCGTGAGTTCACCCGGGGTCGGGATCTCAAGCGGCGCAAGAGGGTGGCCGCCGCCTTCGACCGCCTGGCCGAACTGGACTGGGCCCAGCCCGATCCACAAGGGGTGAGCGAAGAGCTGCTGCTGGATCTGCATCGCCGGGCGACCGGCGACGGCGGGGCCTACCGCACCACCGGGGCCCGGGTGGGCCGTCCTTGCCTCACCGGGCACCATCCGGACATCCCCGGCCTCATCGAAGCGGCGCTGGGGCGTGCCCGCGACGGAGTCGAGCCGCCCCTGCTGGCGGC
>CAZTJO010000056.1:0-5261 GCA_964614095.1 uncultured Acidimicrobiia bacterium
ATGAAGAACAGATCATACAGTATGTGCGCTGGCAATTGCACAAAGATAAAAAATCGGATCAAACGTCGTTATGGTGACGCATTGACCCTTTTAGGGCCATCATCAAGCCACCCCTTCTAGGGGTGGTTGTTGACTTTCCATACCGTGCCTTGGGATTGTAAGCGCCGGAACTCTCAAAGAAGGTATTAGTGAGATCGTAGAGGATGATGGTTTCTTTCAGGGAAAAGAGTTGACCCTCGCCCTGACGGAGGTGCCCTTCAAGGGCATCCTTATGCCTCATGAGCCAATCAGACACCTTATAGGCGGGTGGCGCTCACGTTCTAAGCCAGTGATGGGTGGATCGTTCAGAGCCGGGAGCAATCATTCGGGCAGCAATGAGCCCACAGCTCGCCGCAACCTGATCCCTTTTCAATTCGAGTTCTTTCAATTTCCGGTCGAGCCCAAGTTCTTTGATGGTGTCATAGACCACATATTCAGGGCCCACGGTGCGGACCTCTTCATCCTCAATGCTCGTGAGATCAACGGTTGCATAATCAGCAGAGACAGCTTCTCTTTCAGAGGTAACAGCAGAGGCCTGCATACGGATAATGCGCCGTGCGTATCTGCTGCCGAGGGTTCTGATCTCCTTGGGATAGGCAAAAAGGGAGCTTTGGCCGGTAAGAATACCCTCAATGCAGTTGGCCAGATCTTTCCGTTTGTCTTTGGGTAGATCAAAATCTACACCCAGATTCAATACCACCCGCTGCCGTGGTCCCCGCTCGGTGCGGATCGAGTCGGCCAGCTTAGAGGTGGCATACGCTTTGCGATTCTTTCTGTTTGTGTGTTGGAGCCTGCGAATAAACATGGAGGCAGGGTAATAAAGAGCCTTCACAGGGTCAAGTGCCAGAACATTATTTTGGCACTACGTTTATGTTATGTAAGGTAACCTATTGAAATTATTAGAGCCAGTGATGAAAAATATGCTATTTTTACTCCTCAGAGTAGAAAAAAGCATGAAGATGGGTCAAGAGCCTTTGACAGTAACTCTAAAATTATGCTTAATTAGCTCTGCATGAAAGTCGATGCTTTGATATTATAAAAAAGGGGGATTGTGAATGGAAGATCTTGCAGTTGTGGGTAAATCAGTAGAACGAAAGGACGGCAGGGTAAAAGTCACCGGTAAGGCAAGATATGCGGGAGACCTTGTAGCACCAGGCATGCTGTATGGTAAGCTTTTAAGAAGTCCCTATGGCCATGCCAAAATACTCGACATTGACACAAGCAAGGCAAATGCACTTCCAGGTGTGATGGGAATAATTACAGGGAAAGATTTTCCAGGCATCCCTTATGGCGTTCGACCTGATATAAGGGACCAGCTTCCTATGCCTATCACCAAAGTCCATCATTTTGGGGAAGGTATAGCAGCAGTGGCTGCGGTAGATGAGGATACTGCAGAAGAGGCACTCGATCTAATCAAGGTAGACTATGAGGAGTTACCGGTCGTTTTGACGGCCGAAGACGCACTAAAACCTGGTTCTCCCCCGATCAATGAATTCAAAGAAAGTAATATTGCCTATTCTTCAGATTTCAATTTTGGGGACGTGGAAAAGGGATTTAAGGAAGCAGATTATATCAGAGAGGAGAAGTTTAGTTCCCAGCGTGTAACAGTAGGTTTTATAGAGCCACATGCCTGTCTTGCCGAAGTAGATCCGACAGGCAGGATCCTTCTTCAGGGTTCCAAGCAGAGCCCATATATCACATGGCGTCATATGTGTCGGGCCTTGGATATCCCTCTAACCAAGCTAAGAATCCTTAATCCCTTTGTTGGCGGTGCATTTTCCGGAAAGCATGATCCTTTCGATGTCGATTTCGCGGCAGTGAAACTGGCACAAAAAACTGGTCGTCCTGTAAAGATCGTTTTGAACTATGACGAAGTCCTTGCTTCATACAGACAACGGAATGCCATGAACGCGCGATTGAGGCTTGGCGTGAAAAAAAATGGAGCCATTACAGCCCTTGATGCCGAATGCGTTCTTGAGGGAGGCCCTATCTGCGGGATCGGCCCTTTTAACATCTATTATTTTGGAGCCTTTCTGAATATTCCCTACAAAATTCCGGCCATCAAGTATCATGGGAAACTGGTTTACTCAAACAGGGCTCCCTGCGGCACGGTCAGGGGACAAGAGATTGTTTTAGCCCAGTTTGCCTTAGACTCTTTGCTCCATATGATAGGAGAAGGCATCGGTATTGACCCTGTTGAGATGAGAATAGTGAATGCTGTGACGGACAACTGGACAACGGCCAATGGGATTGTTGTAGATGTGTCTGGTCTTTCGAGGTGTATAGAAAAATGTGCCGAGGTAATCAAATGGAAGGAGAGTAGAAAAAATAGACAGAAAGGGAGGGGGATCGGTTTTAGCTGTGCATCCCATCCTTCAGGTCCAAGGCTGGGTGGGCATTTTGGCTCTTCTGTCATGCTCAAGCTTGTGGAAGATGGGAAAGTCATTGTAACCCATGGCGGGACTGAGATTGGACAGGGATGCAATACAGTTTTCTGCCAGATGGTGGCAGAGGTATTAGGTATTCCCATTGAAGATGTAGAGCAAGGGGTTAGTGATTCAGATACGACCATTTTTGATTCCGGGATGTTTGGAGATCGGTGCACATTCTGGGATGGAAACGCAGCTATATTGGCTGCAAAGGACCTCAAGCGACAACTTGCAGAAGTTGCCGCAAAACAATTACATGCCGACCCGGAAGAACTTGAATTCAAAAACAAGCGTATTTTTCTCAAAGGAAACCCCGAACAGGGAATCGACTTCCTCCTTGCTGTTAGAAAAGCATACTATGAAGAGGGGACACCACTTTACGGGAGGGGTTACTGGGCAGCAACGGACATTGATATTGTTGACTGGAAGACAGGCAAGGGAAATTTAGCCCACGGCCTGGATTTTATCGCCTCAGCCTTTGAGCTGGAGGTCGACGAAGAGACGGGCAAAGTCACCCTGATCAAGGCCGCCCACGGTGATGATGCAGGGCAGCCCATAAATCCACTCATGCTGGATGGACAGGTCTTGGGGGGTAGCACCCAAATGATCGGCCACGCGCTCTATGAAGAGTCCCTCTATGACGAAAAAGGACGTGCCTTAAATCACACCTGGCAAGATTACAAACAACCCACTAGTATGGATGTTCCGCTTAAGACTTTGGTGGAACACATTCACACCCACGATCCGTATGGTCCATTTGGTGCCAAGGGTGCGGGTGAGGCTAGTTCTTGTTCCACCTTGGCGGCAATTGCCAATGGGATCTATGATGCTGTGGGCGTTAGAATAAAAGATCTTCCTATTACGCCTGAAAAAATTCTCCAAGCTTTAAAGACAAAAAAGGAGGAATAGTCATGTTTATAAGAAGATTGCCAAAGTTCGAATATCATGCGCCAACATCAGTGGCCGAGGCTTTGGATCAATTGTGTCTATACGCTGAAAATGCCAGGGTTTTTGCCGGAGGGACAGATCTTTTCGTGTCTATGAAAAAAAGGGAGGTTACCCCTGAACATCTTGTCAATCTGAAAGGGATAAAAGAACTGAAGCATATCCACTATGACGATGGCAAGGGCCTGAGGATTGGTGGACTCGTGACGATAGGAGACATGGAACGCTCAGAAATCATAAAGGGTAAATTTCGCACCCTATGGGATGCTGTTAAAGTGATGGCTTCCCCTCAGATACGAAACCTGGGCACCATAGGAGGAAATCTTTGTAGTGCTCTTCCCTCTGCAGATACTGCTCCTCCATTGATAGCAATGGGTGCGTCAGTAAAACTTACAGGAAGTGAAGGGGAAAGGACAGTTTTAGTCGAAGAATTTTTTAAGGGTCCAGGGGAATCAATCCTCGAACATGATGAAATCCTGACCGAAATTCTTATACCCAGTCCGCCCGAAAATAGTGGCGGAAGCTATTTCAAGCTAATGAGGAGAAATGCAATGGATTTGGCTATTGTGAGTGCGGCTGCGTTTTTGATGATGGATGATAATAAGAGGCTCTGTCATAATGCACGCATTGCCCTTGGGACCGTTTCTACAATGCCGATTAGGGCATCTAAGGCAGAAAAAGTTGTCATAAAAAAGGAAATGGATGAGGATCTTGCAGCAGAGGCAGGGAAGGTTGCTGCACAAGAGGCAAGACCTAGAAGCAGTATCAGGGCTTCTGAATCGTATCGTAGAGAAATGGTAGGAGTTTTCGCTAAAAGGGCTATTATGGATGCTTACAAAAGAATTATTTATGATTTTTGATGATTTCCTAAAAAGTCACTGGCATCATTACTTCGGCGTAAGCCCAAATCTATAACCTATTGAAAATAATGGATTCCTGATGTCGCGGGAATAATGGAAGAGGAAGATTTCAGACTTTTTATGAGTTTGTCATGCTTAATATGCAAAAAAATTTAACATTTGAGAGGTGAGGATCATGGGGAAAGTTGAAGTTGAAATAGAATTAAAGGTGAATGGAAGACACTACAAATTACAAATTGCTCCCTGGAGAACTCTTCTTGAGGTCTTGAGGGAAAATTTGGGTCTTGTAGGGACAAAGAAATCTTGCAATGAGGGGCAGTGTGGGGCCTGCACTGTGATTATGGATGGACGAGCTGTAGTTTCATGTTTAGTACTCGCTATCGACGCACAAGGAAAGGAGATACTCACTATTGAGGGAATGTCTGAAGGTGAAAGACTTGACCCAATTCAAAAATCTTTTTTAAAGCATGGAGCAGTTCAATGCGGGTTTTGTACGTCCGGGATGGTCATGGCTTCCAAAGCCTTATTGGATGAGAATCCACATCCGACACTTGAAGAGGCGAGAGAGGCCATATCAGGGAACCTTTGTCGGTGTACCGGCTATCAGCATATCATAGATGCCATTTTGGACACCTCAAAAGTGGAACGTGACGTATAAATTAACAAAACTAAATTTCTTCCTGACCAAGTTATAGAATCGCGCTTGCAGGGGGACGCTTGAATCCTGCATGTGATGGTGGACAATTACAGAACAAGGTGTTTCCTGTGCGGAGGGGTCTCTGTGCCTGACCGGCACAATTCCTAGGAGCCTGTTCTGTTGTGCTCTGAAGCCACGGTATGGTGAGGCCAATAAACTTCCATGTCTTGCGAGTGACGATATTGAAAAGAGATTCTATGATCAAAGCCTGTACCTTTTACAATAACAAGCGAATCCTTAGTGCGCCAGGCAAAGCCTGCGAGATCCAGTTGGTTGAGAAGCCAACCTGAC
>CAZTJO010000057.1:0-4911 GCA_964614095.1 uncultured Acidimicrobiia bacterium
TCTATCTGCGGCAGGTCGCCGACGCCCACCGTCTCGCGGGCGATCAACTCGAAGTCCATAAAGTCCTGGAATCCGGTGGCGATGCGCTCCCGCCACTTGGCGATGTCAAAACGCCGTATGTCGACGCCGTCGACGAGCAGCCGGCCCCGATCCGGCTCGTAGAACCGGCAGAGCAGCTTGACCAGGGTCGTCTTGCCCGCCCCGTTCTCCCCGACGATGGCCACCGTCGACCCGGCCGGCAGTTCCAGCTCGCCGACCTCCAGAATTACGCGGTCGGTGCCCGGGTAACGAAAGCTCACCTCCTCCAGGCGGATGCCGCTCTCGATATGTGCCGGCGGCGGCAGATCAGGCGCCCTAGGAGCGCTGTCGGCCACAAACTCCTTGAGCCAGCGCAGGCGGCCCAGGGTTCTTGCCATCGCCTGGAGGTCTTGCAGCAGGGCGACCGCGTGTGCCGTCTGCTGGTTCACTTGCGCGGCCAGCGTGACCGCCAGCACGACGTCGCCGACGCTGCGGTCGCCCTGAATCGCCTGGCTCACGATCAGCAGGACCGAGCCCAGATAGCCGACTGCAAAGAACAGCTGGCCGCCGGTGCGCAGCAGAGTGCCGATCTGGTGGGCCCGCCACAACTCGGCCGTTGCCGCTTCCCAGCGCTCCTTGTGCCGGCGGCGCACCTCCTGCTCCAGCCCAAAGACGCGCACCTCCTTGACCGGATCGGCTCTGGTGGCCAGCCGCATCAGGTGCCAGCCCAAACGCACGTCGCGGGCGCTGCGTTCCCGGGCCCCATCGAGCCGATTCTCCGCCCAGCGCCCGGCCACCAGCGGCGGTACGGCCAGCACCGGCAGCAGCAGCAGGATCGGGTTGAGCATCGCCAGCAGGACCCCGGTGAGCACGAGGGCCACCGCCAGCCCTCCCATGTGCAGCAGCGCCTCGAGCGCCCGATCGAGCGTATCGGTCTCCCGGCTCAGCACGGCGAGCCTGTCGGCGTATTCCGGGTTCTCCTGGTGCTGGATGCCGGCGGATCCGTTCGCCAACTGCATTAGCTCATCGTCGATGGTGAGGATGTTCAGCTCGGACAACTCGAAGTAGGCGATGTGGGCGAAGTGGGCCAGCGTCAGCACACCGATGACCAGCACGGTCAGCGCCACCCCGGCCCCCGCCGCCGCGCCGACGTTGCCGGCGATCGCTTCATTCGTCAGCACCTTGAGGACGAGCGCCATCAGCGGCGTCGCCGCGCTGCCGGCAAGCACGAGCACGGTGGCTATCAGCAGCCTGCGTTTGTCTTCGCCCCAGCACAAACGCAGCAGCGCCGCCGACTCGCGCACGATCTGCCTCACCGGCGCGCCTCCTCTTCGTCATCCTCCAGCGGCTCTCCACGGGTGAACCGCTCGGCCTGAAGCCGAAATAGCCGGGCATAGCGGCCGTCGGCCGCCAGGAGGTCGTTGTGGCTTCCATCCTCGATGACTCGGCCGCCTTCGATCACAACGATGCGGTCGGCCCGGCGCACACTCGAGAAGCGGTGCGAGATGAGGATCGTCGTCACCCCGCGGGTCAGCTCAACAAACTGGTCGAAAAATCGGGCTTCGGCGCGCACATCGAGGTTGGCGGTCGGCTCGTCGAGCACCAGGATCGAAGATCCGCCTTCAAGAGCAAACAACGCCCGGGCGATGGCGATGCGCTGCCACTGGCCCCCGGAGAGGTCGACACCCCCTTCGTACTGGCGGGACAGCGGTGTGGCCAGGCCACCCGGCAGCTGTTCCAGAGCCTCCAGGATGCCCGCCCGCTCCGCGGCCCGCCGGATCGCCTCGTCATCGCCGATTCGGTGGATGGCGCCAAAGGCGATGTTCTCCGCCGCCGACAGCTCGTAGTGGTTGTAGTCCTGAAACACGACACCGATGCGGCTGCGCCACTGCTGCAGATCGAACCGGCGCAGATCGATGCCGTCGGCGGTGACTCGGCCCGCGGTCGGTTCGTAGAACCGGGCCAGCAGCTTGACCAAGGTGGTCTTGCCCGCCCCGTTGAGCCCGACGATGGCGGTCGCCCGTCCGGCGACGATCTCCAGGTCGAGCCCGTCGAGCACTACCCGGTCGCTGCCCGGGTAGTGGAAGTCCACCTGCTCGAAGCGGAGCGCCTTCTGCGGCAGGCCCGCGGCCTCCGCCTTGGGCTCCAGCTGGGTCACCTCGGCGGAATGCACCGCCACACCTGCTTCAAAACGCACAAGATGGTCGTAGCTGTACATGCCGAACTGGGTGTGGGTGTCCGCCTCGGGATAGTGCTCGGCGAGCCGGGCCGCCGCCATCGCCGCCTGAAAGGTGAAAGCCAGTTCGGTGAGGCCCAGGCTGCCCTGTGCGGTGGAACGGCCCAGGCCCACAAACACGACCAGCAGAACGGCGAGCCCAAAGACGGCGTATCCGATGTACGGCGTGAGGTAGATACGGCGCCGCTCGCGCCATACCGGCTCCAGCCATCCGAAATAGATGCGCCGGTAACGCTCGCGCAGCCAATCGATGAGGCCGAAGACACGCACCTCCTTGGCGGCGGGAGGCTCGATTCCCAACCCCCGGTAGTACCAGCCCTCGCGGCGCTCACGGGCGTTGCGGTACCAGATGGCCGAGTACTTGCGGATGCCGCCCCGCTGCCCGTAGCGGAACACCATCGTCACCGTCAGGAGTGCCAGCGCGGCCCACCAGGCGAAAGCAAAGGCGACCACGGCCACCATGCCGGCGAGCTGGGTGTATCGGGCCACCAGGGCGAGCGTTCCCGCACAGGCGCCGCCGGGGGTGCGAAAGCCGTGCTCTATGGCCCAGGTCGATTGGTCCAGGTAATCGAGGAGGTTCTGGTCCTCCAGCGGGCCCACCCCGGGAGAGCTGAGCGCGGCAACGATGAGACGATCAGTGACGTAGCCGTCCACACGCCGGGTCATCAGCTCGCCCAGTGCCACCTGGATCTGGGCGAGAACCTGCTGGGCGACAAAAGCGCCGGCGCCGAAGGCAAAGGCGACCACCAGCTGGTCCCAGGCCTCCGACCCCAGACCGGTCTCCACCGCGGCGGGAACTCGGCCCAGCATGATGCTGGTGGCAACGATGAAGAGCACCGGCAGCAGGCCCAGAAGAACGTTGGTGGCAAGAGAGGCAGTAACCACCGGCCAGCCGCCCCGAGGCACGACGCGTACGATCGCCCAACGAGCCTTGATGGCGTCGTCGACAAAGGCCCGGAAACGCCCGGGCGCCGGAGCGGTCTGAGTACTCATCTGAGGCCGAGCACGTTACAGGAGGGATGTGACACGTTTGCCGGATTGGTCGCGAGACTCTGGTGCGGCACGCGATGCCGCGGGCCACACTCTGCAACATCCAACCCGGAATACTGGAACACCACCGCGCCCGCCTGCGCAATGCGGTCGAAAGTGTCGTACGTCAGTGCGGTACGGCGGTTTCAGACCCGCAGCGTGCAGTTCCAGAGATCAGCGCTAGCGTGCTCAAAGATCCCGGAGAGTGCACATGGTCTCAGCCCAAACACAGACCCGGCACCGGCTCTTGCTCACCGCCCGCGTCGCCCTCCTCATCGGTGTGGTCGCCGTCTCAGTGCTCTCACTGATTCCCGGCGATGAGCTTCCCCAACTCAACCTCTCCGACAAGATCCAGCACGGCGCCGCCTACCTGGCCCTGGCGGTGGTGGGTGTTCTCGCCTTCCCGCGGCACCCGGCGCGCCAATACGTCGGCTTGGGTCTTGTTGTCCTCAGCCTCGTCCTGGAGACCTTGCAGCTTGTGGTGCCGGGGCGCTACTTCGACGTGTGGGACATGGTGGCCAACGGAGCCGGCGTGATTCTCGGCTACGCCATCACATTGGTGGTGATGAGGCGGGTCTCCGGCACCGTAGTGGGCACCTGCTGAGCGTCCCGGCGGCCAAGCTGCAACCTGCGCGTGTACAATTCGTACACGCTGTGGTATGTTGGCGGCATGAGCATTCCCGTAACTGCCAGACTCGACGAGTCCGTGGTCGAAGCACTGGATCGAGCCGTTGACGCCGGCATTGCGCCCACCAGGGGCGCAGTTGTTGCCCGCGCCGTTTCGGAGTGGCTCGATCGGCACGGGGAGGATGCGATCGTCGAGTCGTATCGACGACGCTACGCGGATTCCGACTCCGCCCACGATGAGCTCCTCGAGAAGGTCGCCGCGTTCTCCGTTGCCGCATGTCTCGCCGACGCCGAGCGCTGATCTCCAGAGGCGAGGTCTGGGATGCGGACATTCCGGGAGTCGGACGGCATCCAGTGGTGATCGCCACCCGCCATTCGGCGATACCCCTCCTTTCGTCGGTGGTCTGCGTGCTTGTGACCAGCTCGTTCCACGGCCACGTGGCTGAGGTCGGGGTGGGCGTCGAGGAAGGACTCGATGGGTCAAGTGCGGCCAATTGCGACAACCTCTTCACCCTGCCGAAGCGCATACTCACCCGGCGGCGAGGGGTGTTGGGTCCGGCAAAGCTGGCCGAACTGGACCGGGCGCTCACCGTGACCCTTGGTCTCGCCTAGAAGCAGGGCAAAGCCGGCCCGGCGTCAGGCGCCGGCTTCCTCGGCCTTCTCCCAGTCGGACCGCAGCAGCCCGTAGAGCAGCTCGTCGGTGACCTCGCCGAACTTGCGGATGGCGCCGCGACGACAACCCTCCCGGCGAAAGCCGCACTTCTCCAGCACCCGCGCCGACGCCGGGTTCCAGCCGAACACCGTCGACTGCATCCGGTCGATATCGAACGTGTCGAAGAGATACCGGACATAGGCCCCGAGTGCATCGGTGGCAACGCCCCGGCCCCACATCTGCGGCGCCAGCCAGTAGCCGATGTTGACGATGTGGCCGTAGGTGCCTTCGAGCCGGTGGCCCCCGATGCCCCCCGCCACCGTGCCGTCAACAATGACGGCGAAGTTGA
>CAZTJO010000058.1:0-4787 GCA_964614095.1 uncultured Acidimicrobiia bacterium
TGGCCCCGGCGGATCGGGCGTGTAGGGGACCCCATATGGCGCTTAAGAGCCTCACGCGATCGGCAACTGGGATAGTGTTGCTGCTAGCGCAGAGGAGGGCCTGTGGAATCGATTCTCACCACCGCTGTGCGCTTGACTCTTCGTGACGACGGCATTCTGGAGGTAGAGCATCTGCCCGGTGCCGAGCAGACGACGGCGGACCTGGTTTCGGAGCAGATCGAGGCGGTGCGCCGGCTGATCGGAGACACTCCCCGCCCTTCACTCTGGAAGCCCCACAGGGCTCCAATGGGGGATGCCGCGGTGTGGCAGCAGTGGATCGACGGGGCGACCGGCCTTTTGGTGGCCGTCGCGATTGTTCATGATGAGCAGCGTGACGGGCCTCTGCCGCCGTTTGTCGAGGCGTCGGCCGCCGCCTTGTCGATCTCCGTGAAGGCGTTTGCCGATGAGGCTGAAGCCATCGAGTGGCTCTCCGGCTTCGTGCAATCACGCGGTTGACCCTGCAGGGGGGGGTGTGGTGCCTTGGAGTCGCGACGCCCATGGTCATACAACCGCATCGATTATGAACCCAAGCGCGTTTGCGTAGCGGCAGTCTGGCCCCGGCGAGAACGGCTCCAGGTCCCGGTCTCGACTCGATATGGGACAGAAACCCGCACAGGCTGGGTGCTCGATCGAGCATCGAGGCCGGTCATAGTGCCGGATCCCGCTCGGTGAAGGAGCGCTGAGAAGCGTCCTGCCGAGTGGCGTTCGGTGCGTCGTCGACCCTTGTGTGACGAAGAGGCCGGTTACCCCCAGAGAGCCCGATACACGGTCAGCATTGCCATGCTGATGATCAGTGTCGATAGTCCGATGTCGAGCCATGTTGGTTTGGCTCGGAGGGAGATCTTGCTGCCCAGCCCGCTACCGAGCATCGATCCGGCGAGTACGAAGGTCGCGGGGAAGATTGGGATATCACCGCGAAGCCCGTAGATAGGGATGGCTCCCAGCGCCGTGAAGATCGACACGTAGAGCGACGTGGCGATCGCCTGGTGGGCATCGAGTCCGAGACCACGGAAGAGAGCTGGAAACAGGGAGGCTCCGCTGCCTCCTCGCAGTCCGGTAATAAGGCTTACACCAAACGACGTGGTGGCGACTTGGCGAGGGCCGGGATGAAGCTGTGCGACAACAGCGGGGACGAGACGCCGGGAGATTACCCCGAACACCACTGCTGCGGAGATCACTACAAAAAGAATGGCCACGGCAAGAGTGGGAATCAGGCCAACCAGGCCCGCTGCCACGACCTCACCCACTACGCCCCCAACTACAGCGTAGAGTGCCACCGTCCTGATGATGTTGGCCTTTTGCGCGAAAGCACCGACTGCCGAGGCGAAGGGAATCACCAGGAAGTTGACTGCAAAGGCGCTCAGCAGGGGAAGGCCGGCCACGTTGAGCAGTGGGATTCTGACGCTGCCGCCGCCGATGCCGAACACCCCGCTCATGAGCCCAGCGAGTAGCCCGATCGCGAGATAGCTGAGGGCCTCCTCTACCGACATCTTCTTGCTCCTACTGCGCGTCGCTACTCGCTCCGCCGCTACTAGCCCCAAGCCTTTCGGCCAGTCCACCGTACGTCAGGTGGTTCGCGGTGCACACCCTATCGATCCGCATCGATCCCCTGGTTCGTTGCACATCAGCGTGTTTGCCACGCAGCAACCGATGGTCCGAAGCGTCACACCGATCACCAGACATGAGTGATAACACGCCTACCCACCATCCGCCCCCGAGCGGCACTTCGGCGCTCGCTCGATTCCGGTTCTTGTGCCCCTGCGGCTTGGCCTCGAACCCAAACCCGCCCGCGTCTGCATGGCGGCAGTCTGGCCCCAGTGCTGGGTGATCACGCGCTGTGTAGGTGGGTAGGGTGAGAACGCTCCGAACAGGGGGTACCGCGCATGCTTGACGAGGACATCACCCGGGCAGCCATAGCAGAGGCTGTGGGCAAGGACGCGGCCGAGCTGACCGAACGCGACCTTGAAGCTGTAACCCACCTCGACCTACGCGGCCGGCAGCCACTTGATCTGGGTGAATTGGCCGGACTCACCAATCTCACCCACCTGAATCTGGCCATGGCAAAAGTGGAGGATGTGGGCGCGTTGACTGGGCTCACCAGCCTCACCCATCTGTATCTGGACGCCACACTGGTGGTGCACGTGGGCCCACTGGCTGGACTCGGCAAGCTTGCCGAACTGTCCCTGATGAGCACGGGGGTGAGAGACGTGGGTCCGCTGGCCGGGCTCACCAACCTCAGAACCCTGAACTTGACGGGCACGCGGGTGGAGGATTTGGGTGGATTGGGCGGACTCACCAATCTCGGCTACCTGTACTTGCGGGACGCGCCGGTGATTGATGTCGGTCCATTGGCCGGACTCATCAACCTCGTCCACTTGGACCTGACGGGCACGCAGGTGAGCTCAGCGGACATGGGTCGGCTCAGGGCGGCACTACCTCAGGCGGAAGTAGACGGCCCGTAGAGACGCGATGCCGGTCGCGGGACAACGACCCTTAGGCTGAGCGCGAGCGCGTCTATGGCGGCCGACACCGGGTTGGGCGTTCCAAATTCTTCTTACCGGGACGCCTTTCCGTCTCAGGCGGCGCACGGCAAACAGGCCCTTGCGACGGAGTACCGGCAATCAGCGGTCAGGAGAGTTCGAAGCCGGTGCCGTCGGGCCACTCCAGTATCCAGATGTCTTCATCCGTGGGCACCAAGAATGCGGTGTTGAGTGTCGCTGACTTGCCCGCCCCCACTGCGACGAGTGCCTCCTCGAAGCCTTGGCTGCTCATGGTGGCCGTGAGCATCATGGTGCAGTCGGCTTGCTGCCGGCCGGCATCGTCGGGGGCGGAGAACTCGCATTCCATGGAGCTGCTGATCGATCCGGTGGTGGCGCTGGCAACAAGGTCGGGAGCATCGGCTATTTGTGCTCCTCCTAGGAGGTATCTGGTTCCTTGCTGATCGACGAGCTTTGGACCATCGGCTGCGAGATCCAGCGCTCCGGGCCCGGCGGTGGGGTTCTTGATATCGATGCTGACACAGACATATTGCTCCCCGGCACTTGTGGAACCGGGCGCACACGGATCGGAGCCGGAGACAGATACCTGCCATCCGCTCGACTGTTCGGGACCGCTTGGCTCGATCAGCGTGGTGTAGCCCTCGAGCAGTGTTTCGGCCGGCAGCCACCCTCCTACGTCTGCGGTTTCACCCGCCGGATGGACGGTGGCAGGTGGCGCACCGTCATCTCCGCATCCGACCAGGGCGGCCGCAATCAGCATCGGCGGCACCAGGAGGATTCCGTGCCAATTTTTCAGGCACTTCACTAATCGAGTCCGGAGACTCGGTGAGGATGGAGACGAATCCAGATGGCTCGCGTTGGGCCACATGGTTCCCCCCTTTCGGGACTCCAATGCAGAGTGTACGCCGAGGGTCCATTGCGCGGACCGGTAGCCATCGGGACGGTGATCGAGGCGCCGGCGGCCGTGGTGCCTCACACCGACAACGGTCCGATGTTGGTGCGTGAATGAGCGGGAGGACGGTCGCAGATTGCCCAGCTCGAACCTGAACCCGATGGCGTTTGCGTGGCGGAAGCTCGGTGCTGGCGACGCGGGGGCGGGTAGCGTGATGGGAGCCATCACCTAAGAGGTCTGAGACCCATGGCTACCGATGAGACCATCGTTCGGGAGGCAATAGCGAAGTCGCTGGGTAAGGCCGCCTCCGTATTGACCGACCGCGATTTCAGCGCCGTGGCCGAGTTGCGCCTGGGTGATACCGCCTTGGCGGATGTGGGAGCGCTGGCCGGACTCACCAATCTCACTCACTTGTCGCTCTACGGCACTCATGTGGCGGATGTGGGCGCGCTAGCTGGGCTCAGCAATCTCACCCATCTGGACCTGGCGTTTACACGGGTGATGGATGTCGCAGCGCTTGCCGGGCTTGCCAGCCTCACCAATTTGGATTTGTACTACACGCCGCTGGTGGATGTGGCCGCACTGGGCGGGCTCACCAATCTCACCCACCTGAATCTGGGTGACACTGCGGTGATTGACGTGGGCCCGCTGGCCGGGCTCACCAACCTCACCCAGCTGGATCTGAGTGACACAGAGGTGGCGGACGTGGGCGCCTTGGCGGGGTTCACCAACCTCACCCACCTCGATCTGAGTGACACAGAGGTGGCGGACGTGGGCGCCTTGACTGGGCTCACCAGTCTCACCGAGCTGGATCTGGGTCAAACGCAGGTGGCCGATGTGGGCGCCTTGACTGGGCTCACCAGTCTCACCGAGCTGGATCTGGGTGGAACGCAGGTGGCCGATGTGGGTGCATTGGCCCGGCTCACCAATCTTGTGCGCCTCAACCTGTGGGGAACCAGGGTGGAAGATGTGGCCCCGCTGGCCGGCCTCGTCAGACTCGCCGGCCTTTGGCTGACGGGCACTCGCGTGAGGAATGTGGATGCGTTGGCCGGGCTGGCCGGCCTTACCAGGCTAGACCTGGCCAACACCCGCGTGAAGTCTGTGGGCCCCCTGGCCGGGCTCACCAGACTCACCTACCTGGACTTGAGCGGCACCCGGGTGAGGGATGTGGGTGCGTTGGCGGGGCTCACCAGACTCGTCTACCTCTACTTGACTGACACGCGGGTGAAGGACGTTGCTTCGCTGCAGGGGCTGAGCGAGATCAGGGAGCTAGGTCTGGCAGGCACAAAAGTGAGTCCTGCGAGCATCGATCGGCTCAGGGTGGCGCTGCCTCAGGTGGAGGTTCTGGGGCCGTAGGG
>CAZTJO010000059.1:0-2161 GCA_964614095.1 uncultured Acidimicrobiia bacterium
AATACTTATAATAAACTCGGTTATTTTATTTTTATTTAATATATTATTAATTTTTATAAATAACAGAAGGACAAAGGGGCCAATACTTGGAAAATGAGAAGGTTTCAATCCTGATACCGGCATTTAATGAAGAAGAAAATATAGTACTTACACTTAAAGAAACCATAAACGTTCTGGAAAATTTAAAAGAGTCTTATGAAATAATTATCATTGATGACGGCAGTGTAGATAATACCTACAATAAAGTGAAAAGAAACATTGGAATTTTTAATGATAAGGTAAAAATATATCAGTATACGCCTAATATAGGGAAAGGATTTGCTATAAAATATGGGTTCAACTACGTTACAGGAGACTATGTGTTATTTTTAGATGCTGATTTAGATATTCACCCAAGTCTTATAAATAATTTCTTAAGGCTGATTAGAGAGCACCGGGCTGATGTAGTAATAGGGTCTAAATTAAATAAAGATTCTGTTGTGCAATATCCTTTAAGCAGGAGAATTTTGAGTGTAGGTTATTATATTCTAATCAAAGTTTTATTTAATTTACCGGTGAAGGATACTCAGACGGGCCTTAAACTTTTTAATTATAATACATTGAAAAAAGCATTATCAAAAGTTGTGGTAAAAAAATATGCATTTGATTTAGAGCTGCTGGTTATTTTGAATAAGTATAAATTTAAGATAGTGGAAGCACCTATTTATTTAAAACCAACAAGAAAATTCGGTAGAATAGGGCTAAAAGATATTTTTAATATTTTTTATGACACTATGGCAATTTTCTATCGTTTGCATATAAAAAAATATTATGATTAGTAAACAAAAAAATGAACTATTTTTTTCTATAATAATTCCAGTTAAATATAAAAATAATTATTTGTTGGAAAGTATAGAGAATTGTCTAAAATTAAATTATCAGAATTTTGAAGTATTAATATTCCCAGATAAAGATTTTGTATACGATAATAAGAAAGTAAAGATTATACCCACGGGTAATATCGGCCCTGCAGAGAAAAGAGATTTATCCCTGAAATATGCTAGAGGGGATATACTGGCATTTTTGGATGATGATGCATATCCGGTGGGTGATTGGCTGAATAACTCAGTTGATTATTTTAAGGATAATAATATTGCTGCTGTTTGTGGTCCTGCCGTTACTCCGGAAAATGATAATTTAGTGCAGAAATTATCAGGAGAAATCTATTCATCGGTAATCGCCAGTGGAAATACCGTATTCAGGTATAAGCCCGCCAGTAAAATATTTGAGGTGGATGATTTTCCTTCTGTAAATTTTTTAATAAAAAAGAAAGATTTTAGAACTGTTGGAGGATTTGACTCTACTTTTTGGCCGGGTGAAGATACCAAACTCTGTCTGGATATAATTAATCTGGGCAAGAAAATAGTATATGACCCAAAAGTGCTTGTATATCATCACCGGAGAGACTCTTTTAAAAAGCATTTGATACAGAGCTATAATTATGCAGTTCACAGGGGATATTTTGTAAAAAGATATCCCAAAAACTCTGCCAAAATTGGATATTTTATGCCTTCCCTATTTTTGATATTTATAATACTTGGATTTATTGCAGCTTTTTTAAATGAGCCTTTGGCATATTTTTATTTGGTTATACTGGCATCTTATGTTTTAATACTGGTGATTAATTCGCTGATAAAAGTTATAAAGAATAAGGATTTAAAGCTTTCATTTTTACTGGTTCCTGGTATTTTTTTAACACATATTTTTTACGGATCTGGGTTTATCAAGGGATTATGTACCGGAAAGTTGGAAAGATGAAGATTTTTATATCTTATCCACCATTAGAATCAAATAAAGGAGTACCACTTCTAAGTCAGAATAGACAATTTCAGTGGTTTTCAAACCCTACTTATATTTATCCTGTTGTACCTGCATGTGCCGCAACTTTACTAAAGAATAATAGCTTTGATATTGTATGGGATGACGGTATTGCTGAGGATATGAGTTATAAGGATTGGGAAGACAGGATAAACAGTGAAAAGCCGGATGTCATTATGATTGAAACTAAAACTCCGGTGATAAAGCGCCATTGGAATATAATTAATAAGTTAAAGGGCAGAAAGGAAAAAACTGGCCGTAGTCCGATAATTATTTTAGTCGGTGATCATGTAACAGCTCTTCC
>CAZTJO010000059.1:2261-4727 GCA_964614095.1 uncultured Acidimicrobiia bacterium
CTTACCAGATGGAAACTTTATAGTGAAAAAAATGGAAATTTCTTAAGGACTCCGGGAACTTATATTATGTCAGGAAGAGACTGCTGGCATAGAAGATGCACTTTTTGTTCCTGGACTACTTTATACCCAAAGTTCAGAGTAAGAAACTATGATAATGTTTTGGATGAAATCGGCCAGCTTATAGATAGTCTTAATATAAAAGAGATTATGGATGATACCGGTACTTTTCCTATTGGTAATTGGCTGAGAAACTTCTGCAGAGGGATGATAGAAAGAGGTTACAATAAAAAAGTAAACTTAAACTGCAATATGAGGTTTGACGGCTGTAGTTTTGAAGATTATAAATTAATGAAGAAAGCAGGTTTTAGGTTCATACTTTTTGGGCTGGAATCAGCGAGCGATTATACATTAGAAAGGATTAATAAAAAGATAGATGTAGATACCATTATAGAATCATGCAAGCAAGCCAGAAGAGCGGGCCTGTCTCCCCATATTACCATTATGTTTGGATACCCCTGGGAGAAGGAAGAGGATGTTGAAAATACGCTTAAGCTTGGTTCTTATTTATTGAGAAAAGATTATGCCAAAACAATGCAGGCAACAATAGTCATTCCCTATCCCGGTACTCCTTTATTTGAAGAATGTTTTAAGAAAAAATATCTTAAAACTCTAGACTGGAGCAGATTTGATATGAAGGAACCGGTAATGAAAACCGGTATAAATGAAGATTTGATAAAAAAGGCTGCTCAGAGTATGTATAAGACTGCTCTTAATCCGGAATTCTTATATAGAAAAATTACCAGCATAAGGAACGCAGCCGATATTATATTCTTATTTAGAGCCGTTAAGTTTGTCTTCGGCCATATTATTGATTTCAGAAAAAGCAGACGGGGCTAAAAAGAATTGGATTTTATATTATTGGTATTAACTAAACGGGATAAAGAGTCTGGGCCTTTTATAAAATTTTCTTAACTGCATCCGTAACAAGACTGATTTTATCTTCGGTCAAAGTTAATCCCGAGGGTAAATACAATCCCTTTCTTGATATCATTTCCGAAATAGGGTATTTCTCGTTTTTAATTATTCCCAAATCTTTAAGAACAGGCTGTTCATGCATTCCCAGAAAGAATGGCCTTGTGTCCACTCCTAATTTATATAAACGTTCTGCAAATTCCAATGCATCCATACCGGCAGCATCTTTTAGTACTATCCCGTACATCCAGTAAACATTCTTTGCCCAATCCTCCTCAACGGGAAGGATTATTTCAGCATTGCCTTTAAGTTTCTTATTATAAATGCGGCCAATCCATCTTTTCTTTTCTACAAGCCTATCGATTCGCTTTAATTGAGCCACTCCTATTGCTGCCTGAATATTTGTCATTCTGAAATTATAGCCCAATTCTTCATGATAAAAACGCCTTTCCTTTTTAAAGCAGAGATTTCTAATAGCTCTGGCCTTTTCCGCATAATTTTTATTATTCGTAAGCAGCATTCCACCTTCGCCGGTAGTGATAATTTTATTTGCATAAAAGCTGAAGCAGCTTATATCCCCAAGACTGCCGCATTTTTTACCTTTATACTCAGCTCCATGGGCTTCCGCAGCATCTTCTATGATAATCAGGTTATATTTTCTTGCTAATTTATAAATCGGATCCATATCACAGGGGTGGCCATATATATGCACAGCAATAATAGCTCTGGTTTTTTTAGTGATTTTTTCTTCTATTTTTGTAGTATCAATGGTAAATGTTCTCGGGTCAGAGTCTATAAAAACTGGTTTACAATTATTATAAATGGCAGCAAGAGCACAGGAAATTATAGTAAATGTGGGCATTATTATTTCATCATCTTGCTCTAGATCCAGACAGCTTAAACTGATTATTAAGGCAGCAGTTCCATTACTGACAGTAATTCCATATTTCATATTACAGTAATCTGCCCATTTCTCTTCAAATTCGCCGATAAATCTTCCATTTGAAGAAATCCAGCTGGTTTTGAGACACTCCTGGACATATTCCAATTCTTTTTTACCTATTAGGGGCTCACAAACCGGAATCATTCTAAACTCCATCAAATAATTCTTTGTCAACTTCTCTATTTGAATAAGGACCCTGTTTAACTTCTATAATTTCGGAATCTTCGAGTATTTTAAAGCCATGACCACCGCTGCAGAGGAATATGACATCGTTTCTGGCTAATTCTCTTGATGTAATATATTCTTTTTTTATGGTATATAGATCAACCCTAATTTTTCCCTTTTTTATAAATAAAACTTCCTGGGTTAATATTATTTCCCTGCGGACTTCTTTATGAAAGTGAGATTTTATACTGTCACCTTTCTTATGGCGCAGGTAACCGAGTTGCTGTGAAAAAGTGGGTGGGCTGAAAAAGACTGTTTTATCTGAAGAGTAATCTGATTTTATAATAATAGCAATTAATTTGTTTTTATGTTTTATTTCTTCATAA
>CAZTJO010000060.1:0-4574 GCA_964614095.1 uncultured Acidimicrobiia bacterium
AGCAGCATCACCAGGCGATCGACACCTAGCCCCATGCCCCCGGTGGGAGGCATCCCGTACTCCAGGGCTCGCAGGAAGTCCTCGTCGATGGGATGCGCCTCCTCGTCGCCCCGGGCCCGGGCCTCCGCCTGTGCCTCGAAGCGGCGCCGCTGCTCCACCGGATCATTCAGCTCGCTGAAGGCATTGGCCAGCTCACGCCCCGCCGCGATCACCTCAAATCGCTCTACCAGATTTGGGTCCACCCGATGCTCCCGAGCCAGCGGCGAGATCTCCTTGGGATAATCCATCACCACCGTCGGCTCCCACAGGCCCGGCTCCACCCGAGCCTCAAACACCTCGGCGATGATCTTGCCCACCCCCCAGGCCGGGTCGGCCTCGATACCGACCCGCTCCGCCTGCTTGCGCGCCTCATCCAGAGGCATGGCCGGATCCCACTCCATCTCGGTCGCCTCACTACACGAATCCACATAACGAATACGCGGCCACGGCGGACGCAGCGACAGCGGCCGCTCCTGGAAGGTCAGCTTGGTGGTGCCGGCCACCGCCTCGGCGGCCTCGGCCACCAGCGCCTCGGT
The DNA here is from genome assembly GCA_964614095.1 of uncultured Acidimicrobiia bacterium. Classification (GTDB taxonomy): domain Bacteria; phylum Actinomycetota; class Acidimicrobiia; order Spongiisociales; family UBA11373; genus CAZWKX01. Next base: position 576 of record CAZTJO010000060.1, read on the forward strand.
CAAGTCGATCATGTCGGTGTAGTCGGCAAACGCCTGATACACCTCCAGCATGGTGAACTCCGGGTTGTGCCGCGGTGAGATGCCCTCGTTGCGGAACACCCGGCCCATCTCGAACACCCGCTCCACCCCGCCGACGATGAGCCGCTTCAGGTGCAGCTCTATGGCGATACGTAGGTACATGTCGGCGCCCAGAGCCTGGTGATGGGTAGAGAAGGGCTTGGCCAGGGCACCGCCCGGCTCCAGCTGCAGCATCGGGGTCTCTACTTCCACAAAACCCCGCTCCTCCAGGGAGCGGCGCAGCGCCGACACGGTGTCGCTGCGGGCCCGGAGTACATCGGCTGCCTCCGGGTTCACGATCAGGTCCAAGTAGCGGCGGCGATGGCGCAGCTCTACATCCTGCAATCCATGCCATTTCTCCGGGAGCGGCCGTAGCGCCTTGGAAAGCAGAGTGAACTCGGTGATACGTACGCTCAGCTCGCCGCGCTGCGTCTTCACCACCTCACCCGAGGCGCCCACCCAGTCGCCGGGATCCAGATGAGTGAAGGCATCCATGCGCTCCCCCAGGTGCTCTGCATCGGCGTAGAGCTGAATCTGTCCCGACCAGTCCTGCAACACACCAAAAGCCAGCCCGCCCAGGCGGCGCACATTGAGCAGCCGCCCGGCCACCGTCACCGTTACGCCGGTTTCGGCTCCGTCCTCGATCTCGTCGTGGGCCTCGTGGATCTCGCCAGCGGTGGCAGTACGCTCAAAACGCACCGGGTACGGCTCCTCGCCGGCATCGCGCATCGCCCCCACCTTGGCCAGCCGGGCCGCGGTCAGGAAGTGCTCCTCCAAGTGCTCATCGCCGTGCTGCTCGTCCATGTCACTCCACGTTCATGTGGTAGATGAGCCGCAGCCCGTCGAGGGTGAGCCGCTCATCGATCTGGTCAACCAACTCGCACAGGGGAACGATGGTAGATGCCAGACCGCCGGTGGCGACGACTGCAGGTGTACTACCCAACTCGGCGATCAGCCTTGTGAGAATGCCGTCCACCAGCCCGGCGTGCCCGTACAGCAGCCCGCTCTGCATGGCTTCGACGGTGTTCTTGCCTATGGGAGAGGGAGGTTCCTTGGTCTCCACCCGCCGCAGCGCCGCGGTGGCGGCGACCAGCGCTTCCTCGGAGACGTCGAGGCCGGGAGCGATGGCGCCGCCCACGTAGGCGCCATCGGCGTCTACAACATCAAAATTGGTCGAGGTGCCGAAATCGACGGTGATCACCGGAACCCCGTAGCGGTGCGCAGCCGCCACCGCGTTGACCACACGGTCGGCTCCCACCTCACGAGGATTGTCTAGATGAATGGCCATCCCGGTACGGATACCGGGACCGACCACCACCAGCGGCCCGTCGATCATCTCCTCGGCGACACCGACCAGCGCCTCCTTGGCCAGCGGAACCACCGACGACAACGCCACCCCTGAGATCTCCTCCACCCTCCACTTGTCCTGGCGCAGCAGCCCCTCGAAGTAGAGGCGGTACTCGTCGGCGGTGCGATCGGGCACCGTGGAGAGGCGCCACTGGTCGACCAGCTCCTCCCCCTCAAAAAGCCCCATGACGGTCTGGGTGTTCCCCACGTCCACGGCTATCAGCATCAGTCGCCTCCGTACAGGATCGAAGGACCCGGCAGGCGCATACCTCTGTCGGCGCTGCCGTCGGGACCAAACCACACGTTATCGATGAGCCGCACCGATCCCACTCGGGCGGCGACGGCGAGGAACGCTTCCCGGTCGAGATCCGGGATGCGAGTCGCCGCGGCGGCGTCGGCGAGCACCACATACTCCGGCTTCACCCCGGCATCCTCCAACTCGGCGGCGGCTATGCCCTCCAGCTTGACGCCAGAGCGCTCCCCGGCCTCGGCCGCGTCGGCGGCGGCAAACAGGCCCCGCGACAGGGACAAGGCGGCGGGCCGGTCCTCCAGGAAGACATTGCGGCTCGACAGGGCCAAGCCGTCGTCTTCCCGCACCGTAGGACCGCCGACGATCTCGACGGGAAACGACAGGTCGGCGGCCATACGCCGCACCACCGCCAGCTGCTGCGCGTCCTTGCGTCCGAAATGAGCCCGCTGCGGCTGCAGGCCGGCGAACAGCTTGGCTACCACCGTGGCCACCCCGTCGAAGTGCCCGGGCCGGTGCGCCCCCTCCATCTCGGCGGACAAGGCCGGCAGCGACACGCGGCTCGCCGGCTCTTGCGGATACATCTCCTCGAGCGCCGGGGCAAAAAGCACGTCGGCGCCGGCCCTCTCGGCAAGGGCGGCGTCGCGCTCGAGATCGCGCGGGTACCTCTCCAAATCGGCCGCCTCGTTGAACTGCAGCGGATTGACGAACAAGCTCACCAGCACGGTGTCGGCTCCGCGGGCCGCCTCGACCAGCGCCAGGTGCCCCTCGTGCAGGAAACCCATGGTGGGCACAAAGGCGATGAAGCCGGAACAGAGAGCCCGAGCCTCAGCAAAAGTGGCGATGACCTTCACGAGATCACCTCAGCCAACGCCTCCTCGGTGTCGGCAACACGCGCAGTCGCTGCCACCCAAACGCGGAAATCGGCGGCCAGGTCGGGAGCCGCCGCCTCGACGGCTGCAATCTGAGCCGCCACGGTCCCGGCGTCGCCGCGGGCCACCGGACCGGTAAGCGCCGCCTCCGGGCCCATGGAGACGGCGTTCTCGGCAGCGGCCCGTACCAGCGGCGCCGCCAGCCCAAAATCGACCCCGGCGGCCTCAAAGAGCCGACGCGCCATAGACAACGCCGCCATCGGGAAGTTGGCCGCCGCCGAGGCGGCGGCGTGGTAGAGCGCCTTGCTCTCGTCATCCAGACGAAAGGGATTCGCTGCCAACGACTTGGCCAGGGTGAACAGAACCCTTTCCAGAAGAGGGTCGGCGGTGGTGACGGCAACCGCGCAGCCGGCGACACGGCCGGCGTCGGGCTCGGGGAAACTCTGCAGGGGATGGAACGAGCCGATGCGGCACGACTCCGCCAGAGGGACAAGAGCCAACACCGAAGTCAGGCCCGAGAGGTGCACCACACCCTCGACGTTCTCGGCCCGCGGCGCCAGATCCTGCGCCACCAGGGCGATGGCATCGTCGCTGGTGCCGATCATCAGCAGGTCGACTGCGGGCAGCTGCCGGTCCCAGGCCATGCTCACGGTGCCGATACGGTCGGCGGCAGCGGCCGCCTTCTGCGGATTCCGGGCCAGCACACCAACAACACGATGCCCGGAAGCAACCGCAGCCGCGGCTAAGGAGAGGCCGGCCCGGCCGGGCCCGGCGAGGATCAGATCCAACGGTTGTCTCCAGTCCTGGGGTACCGGGACAAGGGCAGTCTACGGGCCCGGGGTTCAGGATCGACAAAGAGAGCACTCCGAACACGCCTGCGGCTACGCTCGCCCCCATGGCACTACTCGATCACTCCCGCATCATCATCAACCAGAAGGCCAAGCTCATCGAGATGGTCAACGAGTTCGTGATCCGCGATGAACAGGGCAACAACATTGGCATCATCCGCCAGGAGGGCCAGTCGACACTGAAGAAGATCGCCCGCTTCGCCACCAAGCTCGACCAGTTCATGACCCACAAGCTGGCCGCGTACGACACCGACGGCACCAAGGTCCTCGAGTTGGTGCGGCCCCGCAAGCTCGTGAAGTCGTCGGTGGAGGTATACGACGGCTTGGGCTCGCCGGTGGGCACCATCCGGCAGCAGAACGTGTTCGGCAAGATCCGCTTCGGACTGCACGACGCCGCCGGCGGCAAAGTCGGCGAGATCCGGGCCGAGAACTGGAGAGCGTGGAACTTCGCCATCGTCGACATCACCGAGACCGAAGTCGGCCGCATCACCAAGACGTGGGAAGGCCTGGCCAAAACCCTGTTCACCACCGCCGACGACTACCTGCTCGACATCTCCCCACAGCTCAGAGGGCCGTTGCGGCTGCTGGCTTTCGCCTCCGCGGTCGGAGTCGACACCGCCCTCAAGCA
>CAZTJO010000061.1:0-4440 GCA_964614095.1 uncultured Acidimicrobiia bacterium
AACACCAAGCGCTAATCCGCCATCCAGGGTCTGTCCTATCCATCGAAGGCTCTCCGACGCACATGAATCAGATGCTCTGGGTTGCCTTCACCCGCGGTGGCCCGGCTACATGGCCTTGTACTTGGGGCCCTCTCCGCCTTCGGGTACGTGCCACTGGATGACCTGGTGGGGGCACTTGGCCCTGCAGGTTTGACAATGCAGGCAGTTGGAGTAGTTGACCACGAGTGTGCCGTCGTGGACCTCGTAGACCTCGCCGGGACAAAAGAACACGCAGGGGTAGGCACCGAACCTCTCGTAACACTCGTCGCAGAGTTCCGGATCGGTGATGGTAATGTGGGAAGGTTCTTCCTCGCGGTGGATCGTCCTGGAGAGCGCCACGTCGGTCAGGCGATCCTGGTCGCCGTGCAAGTCGCGGTCGAGTCGGGCTGCGGTCAGCGTCTCGTGATCCGGGGGGGTCTTCAGCCTCCTGCGGATGATCCCCTGCAACAGGGACAGGGGTGCACCGAGCAACACGTTGCCGGATTTGGCGAAGACCTGCCGGTAGTTTTTCCCCTTTTGGAGATCCTCCATGAGCGGGCTCTGTTCGAGCAACTGCCCGTAGAGGCAGAGTGAATCGGCGCCGAAATCGTCGCGCTCGATGGCCGCCCTGATCGCCCGCCCGGCCAGCATGCCGGACCTCATCGCGTTATGCCATCCCTTCAGCTTGCGCACGTCGGTGAAGCCGGCGGCATCACCGACGATGAGCGCGCCGTTGGTGTAGGGCTGCGGCAGGGCCCAGTATCCTCCCTCGGGCAGGGTCTTGGCCCCGTAGGAGATCACTTCGCCGCCCTCCAGCAAGCCCCGGACGTACTTATGGGACTTGAAAACCTGCAGCTCCAGTTGCGGGTTGAGGTCGGCGTACTTCCAGTCGAGCGCCAGCACGAGCGCCACCGCCACCGTGTTCTTGTCCAGGCTGTAGATCGTCCCGCCGCCGAAGACCGTGGTCAGCGGATACCCGAAGGTGTGGACCACGTGGTTGGCACCGAAGGCGTTGTCGTCGGGGAGCTTGATGATCTCCTTGACCCCGAGCGAATGAATCTGAGGGTTCCCGGTCCGGTGCAGACCCTGCCGTTCGACGACGTCCTCCGCCAGCCTGCCCAGGGAGCCCTCTCCGAACACGGTCACCTTCGCCTCGACGATCTCGGCGGGGACGTAGTTGACCTGCTTCTCTCCGTCCTTGGACCGGCCTTTCTCGCCGAGCTTCACCCCTCTCACGCGATCGCCGTCGTAGAGGACCTCGGTGGCGGCGAACCCGGTGTAGATCTTCACCCCGAGGTCTTCGGCCTCCTTGGCGAGCCAACGGGCCATGTCACTACCCGAGAGGATCAGATTCCCGTCGTGTTGTAGATAGGAAGGCACCACGGCCTTCGGCACCCGCAGGGCGATCGACCGATGCAGCAGCAGCCTCACCTCGTCGTATTGGACGTCGTTGGCGAGCGCTCGGGTGACGAACGGGTCCTTCCTCTGTCTCCAATCGGGGATCATCTCGTCCAAGACCTCGGGCTCGAACACCAGGCCGGAGAGGATGTGCTGGCCGACCTTGTCGGATTTCTCGATGACCCCGACACGTTCGGTCCGTCCCGCCTCGTTGAGGCTTCGCTGCAGTTCGATGGCTCCCGACAGGCTGGCCGGTCCGGCGCCGATGAACAGGACGTCGATGTGGTTCACGTGGGTCACGTCTTCACCCGGGCTTTCAGGGCTTCGACGAATTCGGGAATCTTCTCCTCTAGGTTCCCGATGACCCCAAGATCGGCCACCTTGAAGATGGGAGCGCTCGGATCTCGATTGATGGCGACGATGATGTCTGAGCCCTGCATGCCGGTGAGGTGCTGCACCGCGCCTGACACGCCGGCCGCCACGTACACCCGGGGCTTGACCGTCTGGCCGGTCTGGCCGACCTGGTGCCCTCGATCGATGAATCCACGCTCGACGGCAGCCCGGGACGCTCCGACCATGGCCTCTTCTCCGAGGAAGCTCCCCAGCGCGTCGGCGAGCGGTCTGATCAGGGCGTCGAAGTTCTCTTTGGTACGACAACCGGCGCCGCCGCAAGCGATGATGGCCGCATCGGAGATCTCGGCGGCTTGCTGCATCGGCTCCCGGCGCACCAGCGTCATGCCGGCGGTGTCTTCGGAGAGTTGCGGCGCGTGATGAACGATCTCGCCCCGTCTGGCGTCGTCACGTTCCAGCGCCTTCATCACGCCGGGACGCGTCGTCGAGATCTGTACCTTCGAGTTTTGGGTGATGATCGAAGCCATGATGTTGCCGCCCAGTGCCGGTCGGGTCTGGCGGAGCACCGCGGTGTACTCCTTCTTCCCTCGCTTGACGTCGGCCAGATCGAGTCCAGTGCAGTCGGCGGTGAGGCCGGACCCGGTTCGATAGGCGACGCGGGGCGCGAGTTCCCGGCCCAGCGGGGTCGCAGCGAAGATCAGCTGCTGCGGCTCGTGGATTCGGACCATCTCGCCGAGTGTCACGGTGTAGGGGATCGGCAGGAAGTGCTCCAGCAGCGGATGCTGAGCCACGTACACCTTGTCCGCGCCTTGGGCGATCAACTCCCCGGCCATCGGCTCGACGTCGGCACCCAGGACGACGGCCGCCACCTCCTCGCCGAGGGACGCGGCAAGACGTGACGCCTGGCCCAGCAGCTCGAACGACACCGGGTGCAGTTCGCCGTCTTCCTGCTCGGCGAAGACCCAGACCTCGCCGGTGTAGGTGGGGCTCTGGCCCTCGGGGATCGAATATGAGATCTGCCCGCCATCCTCGCCGTCGCTCGAGGTGAGTCTGGCGTCGTACAGCCGTCTGAGCGCGTCGGCGAGCTCGCCGATGTCGGTCTCGTAGACGCAGGTCTTAGTGCTCACCTCCTTGGGAGAGAAGATCCGGTGGACTGCGGTTCGGGAGCCTGCCAGGCCGATCCGGTCGGGATCGGCCTCCACGTCGTCGGCGCCCCAATGGGTGATCTCCTGGTCGTATGCCCAGACGGTGCGGTTGAACGTGGCAAAGGGAGGTTCGGTCCAGTTCGCCACCGTGACCAGCGCCGGAAGTGAGGTGGGGGAGACGACTTCCGTGCCGCTCCGGGTGATCCGGGTGACCTGCAGGGCACCCGCTTCGTAGGCGAACGAGGTCGCGTAGGCGATGTGGGCGATGCCTAGTTCCTCGGCGACCTGCGGAGGCACCTGTGCCGTATCACCGTCGACGGACTGCATCCCGGCGACTACCAGAAAGGCGCCGTCCCCTCCGAACGATTCCTTCCCGATTCTTCGGATCGCCTGGGCGAGGGGGTACGCCGTCGCCGGAGTGTCGGCACCGCCAAGTTTCCGGTCCGTCAACAGCACTGCTTCGTCTGCGCAGATCGAGAGGGCGTACCTGAGGACGTCGGCCGCGAATGGGGGCCCCATTGTCAGGGCCACGATCTTCCCGTCCCGTTGCTCCCTGAGACCTGCCGCGAAGGCCAGCGCCTGCTTGTCGAACTCGTTGCAGGTGGTATCGAGCACGCCACGTCTGAGGATGCCGCGTTCCCAGTCCCAGGCGTCGGGCGGAATGTTGCTGATGTCGGGTACTTGCTTAACAAGAACGATGTAGTTCAAATCGATCTAGAGCGTATCTCGCGCCGAGTCTTCTCCCCAATCCGTCATTCCCGGGGGCCCGAGGCGCCTGCCGAGATCGCCGGGCCCTTGATCCAAACCTCTACGCGATGGAGTGGACCCGGGGGGCACCGTTGCGCTGCTCGGGAGGTCGCGTTCGGCGGCGCGCACCGCTCCCGACCGCCGAGCAGGACTCAGTCGATTATCCCCGTCGGTCCCGAAAGCGGGCCGCTAGACGTTCCGGCCTGCTTCCGGCGGTTCGCGGCTGCCGAAGATCGGGGTCCTATCTCTTACTGGGATGTCCCCGAGGGCCGGAGCCTCGATGAAGAGTCGGATGAATAGACCGTCGGCTTTCCTCACCGCAATGAAGCAGACCCCCACGGCCTGATCCTCCACGAGGGGTCTGTTTGATCGAACGAAGGCTCTCCGACGGTGCTGCGGACCCACCTTGAGGATGGGGAGACTACCTTGTGGTATCCGTGGAGACTTTGGGGGAGAACATGAGAATCGAGCGCTCGATCGAGACCACAGCGGTGCCGCAGCGGGTGTGGCCCCTGCTGGTGGAGCCGGAGGCGATACTGAAGTGGTTCACCCTCCTCGAGAGCTTCGAATACACGAGTGAACAACGCACAGGAGTCGGGGCGACCTTTCATTACGAGGAAAGGTCGGGCGGCCGGCTCATGAAGCTCGACTACCGGGTGACCGAGTGGTTGGAGAACGAAAGGTTCGCTTTCACTCTGGTTTCGGGGCCGCTGCAGAAAGATGACCAGGTGTGGCGCATCGACGCCATTCCCGGCGGGAGCAGGGTGACTCTCGAAGAGGA
>CAZTJO010000062.1:0-4437 GCA_964614095.1 uncultured Acidimicrobiia bacterium
TGGGGCGGGCTCGGTTGATCAGAGGCAGTTGTTGGGACAGGGCTACTGGCCGGCTGTCAGGAACCAGACCGCCGCATTCTCGTTACCGCCGCACTGGGTATCGACTCCGACGGCGACGAGGTCAGGATCCCCGACTACGGCTGAGGCCATCATGACATCGGCGGTGCCACCGGTGCGGCTCGGAAGACCAGACCGGCGCCCGATGATGGAAAGAGTGCGGCCTCTGCATTGGCGTCATGGAAAGGAGGATGCATGCGACCACATCCGCTTGTTGCCGTATTCCTGTCGCTGCTGGTGCCCGGGCTCGGTCAGATGTACAGCCGAGACGGCGGCAGAGGAGCTGCGATTCTGGTGGCTGCAATCGTCATCGGCAGCTTGACCCTTCTTTTCGTGTTGGTCTTCCTGGCAGCAGATCCTGAGCCGGGAGATGTCTGGGCCTACTGGTTGCCCAGAATCGGCCACGATGTCATGGCGTTTTGGAGCGTTGTCTTCTGGGTGTGGGCCGTTGTCGACGCCCATCGCCAAGCGTCGAGCGCTCGACTGCAACCCGATACCGGCCGGTAGTTGAGTTGCTCGACCATCGAGGGATCGGGATCGATTTCAGCCTAACGATGCCAGTCTTTGGCATCCTCGGCCCGGTGGGCACCTGGACAGCCCAGGCCGGGGGAGAGTCGGCTGCTTGTGCCACTGGGTGTTCCGGGCTCAGGGGCCGAGTCTGCCTCTGCCGCGATGACGGAGGCACCGCACGAACCTACGCGCATTCGGGTTTGTGCAGGTTTGGTGCTGCGACGAGGCCGACCGGCAGATCCGTGACGCTCCCGGGTTAGGGTCGTCGGGCACAAAGCCGGCTTGGCCGGTGAGCGCCGGCCCGATTGGTGCCCGAGACCACCCCGGAGAGGAGATCGACCTTGGAAACGACCCTGGATTGTGTCCCTTGCCTCGTAGGGCAGGCCGTCGACGCGGTGCGGATGGCGACCGATCAGCCGGACGAGCAGTACCGGGTGATCAGGCGGGTGCTCTCCCTCCTCGAGCGGATGAACTTCAACGAGACACCGCCTCACATGGCGGCCGAGATTCACCGGATTGTCAAGGACGAGCTTGGCGTCGAGGATCCGTACCGGGAGGTCAAGGAGCAGTCGACGGAACTCGCCCAACGGATCGTCGCCAAGTTCGAGCACGTTGTTGCCGAAGCGACCGATCCGTTCGAGACGACGCTGAAGCTGGCGATAGCGGGGAACGTCATCGACTTCGGAGTCGGGGTGGACATCGACACCATCGAGACCACGGTCGAAGAGGCTCTCGGGCTGCCGCTGCCGTACCATGAAGTTGAAGCGCTGCGCAGCGCCATCGAGCAGGCCGAAGATATCCTCTACCTGGGCGACAACGCCGGCGAAGTGGCGTTCGATCGCCTCCTCATTCAGCTTCTGCCGACCGAAAAAGTGACGTTTGTGGTTCGTGGAGGGCCGATCATCAACGATGCGACACGCGCCGATGCTGAGGCAGTCGGGCTGCACAACCTGGTCGAGATTGTGGACAGCGGCTGCGTGGCGCCGGGAACGATTCTCGAGCACTGCTCGTCGAGCTTCCGCGAGCGGTTCCGTAGCGCCGACCTCATCATCGCCAAAGGGCAGGGCAACTACGAGAGCCTGAGCGCCGAGACTGCTCCGATCTTTTTCCTGCTCATGGCCAAATGCCCGGTCCTCGCCCAGCAGCTCGGGTGCCGGATCGGTGAGATTCTGGTGTGCCGGCCAACCGGCGGCGCCGAGCACAACTAGGGGTGTCCGCCAACGGACGCCCGCCTCAACTCGAGTGCCCAAGGCCAGGACGACATTCTGCAACCTGGCCCTTGGCGTCGCCTGCGGCCCACCTGCTCAACGTGACCACCATGCTCTCAGACCCCCGCACACCGGCGGCCAGGCCTGAACCTCGAGGAGGGGCATGCCGCAACAGCGTCCAGGGTGCGGCTCTTGCAGTGTGGGGCCCTCAAGGAGCATTCGCGCACACTGGGGCAGGCGAGGGCTTCCTCACAGGCCCTTCAGCACTCCTGACCTTTCCAGAGGGGTGTGCTTAATCGACGGCACCCCAGGGGAGGGTCATATCATCAGTCATGTGGTGGTTATTGGTTATTGCCAGCTCGGCGGTGCGAGGGGTGCAGACTACGCGCGACGCAACAACAGTAGAAGCTCGAGCGTTTCCTCGTCCGTGTAGTCCCAGTACACGACAAAGCCGATAGCCCCGCTGCGCACTGGAAACGACCATGCTCCACCGCGCTCATCCTCCACTCGACCTTCGCGAGCCCACGCGGCGTCATGCTCCTCAAGCAGGCGCTCGATGGCCGTGTTGACGGTGCAGAGTCCACGGTTGTCGAGTGCCTCGTACACTCCCAGGAACTCTGGTGAGACGCGCAGTTTCATCATGAAGGAATGATAGTGCCATCGCCCAGATGTGGCAAACACCCACATCGCCAGAAATGGACAGATACCGAAAAGGGGTATAGTATGCACCCCAGCAGGCAGTAGGCAGGTAGACACCCAGGAGGCCCCCAAGATGCATCGACAACGCACCAACCGGATTGTGTTGGACGTTGACCCAAGGGGACGCGTTTCACTGGCACGGTTCGGCTTCAAGAACACCCAGATCGTTGTTGACCATCTGCCAGGCGGTGGCCTTGTCGTCAACAAAGCAGTGGTGATGACGCCGATCGAAGCTGCTCATTACGCAGATCCAGAAGCGGTCCGGCTGCTTGACCAAGCATGGGTCTCTGTGCAAGAGGGGCGCGATTCCGAATTCACTTTCCGCTCCCCGTCAGACGAAGACGAGGCAGAATAGGCTCCGGCCGCCTGGCACAGCCTACGCCGCCAATCCTCTGACCCGGCCAGCCCAATGGTGACCCCAATGGTGACATTGAGTGGCGCTGGCCAGGGCGAGAGTCACCTCACTTGTTGGTGTTGGGCGACATTTCCGCACGCTGGCCCAGGCGATGGCGATGTCAGGAGCCCTTGAGGACCCCTGTCAGGGCTTTGCCGCTCTGCGCTTGGGGACTCGCACCACTCCGTGATCGTGCGCTCAGATTGCCCGATCGCGCCTTGTGGCCGGCTGGCCACAGATTCCTGGGCGATTGGGTCCGCCTGCCGGTCATGGCCTGGACGGTATCGGCCTGGATTCGGTCGACATCGGGTCGGTGCTTGCGGTTGGGCGTGACATAATGGAGGGTCTTCGAGCCTTGTGGCGGCCTTCACAGGCCGTTGGGAGACCTATACCCCCCTCCTGGAGAGGACCCGGCATCACTCATGGCAGTTGCCAGTCGAGCGCGGCGCGATCGAGAGCGGAACAGGCTGATAGACCACCGGGGCCGGATCACCACCGACCTGGTGAGCCAGTATCTGAGCGCGATCGGTGAGTACGAGTTGCTTACGGCCGAGCTTGAGGTGGAGTTCGCTCAGAGGATCGATGTCGGCGAGGGCGCTAAGGCTCGTCTTGCGGAGGGCAGCTTCAAAGGCAAGGTCCAGGAGGTCGAGCTCAAGCGGCAGGTGCGGCAGGGTAGACAAGCGAAGGACGACTTTCTCACCGCCAACCTGCGCCTCGTGGTGGCCAATGCCAGGAGGTACGCCAACACCCCGGGCATCGACTTCCTTGACCTGATCCAGGAAGGAAACCTGGGCTTGATCCACGCCGTCGAGAAGTTTGATTGGCGCAAGGGCTTCAAGTTCTCCACCTACGCAACCTGGTGGATCCGCCAGGCGATCACCCGGGCCATCGCCGACAAGTCTCGGACGGTGCGCATCCCCGTCCACCTGCACGACACCCTGGCGGCCGTCCGGGGCGCTCAGGCGAGCCTCAAGGCGGGGTTGGGCCGTGAACCCAAGCCCCACGAGATCGCCGAGGAGGCTGGGGTCACCGTTGATAGAGTCGCCATGGCGTTGGGCGTTGCAGCCACCGTGTCGCTGGAGCAGCCCGTGGGCGAGGATGGGGCGCAACTCGGCGACTTCATCGAGGACCAGGACGCCGTTGACCCGGTGCGGGTGGCGGAGGAGCTCAATATCGCCGACAGCCTGCGTCGTGCGATCTCGCGGCTCCCTGGTCGCGAGAACCGCATCCTGTTGCTCCGATACGGGTTCCTCGACGGTGTGCCCCGCACCCTCGAAGAGATCGGTGACGAGTTCGGCCTGACCCGGGAGCGGATTCGGCAGCTCGAGAAGCTCGCGCTGTGCCGGCTCCGCCATCCCTGCTTTGGAATCAGGGAACAGGACCTGATCTAGATCCTCTGCCCAAAGACGGTTCTGACATGTTGACTCGAGCCTCGGGGCAGAGGTCCGGGATGGGCGAGATGGCCGGTCCAGAGTGGCAGGCCACCCTTTGGACCCCTGTCGAAACCCATCCGGGCTCCAATCCGGGGCCAGGGTGAGGGCTGACTGGTTAGGCGAGCGTCCCCTCGGG
>CAZTJO010000063.1:0-4243 GCA_964614095.1 uncultured Acidimicrobiia bacterium
ACCGCCCGGGAGTGCGCCAGATCGGCCTCGGCGGAATGACTCGGACCGACGAGATCCGAACCGAGGCCGATCCTCGAGGGACCATCATCCGCAACGAGGGAATCCGCGAGCCCAAGGCACGCGGCCGGGCCAACTTGATCCGGGCCACCAACGCCATCATCGGCACCGTGAACTGCGGAGTCGATGACGCATCGGGCGAGTTACAGAGCCACCTCGAGTCGCACGCCGATGGCGTTCCGGCCGACCTCGAGGTCGCCGATCAGCACGCGAATCGACATCGCGTATGGATCGTTCGAGACTCGCGGTCGATCCGTAGGTTCCAGGAGATCCTCGCGCAGGAGCCACATGCCTATGTGGCCGACGGGAATCACCGGAGCGCAGCGGCAGCAATGCTCGGATGCGAGCATTTCCTGAGCGTGCTCTTCCCCGCTCGGACGATGGGTATCAAGCCGTACAACCGGCTCATAGAGGCCTCGGCGCTTGCCACGGATCAACTGATGTCTGCAGTCAGCGACCGATTCCGAGTCGACACGCCCGCCGGGATCGAGCCCTACCAACCCACCGAGACCCATGACATCGGGCTGTACGCTCCAGAGCACGGCTGGCTGCGCCTGCGACCACTTCCCGGGACCTTCGATCCGAACGACGCCGCCGAGGCGATCGACCATGGTCTCGTCCAGAAGAACCTCTTCGACCACGTCTTCGGAATCACCGACGCCGGCGACGACCGACTCGCCTTCGTCGGAAGCAACAAGGACGTGGCTTGGCTGCAACGGGAGGTGGACGAAGGACGCGCAGACTACGCGGTGACTCTCGCCGCGGTCACCATGGGCGAGTTCATCGAAGTGTGCCGCCAAGGCCGGCTCATGCCGCCCAAGTCGACTTGGTTCGAGCCGAAGATTCGAAGCGGCCTCGTTATGGCGTTGCTGGACGCGTAGGACACTCTGCGCCAAACGAGACTCGGCGCAGAGGCGGGCTCTGCACCCGGGCCGGAATTACACCGTCAACGCGAGCATGTTTGATGCGACGGGCGGGAGCATCTGGGAGCCTTCGCTCGATAGGCTAGAACCCGGATGGCGGCTGAGGCCGTGGGGGTCGGATTCTTCCGGGTGAAGGGACCCTTCTGTGGAAAAGTCCGATCCGGGGCAGAGGATCAGGGACCACCGTGATTACCAGACCGGAAGACCGAGATCTGCTTCTTGCTGAGGCGACACCGCCTTCGACTACGACATGAGACCGGTGATCGCTTTGGCGGTGCCGGCGCCTCGTAATCTGGCGACAGCATGTTCATCGCACTGAGAGACCTCCGGCGTTCCAAGATGCGGTTCGGCCTGCTGGCCGGAGCCGTCGCCTTGCTCATCTTCCTGCTGTTGGTCCTAAATACGCTGTCAGCGACCCTGCTCGGATTCTTCATCGGGGCGATTGAGAACAATTCGTCGGAAGTCTTGGTGTACGACGACACGGCGCGCCGCAACCTTCAGGCCAGCCGGCTCAACCCATCGGTCGTGAGCGACGTAGCTGCCGTGGCTGGCGTGGCGGCGGCCGCGCCGATCGGCGAACTCACTCTCACCGTTGAAGTCAGGGGCGATCTCACCGACCTGTCACTCTGGGGTGTTGACCTCGACGGCCCCGGCCGACCTGAGTCCGTCGTCCAGGGGCGGCTCCCCGAGCCGGGTGAGGTGCTGGTCGATAAGTCCGGTGTCGCCGAGGGGTTCGAAATCGGAGGGACCATCACGCTGGTACCGAGCGGCACAGAACTTGAGATCGTCGGCTATGTCGAGGATCTTCGTTACGCGGTGGTCGCGACCGGCTATCTCGGATTCGAAGAGTGGGTCGACATCTTCAAGACTGAGTTCCCCGGCACCCCGATGGTCCCGCTCTCACTGGTAGGGGTTGAAACGGAGCCCGGCGAAGATCCGACCACCATTGGAGACCGCATCACCGACACAGTTGCTGGGGTAGAGGGCCTGGATCGAGAAGCGGCGGCAGCCGCGACTCCGGGGGTGGAATCGATCAGTCAAAGCTTTGCCTTGATCGTGGGGATTACATTCGGAGTCGTCGTGCTTGTGGTGGGGTTTTTCTTCCTGATCCTCACGGTGCAGAAGCTTCGCAGCTTCACAGCGCTGCGAGCTGTCGGCGCCGGGACCGGCTACCTGGCTTGGTCGCTCATCATCCAGATAGTGGTTCTGGTGCTTCTTGGATCGCTCCTTGCCACTACCGCGTTGTGGGCGGCGACTCTTGGGTCGAACCCGGCGTTTCCGCTCTCCGTAGATTGGGGCCTGGTCCTCACCGTTACCATCGCCGTGCTCCTGTTCGCGATCCTCGCAGGGCTGCTCTCGATCCGCCGTATCGCGCGGGCCGATCCGGCTGAAGCGGCCCGAGGCACTCACTGATGCAGCTCGCATTCGCCGAGATACTTCGACGTCGCGGCCGATGGGTTTCGATCATCGGTGCGGTTGCCTTCATCGTCTTTTTGGTGCTGGTGCTCGCAGCGCTGGCCGACGGTCTCTTCATCGGCATGACGGGGGCATTGAGAACGGGGAACGCGGATGCCTTGGTCTACTCGAGGGATGGCCGCCGCTCTCTGGTGCGGAGCGTACTGCCGATTTCGGACCTGTCCTCGGTGGCTGCGGTCGAGGGAATCGCGGACGCCGGCGCTCTCGGCTTACTGCTGGCCACAGCGGCCACCGGCGCCGATTCCTTCGACATCGCCGTCGTGGGTCACCTTCCGGAACATGCGGGCGAGCCAAAGAGGCTGGTCGAAGGGCGCCGCCCCGAGTTGGGAGAGCTCTTTGTCGGCCTGGCCGACGTCTCGCTGCGAGCAGAGGGAATCTCGCTCGGAGATTCGGTGACGCTCACGGGCTCCTCCCAGCCGGTCGAGGTCGTCGGTTTCGTTCAAGACTCGCAGTACCTGCTGGCAGACACGCTCTGGGTATCGCTCGATACCTGGGAGAGACTTCGTTTCGAGTTACGACCGGAAACGATCGGCCTCGGCTCGGTTGTGCAGGCCTTCCCAATCCTCGTTGATGAAGGAGCCGACGTGGACACAGTCGCCGCGGCCGTCGATCGCGCCCTGATGACCACGGAAACCATCACAACGGACCAAGCCATCCTGTCGCTCCCCGGCGTGGAGCAACAGCAATCCACCTTCACCGCGATCATCGTGGTCAGCTTCGTCGTCGTTGGCATTGTGATCGCGCTCTTCTTCGCCCTCATCACCCTGGAGAAGCGAGGCCAGTTCGCCATCTTGAAGGCGATCGGCTCTTCCAGCCCATTCCTTTTGCAGGGGCTCTTGGTCCAGGCCCTCATCGCCACGGCGGCCGGTTATGCGCTGGGGTTCGGGCTATCTCGGCTCCTGGCTCTCGCCCTTCCATCAACGGTGCCCGTGGCGTTCCTGCTGAGTACCGCGTTGTCCCTGTTCCTCGCGACCGTTGTGATGGGCGCTCTCGGCGCCGTGTTCTCGTTCCGCCGAATCGTCCGTATCGACCCCGCGTCTGCTCTTGGAGGTGAGGCATGAGTGCCGTGATCATTCAGGATGTGACCAAGGTGTACGGCGAGGGCCACACCGCCGTGAAGGCGCTGTGCAACGCGAGCCTCAACCTGGACGACAACGAGTTTCTGGCACTATTGGGCCCGTCCGGTTCCGGCAAGACGACCTTACTGTCCGTGATCGGTGGCCTGTTGGCCCCGACGGCGGGGACGGTGATCGTCGGCAATATCATCCTCACCGGCCTCTCGAAGAAAGAGCAGACCCGCTTTCGAGCGAATCGGGTGGGGTTCGTGTTCCAGGGCTTCAACCTGGTGCCTTTCCTGACGGCCCGGGAGAACATGACGGTGATGGCTTCCATCTCTGACATGTCCCGTGTCGAAATCGAGCAGCGGGCAGACCAGCTGTTGGAGGAACTCGGACTGACGGCCCGCCGCGGAAATCTGCCCGAGCAACTCTCGGGAGGCGAGCGACAGCGGGTGGCAATCGGACGAGCATTGGTCACCGATCCCGACCTCATCCTCGTGGACGAACCCACGGCCTCGCTCGACACCGAGCTTGGAACTCAGGTAGTGAAGCTCCTGGCGTCGGAGATCAAGAGTCGGGGCAAAGCCGGAATCATGGTTACCCACGACCTGCGCATGGTTGAGTTCACCGACCGCACCGTGCGCATCCTGGACGGCGAACTGCTGAACGGAGACGACTCCGCCACCGTAAGTTGAGCAGCAACGGGAGCCGGCACCATGATTCGGGTCT
>CAZTJO010000064.1:0-3792 GCA_964614095.1 uncultured Acidimicrobiia bacterium
TGCGGTTCCTCCTGCTTCGCTGTCTCTGCAGAGCCCGGCAGGAACGACGCGAAACGAGCCTCGTTGGGAGGATCATGTGCGGCGGTTCCGTGTCGGACTCGTCGATGAGCCTGATGAGCATGCGCGTTGCCTCGTATCCCATCCCCTGGATGCACTGATCGATCGTGGTCAGAGGCGGGTCGGCGAGGGCAGATTCGGGGATGTTGTCGAAACCGACCACCGAGAGATCGTCCGGGACGGCGAGACCGAATTCGCCGGCGACCTCGATGGTCCGGATGGCGGACAGGTCGTTGGCCGCGAAGATGGCGGTGGGTCGGTCGGGAAGACTAAGGAGTTCCCGGGCGCACTCGCGAGCCGTATCGGGGTCGTACCCGGCGACGCGGACCAGGGCGGGGTCGGCCGGGATGCCCGCTCGTTCCAGTGCTTGTCTGTAGCCCTCTTCGCGCAGCTCGGCCGATCGCAGGTCGGGACGACCCGCCAGGTGGCCGATGCGCCGATGCCCGAGAGAGATGAGATGCTCGGTGATCGTGACCGCTCCGGCCAGGTTGTCGGCTGCGACGGTCGGGAGGCTCGAGGTGCCGACGTGGGGATCCACGGCCACCACCGGTGTACTCGCCGAGACCTCGGACAGTTCCGGGGTAACCAGCACGAGGCCGTCGACCAGGGTGCCGCTGAGTCTGGAGATGTGCCGACGCTCCCAGCCTGAGGTATCCGGCGGCGAGTGGCCACCGGCGTACACGATCATTTCGTAACCCGACCCGTTGATGGCCCGGGCGACGCCCTTAAGCAGTTCGGCGCTGAAGGGCTCGATCTCCTGGACGCTGATCCCGAGCACGTTTGTGCAGCGGCTTCTCAAGCTGCGGGCCACGAGGCTCGATTCGTAGTCCAACTCCTCGACGACCTGCTGTACCCGTTTGTAGGTCTCGGGAGCCACGCCTACCTTGTTGTGCATAACTCGGGAGACGGTGGCGATCGAAACGCCCGCCCGTTCGGCCACGTCTGTGATCGTTATCCGGGTCCCGCAAGCCACAACGTGTTACCCCATACGTGCGTTCTCAGTAAACGTTTACAACTATAGCCGACACGCGGCGAGCCTGCTCCGACGCTGGTCTCCGAGGAGAGCACCACCACCGCAGGGGAACGAGCGGAGATCACCAGTCAGCAGTGGCGAGAAGTCGCCCAGGACCCCAGATGAAGCGGAGGGTGATCTGGTCGGAAGCGGGATTCACTCGCGCCGAAGTGTAGGTTTCCAAACGTTGGTGGGCGTGTCCGCCATCCTGGTGCGTCGGCCCGGGGACTTACCAGGGTCGGGCCCGATCTGACCGGTGTTTTCGAGTTCCTCAGGGCCCCGGGTGCTACTGGGAACCAGACGTCCTGAGCCGGGCCCTGCAGCCCCGGCTCCCTGCTCCATCGGGGCGGCGACAGCCCTGGTCGCGGCAGGTAGGGTGAGGTGAACCCGATCGGGCAGGGAGATGCGGCCGAGCTGGGACGAGTACTTTCTCGAGTTGGTCGACCAGGTCGCGGCCCGTGCCACCTGTGACCGCGGCAGGAGCGGCTGCGTTGTGGTGCGCGACAAACGGATCATCTGCACCGGGTACGTCGGCTCGCCGTCCGGCATGCCCCACTGCGACGAAGCCGGCCACGATTTGCGGCAGATGATTGATGAGGACGGCACTACCCGTCAGCACTGCGTTCGCACCGTTCACGCCGAGCAGAACGCCATCTGCCAGGCGGCTCGCTACGGGCTATCGATCGAGGGCACAACCCTCTACTGCTCGATGGAGCCGTGCCGGGTATGTGCTGTGCTCATCGCCAGCGTCGGCATAGCCCGTGTTGTTGCCAGGCGCCGCTACCACGCCGGCGCTGACACTCGCCACATTCTGTCCCAGGCGGGCATTCCACTGGATGTCGCCGAGGACGCCGTCCAGAGCTACGACGGGCAATGATGTGACGGAGCATCTCACACCTTGCCCCAGGGCGGCTGTTGGCGGATCCCACCGCATGACCTGAGAGCGCCGGCGGCGAATCCCGGCGCCGGGTCGTCTCCTCCCCCGGCGCCGGCAATCCGGCAATGAAGCGTGGCGGAGTGTCCCGGTTAGTCTGACGAGATGCGATCGGGTACTCGGCTGCTGAAACGCGTTTCGGGCGTCGGATCGGCGATATTCTTCAGGTCCCGGCCCAGCGGGCGGGTGAACCGGCCGGGCAGCCCAACGAGATGGAAGCATCTCACCCTGCCGGTGGCCCTTCTCCTGCTGGCGGCCGTCATCGGCGCCTGCAGCGGTGACGCGGCAACCACCACGACGGAACCTGAAGAACGTGAGGTGGCCACCACTACCAGCACCAAAGAACCGGTGCCGGAGACATCTACGACGCTGGGACCCTACGCCGGCCCACCGGTTGACGTCAGGTGGTTCATCGGTCTGGGCATGGGCGGCGAGCCCGAGCAGCTCCTGGTGCATGAAGACGTGGTGGCGCGTTTCAACGAGACGCATCCGAACATCAATCTGGTTCTCGAGGTTGTCGACACCGACGTCGCATACGAGGTTCTGGCCGCGCAGATCGCCGCGGGCAATGCTCCCGATCTCGTGGGGCCCGTCAGCATCCGGGGGGCCAACCCGGTTGCCGGTGAGTTTCTCGATCTCGATCCGTTGATCGAGGGATTCCGGTTCGACGTGTCCCGCTGGCCGGAGGCGGCGCTGGACGCGCTCCGCGACCTTGATGGAACACTGACGTCGCTGCCCTTCGCCTCCTACCCGGCCATGATCTTCTACAACAAGACGCTGTTCGATCTAGCCGGTCTTCCGTATCCACCTGCAGAATCTGATCAGCCGTACGGCGTGGGCACGGAGTGGGAGGGAACTTGGGATTTCGACAAACTGACCGAGATCGCCCAGGTGCTGACCATCGATCTCTTCGGCAGGCGCGCCACCAGCGACAATTTCAATCGCTCGCAGACGGTTCAGTGGGGTTTTGTGCACCAGTGGATCGATGATCCCAGGGCGCAGGGCAGCTTCTTCGGGGCCGGTACGTTTGTGGCCGAGGACGGAACGGCGCAGGCACCCGATCGGTGGGTGGCCGAGTGGAATTGGTACCACGACGCCATCTGGGAGCTGGGAATTTCCCCGAGCCAGGAACAACTCGACTCCGAGGCCCTCGCCGGCAACGCCTTCGCCTCGGGCCGCGTCGCTATGGCTTCGGCACACCTGTCATATACCTGCTGCATCACCAACGATGACGGAAGCGGCAAGGACTTCTGGGATCTGGCCCTGATGCCGACCCATCGGGGAAAGGCCAATGCCGTGCTCTATACCGAGACTCTCCGGATTCTTGCTTCCACCGAGAATCCGGAGGTGGCTTTTGAGGTGCTCACCTGGCTGGTGACCGAAGGGGCCCCCGACCTGATTGCCTCCTACGAGGCCATTCCGGCCGATGGAGCTGAGACCGACGCTCTTTTTGCGAGCCTCGATGAGACCTACCCGCAGGGAGTCAACTGGGATGTTGCGGTGGCCAGCATGGCCTACGTGAACTCCCCCAGCCACGAATCGAACATGCCCAACTTCGCTGAAGCGCAGGCGCGGATCGACGAGTTCGGCGCGACGATTCTGAGCGACCCCGAACTTGATATCGATGATGTCGTAGACGCTCTCGTTGAGGACCTGACAGCCATTTTTACCCAATGATCGGCGGCCTCTCTGGTCTGGCGACCGCAAAGGGAGAAGACGTTGACGGGGGCCATAGGCGGACCGCTGGAGTGACGGCGTTGATGCTGGCGGGTGCACTCTTCGGTGGCTT
>CAZTJO010000065.1:0-3694 GCA_964614095.1 uncultured Acidimicrobiia bacterium
TCCCAGACCGGCTTCATGGCGGCACTGTGGATCTCTCTGAGCTCTGTGAGATTGAGCAGAGCGCGATCGCGCCGGCCAACTGGTGCGATCGCTTGGCGATATACCCAGCGTGCCGCGTCCGCGTAGCCGCGGACCTCCATGTACTCCCTCAATTCCCTGTTGCCGACCGCACGACCTTCGACGAGGAGAGCCTCGACCTGTTTCAGGACGAGGGTGTTCCCCTCGATTGCCGTCGAGTGATGCGCCTCCTCGAACCAGATCCCTTTCCAGATCCCCGAAGCCTCGTCGGGGTTCGGCAGACCGCCCATCCTGGTCCACAGCTCAGCGATCTGAGTATCGAGACGGTGATAGACCGTGAGGCGCGATGGTCGACCGCGCGGCATTTCGGTGTGACTCCAATCTGTGCTGTTCCGGCAAATGGAATCGTACCGTACAAACACACCTAAGTGTGCGTACTAGTGCAACACCAAATGAACCGAACAAAATCGACCAGACGTGTGAGGTCACTCTCCCGTGGGCCAGTGTCATTTAATCTCATTATCTGAGATTCTGAGGGTGAGCCAATCATCGCCGGGGACAATGAGACGGTTGGCATCCTGCTGCTGGCGGTGGCGGTTGCGCTTGTGTCCTGTGGTGGCCCCGGCGGCGCTCCGGTCGCCGTGACCCGATTGTGACGTTCACTTCTTCCGAGATCGCCACCCGCTGCTCTACCCTCATGTGCTACGCCACGAGTGGGAGGCGGATTTATGCGCAAGACCTTCACGATCAATATCGCCCGTCCCGCGGAAACTGTGAAGAGGCTGGCGCAACAAGCCGGAGACAGGGTGCCTAAATGGCGGGCGAACGGCGACCTGCGGTGGAAGTTTGGGTCGTACTTTGGACTCAAGCTACCGGGCAAGGCAATCATCGGGGTGGAGTCGCGCAACGAGGGGTCCAGCACGCTGACGATCACACTCCGCCGGGGCGGGATCGTCGATTTGTGGGGGTTCCTCAGGAAGGACTATCGGGACTTCTACGACCGCTTCGCGCCGCTGGCCCAGGCGTGGATCGAGGAAGAGTGATCTGAGAAAAGGCCGTGTGCCGCCGAGGCGGAGAGGGAGAGCGCAGGGACTCCTCTTTTGACATCGCCCTCGCCTGGGGTGCCGACTCCTAGATACACCCCCTCGGAGAGGCTGGGGGTCTCGACGAGCCCTCGCCTTCCAGTCTGATCTCTCTACCCGTGACAAGCCGGTAGATCCACTCGACCGCCAATGCCGACCCCATCAGCCCGCCGAGGATCACCAAGTCGGCTGGAGATCGGTCAAGGGTGACGGCGCACAGGGCGGCAAGCGCGGCCAGGCATCCCGCCACCCCCAGAGCGGCCAAGAGCCGGCCCTCGGTGAGGCGCCACGCTGCCAGGTTCACGGCACCGAACACCACCAGGAACCCGGCGCTGCCCATGGTGGAGATCCGGGCGAGGTCGAAGGAGTTCACCAACACCACGCTGGCCGCCGCGGTGATCAGGAGCCCCTCCACCGGCCGGCTCCAGACCTTGCGGGTGAGTTCCTCAGGGAGCTCCCCGGATCGGGCGATCGCCCAGCTGAGCCGGGCCGATCCGTAGAGCGTGGCGTTGATCGCAGAGGTGGTCGAGAGTAGGGCGGCGATGCCGATCATGGTGAAGCCCAGTTCGCCCAGCGAGGGGCGGGCCGCAGCAGCCAGGGCGTAGTCGGCCTGGGTCTGGATGTCGGCAGGGGTCAGCGACCCTACTGTCACGATGGCGATCGCCAGATAGAGCAGTATCACGAATCCGACGCTGGCGAAGTACGCCTTGGGCAGCGTGACTCTGGGATCGCGGACGTCTTCGGCAGCGTTGGCGATGAGTTCGAATCCCTCGTAGGCGACAAAGATGATCATTCCCCCCCCGAACAGGCTGAGTGGCCCCGGCCACGTCGAGAGACTGAGGCGGCCCGGGTCGATGGAAAACATGCCCACCCCCACAAACACCGTCAGGATGGCGATCTTGACCGCTACCACCCAGCGCTCGGCCCGGCCCACCACGTCCGCCGAGGCGAAGTTGAGCAGGGTGAGGCCCACCAACACGCCGCTGGCCAGCCCATGCCGAGCCACCGTCCGTCCACCTTCCGGGAAGAAGCCCGCTCCGTAGCTGCCGAAGGCTGAGGCATATAGGCCCAGCATCACCACATAGCTCAGCCAAAGGAGCACGTTGAGCGAACCGGCGGTCATGCCGCGCCCAAAGGCCCGATTGAGGAAAACCACGGTTCCACCCCGACTAGGAAAGCGCGCGGAGAGCCTCGCATAGGAAGCTGCAGTCAGCAGCGCCACCACCCCCGCCATACTGAAGGCCAGCGGGGTCGCCCCACCGGCGAGCTCTACGGCCAGGCCCAGCACCGCGAAGATGCCGCCCCCGACCATGCCCCCCACTCCGATTGCGATCACACTCCAGATGCCCAGCGCCGACCGCGCCCCGTGCGCGAAAGGCGCCGTAGACCATTGCCTACGCGGAGCTAGGCCTCCCCCAGCCATCACTGAGCGGCCGCGGCTATTGATGGCCGGTCCTCCCGCATCATGGTACGTTCGACTCAGCGTTCCGGCGTTGTGAAGCACCGCTCAATGAGGCTCCTCATCTTGTGGAGGCTAGCGGTGCAAAGCGGTCCCCTTGACGGCGTGGACGTGACCGTGCCATGGGCCAGTGTCGCAAAGTGTTATGTGCAGATCACACGGGACAGCGCGTGCATTCACCGGCACAGAAGACCATGTGACGTAGCGGTGCCCTGGGCCAGCGTCAGCCAATGTCCCCATGGGACGGGATGCCGACAGCTGCGCTCCGATCCCCGGCAGCCGGCGCCGCATGAGTATTCCGACGATGCTGCAGTTGCGGTTATGCCCCCTGAGTACGCACCCCCGGTGCGCTCTACAGCGCCGCCTTCTGGGTACTCCAAGCGTCATAGGGGTCGGTCACCACATAGCAGTTCGAGACCTTGTCCCAGATGTTCTGGTTCCGCTGGTCCCAGAACGGCATGAACAGCAAAATGCCAATCGTCAAAACGACAGCGAAGTAGGCAACGATGCCGGCAAGTAACCCCCGAATCCAGAACATGCGACCCAATCCGGCGGGACGCCATGTATCACCCCGAATCACCCGGAGTCCGAGGAGTCTCTTGGCTGGTGTCTGCCCAACGGGACCGGTTGCTACGGCAGCCCAGATAAGCCATCCCACACCGAAGGTAACGAACATCAGCAGTCCTTCAAGAAGATACGACCCGAGCCGGATCCAAGGACTTGCGAGTGCCACACCGGAGGGCAGCGGCGACGCTGGGGCCGAGTACGGAGACGGAGCAGGCTGTGGCCATGGTACGGTCATGGAGGGTCCCCCCTTTGTGGTCGGACGTGCCAGTGAATGGTAGTCGTGAGCACAGTGTCCGGGCTGTCGCTTGACTTGATATATACAACGAAACTCGTCACGGGCTGGGGGTGCTGTAAGGGGGTAAGGGGGAGTATCCCCCTTTGTTGATCTGGTCCCAGGCCGGGTCAGGCGGCGATTGTTGAGGGTGGAGCCGTCTGTGACCAGTGTTTTGCCCCTCACCCCGCTTCGTCGATTCCTAGAGCTTCCAGATCGGTGTGAAACGCCCCGGATCGAACCCGCGGCGCCCAGCGGGGTGCACCTTGATGTGATCCAAGATCGCAGCCACAACGG
>CAZTJO010000066.1:0-1057 GCA_964614095.1 uncultured Acidimicrobiia bacterium
CATCTACCTTACGTATCCCTATCTTTCCAGGCTTTCTCGGGTCTGCTATTTCCTCTTTTAGTGAATGATTCAGTTGATCTGAACTTATAAGGACTTCAACTGGGTCTACAGTCAAATAACCCTGAGGTGCAGAATCTTCTACTACTCTGTATAGTCCGCAATACAGATCTGACCATGTATAGCAGTTACTTTCAGTCAGAATTATCTCATACAAGGTTTCCCAGTTACATATGCCATTCATTAGTGACTCACTAGCTGCCGTATTAAGTCCGTTTTCTACACTATTAACAATAGCATTGGGTTTGGTACACTGCTGAAGCAAGAAAGTAGATCCCAGTAGTGGTTCACCAGTTTCAGCATCTGTCTTACATATGGTAATGGAACCTCTTAACCTCTTGTTGTAGAATTTGATGGTTCCGTCTTCTGAAGTAGCAGTAAAGGTAATGAACTGCTGGCTTGTTAATATAACTCCATCATAACTTATATGATCAATTTCCCAGCATTCTTCAAGGTATTCAGTTACAGTGTACTGTTCACCACAATTAACTGTAAACTGCTCGCTTGAATTGTAAGGATCACCACCCAATGTAAATGAACCAAGATCACCATCGAAGTAGAAGTAACCTTCATCTGCTAGCTTCCAGCCACCTTCTCCATCATCTATCCATTTCTCTACAGTTAGAGTAGAGGTCTTTGTGGTGTTGTTGAATATAATAGTACCATTATCACCGGGTATAGCTATAAAGGCAATGCCAGTATCACCATAAGGCTCACTTTCAGCATTAAGCCCAGTTGCATCTATACTGTCAAACTCATGACATGGGCTAAGACCATCTTCAGTAACTGTATATTCCACACCACATTCGAGCTGATTGGTAAATGTCCTTGAATAAGGTCCATCCAAAGTAAATGTTCCGCTCGTTCCATTATCAGCACTCCAGGAGAAGTGGAAAGAACCCTCAGTTGCTAGTTCGCCATCAAGGTACTTAGTTATGGTTATGGTACCTGACTTCCTGGTGTTGGTAAACGTTACAGTATTATCAAGCTTGTTCTCATC
>CAZTJO010000066.1:1157-3551 GCA_964614095.1 uncultured Acidimicrobiia bacterium
CTCCATCTTTAGGAGTGCCATTAACAACCTTTTCAAGATAGATTTTACCTGACTTCCTGGTGTTGGTAAACGTTACAGTATTATCAAGCTTGTTCTCATCAACATGGAACTCTATTGATGTATCACTCTGTGGCTCACTCCAATCAGAGGCTACAGTTGTATTCCAGCATTCTCCAGGATTGACTTCTGTTATGACTATGTTCTGGCAGCATTCCACAGGAATCTCTATAGGTTCCTCAGTGCCGGTGCCAGGAACATTTATGGGATTATCCTGATATGGTTCGCCGTCTATGGTAACATTAAAGTCAAAGCCTCCATCTTTAGGAGTGCCATTAACAACCTTTTCAAGATAGATTTTACCTGACTTTGTAGTATTTTTAAAAATAATAGTACCATTGTTACCAGATATAGCTGTAAAAGTAATGCCAGTATCACCATAAGGCTCACTTTCAGCATTAAGCCCAGTTACATCTATGCTATCAAATTCATGACATGGGCTAAGGCCATCTTCAGTAACTGTATATTCTACACCACACTTGAGTGAATTTGTGAAAGTTATCGAATAAGGATCATCTATAGTGAATGATCCACCTGTTCCATCACTGCCAGTCCAAGTAAAGTGGAAAGAACCTTCAGTTGCTAATTCACCATCTAAGTATTTTTCTATCGTGATGGTACCTCTACATTCCTCTTCCCATGTCTTTTCAGCTGTCCCAAATAACTCTTCATAACCAAGAAGTATTATTCTTTGATTGCCTAGAAGACCTAATCGAGGAATTAACACTTCTCCACCATTGACCAAGGCAAAGGCATTATCAGTTATAATACCATTTCCATCTCTGTCTACCCATGCTGTAAGATGTGCAACTCCTACGCCAGTTGTGGTAATCGTTATTTCTGCATCTTCACCACTTGGACCAGTAAAAACAGTACCACTAGCTGGAGTGCCAAAATCAGTTTCAAAATTTACTTCTATATCAGGTATTCCATCAGGATAAGTCGAATTGGTAACCTTTACATAAAAAGTATGGGTATTTTGATCTGGTAGATAGTTAACATCAGATTCCGGTGTGACAGTTATACTGGTTGGTATTCTGTCGACCTCTGATGCCAATTTATATGCAGCTATTAATGCCTGTAAAGTAGTATTAGTCGGATAGATATTGATCAAAGGAGTAATAGATGGATCATCTTCCTTCATTATCTGCCAGATCGCATATTGAATAGCAGCTACTTCATTATTAGACAGCATGCTATAGTTGTATGATCTGGTTATGTTATAAAGCCTGGGATCAAGAATACCTACATTTGCAGTATCAGAGAAATCATAAACGTCCCAAGTATCACTCTTATTTAGAGAGATATTTGAATCCATGCAAAAACCTGGAACATCATTATATGTAGTTGATGTATCATAAGTCACATTCATCAGGAAAGCTACTGCAGATCCAAGACCCTTATCTGTTTTATGGAATGTTGCATACGCTGCATCTTTAAATGAAGTACTACCACTATCACTTTCCTCTACGGATCTTGCACTGACTTTATATTCACTACTGCCTAGTATTGAGTACTTATAGGTGAACTGGCCTTCCTCATCAGCCTTTACTACTGCTTCATTTTCGATATCGCCGTCGGCATTATAAATCTTTATTTGGACATCACCATCGGGAATAAAGCCCTCACCAAATATGGTTACTTCCTCACCGGGATTATAATCTTCTTTATCTGTATAGATAAATGGATTATACTCTATCTCTTCTTCTGCTGTTTCTTCTTCTTCAGCTTCTTCTTCGATTTCCTCTTCTTCAGCATTTTCCCCAGTTGTCTCTTCATCTTCAGATATAGCAACAGCCACATCGGTATAATCTTCAATAGATTCTATTTCTTCTGAAGAAACTGTAACCAGATTTGTAAGGAACTGCAGTTCCTTAGCAACTATTGGAATATTTACAATGATTTCCTGCTCTGATATCTCACCCGGCTCCAGGCTATCAATAGTATAAGATACTTCCTTTGAATCTTCACTAAATTCACCAGCACTGCTTGATTCAAATATTACTACTCCAGGAAGAGTGTCCTTTACTTCGATATCAGAAAGAGCAACATCTCCGGTGTTCTTGACGACTATTTTATAAGTCACACTCCCACCAGGCTCTACATTTCCAGGATTTGCTACCACGTTAAGGCTTGCTTCCAATACTTCTTCAGCTTCCTCTTCCTCTTCTTCCGTAGTTTCCTCTTCTTCTTCAGCTTCTTCTTTCAATGCAGCTAAAGCCGCATCAAGAGCTGCCTGGGCATCTGTCAGTGCCTGTTCTGCTGCCGCAAGCGCTGCTTCTGCATCATCTGCCGCAGTCTTTGCTGCTGCCAGTGCTGAATCTGCATCGGTAGCTG
>CAZTJO010000067.1:0-3185 GCA_964614095.1 uncultured Acidimicrobiia bacterium
CACAGGAAACCCACAACAGGAAAGGACTTAAAAGAGCGCAGGGGATAGACAATCCCTTGACCAAGAGGCTTTACGACCTGAAAGAGGCCGGTGTTTACCTGGGCAGGCCAGTCTTTTCGGTAAGAACCCTTATATGGAATGGTGCCCTCCCTGTCATTAAAGACGGCAGGAAAATGTATTTGGATATCTATGACATGGATCGGTACATAGACCGCAACAAAGAAACTCTTTTATGAAAGGATTTAAACACATGGGAAACAACGGACGGTATCAAGCCATAACCCTAGGGAAAGAGGCTCTAATTCTGGATACCCAGGAAGGCCATTTGTGGCTATGGGGCAAGTCCAATGACGGACGCTTTTTCATCTTCTATCAAGGCCAGGTTTCTCCAGGCCAGGCCATGGGCGACATAGTAGATCGGTTTCCGGGCGAAGATGGGGATTAGGCAAAGAATAAACCGGGTAGAGGACCGTTTGAGACAAAGCCAGATTCGGGGAAATTTACCTGAGATGATTCTTGCTGTGAGAACTGCACTTAAGCAAAGCGATGAAATGGAACTGGCAAAATATCCCGAGCAGGTGGTGAAAATTCTTCGTGAGAGAGAATCCTCTAAGCATCAGGTGACAAATGGTAACCAAAGGTAACACAAAGGCCCAGGGGTTAAGTGAGAGGCAGTTAAAGGCTATTCCCGGGATTTTATCTGCCCCTACCATTGATGGAGGATGCAATAAAGCCGGGATATCAAGGAAAACTTTTTACGAATGGCTAAAAGATCCGGCATTCAGTGAAGCGCTAAGAAGGCACCGGGACTTAATAGTTGGGGATGCGCTAGATATGTTAAAGCACAGTATGACTAAGGCCGTTGAGACCTTGGTTGGCCTTCTGGATGATGGTGAAAGCAATTCATACATGAAGAGGCTAGTTTCTAATGATGTCATTGGTCACGTTCTGAAGGCCAGAGAACTTGAGGACCTTGAGAAACGGATAGCAAGGATTGAGGAAATGATAAGGGAGAAGGGACTATGAAGGTCATAAAGAGCAGGATAAAGGAAATAAAAAGAGGAAGGATTGGCGGTTCATTCTATCCATCTTTTGAAAATAAAGCAAAACAACCCAATAATGAGACAACCGGCGAGCCAAGTAGCAAAAATATAGAAAGGAGCCAAGAATAGTATTGCAGATGCTAAACCTTCTTTCTTATACAAAATAGTACCAAGGAGAGAATGAGTGCCTATTTTAATTAGAGGAGCACCTATCAAAAACATGCCCCATACGAATGACCAGCATATTAGTAATATTTGATAGATTTTCATGAGGATTAGCGGTTTTCTAATCCAAGGCGCTCTTTGAAAAGAAAAACCCCATGGATGTTATTGGATACACTTGAATTTGATATACCAATACTGCTGAGGCTGTGAAAATGCCATGAGCATGCCGCCCACAGGAATGATGCCCGCAGCTGTGCCCTCTTGATATGGACCTTCCCACACAATCTTATAAGAGCCATTGCAAAGAGACCACATTTGCTTATATGCATCTTCCCTTCTGGCCTGAATTACAGAGCTTGCCCCTTGATTCAGATATTTCATTATTCCACATCGTTCAGGTTCATTTTGAGGGGCGTACCGGGAGGATATTGAACTTCCAGGGGGCACTACCATTTTCGCTGTGCATCCTGCTATCACCATAAGCAATAAAAAGCCAAGGCTGTATTTGCCAAAGATGCTCATTGCTTCACTAGTGTTATAGGTTATTGAGAGAATACCTATACGAGGCTCAAAATGCAAGGGAAACGAAAAAATGAATGGTTTACTACCGGGGTCATAAAGATCGTTCAAATTTGAGGACAAAATGAGGCTCTAACGAAGGATTAACAGGCCTCTAAGCCTGCATGTTGTTTGACAACAGAATCAGCGGTGCGCTAATTCCCCACCCGAAGAGGGGATAATTCACCAGAGAAAACAAATCCCGCTACGGGAGGGATGAAACAGGGTGTCCTGCCAGAAGCAGGTAGGTTTTGCCATTCCCGGAAAAAATGGCAGTTTCACCATAATGCTAATGGGATTGCTGCCAATATAGACTTTTGGGCCGAACGCTCATTTCGCTCACATGTGCGGCAAGCAGAGCCTTAGGCCCTGCCCCTGCACCCGGAAAAGCCGGTTTGGGAAACCTAATTACCAATGATAGCCTAGCAACAACCCACCGTGAGTACCTCCAGCCTCGGCTTCTACCCCATAAATGGTGACCTCAGCCTTAGACCATCTCACGTTAAAGCCGATGTTGAAATGTTCGGCAAGGGTCCAGTATATTCCCCCTTCAATCCAGTATCCCATTGCATCATCGTCATCAGAGACGCTAAGCCCATAGGCTTCTCCTTCTATATCTGCATTAATCATTGCCAAACCGCCGCCAATAAAGGGTCTGACGGTTGCAAAGTGGTCCCAGGTTTTTCGGACTCCGAGGCAGAGCTCTGATGTCTTCACTTCAACCTCAATAGGGATGTAGCCGTATGCGGGATAATAATACAATAGAGTACTTTCATCTGAAGAGCCCAAAAGGTCAATGGCAATACTTACAGGCCAGTTTTGCTGCTTAAAATCTAATTTTACGCCGTATTCCGTTTGCTCTTCAAGCGGTTCCCAATCGTCTTCATCAAGGTATTTCATCCCGAAAAATCCATTGATGTTTCCTGTCCACCTAGCAGGCCTTGGTAGTGAGTATGATACCCCCGAACCGACACCCGACTTCCGAGCTGTTTCCCCTTCTTTAGGCAGCCTCTCTTCACGTGCGCTTTCCTCTTGAAGTGTCGGCATTGGCGATTCTCCAACAGAAACCCCAATGGACTTTCCTAACACAATATCATCAATCGAGTATAGGATCGTACCCATGCCTTTTTTGCATCGGACTGTATCTTTGGAAGCGATCCAAGCCTTGTCGCATTCAACAATTTGACCATTTCTCAGAAAGAGTGTGGCTTTCGTTCCCTCCTCGGAATTTACTGGTGAGATATTTACTATCAACAAAAAAAACAAAAAAAGCCCGAGAATCTTTTGATATCTTGCCATTTCAATACCTCCATGCTGAATGAACTCGCAGCCTTTGTTCGTTATCTGATCGTTAAAAAACAAAGCCCCACCTCTCATCACGAGAAGCAGGGTTCAATCTACATCATAGTGCCCTCAGTT
>CAZTJO010000068.1:0-3026 GCA_964614095.1 uncultured Acidimicrobiia bacterium
AATGGCTAAGAGGCCGGGAATGGTGGAAGTGCCAATGCCGACCCCGCCGGCCGTATAGTAAATATCTGAACCGGATTCCAGCCACTGGGAATAGAGGTTGGTCGTGCCTGGGCTTAAGGCATCGGTGGTGGTGGCCGCTAAATCCGCGGCAAATAACTGGGTGGAATAATATTTGTTCACTAGGCCTTGGGCCAGGGCATCAGTGGTGGTGGCCGCTAAATCCGCGGCAAAAAGCAGGGTGGCGTAGTATTTGTTGGTGCTGCCTTGGCTTAAGGCATCGGTGGTGGTGGCCGCCATTTGCGCCGCCCACAGGGTGCCGTAAGGGTTCCAGATGGCATCAGTGCCGTCCGAATAAAGGACATAGCCATTGGTGGCTAAGGCTAACCGGGTCCATTTGTCCTGGCCGGCCACGTCTTTGACCACCAGGAGGTCGCCTCTTGCCAAAGTGGAAGTGGCTTCGGTGCGTAAATGAGCGGCGGAGAGGATGTCATGAGCAGAGCCGGTGGTGGAAGCGGCCCAGACCGGGATACCGCCGGACATGACCAGGGTCTGGCTGTCCAGGCCGGGCAAAATCTGGGAAATAACATTATTGTCGGAAGCATAGACCAAAGAACCGGTATTAAAGGTAGTGGTGCCGGTGCCGCCGTGGGCCACATCAATGACATTGCCGGCCCAGGCACCAGCCGTGACCTGGCCGGAAGCATCTACTCTAAACTGGCTGCCCGTGGTGGCGCCAATGGCTAAGAGGCCGGGAATGGTGGAAGTGCCAATGCCGACCCCGCCGGCCGTAATATTATCAAATAGAGAGGCGCCTTCAACTTCAAACTTGTACCCCGAAGATGAAGTTGCATCAGCTCCTACTACTACTATATTGGAAAAGGTTGCTGGATAAATTATTAATCCATTAGTTGAAGTTGCCCATAATCCTTGTCCGCCTCCAGAAGTTAAATCATTGTTCCACTGAGGCTGTCCGCCAACCATTTTTAATACTAATCCATCATTACCGGGCAAAATCTGGGAAATAACATTATTGTCGGAAGCATAGACCAAAGAACCGGTATTAAAGGTAGTGGTGCCGGTGCCGCCGTGGGCCACATCAATGACATTGCCGGCCCAGGCACCAGCCGTGACCTGGCCGGAAGCATCTACTCTAAACTGGCTGCCCGTGGTGGCGCCAATGGCTAAGAGGCCGGGAATGGTGGAAGTGCCAATGCCGACCCCGCCGGCCGTATAGTAAATATCTGAACCGGATTCCAGCCACTGGGAATAGAGGTTGGTCGTGCCTGGGCTTAAGGCATCGGTGGTGGTGGCCGCTAAATCCGCGGCAAATAACTGGGTGGAATAATATTTGTTCACTAGGCCTTGGGCCAGGGCATCAGTGGTGGTGGCCGCTAAATCCGCGGCAAAAAGCAGGGTGGCGTAGTATTTGTTGGTGCTGCCTTGGCTTAAGGCATCGGTGGTGGTGGCCGCCATTTGCGCCGCCCACAGGGTGCCGTAAGGGTTCCAGATGGCATCAGTGCCGTCCGAATAAAGGACATAGCCATTGGTGGCTAAGGCTAACCGGGTCCATTTGTCCTGGCCGGCCACGTCTTTGACCACCAGGAGGTCGCCTCTTGCCAAAGTGGAAGTGGCTTCGGTGCGTAAATGAGCGGCGGAGAGGATGTCATGAGCAGAGCCGGCTACGTCACCCCAATAAAGGTTACCGAAAGAGTCAGTAAGAAGGGCTTGTCCGCTATTTCCATCTGTTTTAGGTAAACTCCAGACCACGTTACTATCCATAGAAGTTGTAGCTTTTAAAGCAGCGTAGTGCTGGCCAGTTAAATCATAAAATCCTACTTCTTGTTGATCGCTAATGCTAACATTATCAAAAAGAGAATCGCCGTTAACTTCAAATTTATACCCAGGAGCGCTGGTGGCATTATTGCCTATAACAACTATATGGCTAGTCTGGGTCGGATGAATAAACATATTATTACTTGAAGTCGCCCAAATACCATTTAACCCTATGCCGGCAATATCTGCTGCCCAATACAAATTCCCAGTATCATCGGTTTTTAGTACATTGCCCGGACTGCCGTAAGTTAAAGGAAATATATAATTGCCTATCTGCACACGCCCATCTGCTAATACAGCCAGGGATGTTGAGGCTCCCCTCTTGAATTCTACTATTTTACCGATTCCGTTCTGGACAATGGTTAGGGCTGAATCAGTAGAACTGGCAGTAACTGCCACTATATTATTAAAGTCCCATTCACCGGTAACGATCTCATTTTCGGCTAAAGCCCCAAATTCATCCCCACTTTTACCGCCCAGTTTGGCCGATTCAAACGCCTGAGGTACAGCCGCTAATAGCTTTCTGGGTTGCATAGTTTCTGTATTGAAGGTTATCTCTAAATACAATGGCTGGTTAAAATTAATTCCTGATAAATCCGATACTGAACCCAGGTTAATATTTATCACTCCGCCTTCAACATAGGGGCGATTATTAATTGGCTGACCGATATTCCAAGTAGGCGAACCACTGGCTACAGTGATTGTGTCTCCGGCAGTATTGTAATCAATGATCAAAACCGATTCAGAAGTATTGGCATTGGTTAAATATTGTCCAAGTCGTAAAGTGCTGGTAGCGCTGGCACCTGAATAAGTATAAGTCGTACTGGCTACACCTACCGACACATTGCTAACAATTCCGGAAAATCTATTAGCCACGGTTAAATCTTCACTCCAGATAGCACTTTCGCCAGTCGGAGAGGTGTAAAGACTAAAGCTAAAATCATAAACTCCGTCAGCTACTTCTGTCCCGTCTGTATTTGTTACTTTGCCGGAAAAATTTATTAACGAGGTTATCTCCGCTTTAACGCTCTCACTCTTTACCACGACCAACATTAACACCGCTGCTGAAAAAATCAGTAGGCTTGTTCTAAAAATTATTTGGCATGGGGATTTAGCACTCATATATGATTACATAATCTTTTTCATCCAGCTAAATGTTTCCTCTAAAATTCTTAAAATTATTTGAATAATTG
>CAZTJO010000069.1:0-2813 GCA_964614095.1 uncultured Acidimicrobiia bacterium
TGGGACGCCGATACTTCACCCCCAGACTCTTCGCCTTCCTCCGGGAACTCGCCGACAACAACGAGCGAGATTGGTTCAAGGCCAACCAGGACCGCTTCGAGGAGGTGGTCCGCCGACCGGCGCTCGACTTCATCGAGGACTTCTCGGAGCCCCTCTACAAGATCTCCAAGCACTTCACCGCCGACGCCCGCAAGGTCGGCGGCTCGCTGTTCCGTATCCAGCGTGACACCCGTTTCTCCAAGGACAAGACCCCGTACAAGACCCACGTCGGCATACATTTCCGCCACGTTGCCACCAGCGACGACGTGCACGCCCCCGGCCTGTACCTGCACCTGGAGCCTTCCGCATCCCTCGCCGCAATCGGGCTCTGGCGCCCCTCCGCCGACCACGCCGGCAACATCCGCCAGTTCATCGTCGACCATCCGGACCGCTGGCGGAGGGCAAGCAGATCCAGACCGTTCACCAGCGTCTACGGTTCCCTCTCCGGCCAGTCGCTGAAGCGCCCACCCCGGGGCTTTTGTCCAGACCATCCCCTCATCGAGGATCTGAAGCTCAGGGACTTCACCGCCTCCACGCGACTACGTCAGGCCGAAGTCACGGCAGCCGGCTTCATGGACACCTACGCCACCACGGTGAAAGCGGGCGCTCCGCTGATGCGTTTCCTCTGCGAAGCCATCAGCCTCGGTTTCTAGCTTGCCGAAACCCGCCTATTGAGAGTCTGCAACACGGCAACGGCGGCATCCACACTCATCCCCGGCTGTACCTCGGCGCGGTACAGCATCTCGACAATGGCCCGGTCGATGGTGGTGTACTCGAGCCCCGCGGTCCAGCCCTGATAGAAGATGCTGTCGGTGTACTCCCAGGAGTCGTTCATCAGGCCGAGGCACTGGGTGATCTCCTCACGGATCAGGTGAGCCCGCTCCTCCTGATTCACACCTTCCGACGCCACCAGCACCCTGGCGAACTCGATGGCGCCTTCCGCGTTCCACGTCACCCAGAAGAAGCCCGAGTTGCCCGGGATGTAGTTGGGCTCGATGTCGCCGAACGTCTCCTGCGGGGCGAAGTGCAGGTCGACATTGCCGCCGGCGGGAACAATGCCTATCTCGACATCCTCAACGAGCACGTTCAGCTCCCCGACGATTCCCCGAAGCATCACCAGGTCGGCTTCGGTGGCATCCCCGTGCACGGTGATCCGCACGTCGTGGTCCCAGCGGTGGATCACGCCAACGTCGGGGTTGAATTCAGCCCCGCCCGCGATCTCGCGGAAATAGGCGATCTCGGCATCGGTGTAGCCGGTGAACACAGAGGCGGTCACCCCAACCGTGGTACTCGTTGTGGTCGCCTCCACCGTGGTGCTTGTAGATGTCGAGGTGGTGGTGGTTGTCGAGGTCGGCAGGGCAGTTGAAGTCGTCGATGCGGCGAACACCGATTCGCCCCCGCAGGCGGCTGCGAAAATACCCACGGCACACACAACCACCACAAGAAGAAACCTGCGCACCTCCGCTCCCGTCGTTTCTGCGCCGTCCCGCCTTGCCGGGACCATCAGGCAACGCAGACGCTACCTCGACGGCGTTTTGAGATAGCACCGACCAAGGCCCCGCCACCCGCAGTAGCCGACTGCTAACCTCGGCGCGACTACCGGAAGGGGGTTATGGTGCCTTCTGCTCCCCGCCTGAGTCTCCACTCGTCGTTTTTGCGTCGTGCCGCACTCCTGCTGACGTTAACCATGCTTCTTGTGCTGCTGCCCGCCTCAGCGGCTTCGGCGACACCGGTCAACAACGACTTCCTCAACGCCTGGCCCGTGGTCGCCCCGGCCAGCATCAGCCTGTCCACATCAGGGGCCACCTTCCAGACCGCTGCCGGCGAGCCGCAGCCGACCCTCTGCCCACAACCCCCATCTGTGGGCGCGACGGTGTGGTTCCGCTACACCGCTACCAGCACCGGTCCTATCGTCATCGATACCTTCGGCAGCAGCTTCGACACCGTGCTCGCCGTCTACACCGGCACGCAACTCAGCACCCTCACCGAAGTCGTCTGTGCCGACGACACCGGCGGGTTCCAGTCGGAGTTGGTGCTGTGGGCCACCAATGGGGTGATCTATCAGATCCAGGTCGGTGGCTACATAGGCCAAACGGGCGTGCTCAGCTTCCACCTCGACTCGGCGGGCTGCTTCGGCTACGCCGCCACCCACATCGGGACCACCGGCGACGACACCATCAACGGCACCGCCGGCGACGACGTCATCGTCACACTGAGCGGCAACGACACGGTGTATGCACAAGGCGGCCACGACATCGTCTGCGCCGGAAACGGGAACAACAACATCTTCGGCGGCGACGGCAGCGACTGGATGTTCAGCGGTGACGGCGGCGACCTGTTCCTCGGCAACGCCGGCAATGACTGGATCGACGCCGGCGGCGGCGACGATTTTCTCGACGGCGGCGACGGCAACGACTGGCTGCACGGCGGCCCCGGCGCTGATTTTCTCGACGGCGCCAACGGCGACGACGACCTCTATGGGGAGGCCGGCAACGACCAGCTCTACGGCGGCCCCGGCATCGACTATCTCCTCGGCGGCAGCGGCCGCGATACGCTCAGCGGCGGCAGCGGCCGCGACCTCCTCTACGGCGACGGCGGCCCAGACAACCTCTACGGCGGCAGCGGCCGCGACACGGTCTACGGCGGAAACGGCAACGACAACCTCTACGGAAACGGCGGCAACGACAAGCTCTACGGCCAAGCCGGCAACGATGTGCTTCGCGGTGGCAAACGCAACGACAGGCTCTACGGCCAAGACGGCGACGACAAGCTCT
>CAZTJO010000070.1:0-2692 GCA_964614095.1 uncultured Acidimicrobiia bacterium
GGTTCAACTTTGTATTATGTGGCGGCTGCGCGCCACATGAATCCTTAATTCGTTATGAGTAATAGAAAATGGAGGTGAATGATGCCAACTGATCCAGATAGACTAAAACGATACGCCTGTTTCCGTGCCCTCACGGAAGATCAGCGCCAAGCCGTTGCCCAATCAGTCAGAGAGGAATGCTTTTATCCCAGACACATTCTCTTTCAAGAGGGACAGCCTGGGTCGCAACTCTACATGCTGGCCGCTGGAAAGGTCGAAGTCCTGTATAACATCGGCGAAGAGGGCCAGACACGTGTGGACACGGTCGGTGAAGGCGAGATTCTAGGGTGTTCATCTCTCATTGATCCCTACGCGTATTCCTCGACCGCTCGTTGTCTTTCAGAGATCGAGACGCTGGTCCTTAATGCCGAGGCGCTCCGAAAGCTTATGGATGATGATTGTCAAATCGGCTATTCGATTCAGAATCACATTATCCGGATGCTCTTGGATCGCATTATCGATTTGCGGTTGGGGGTGTGACGCAAGTCTACAGAGGGAGCGACGGGCCCAATCCATAGCATCCATAGCCTACAGATAGTTGCATAGTTTCTACAAACCCGCATGAAATAGAGGGCTGATTGTCCAGGCTGTCTGTACTTTCCATGGGCTAGTGTGTAAACTGCACCCGAACTGCACCGCTCATGAACCTAGGAAAGGCGACTCGAATACTCCTGTCTGATTAGAATCCCTCACATGCAGGACCAAAGTTTTGTGGGTTTCAAGAACAGGTACTTCTCCTTTAATGGTTGGATCGAATCTGCCAGCAAGGGTGCAAGTCCTTGTGATGATTAAGCCGTTACATAATTGTATACTTGATTCAGGAAGCCATAGGAGGAAACATGAGCGAAGGATTCATTCGAGGTTTTTGGGATACGGGAAAATCACAGTTTGCCTTTCCTGATAGGAATTCAAGACCGTGATTGTATCGCTCATTGTGCGTCCTAGCACATTTTCTTGAACGGATGTCCTTTTTCGGCCACTACACCTATGCCACTGCACTGGTGATCAGGCAATCAAGATGTTCATATAAGAATATGGCGAGAATTTCATCCAGGTCTGGGTTGGGCAGGTGATCGTTGCTAAAACTCGATCCGTCATACTTTAACCCCTTTGAGGATCCTTCCGTTGTGGAGGGTTATGAGAATTGGTACAGTACAGCAGGTCGGCGGGCCGACCTGCTTGAAAAGGCGCTGTTGAAACGCCTACTGGCCGCGTTCCCCAAAGCAAAGAGCGCTCTGGAGGTTGGTTGTGGTACTGGACACTTCACCCGCTGGTTAGCGAACTTGGGGTTGGAGGTCATAGGGCTGGATCTCTCAGCGGCAATGCTACGAGAAGCAATTCGAACGAGGGATCATCCGTATGTTCGCGGGAACACCGTAGCGCTGCCCTTTGGGACGGACTCATTTGACTTGGTGGCGATGATCACCACCCTGGAGTTCACAGTCGATCCTCGGCTCGCCCTGATCGAGGTACTCCGTGTTGCGCGCAACGGCTTGATCTTAGGCGTGCTGAATCGCCAGAGCAGGTTAGGGCAACGCCTGAGAGACGAAGGGGGGCCGGTATGGAGCCAAGGACGCTTCTTTAGCCCACACGAGTTGATACACCAAGTGCATGGGGCTGCCGGTGTGAGAGAGTTAAGAGTTATCTGGCAAACAACTTTGTGGCCGCTCTGGCCGGGGGCGCTCCCATTGCCGTGGGGTGGGTTCATCGGCATGGCAGTGAGACTATTGTAAGCACGGCAGTAGAAATTGGTGCACACACCTTCGAATCCTTAACGCCACACGAGAAAAAGGTCGCTTATGCTTCCCTGTTTGGCCGAAAGCAATGAGAAAAAAAGCTCCTATGTTGAGAATGTATCTACTAAGTTGTGGTTACTAGTTCGGAGAGGTTGATGCGCCATTAACTGAAAGTTGAGGAAGGAAATGACAAGTACAACAGCACAGGTTAGCCTATATCCATTGCGCCAAGCATCCTTATCACGGGCAATTGACGAAGCTGTTCAGATCTTGCAATCATACGACTTGAACATTGAACCGGGCACTATGAGTACTCTGGTCGCCGGCGACGATGTGGTCATATTCGCTGCCCTACAAGACACCTTCCATCACCTTTCTGAGCTGGGTGATGTGGTAATGGTCGCAACATTCTCCAATGCCTGTCCGATTCCTGCAAGAAGAGAAAAGTCCATTACCTACACGGCGATCGGTCACGTTGAAAATGAATTTGATGAGCCAGCGGCCCCTGACAAGATTCGCTCTGCAGAGTCCCGAATAGCTCTCGATCCAACCCTGGCTGAAGGTTTGAAGGGTCTAGAACCGGGGCAGAAAGTATTGGTTCTTTTTGATTTTCATCTTGCTCGGGGTTTCAATCTATTACAGCATCCCCGAGGTGACGAGAGCCGCTCTCGGCGAGGAGTTTTTGCCCTACGCAGCCCCAACCGACCTAACGCGATAGGCGTCAGCGAGGTCGATCTGCTTGCAATTGAGGGTAACGTACTGCGTGTGCGGGGATTGGATGCCATTCATGGCACACCTGTCCTAGATTTGAAGCCAGCCTGACCGTTACGTACATACCTGCCTTCATTCACGTACATAAAATCTTGAGAGAGACCTCGAAAATAGACACCATTGAAGTTAAGGCAAAGGTATTGGAT
>CAZTJO010000071.1:0-2621 GCA_964614095.1 uncultured Acidimicrobiia bacterium
CGGTGGCCCCCGATGCCCCCCGCCACCGTGCCGTCAACAATGACGGCGAAGTTGAGGGGAGGGCCCTTGCGACCCAGGCAGATGGCCAGCCAGTCCTCGGCGTCCTGCTTGGTATACGGGAAGGGGAAGACGTCGGTCAGATTGCGGGCCACCTCGCGGTGGTTCGCCGCGGCCACGATATCGACGGCGTCGTCCCACTCCCAGGGGCGAAGAGCGCAGGACCGGGCGGTCAGCTCCATCCCGACAGGGTAGACGCCTCTATGCGGCCTCCGGCACGGTCTCTCCTCGCTCGGTGATGATCACTCCGATGAGGATGAGCACGCCGCCAACGACGATGCCGACGCCCACTCGCTCGTCGAGCAGCAAAACTCCGCTGAGCACGGCGAAGAACGGGATGAGGTACCCGGGGATCACGGCATACGTCGCCGAGACAAAACGAAGCATCCAGTAGTAGAGGGCAAACGGGATGAAGGTGGACATCAGCCCCAGGTACAGCAGCAGCCACCATGCCGACACGGTCTGGCCGCCCGGTGCTCCCTCCAAGGCGCCCATGCCGATGGCGATGACCACGGCCCCGACCACAAACTGGAGCCCGGTGACATCCAGGGGCTCGTAGCGATCGGCATAACGTTTGGCGTAGACCCCGGCCGCCGACACCAGCACAACGCCCACCAGAGTCAGCGCAGCCGCCAGCAGCGGGCGGCCCCCCTCGGCCAGACCGCTGTCTCCCGACAGCAGGAGCACGGCCACGCCACCCAGAGCGATCAGCAGGCCGATGATCCTGGAGACGCTCAGCGACTCGTCGGGCAGCCAGAAGTGTGCCATCACCGCAGTGACCACGGGGATGAGGGCCGTCAGCAGCCCGACAAACCCGGCCGAAGCGTGTTGGTAGGCCAGGGTGAAAAAGATGAGGGGCAGCCCGATGTTCGCCACCCCGGCTACGGCCCCAACGCGCAGCGTCACCGAATCCATCGACACCCGGCGCCGGCGCAGACCGAGGATCACGACGGCGGCCACCACCACGGCGATCACCGTTCTGAGGAACACCAACGCGTAGGGCGGCACCGCCTGGTCAAAGGCCGCCCGGGTCGCCACTCCCCCGGTGCCCCAGCCCAGGCTGGAGATGAGGATGGCAATCCAGATGCGTCGGCGCATCGGGTCACAGTAGCGAGGGCCAGGACCGCCAGGTCTTGGCCCTCGCAGAGTCCAGAATTCAGCGTTCAGATCGTGCAACACCGACTCTGAAATCTGAACTCTGGACTCTCACGCCTCACAAACACCCCAATCGCCGCCGTAGCAGCTTTACGCTGAGACCCACAGCCTTCTCAAGGAGGTCGCCGATGGCACGTCACCTAGGAACACTTGTACTCGCCGTCGCTCTCCTGGCCGCCGCCTGCGGAGACGACGCAGCAGAAACCACAGCCGCATCGACAACATCTACAACCGCGGAAGAGGTCACATCGACCGAAGCGCCCACCACCCTCCTCACCACAACCACACTCTCGTTCCCCTTCGACACCTTTGCCGTAGACGCGGTCGACCACTGTGTCATCGAGCACGCCGCCGACGACGTCCTCAACGTACGAGAAGGGCCCGGCGCCGACTTCACCATCGTCGGAACACTGGCCCACGAAGCCGCCGGCGTTGCCGCCACCGGCTTCGGCGCCTACGACGACGACGATCAGATATGGGTGCATGTGACCCACGAAGACGCCACCGGCTGGGTGGCGTCGTGGCTGCTCACCCCGGGTGAGTGCTTTGAGGACGATCCCGGGGAGGCCTGTGTGATCGACACGGAGTGCACCGACCGCCTTAACGTTCGGTCCGGTCCCGGCGGTGACTACCCCAAGATCGGGTCTCTGCCCCACGATGCGGTCGGCGTCGTCACCACCGGCCGCACTTCCAGCGACGACGAGGACCGAACCTGGAGCCAGATCGAGTACGGCGATGGTGTCGGCTGGGTGGCCGGTTGGTTCATCACGCCTACTCCGTGCTCGGCGTCGCCGGGACTGCCCTGTGCCTGCCCCGGCAACGACATGCCCGCCGCCTTCATCCACGGGGCCGACGCCCTCGGCCAGATCCTGCGTTTTGACCCGGTGGTCTACCACTGGATCGGCCCGGCCGACACCGAGTACGAATGGCTGAACGACGATCTGACGGTGATCCGCCTTCCCATTGCCGACGATGTCCTGATCCAGGCCTGTCCCGAGGACATGAGCGGTGATTTCCCGCCGCAGATCTGGTGTGGGCCCGACGAGCTGGTCGCCCACAGCCTGTCCACCTTCGCCGGATGGATCGCCGCCGACGTCGAGGTGGGCCAGAATGCCCGCTGGGACGGGCTCGTGCCGGGATCCAATTCGCAGATGTGGTGGGTGACCATCGAAGCCTGCGAGGTCACCGAGATCACCGGGATGTGGTTCCCGTAGGAACACAGAATGCAGAGTCCAGAATTCAGATCGTGCAGTACCGACTCTGACACCTGAATTCTGGACTCTCTTTGCCGGCCCCAGCAGAAGGGGACGATCCATGCACGGCCGCCTAGCTGCGATCGCCTGGGCCGTCGCCTTTTTCACTGCTGCCTGCGGGAACGGCGATGCCGGAACCTCCTTGGCAGATCAGGA
>CAZTJO010000072.1:0-2526 GCA_964614095.1 uncultured Acidimicrobiia bacterium
TGTTGTCTTCCACGTTATTTCACCATAAATTAATCACATTAAAATACGGTGGTGCTTCTGCAATCTTTCTAATACATCCACCTACACTGGAAGCTGATCATTGACATTGTACTTGGGGCTTCGCCCCAAACCCCAGGGTTTTTTGAGGCATAGAGAGAACAGAGAATAGATAAAAAGGGGAAGCCCGAAGACTTCCCCGACGGCGATATTCTCCGCCCTCATCCGGCTATCCCTTGGTAAGTTGCTCCTCAGCAGAGCTCACCTCCGTTTCACCGGAACCTTATGAAAAAATAGGTTATCCCATTTCCTCTACCGCTGTCATTATGTGCTCACCGGTTATGGATTGTGCATTTTCCAGGGCTGCAATATTAAGGGCAAGATGAGCAAGGAGGTTCACTTTCCGTGGCAGGCCGTTGGTGGCCTGGAATATGGCCTCAATGGCCTGCGGACTAAAGAGTTCCATTTCGGTTCCGGCTAACCGCAGCCTGTGCTGAAGATACTCAGGCAGTTCATATTTTGTCAGGCCTGAGATGTGATACCGCACCACCAGCCGCTGGGCCAGTGGTTCATGGACCGACATTGCAAGCCGTCTTCTGAGCTCAGCCTGTCCCACAAAGAGCATGCAAAGCCTGTTCTGCGAGTCCATCTCATAGTTGGTCAAAAGCCGCAGGTTTTCGAGGACTTCATTCCTGAGATACTGGGCCTCATCAATAATGAGCGCCGGTCTGATTTTTGATTCCAGGCAGAGCCGGTTCACCTCCTGCTGAATGGAACGATAGAGAGCGGCCAGGCTGCGCTCAGTACTCAGGCCCATTTCCCAGGCGATTGATTTGTATATGTCAGCAACAGTGCCCGTGGTCAGG
Source organism: uncultured Acidimicrobiia bacterium (assembly GCA_964614095.1). Classification (GTDB taxonomy): domain Bacteria; phylum Actinomycetota; class Acidimicrobiia; order Spongiisociales; family UBA11373; genus CAZWKX01. Next base: position 864 of record CAZTJO010000072.1, read on the forward strand.
GAGACATAAAAGACCTTGTACAGGCCGGCATGAAGAGACGATGCCACTTTTCTGCAGATGCAGGTCTTGCCGCTGCCCACCTCACCGGTAACAAGCCCAATGCCACGTAGTTGTAGCAAATAGTTGACCCTGGCCTCCAGTTCGCTTGCTGCATGTGAGGCGAAAAATTCATCCGGAGCCAGATCTTTTTCAAAGGGGTGCCTGGTCAGAGCGTATGTTTTCCTATACATCCTCTTTCCCTCCCATGTTCCTGGTGATCTTGCTGAAGTCCACAGGCTGTGGTGGCAAAGAGGGCTGTTTCAGGACGTTCTCAGCTTTGTCCTCCACTTCCTGTATTGTCCCTGATGGACAATGCCGTTTCACAAAACAGTTGGCATAGGTGTCAAGGATCTGGGCGTGCTGGACATGACGCCCCTTGTGGCAGACTTCAACTGTTTTACCCTGGTTGCCGGGATCATAGCGCAAAGTAACTGTTTCACCCACCAGGGCTGCGTCAACTTCGTACACCATGCCGTTGAGGCTGATAGTACGATCCTTCATGACCTTGCGTTTAGTCTCGAACAGAAAGAGATCATCCAGGTCAACACCCGGCTCAGGATAACGGACACGCTCTCCTGTCCTTGCCCAGCGCTCAAGGGGCGATTCTCCCAGTATGCGGTGCAGAGCACGGTGGTACTCAGTTTCTATATAGGCCCACAAGGCCCGGTTGATAGCTTCCAGGCTGTTCTTGTCTTTGTCTGTAAGGGTTGGCAGAAACTGCAGCCGTACTGTCCTGAACCATCTTTCGATTTTTCCCTTTCCCTGAGGAAAATATGGCCTTGAATGGATCAGGGTGATGCCAAGTTTTGCGCAGACCAGGGTGAGATGCCGGGAACGGAAGGCAGAGCCGTTATCCACAAACAGCCTCTGGGGGATTCCCCTGCGCATGACCGCCTGCTTGAAAACCGGCATGAAGGCGGCAGTGCTTTCAGAATGGGCAAAGGCTGCATAGGGGATAACCCTTGTGGCATCGTCTATAAAGGCGATGAGGTATGTCTTGCGTTTCCTGTTCCCTTTTGTTTTTACTGCCGGGCCGTGCATGACATCACTCATGAACAGGTCTCCGGCATACTGGTAGGAAAAACGCCGGTGATCCTTTGCCGGTTCGTTTTTCTTGCGCATCAGCCCGTTGCGTGCCAGCAGTTTGTATACCGTGGACTGCGGCATGCGGATATCATCTGGCACCCGGCCTGACTCCCTGACCTTTTTAATCACCAGGGGCACGGTCAGATCAGGATCTTCCTCTTTGGCAGCCAGCAACAGGTCGGAAACCTTACGGGGTAGTTTCCTTGGTTTGCCCATGTCGGTGCGGCTTTTAGGCAGCAGGGCGTCAAAGCCTCCCTGTCTGTACTTTTTCAGCCAGTCCCGAATAGTCTCCTGGGCTACTGCCGTACGGCGTGAACCGGGAATGACGTATTCTTTGCCGGCCTTTTCCCTGAGCTTGCCGTAAAGCCCTTTGGTTCCAGGCGGCAGATGCACCAGGTCAGCAATCACCCCGAATCGGAACAGGGCGACCTCTTGGTCAAGGTCCGCATAGTCTTTTTTCATAAAGCCCCTCCTGAAATGGTATGAATTATTATCAGAAGCCACTTTATGCAACAGGAACCGTCAAGACAGTCCCCAT